>NZ_BAAGQU010000003.1:12161-35364 GCF_054783315.1 Terrabacter koreensis | reverse complement strand
GCCCCGAATCGGATTCGCGGTCATCCACAGATGCTACTTCACCCAAGCAGATATGCAGAACACCTGTACGATAGGGGCATGGGAAGCGCGCAACAGATCGAGCAGGACTGGGACCACGTCGCATCCCTGGCCGCCGACCTGCACGACGCCCACGCCCGCCTCGTCGACTTCGTCACCACCGTCCTGACCGACGGCTCCTGGCAGGCCGCCGGGCTGCGCTCACCCGAGCACTGGCTGATGCTGCGCGCCGGGCTCTCCCGCGGACAAGCCGCCGCCATCCTGCTGCTGGCCCGCCGCGCCGACGAGCTGCCCGCCACCACCACCGCCCTACGCGAGGGCCGGATCAGCCTCGACCAGGCCGCCGTCGTCGCCCGCCACACCCCCACCGCCTTCGACACCACCGCCGCCGAGTTCGCCCAGCACGCCACCGTCACCCAGCTGCAACGCACCATCCCCCGCTACGACTTCACCCTCCAGCCCGACACCGTCGACGAGACCGGCAACGCCCTCCCCGGAGAAGTCCCGCCCGGCGAGCGGGAACTCGGCACCGAGCCCGAGCCCGAGCTCGTCGAGCCCGCAACCCTCACGATCGGCTACACCGACGGCCGGTTCCGGCTGCGCTACGACGCCCCCTCCCACCTCGGCGCCCTCGTCGAAGCCGCCCTCGCCGAAGCCAAGGACCACCTCTTCCACACCACCAGCAGCACCGCCACGAAACACGACGGTGACGTCCTCGACCCCGACCACCACACCACCGACGGCGGCCCACCCCGGATCACCTGGGCCGACGCCCTGACCCTGCTCGCCACCCGCTCCCTCGACACCGCCCGCACAGGTGCGAGTGGCTCCAGCGCAGCCGCCCGACGGGCCCGGTACCGCGTCCAGGTCCACCTCGACACCGACGGCGGCTGGCTCACCGGCAGACCCCGCCTGCCCCGGCACATCATCGACGGGCTCACCTGCGACGGCACCCTCACCCCCGTCTGGCAGACCGCGGGCCACCCCGTCAACGTCGGCCGCAGCCACCGCGTCGTCCCCCACCGCACCCGCACCCTCGTGCTCGACCGCGACCGCGGCTGCCGCTTCCCCGGCTGCCCCACCGCCACCACCGGCCACCTCGAGATCCACCACCTCACCCACTGGCGCGACGGCGGACCCACCGACCTGGCCAACCTGCTCGCCCTGTGCCCCTTCCACCACGACGGGCACCACCGCGGCGAGCTCACCATCACCGGCGACCCCACCCGACCCGACGGCCTGACCTTCACCACCCGACACGGCCTGCACATCGGCCCACCCCAACCACCACCGAGACCCAGACCGCGACCGAGCCGAGAACCACGCCCACGCCCACGCCTCGGACGGCGCTACCCCGCCCCCACCGGCGACACCCTCCACCTGCACCTCGTCGACCTCACCCCCACGTGACGAGAAAGACCCCGGCCCGGGGCCAAAGGTTTTCTTGAGGCCGCCCCCCTACGGTTCCCGTGCCGGTGGTGGTGGCATGGACGGCGAGGGTGGAGGTGGGGCCGCGTGCTTGGACAGCTGGTGATGGCCGGCGTCTCTCACGTTCGTTCGGAGCAGGCACTCCTCGAGGGCACGGCACTTCGACCTACCGACGTGCCGGCGTTCCTGGACGAGCTCCGTGCCGCCGGCTACGAGGAGACGGTCGCCCTCTCGACCTGCAGCCGGACCGAGCTGTACGCCGTCACCGGAGCCGGACGGACGGGTCCGGCAGGTCTGATCGACCTGCTGTTCGGTCGCGTGGGTCCGGACCGCGCCGCCGCCGAATCTGCCGTCGAGGTGCGCTCCGGGTCCGAGGCCATCGGGCATCTCTTCAGGGTGACCGCGGGTCTCGAGTCACGGGTTGTGGGCGAAGCCGACGTCCAGGTCCAGGTGCAGCGCGCCTTCCGTGCAGCCCAGATCGCGGGCACGGCAGGACCACTGCTCGAACGACTCTTTCCCGCCGCGCTGCGCAGCGCGAAACACGCGCATGCCCAGACCGAGCTCGGGAAGCTGAACCGCTCGCTCGCGCGGCGGGCGGTCGACATCGGGTTGGAGCGTCTCGCCGGCGCGGCTTCACCTCGCACGTTGGTCGTCGGCTCGGGACAGATGGCCGCCGCGGCTCTCGCGCGACTGACCGAGCTCGGCCTGTCGGCCCGGGTCGCCGCCCGCAACGAGCTCTACGCCGCCAAGCTGGCGGGCCGGGGCGCCGTCTGCTCGCTCGACGACCTGGTGACCGAGATCAGCCGGACAGACCTGCTGATCTGCACCACCTCGGCAGCACAGCCCGTGGTCACCGCCGCCCACGTGGACGCTGCGCTGCTCGGCCGGCCCGACGTCTTGACCGTCGTCGACCTGTCGGTCCCCCGAAATGTCGATCCGGCAGTGGCGAGGGCCGGACGGGTCCAGCTCGTGGAGCTCGAGGCCCTTCACGACGACGCCCGCCGAGACCCCGCGACGCGTGCCGCCGTGCTGCACGCCGAGGCGCTGGTCGCCACCGCGGCTGGTCGCGTGGTGGACGACCTCGCCGCTCGGGCCGTGGGTCCGCTCATCGAGGCACTGCACGAGCAGGTCAGGCGGCAGTGCCGCGACACACTCCTGCGTCGCAGACCGGACCTGTCCGCAGAGGCCGCTGAACATGCCGCGAACGCGCAGGCCGGCCGGCTGGTCCACGCGCCCACGCTCGCACTCCGCACGGCAGCCGCCACGGGGGATCGAGCAGCTGTCCAGCGGATCGCAGCGTCGCTCGGGCTGGCGCCTCCGGCCGCGACCTGACCCGAACGTCACGCTGAGCGGTCGGGGTCCGGCTCGTCGGGGGTCTGGGTGGACGCGCGTCGCGTGCCCTCGGGGTCCTCAGTGCGCTCTTCGGACTCCTCGAGGATCGCCCGGGCCTGCGCCTCGGGGTCTTCGCTGCCGGCCGCCTGCTCCTCCGGCAGGAGCTCGGCACGGGTCTCGATGCGGTCCTGCTCGGGTTCACTTCTCTCGGGTTCCTGACTCATCACCCGACGGTAGCCGTAGATGCGTCCCTAGAATCCGGACCGCGGCGAGGCGCGGGTCTGGCGCGCACTGGACCGGACCATCGACGAGGCACGTGTGCAGCGGGCAGCCGGCGGCGACGTGCTGCCCGCGGGCGTCGAGCTCGGGTGGGCGCGACGGGATCCGACCGTGACGACGTCAGCTACGGCGTCACCGACCCTCCCGGCACCAGGGGGCGGCCGCTCAGTCGATGCCCGAACCGTACGACCTCCCGTGACAGGCCCCTGACAGGCCATGACAGGTCCCTGTCAGGCGCGCACCGGCAGCAGGACGCGATAGGTGCGCGTCGTCGCGACGCCGGTGCACGTGCCCGCGGCACCGGCCGCGGTCGTGAACCGAGCCGTGACCTCAGCCGGCACGGACCTCGCGGTGACCGACGAAGGCAGCTGTACGCGTACGGCCGTGTAGTCCGTCGCCGCGGCGGCGAGCCGGTCCTCGCGGTAGAAGGACGAGAAGGCCTTGGTGGTCCAGGGGTAGGCGACGGTGGCCCCATCGGCGGCGACCGTGACCGACACCGCGCAGACGGCCGCGTCCGAGGTCCACGGGATCTTCACCCACGACTGCTCGCCCGGCACGACCGCCGCCACCTCACCACTGACCGGGCGCAGCCCGGACACGTCCCCGACCGCACCGCTGGCAGTGGCCTGGACCGTGAGCTCACCCGTCGCGCCGGCCCCGGTCGTCGCGCCAGCGTCGGCGGCCCCGGGAGCGGGGGCCTGTCCACATTCTCCGGACCGGTCCGCAAGGACCGTGCCGTGAAGCAGCAGGAATGGCGCAAGGTCCGCACAAGCGCCACCCCGACGGGCACCGGACCCCGGGCTCAGCTGGCGAGCACGTGCGCCTTCCCGTGGGTCTGCCGCCGCAGGGCAGCCGCCGTCTCGGCCGCAACGGCGGTCGCGAGGCCTGCTGCCGTGTCGCCGACCGGCTCGGGCACGATGTGGCTGACGATGCCGCGCTCGGCCAGGTCGAGCACGCCGACCTGCTGCAGCTCGGCCATCTCGGCGGCGTGCGAGACGTCGCCGTGGACGATGACGCTCGCACCCTCCGGCGGCAGCGGCGACAGCCAGGCGTGCTCGGCCGCGATGACCTCGCGGGCCGGAAGCAGCGCGAGGGCCCCGCCGCCGCAGCCTTGCCCGAGCACGACGGACACCGTGGGCACGGTCATCGTCGTGAGGGTCGCGATGCAGCGGGCGATCTCGCCGGCGATGGCGCCCTCCTCGGCGTGCGGCGACAGCTCGGCACCCGGGGTGTCGATGACCGTGACGAGCGGCAGTCCCAGCTCCTCGGCGAGACGCATCGCCCGGCGCGCCTCGCGCAGCGCGCCCGGCCCCATCGGGGTGGACGGCGTCTGTCGCGACCGGTCCTGGCCGACGAGGACGCACGGCTGACCGTCGAGGCGCGTCAGGGCGACGAGCATCGTCGCGTCACGCTCACCTTCGTCGGTGCCGTTGAGCCGGATCGTGCTGCTGGCGCCGTGGCGCAGCAGCTCGCGCACGCCGGGGCGGCTCGGGCTGCGCGTCAGCTCGATCGACTCCCAGGCGGTGAGGTGCCGGCTCGGCTCGCCCTCGCGCAGCTCGAGACGCGGCACGGTCGGGCCGTCGACGAGCACGCCGAGCGCCCGGTCGACGAGCATCGGCAGGTCCTCCGCGGCGACCACTGCGTCGAGCACGCCCTTGGCCGTGAGGTTCTCGGCCGTCTGCACGTCGCGCGGGAACGTCTCACCGTTGAGCGCCTCGTAGACCTTGGGCCCGAGGAAGCCGATGAGGGCGCCGGGCTCCCCGACGGTCACGTGCCCCAGCGACCCCCACGAGGCGTACACGCCGCCGGTGGTGGGGTGGCGCAGGTGCACGAGGTAGGGCAGGCGAGCGGCCCGGTGCGCCATGAGCGCCCGCGAGATCTCGACCATCTCGACGAAGGCGGGCGTGCCCTCCTGCATGCGGGTGCCGCCGGAGGCGGTCGACGCGAGCACCGGCAGCCCCTCGGCCGTCGCCCGACGCACCGCCGAGGTGATGCGGTGCGCGGCAGCGCGGCCGATCGACCCGGCGAGGAAGCGGAACTCGTTGACCACGACGGCGACCGGTCGGCCGCGCACGAGGCCGCGTCCGGTCAGCACCGACTCGTCGGTGCCGGCCCGCTCTGCCGCTGCCTCGAGCTGGAGCCGGTATGCCTCGGGCTGGCCGCTGATGTCGATGGGCTCGTCCCACGACTCGAAGGATCCGGCGTCGAGCACGAGGTCGAGCAGCTCGTGCGCGGTCCACGGTCGGCGCGCCATCACTCCTCCTTCAGCCAGGCGCGGATCGCCGCGCCGTCCTCGTCGAGGGTGGGCGGCGCGGCGTGGTCGCGACGCGTCACCTCGGTGCCGTCGCCGTCGAAGAAGCGCAGTGGCGGCCCGGGCAGGGTGAGAGCTCCGAGGGTCGGGTGCTCGACCTCGACGAGCAGGCCCTGGCTCGCCGTCTGGTCCCACGCGTACACCTCGTCGAGGGTGCGCACCTTGCCGGCAGGCACGCCGACCTCGGCGAGCCTCGCCAGCAGCGGCTCGGCATCCCAGTCCGCGAAGACGCCCTCGAGCACCTCGATGACGCGCGCCCGGTTGGCTACGCGCTCGGGGTTCGTCGCCAGTCCCTCGGCCGCCGGGTCGAGCCCGAAGGCCGCACAGAGCCGCTGCCACAGCCCTTCGCTGCCGACGGCGATCTGCACCGAGCCGTCGCGGCAGTGGAAGAGGCCGTAGGGGACGATCGACGGGTGGTGGTTGCCGGCCGACCGGCCCACCTCACCGGCGACGGTCCAGCGGGTGCCCTGGAAGGCGTGCACGCCGACGACCGACGCGAGCAGCGAGGTGCGCACGACGCTGCCCTTGCCCGTGCGGTGCCGCTCGTTCAGAGCTGCAACCACGCCGTACGCGCCGTACATCCCCGACAGCAGGTCGGCGATCGGCACCCCGACGCGCTGGGGGTCGTCGGGCCCGGAGCCGGTGAGCGACATGAGGCCGGCCTCGCCCTGGGCGATCTGGTCGTAGCCGGCCCGGCCGCCCTCGGGCCCGTCGTGGCCGAAGCCGGTGATCGACAGGACGACGAGGCGCGGGTTGCGCTGCAGCAGCGACTCGATGCCGAGCCCGAGCCGCTCGAGCACACCGGTGCGGAAGTTCTCGACGACCACGTCGGCGCGGTCCACGAGGGCGAGCAGCACGTCGCGGTCGGCCTCGTCCTTGAGGTCGAGGGTGATCGACTCCTTGTTGCGGTTGGCCGAGAGGAAGTACGTCGACTCGCGCCGCCCCTCCTCGCCCACGAAGGGCGGGCCCCAGCCGCGGGTGTCGTCCCCGCGGCCGGGCGCCTCCACCTTGATGACCCGGGCGCCCTGGTCGGCGAGCATCATCGTCGCGTGCGGACCGGCGAGGGCCCTCGACAGGTCGACGACGACGACGTCGGAGAGGGGGCCGGGGCCGGGTTTGCCTGGGGTCATTCGTTCACCATCCGGGGAGGATCAGGGCGGCCCACACGAGCAGCGGCCCCGCGAGGACCACGATGACGCTGTAGGTGAGGATCTGCTTGTAGTACACCGGCTCGCTGATCGTGTCGGGGCGGTTCGCGAGCATCAGGGCGCCGTTCGTGGAGAACGGGCTGACGTCGACGATGGTCGAGGCGACCGCGAGGGCCGCGACGAACGTGGCCGCCCCGATGCCGCCGCTGCTGATGAGTGGGACGGCGATCGGGATGATGACCGGCAGCAGGGCGGTCGAGCTCGCGAAGGCGGAGACGACACCGCCGACGTAGCAGAGCACGAGCGCGCCGATGACGACGGCGCCCAGGCCTGCGGCCCAGATGCCCACGAACTCGGGCGCCTTCGCCTCGGTCAGCACGGCGGCATACGTGCTCACACCGGCGACGAGGAGGACGGTCGGCCACGCGACCTGCTTGATGGCGTCCTTGTGCTGGTTCGGCGCGAGCATGGCGAGGATGACAGCGGCCGTGATCGACACGAAGCCGATGTTCTTGTCGAACGCCAGCGCGATGACGGCGACGAGCGTGAAGGCGACGAGCGTCAGCACCTGGTCGCGCTTGACGCCGAGGGCCTGCGTGCGGGTCGCGGTGATGGTGCCGGTGCCGCGGGTGGCGACCCCGACGCCGCCGTGGTGCAGGTCGTCGGTGATCTCCTCGTCGGTGATCGGGCCGTCGATGTCGTCGGCGCGCAGGTTCATCAGGCGTCGCCCGCCGAGCACGAGGAAGAGGATGAAGGCCATCGCGAGGTTGACGAAGAAGCTCGCGAGGAAGACGGTCATCTCGCTCGACGGCAGGCCGTTGTCCTTCATCACCGAGTTGGTGATCGTGCCGTAGATGCTGATCGGCGAGAAGCCGCCGCCCTGCGCGCCGTGCACGACGAACATGCCCATCAGCAGCGGGTTGATCTTGTAGCGGCCGGCGAAGCCGAGGGCGATCGGGCCGATGATGGCGCACGCGGCGGGGCTCGCGGCGCCGATGGCGGTGAGCAGCGCCGTGACGAAGAACATCACCCACGGGATGAGGGCGACGCGACCGCCGACGGCCCTGACCGCCGATCTGACGATGAGGTCGACCGTGCCGTTGTTCTTGGCGATCGCGAAGAGGTAGGTGACGCCGATGAGCGTCAGGACGAGGTCGCCACTGACGCCGGCGAGGATCTCCTTCTCGCTGAGCTGGAGTGAGTAGACGCCGACGAGCCAGGCGGCCACGTAGGCCAGGGCTCCCATGTTGATCGGCAGCAGCGTGCCGATCACGAAGAGTGCGACGAGCGCGATGATCGAGACCCATTCCGGTCCCATTGGTGTCCTCCGTCGGTCGCGGCCAGCGCGCCTGGTTCCACGCCCTTGTGACGAGGCTCATGGCTGGCTCAGTGGCCTAGCCAATAGGTCAATGGGCCGACTGTCAATAGAGTGACCCCATGTCGACATCGGGCATGTCCCGCCTCACGCGCACCCGGCTCTACGAGCAGGTGGCCGAGCAGATCACCGCTTGGATCGACGAGAACGGTCTCACGGCCGGCGACCGGCTGCCCCCCGAGCGAGAGCTCGCCCAGCGCCTCGGCGTGAGCCGCGCGACACTCAGCCAGGCCCTCGTCGCCCTCGAGGTCATCGGGGTCGTCACGGTGCGCCACGGCGACGGGACGCTCATCGCCGACGCCCCTGCGCCGCGCCGCATCGTCGAGGCGATCCGCGCGCACGCGCACCGACTCCCCGAGATCATCGAGACCCGCGACGCCCTCGAGACGAAGATCGCCGCGCTCGCCGCGACCCGCCACACCGCCGACGACCTCGCCCGCATCGACGAGGCGCTCGACGACATGGAGCGCGACGTCGAGGCCGGTGGTCGCGGCGTCGAGGGCGACGAGCGCTTCCACGGCGCTGTCACGGCCGCGGCCCACTCGCTGCTGCTCGCCCGGCTCATGGACGAGATCCGCGACCTCGTCCGTGAGACCCGCATCGAGTCGCTGAGCCAGCCCGGCCGTCCCGCAGACTCCCTCGCCCACCACCGCGCCATCGCCAGGGCCATCCGGTCCGGCAACCCCGAGGCGGCCGCTGCCGCCATGCACGCGCACGTCGTCATGGTCAGCGACGTCGCCGTGCTGCGAGACGGGTCGTGACGCCGCTCGAGATGCTCGCCGTGCTCGGCGCGGGTCTCGGCGCCGGCGTCCTCACCTCGACGGTGGGCGTGGCCTCGCTCCTCAGCTTCCCGGTGCTGCTCGCGGTCGGGCTGCCACCGGTCGTGGCCAACGCGTCCAACACGGTCGGTCTCGTGCCCGCCGGTGTGAGCGGCACCTTCGGCTACCGCGAGGAGCTGCGCGAGCACCCCCGCGTCACGTGGACCGTCGTCGTCACGTGCGCCCTCGGCGCCGTGGGCGGGGCCGTCCTGCTGCTCGCCCTGCCCTCGAGCGTCTTCGAGGCGGTCGTGCCGTGGCTCATCCTCTTCACCTGCCTGCTCGTCGGCGTGCAGCCGTGGATCGCGCGCTGGCTGAGGACCCGTGGCGGCGACGACGTGGGGCCGCGCACCCGGATGGGACCGGTCACGACGGCCTTCGCCCTGTTGACCGGCGTCTACGGCGGCTACTTCGGCGCCGGTTCGGGCGTCATGATGGTCGCCGTGCTCGGGCTCGGCCTCGACATCGACCTGCGCGTCGTCAACGGTCTCAAGACGCTGGCGATCTTCGCGGGCAACGTCGTGGCCGGGGTCATCTTCGTCGCCGTGGCCGACCTCGACTGGCGCGCGATCGCGCTGCTGGCGTCGGGGTCGGTCGTCGGCGGCTACGTCGGCGCCCGCGTCGGACGGCGCCTGCCGCCCACGCTCTTCCGCGTGCTCGTCGTCCTCGCAGGTGTCGTCGCGGCCGTGCTGCTGCTGCGCTGAGGCACGTTCCCGCTGCGCCCTCTGGCGATCGAGGTAACCCGTCGCGCCCCCTCGCGACGGCACACCTCGACCCAGCGGCGCCGCGTCAGTGCGCCGAGACGGTGGCAGGCTCAGACGGCTCGGACGATGCGGACGGCTCGGAGACGTGGACCTCGGCCGTCGACATCTTGCGGCGGATCCACGGCACGAGCGCGAGCAGCACGCCCGCGACGACGAGCGTGATGACGCCGTTGACGACGTAGAACGTCGCGTCGCTGAGGCCGCCCATGGCCTGGATGAGCTGGGCCGCGATCGCCTGCCCGGCGGAGCTCGCGAGGAACCAGAGCGCCATCGCCTGGCTTGCGAAGGCCCGCGGCGCGAGGCGCGTCGTGGCCGACAGGCCCACGGGCGAGAGGCACAGCTCGGCGACCGTCTGCATGGCGAAGACGCCACCGAGCACGTAGACCGGGGCGGTGTTGCCCTGGTAGCCGGCGAAGGCCCAGGCCATGGCGAGCGCCGACAGGCCGATGATCGTCACACCGAGGGTGAACTTCATCGGCGTGGACGGGAAGCGCCCGGCACGCCGCGTCCAGATCCAGCCGAAGACCGGCGCGAGGAGCACGATGGCCAGCGGGTTGATCGACTGGAACCACTCGGGATTCACCGCGACGCCGGCCGTCTCCTTGACCGTGTTGTCGGCCGCGAAGATCGCCATCTTGCCGGCGGCCTGCTCGAAGATCATGAAGAAGAGCATCGCGCCGACCCACAGCGGCAGGTACGCGGCGAGGTGCGACTTCTCCTCGCGCTCCACCTTGGGGCTGCGGAACATCATCGTGAAGTACGCGATGGGCGTGGCGACCGCGACGATCGAGATCGCGTCGATGACCTGGTCGAGCACGGTGTCGCGCCACAGGCCGGCGAGGGCCACGACGGCGACGAACGCGACGAGGATGCCGACGGCGAGCGCGCCGACACGGCTGCGCTCCTCGGGGGCCAGCGGGTTGGGCACGTCGTCGACCGTGCTGCCGAGGGCGCGGCGCCCGACGACGAACCAGGCGATCGCGATGGCCATGCCGACGGCCGCGGCCGAGAAGCCCGCGTGGTAGCCGTAGTGCTCACGCAGCCAGCCGACGACGAGCGGCGAGAAGAACGAGCCGATGTTGATCGACATGTAGAAGATCGAGAAGCCGCCGTCACGGCGGGCGTCCTCGGCGCGGTAGAGCGTGCCGACCATCGCCGAGACGTTGGGCTTGAGCAGACCGGTGCCGAGCGCGACGAGCGCGATGCCGAGCCACGCCGTCGCGGCGGTCGGCAGGGCGAGGCACACGTGACCGGCCATGATGACGACCGCGCCGTAGAGGGTCGATCGGCGGGCGCCGAAGACGCGGTCGGCGGTGAAGCCGCCGATGATCGAGAGCAGGTAGACCGAGGCGCCGTAGATCGAGACCACGGCCGCGCCGGTGGTCTCGTCGATGCCGAGACCACCGTTGGCCGCCGTGTCGACGAGGAAGTACAGCAGGATGGCGCGCATCCCGTAGTAGGAGAAGCGCTCCCACAGCTCGACGAAGAAGAGGGTCGACAGGCCCCGCGGGTGGCCGAAGAAGGCGCGGTCGCCGGGGTCGGCGCCCCGTTCCGGGGTCGGCGGACGGTCTGAGGTCTGTGTGGACATGCTTCGCTCCCAGCCCCTCGTGAGGGCAGTCGGACGGTTGGACAACCCGTCCAAACTAGGTGGGCCCCCTCGCCCGACTCAAACCGTGGACGTGCGGGCGACCCCTCGGCGCAGGGCGAGCGCGTCCTTGACCAGGCCGGTCGCGAGGGCCGCCCCGACGCCCTCCCCCGCACGGATGCGCAGGTCGAGCAGGGGCTCGAGACCGAGCTCGTGGAGCACAGCGGCGTGGGCCTTCTCACGTGAGCGCTGGCCCGCCACGAGGTGCGCCGCGACGGCGGGCTCGGCCCGCACGGCCGCCAGCGCGCACACCGAGGTCGCGAGCCCGTCGAGCACGACGACTCCCCCGGCCTCGGCGGCACCGAGCACGACGCCGGTGAGCACGGCGAGCTCGCCACCGCCGAGTCGCCGCACCGCCTCGAGCGGATCGAGAGGCTCGTCGGCGCGCGCGGCGGCGCCCACTCGTTCGAGAGCCCGGGTCACGACGTCGCGCTTGCGATCGACCATCGCCGAGTCCGCCGACGAGCCGCGCCCGACGACCGCGTCGGCCGAGAGGTCGAGGAGCGCGGCGGCGACCGCGGCCGCGACCGTCGTGTTGCCGACGCCGACCTCGCCGAGGGCAACGGGACCGCCCGGCGCGAGGGCGCGACCGCGCTCGCGACCCAGAGCCAGCAGACCGGCATACGTGGTCTCGTCGAGTGCATCTTCGTTGACGAGATCGCCTCTGCTGCAGCCGATCCCGGCGTCGATGAGCTCGACGTCGAGCCCAGCCGCGGCAGCCGCGACGGCGCCCATCGACGTGCCCTCGCGAGTGGCGCGGGCGACGTCGGCGGTGACCGACGGGTCGAAGGCCGTGACGCCGTATGCCGTCACGGCGTGGTCGGCGGCCGCGACGACGAGGGTGCCCCCGCCGTCCACGGCAGGCAGCGCGGTGACGCGGTCGAGCACCGAGTCGAGGACGCCGAGCGAGCCGGGCACGGTGAGGAGGTCGTCCGACCGGTCGCGAGCGCCGACGACGTGCGCCTGGTCGGGGGCCCGCAGGTGCGAGGTCGGGGCGTCGCGCTCGGTCCACCGCTCGCGCATGACGACCTGCTCGAGCGGCAGGCGCCTGCTCCAGCCGGCCCGCTCGAGGCCTGGCTCGGGCGGGCGCTCATCGGGCCAGCCGAGGCAGAGCCAGCCGAGGGTCTCGACGCCGTCGGGCAGCCCGAGCAGCTCCTTCAGCTCGTCCGGCTCGAAGAGGGTGACCCAGCCGAGGCCGAGGCCGTGGGCGCGGGCCGTCAGCCACATGTTCTCGATGGCAGCCGCGCACGACCAGAGGTCGGCGTCGGGGAAGGTGGCGCGACCGAGCACCCCGGCCGCCGGGGTGCGGCGGTCGCACGCCACGACGACGCCGACCGGGGCCTCGCGGATGCCCTCGAGGCGCAGGTCGAGCAGGCCGCGGGCCGACTCATCCGCCATGCCGGCGGCCTGGCGCAGCCGGCAGCGGTCGGCCATGAGGGCCGCAGTGTCGCGGGTCTGCGCCTCGGTGACGACGACGAAGCGCCACGGCTGGCTGTGCCCCACCGAGGGTCCGCGGTGGCCGGCGGTGAGCACGGCCGTCAGCACGTCGTCGGGCACCGGGTCGGGGCGGTAGCGCCGGATGTCGCGGCGGGCGCCGACCACCCTCTCCAGCGATGCGAGGTCGTCGGGCATCGCCCACGCGTCAGGCGCCTGGGCGCGCTCGACCGCGGACGTCGCGTCGCCGATGGTCGGGACGGGCCTCCGGTAGCTCACGCGGCGACTCTAGTTCGGGGCGGTCTCGACCCACCCGCGGGTCGCGCCGAGCACCCGGCTCCCGTCGGTGTCGGCGAGGGACAGTCCGACGAACGCGGTCGCCCCCGCCGAGGTCTGCCAGCGGAACCGGTACTCGCTCGACAGGGCGGCGTCGGCGATCGCGACAGCCGCGTCGCGCGAGCTCTGGGCGCCCGCGAAGGCCCCGGCGGTGCGGGCGAGGTAGGCGGAGAGCTGGGCGGCATACGGGTCGTCGAGCACCTCGTCGGCCCGGGCCACGTTGCCGACGAAGTCGCTCGCGACGGCAGCCGGCTCGACGACCGAGACGTGAACGCCGTGCGGCAGCATGACGACGGCCAGCGACTGCATGAAGCCCTCGACGGCGAACTTCGCGCCGCAGTAGGCGTCGGCGAAGGGCTGGCCGACCGCGCCGCCGACGCTCGTCACCGTGAGCACGGTGCCCGCACCTGCCTCGCGCATGTGTGGCAGCGCGAGCTTGGTCAGGGCGACCGGGCCGAGGTAGTTGACCTCGAGCTGGTCGCGCACGTCGCCGATCGAGAGCTGTTCGGCGGTGGCGACGGCGCCGCGGCCGGCGTTGTTGACGAGCACGTCGATGCGCCCGTGGTCGGCGACCACCCCCTCGACGCAGGCACGGGCGGCCTCGTGGTCGGTGACGTCGAGGGCGCGCACGTCGAGCTCGACGCCCGCCTCGCGCGCGGCATCGGTCAGGGCCGCTGCCCGGGAGGGGTCGCGCATCGTGGCGACGACGGTGAGGCCGCGCCTCGCCAGCTCGACGGCCGTGTGCAGGCCCATGCCGGAGGAGGTGCCGGTGACGAGGGCGACCCGGGCCGTCGACGGGCTCTGCTGCTCGCTCATGCCGCGACGCTACGCCGGGCGACGGTCACGCGTCGACGTCGTCGAGGCCCTCGATGACGATCTCGAGCAGGCGCGCGAGCTCGTGGCGCTCGGGGGTCGACAGGCCGCGCAGGGTGTCGCTCTCGACGACGTTCGACTCGCGGACGGCGGCGCTGAAGAGGGCCCAGCCGTCGGTCGTCAGCGACACGAGCGTGCGGGTGCGGTTGGTCTCGTCGGGGCGTCGCTGCACGAGGCCTCGGCCCGACATCTTGTCGAGGCGGTGCGTCATCGACGACGGCGCGACGTTGGACAGGTCGGCGAGCTGGCTCGGGGTGAGGCACGTGTCGCCGGCGCGGGCGAGGGCGGCCAGCACCGACCACTCGCCCTGGGTGAGGTCGAGGTCGGCGAACTGCCGCACGTACCACTGGTCGAGCTTCTTCGTGACGGCGTAGACGGCCGTGATGACGCGCTGGACCGACTCCTCGCCGCCGGCGGCGACGTAGGTGGCGACGTCGGCCGCGTGCTCCTGCTGGGCGGACCGCCGTCGCTTCGCTGCCATGGAACCGCATTGTTCCATCCCTGCGCGCACTGCTAATGTTCGATATCGAACTTCGAATACGAAATATTCGAGGTCGAAACTGCGTTGTCGAACGCGTCCCCGAAACCCAGACCCCCGAAGGGTGTGAATCCCGTGCGCACCAAGCTCCTCGTCCTCGCGTCGTCAGTCGGCATGCTCGGATGGGGAACCGTCCTGCCCTACCAGTACGCGTACGCGGCCAACACCCGCGGCTGGGGCGCCCTCACGGCCGCCCTCGCCAGCACGCTCTTCTCCGTCGGGGCGCTCGTCGCGGCGCCGTTCGCCGGGCGGCTGAGCGACCGGTTCGACCCGGTCGTCGTCGCCGTCGTCGCCAAGCTCGTCGCCGCGGCTGGCGTCGGCAGCCTGGTCTGGGCCGACGCGCCCGCCACCTTCCTCGCCGGCATGTTCGTCTTCGGCTTCGGCCTGACGGCGTCCGGCCCTGCCGCCTCGGTGCTCGTGCTGCGCTGGGCCGGCAGCGACGACCGCCGCAAGGTCTTCGCGTACAAGTTCACGGGCGAGGCGATCGGCATGGCGGTCGGTGCCTTCGTCGCCGGCCAGTTCGTCGACCTCGCGCGCCCGGACGGCATGACGGCCGCCTTCGTCGCCGCCGGAGTGGGCTTCGCCCTGTCCGCCGTGACCATCCACCTGGCCGGCATCGGCGCCCCCACCGAGATCGCGCCCGACCTCGCCGCCGGTGAGGCGGAGCAGCGGCTCGGCACCGTCGAGGCGCTGCGCCGCATCTTCGCGGTGCCCGCCCTGCGCTGGACCGCCGTCGTCACCGTCGCCCTGGCCCTCGGCTTCTACGCCCAGTTCGAGTCGGGCCTGCCCGCGTACGCGTTGACGGTCCTCCACGTCGACGAGTCGGCCATCGGGCTGGCCGCAGCCGTCAACTGCATCGTCATCGTCGCGCTCCAGGTCGTCGTGGTGCGGCTCACCGCGCGGCGCAACGCCGCCAGCCTGCTCATGGTCGTCGGCGGCGTGTGGACGCTGTCGTGGGTCGTCCTCTCGGTCGCCCAGCTGACCCCCGACGTCGCGGCCGCCCTCTTCGTCACGACGTTCGGCATCTTCGCCGTCGGCGAGACGATGTACGCGCCGGTGCTGAACCCGCTCACCGCGAGCCTCGCCCCCAAGGGCCTCGTCGGCACGACGCTCGGCACCTTCACCGCGATCCAGACCACCTTCTCGGCCGTCGGCCCGCTCGTCGCCGGCGCCCTGCTCGGCCTCGGCCTCGCGAACGGGTTCCTCGGGCTGCACCTCGTGATCAGCCTCGTCGCCGTCTACGGCGCCTGGCGGCTGCGCGCCGCCCTGCGCACGGGCGCGACCCCGCCGGCCCCCGTCGCCGAGCCGGCGCCTGCCGTCGAGGCCGCCATCGAGCCCGTCGCCCGGCCGGTCGCCACCCCCGCCTGACCCGCACTGTCAGGCGGGGGCGGCCACCGGGGTGAGCAGGCAGCGACCGGCGAGCCCGACGCTCCGGTCGAGCCGGTCGAGGAACTCGGTGCGCAGCGGCTCGACGCCCTGCAGCTCCCACAGCACTCGGGCGTTGGTCCAGGCGGCGTCGCGCGCGCGGGCGATGCTCCACGAGCCGACGAGGTTGGTCACCGGCGCCGCGACCGCGTCGAGCTCGAGGTGGATGCCGTCGAGGAAGGAGCGGCGCACCTGCTCCTGCACCGACTCGAGGATGCCGGTGATGCGCTGGTAGTCGGCCTCGACCCCGGCGGCGTCGAGGTCGGTGCCGAGCTGCCGGCAGGTGCGCACGAGCGCGAGCGGCAGGTCGTGGTTGATGTGCGCGTTCATGCCGGCGATCGCGAACTGGATCGAGAGGATGCCGGGCGTGCGACGGCACTCCACGAGCGGCGCCCAGGCGTGTGGGGGGTCACCCGCGGTGAGCGCCTCGAGGTAGAGGCCGGCGAAGACGACGTCGAGCCTCGTCATGAACCGCCCGTCGGCGAAGTCGTCGCCCGCCACGCGGTCACGCACGAGCTCGGTGACGTGCACGTACATCTCGTGGAACGCTCGCACCCCGTCGCCTTCGGGCAGCGTCGCACCTGCCGCGCGCATCCGGTCGAGCACCTCGTCGATCGTCACGGCCTGCCCGGCAGGCGTCGGCTCGGGACGGCCGCCCAGGCGGGTGCGGACGACGCCGACGAGGTCGCTGAACCAGCCCATGCCGGGACGCTAGCGGCTCACCGCGCGTTGAAGGCCTCGATCCGGTCGATCGCCTCGCCGACGGCGGTGCTGCCGGCCGCGAAGCTGAGCCGTACCGAGCGACCGCCGGCACGGTCGTCGAAGTCGCCGCCCGGAGTGATGGCGACGCCGACGTCCTCCAGCAGGGCCCGGGCGTACGCCGCCGAGCTCCCCCAGCGCTCGAGCAGCGGGCCGAGGTCGGCCCAGTAGTAGAACGCGCCGTCGGGTGGTGCCGAGTCGCCCCACCCGAGTCGGGCGGCATGGTGCAGCAGCAGCCTCCGCGTGCGCGCGAACTCCTCCACCGCCTCGTCGCACTCACGGTAGGACTCCTCCGCGAAAGCCGACACGGCGGCATACTGCGCCGGGGCGGGCGGGCAGAGCGCGACGTTGCCGGCGAGCGCGTCGACGGGGCGCGCGAGGTCCTCGGGCAGCAGCAGCCAGCCCAGGCGCCAGCCCGTCATGCCCCAGTACTTGCTGAACGACGAGACCACGACCGAGGAGTCGTCGGTCTCCCACGCGCAGACGCCGCGCGGGTCGGGCGAGCCCGGCTCGGGGTAGGTGACACCGTGGTAGATCTCGTCGCTGACGAGCCGGACGCCGTTGGCGGCGCACCAGCCCGTGATCGCCGCCAGCTCGGCACGGTCGACCATCGTGCCGGTCGGGTTGGCGGGCGAGGCGACGATCAGTCCGGCGAGCGGGCCGTCCACCTGCGCCGCATCCAGCAGCTCGGGTGTCGGCTGGTAGCGCGTGTCAGGTCCGCAGTCGATCTCGACGACCTCGCAGCCGAGCGAGGTGAGGATGTTGCGGTAGGCGGGGTAGCCGGGCCGGGCGAGGGCCACCCGGTCGCCCGCCTCGAACGCCGCGAGGAAGGCCAGCACGAATCCGCCCGAGGAGCCGGTCGTGATCGCGACCCTGGCCGGGTCGACGTCGAGGCCGTACCAGCGCCGGTAGTGCGCGGCGATCTCGGCGCGCAGCTCGTGGATGCCCAGCGCGGAGGTGTAGGTGAGCGCCCGGCCGGAGGCGTGGATGCGAGCGGCCGCCTCGGAGACGAGCGCCGGCGCCCCGCCGGACGGCTCGCCGGCGCACAGCGAGACGACGTCGCGCCCCGCGGCGCGGAGCACAGCGACCCGGTCGAGCACGTCCATCACCTCGAACGGCGGCACCTGCGAGCGCCGGGACGGACCGAGGAGACGGGGCGGTTGGCTCACCCGGCCAGTCTGCCCGACGGGCCGACGAGCCGGACCACCGGGAAACACGGTGTTCACCCGGGGTGGCTAGCCTCGGTCCATGACCACCGCCTACGACGCCGACTCCTCCGCCCTGGTCGACAAGGAGGTGCTGACGTGGGAGGGCTTCGGCACCGCCATCCGTGAGCTCGCGACGCTCGTCGCCGACTCGAGCTTCCGCCCCGAGATCCTCGTGGCGGTGGCCCGCGGCGGGCTCATCCCGGGCGGCGGCCTCTCCTACGCCCTCGGCATCAAGCTCACCGACGCCATCAACGTGGAGTTCTACACCGACGTCGAGGAGACGTTGCCCGACCCGGTGCTGCTCGCCCCGCACCTCGACACCGAGAGCATCAAGGGCCGCCGGATCCTCGTCGTCGACGACGTCGCCGACTCTGGTCGCACCCTGGCCCTCGTGCTGGACCTGCTCCAGGAGCACGGGGCCGAGGCGCGCAGCGCCGTGATCTACGGCAAGTCGAGGTCGGTCGTGACGCCCGACTACGTCTGGCGCGAGACGGACCAGTGGATCGTCTTCCCGTGGTCGGCGGAGCCTCCCGTGTCGGGGTCGCAGGTCGGGACCGCCGACGCCGAGTGACCGGTGCCCGACCGAGGCTGTGAGTCGGCTGGAAGCGTCGGCCGCCTCACGCACGTAGTGTGCGAGTCATGGACCTCGGACTGCACCTCGCCAACTTCACGTGGAGCGGCGGCTCCGCGACCTTCGTCGACGACCTCGTGCGCACAGCACGCACCGCCGAGGACGTCGGCTTCACCAAGCTCTCGGTGATGGACCACGTCTGGCAGATCCGGGGCGTCGGGCCGAAGGAGCACGAGATGCTCGAGGCCTACACGGCCCTGGGCTTCCTCGCCGCGGTCACCGAGCGGGTGGAGCTGCTCGCCTGGGTGACGGCCGCCGTCTACCGCGAGCCGGGCCTGCTCGCCAAGGAGGTCACGACGCTCGACGTGCTGTCGAAGGGCCGGGCCTGGCTGGGCATCGGCGCCGCCTGGAACGAGGAGGAGTGCGTCGGGCTCGGCCTGTCGTTCCCGCCGACGGCCGAGCGCTTCGAGCGGCTCGAGGAGACGCTGCAGATCTGCCTGCAGATGTGGAGCGAGAGCGACGAGCCCTACGAGGGCAAGCACTACCGCCTCGGCAGCACCCTCAACTCGCCGCAGTCGGTGCAGCGGCCGCACCCGCCGATCCTCATCGGCGGTGGTGGCGAGAAGAAGACGCTGCGGATGGTGGCGCAGTACGCCCAGGCGTGCAACCTCTTCGACTCCCCGGACCTGGCCCACAAGCTCGAGGTGCTGCGCGGTCACTGCGAGGCGCTCGGCCGCGACTACGACGAGATCGAGAAGACGGTCATGAGCCGCATCGACCCGGGCCCCGACGGCGCGAACGTCGACGCGACCCTCGAGCACCTGGGCGAGCTCGCGGCGCTCGGCGTCACGCACGTGCACTCCATCGGCGGCGACGGCTCGCGCACCGACTGGCTCGAGATCTTCGGCGAGCGCATCATCCCCGAGGCGAAGAAGCTCTGAGCCGCGCCGTTTCCGGCGCCGGCGTCAGCTCAGGATGTCGGACCGCCGGAACCGGCGGTAGGCGAGCATCGTGAAGGCGACGGCCCAGACGAGCGACCACAGCACGCCGTGCGCCATGTCGTTCCAGTCGGGCGACACCGCCAGGGCGTCCTGCCACTCGCGGGAGTAGTGGCCCGGAAAGGCGTTGCGGTAGGGGTCGAGCGCGTCGAGCTGGTCGAGGATGTTGAGCAGGATGCTGAAGAGCACGGCTCCGCCGACCGCGGCGAGGGGCGCGTCGGAGCGCGTGCCGAGCCAGAAGGCGATGGCGCCGATCGGCAGCAGCGTCACGAAGATGTAGCCCATCGCCAGTGCGAGCCGCGGCAGGAACTGCCCCCACTCGAGGTTCTCGCCGATCGGGTTGGTCAGCGGCTCCCACCCGTAGGCGATGCCGCCGACGAGCAACCCCCACGCCGGCAGCAGGATCGTGGCGGCGAGCGTCGAGGCGACCCCGATGACGAGCTTGCTCGTCAGCAGCCGGGCCCGCTGCACCGGCGCGATGAGCAGGTAGCGCAGCGACGACCACGACGCCTCGGACGGCACGGCGTCTCCGCAGAACAGCGCGGCGAGCAGCACGAGCAGCAGCTCGGACGCGAGGAAGACGAGCACGAGGCTGAAGTTCGCGGCGCCGCTCTGGGCGAGGTCGAAGATGCGGGTCGTCGTGCCGCCGCGGTTGTTGTTGCTGCGCTGCCCGAACGCGAACGACGCGACGAGCACGAGCGGCAGCGCGAGCAGCAGACCGAACGCCCAGGTCGTACGCCGTCGCCCCCACTGGCGCCGCAGCTCGGCCCGCCACGAGAGCGGGTCGCGAACGAAGGTCGTCTCGGCGCTCGGTGCCGCGCCGGGCTCGATGGCGTCGAGCAGCGCCTCGCCCGGAGTGGGTGCCGCGGTGTGCTCGGGTTGGTGGGTCATCGCGCCCTCACCTGCCTCAGTCGTTCGATGAGGGAGGCTCCCTCGTCTCCGGGTTCGCCTGCGCCGGCTCCGGCCGAGCCGGTCGCCGACGAGATGACCCCGAGGAAGACCTCCTCGAGGTGGCGCCTACTGCTGACACCGACGACGGGCAGACCCGCCGCGACGGCCGCTGAGACGACCTCGGCGCGACCGCGGTCGGCGACCACGACGAGCCGGGTCGGGGTGTCGACGCGCACCTCGGCGATGCCGTCGGCCGCCTCCAGGGCGTGCACGCCGGCGTTGACGACCTCGTGCGCGACGTGCTCGGGCAGGTCGAGGATGGTCGTGTCGTCGCTGTCGACGAGGTCGGCGACGGGGCCCTGGGTCACGACGCGTCCGGCGTGCATGACGACGACGTGGGTGCAGGTCATCTCGACCTCGGCGAGCATGTGGCTCGACACGACGACGGTGCGCCCGGTCTCGGCGTAGCGGCGCAGGATCGGTCGCATGGCCGCGATCTGCGGCGGGTCGAGGCCGTTGGTCGGCTCGTCGAGGATGAGCAGCTCGGGCAGCCCGAGCATCGCCTGCGCGATGCCGAGTCGCTGCTTCATGCCGTGGCTGTAGGACTTCACCGGCCGGTCGACGGCGCCGCCGAGGGCAGCCACCTCGAGCGCCTCGTCGAAGTGGGCGTCGGCCGGGTCGCGGCCGGTGGCCGACCAGTAGGCCTCGAGGTTCTGGCGCCCGGTGAGGTGCGGCAGGAAGCCGGGCCCTTCGATGAGCGCCCCGACCCGACCGAGCACGGCGGAGCCCGCGGTCACCGGCTCGCCGAGCACGTGCACGCTGCCGGCGTCGGAGGAGATGAGTCCCATGACCATGCGCATCGTCGTCGTCTTGCCGGCTCCGTTGGGCCCGAGCAGGCCGACGACCTGGCCCTTCTCGGCGCGCCACGACACGTCGTCGACGGCGCGGTGCCCGTCGGAGTAGGTCTTGACGAGCCCCTCGACGACGAGCGGCACGTCGGCGAGGTCGGGACGCGACGGCAGCAGCCGGCGACGGCGACGACGCAGCAGCCAGCCGACGAGGGCCACGAGGAGCAGGGCCGCGAGCACGCCGCTCGCGAGGATGGTCTCGGTGTCGACGCCGACGGCCACGGCACCGCCGACCTCGGCTCCGGAGGCCACGGGCAGCGTGATCGCCGACGCGTCGCCGATGAGCAGGCGCCCGGGCGTGCGCGAGTTGGAGAAGGTCGACTCGGTGCTCGTGAGCAGCACGCGCCAGCGGGTGCCGGCCGGCATGACGTAGGTCGCGGGCGGCAGCGAGATCGTCACGGGCGTGGGCCTGCCCGGGGTCACCGTCAGGCGAATCGGCGCCACGAGCGGGTTGGTGAGGGTCACGGACCCACCGGTGACGCGCCAGACGGAGGCGAAGAGGGTCACGTCGGTGCTGTCGGAGGTCACGGTGAACCGCATCGTCGGCGACCCGACGACGGTCGCCGCCTCGCTGATCGGCCGGGAGTCGAGAGCGGCGGACTGTCCTGGCAGGGCGGCGATCTGGTACGTCGAGACGGTGATCCCGAGGGCGGCGAGCCCGGGCACGGCGATGAGCGATGCCGGCTGACCACCGGGCGGGTGCAGCAGCGCACCAGACGCTGTCGACAGCGGCAGCTCGCGCGTCTCGACCTTCGAGCCCGACAGCCCCGGGTAGGCCGGCAGCGTGTGCAGGGTCGTCGGCGCGTTCGGACGCGTGTTGCGCGTGCCGTAGGTGAAAGCGGCTGTGGGCAAAGCGGATTCAGGCCCGGCCTTGTCGCGCACGTAGTGGTCGAGCCACGTGTAGGAGGCCTCGACCTCCTCCGCCTCGTGCGAGCTGGGGGCGTCGTGGCCCCCGTCGCTCCACCTGACGGCATACGGCGTGCCCTTGGCCGCGAGCGCCGACGCGGTGGCGTCGGCCTGGTCGAGACCGAAGAGGGAGTCGCCGACGCCCTGGACGAGGAACGTCGGAGCGGTGACCGCGTTCATCGTCGGCTTGGGGCTGTGGGCGCGAAGCAGGGCGGTCAGCTGCGGCGGCGGTGCGCCGGTCTCGGACGTCTGGACGAAGAGACGGCAGATCGTCGGGTCGAAACGGCCGCAGTCGGTGGCTCCCGCCCCGCCACCGCCGCGCAGCGCCGACAGGAAGAAGTTCGTGGCCCAGACCTGCTTGAACGGGCCCGGCCCGTCGACCGGGCGGCGTCCGGCGGCCGTCGTGGACGGCGTCGTGACCGCCGACTGCGGGAAGAACGCGTCGGCGAGGTCGTTCCACGTGATCGCCGAGACGACACCGTCGACGCGACGGTCGGTGCCGGCGAGCATGAGGCCGAGTGCGCCGCCGTAGGAGGCGCCCATGACGCCGGCGCGCGGGTCGCCGGTCGCGTCGAGCTCGACGTCGGCGCGCCTGGCGGCGAGGTCGAGCAGCCTCTTCGCGTCGGCGATCTCGTATGCCGGGTCGTTGAGGTGGATGCGCCCACCGGAGCGGCCGTGACCGCGGGCGCTCCACGTGACCACCACGTAGCCGCGCGCGTTCAGCTCGTCGGCCTGTGCTGTCACAGAGTCCTTGGTGCCGCCGAAGCCGTGGGCGAGCAGCACCACCGGGTGCCGGCCCGCCGCCTGGGGCCAGATCGAGACGTCGAGGTTGACGGCGGTGCCGTCGGGCTCGGCCCCGACCGGCACGCTCGACACCTCCGGCGTGGCACCGTCGGCGGCCGGTGCGGCGCTGAACGCCGGGGCCGCGTGGGCGGGCGCTGCGGCGAGCCCCGACCCCAGGCCGGTCGCGAGGACGAGCGCGGCGAGGAGGGGTGCCCGGGGCAACATGCCCACATCACATCACGCGTACCAGCGGAGCGGTCGCGGTCCGTCGAGGGTTGGGTCAGGCGGGACGGGTCCGAAGGCCTTCGACGACCAGGTCGAGGACGGCGTCGAGCTGGCCGTCGAGCCCCTCGCGGCGCCACTCGTCGGCATGTGCGGGGTGGTGGAAGACCGCCGTCGCCTGGAGCACGGCAAGCCCCGCTGCGACAGGGTCGTCGACGCTGAGCTCGCCCGCCTCG
>NZ_BAAGQU010000003.1:0-12095 GCF_054783315.1 Terrabacter koreensis | reverse complement strand
GCCTCGTCGGTGACCTTGCGGAAGGTCGCGAACAGCTCGGGGTCCTCCCGAGCGATGCCCTGCTTCGTCGCGGCGAGCCGGTGCACCCAGGCGCGCAGCCGCGCCGACGCCTCCCCCGGCCCGTCGACGAGCTCGGCGAGGGGCGCTGACACCCGCTCGAGCCATCGCCGCGTGACGGCGTCGCGCAGCGCGGCCTTGCTGCCGAAGTGCCGGTAGACCGAGCCGTGGCTGACGTCGAGGGCTCGGGCGACGTCGACGACGGTCGTCTTGGCGGGCCCGAAGCGGCGCAGCACCTCCTCGGCGGTGTCGAGGATGCTCTCGGCGGTCAACGGCTCGGTCACGGACGGCAACTTACTTCTCGCTGTCGAGGAAGGACATCTGCATCGCGTCGTAGCGGCTGCCTGCGACGGCGTCGGCCGGCACGGCAGCCTCGATGGCGGCGAGGTCGTCGCGGGTCAGCTCCAGCGTGGTGGAGCCCAGGGACTCGCTGAGGCGCGACCGGGTGCGGGCGCCGACGAGGGGGACGATGTCGTCGCCCCGTGAGGCGACCCACGCGATCGCGACCTGGGCGACGGTGGCGCCACGCGCCTCGGCGACCTCGCGGAGCGCCTCGACGAGACGGAGGTTGGCCTCGAGGTTCTCGCCGGTGAAGCGCGGCAGGTGAGCCCTGAAGTCACGCGGGTCGCGCACGTCGCGGTCGGCGCTCCAGTGGCCAGAGAGCAGGCCGCGCGAGAGCACGCCGTATGCCGTGACGCCGACACCGAGCTCGCGTGCCGTCGGCAGGATGTCGGTCTCGATGCCTCGCGAGAGCAGGGAGTACTCGATCTGCAGGTCGGCGACGGGGTGCACCGCGGCGGCCCGGCGCAGCGTGTCGGCACCGACCTCGGAGAGGCCGATGTGCCGGATCCACCCGGCCTGCACGAGGTCGGCGAGCGCGCCGACGGTCTCCTCGATGGGGACCTCGGGGTCGAACCGGGCCGGGCGGTAGATGTCGACGTGGTCGGTGCCGAGGCGCTGCAGCGTGTAGCCGAGGAAGTTCTTGACGGCGGCTGGGCGCGTGTCGATGCCGCCCCACGATCCGTCAGGACCGCGGAGCGCGCCGAACTTGACGCTGATGACGGCGTTCTCGCGGTCGCGGCCGCGGAGGGCCTCGCGCAGGAGCAGCTCGTTGTGGCCCATGCCGTAGAAGTCGCCGGTGTCAAGCAGGGTGACGCCGGCGTCGAGGGCGGCGCGGATCGTCGCGACGGATTCTGCCTCGTCAGCCGGGCCGTAGAGGTCGGACATGCCCATGAGGCCGAGACCGAGGCCGGCGACGGTGGGGCCTGCGGCGCCGAGGCGGCGTTCGTCGAGGGAGTGGCGGACGGTGGGGCTGCTGGAGGTCGTCATGACTCCAGCGTGCATCACAACTGACAGAATCGCAAATCTGTCAGCCCATGTTTCTTAGGCAGCGACGGGCAGCGCGGCGGCCACGAGCAGCTCCGCGGTGCGGCGAGCCGCCACCGCGGCCCCCGGGTCGGCGGCCAGGGCACCGTCCGCCAGCCCGCCGTCGAGGAGCAGGACGAGCGAGCGGGCCAGGCCGTCAGGGTCGGCGGCGCCGGCGTCGGCGGCGAGGCCACGAACCCAGCCGAGGACGGACTGCTTGTGGGCGACGGTGCGCTCGTGCACGGGCGTACCCGGCTGCGACTCGGCGGCGGCGTTGATGAAGGCGCAGCCGCGGTAGCCGTCGCGCCGGCAGGCCGTGCCGAGGGCGTCGAAGAGGCCCACGAGCTGCTCGGCCGGAGCCTCACCCGCCGCTGCGGCGGCAGCCTTCAGCTGGCCGGTCCAGACGCCGTCGACCTTGTCGAGATAGGCGAGGACGAGCTCGTCCTTGGCCGGGAAGTGCTTGTAGAAGGTCGCCTTGGCCACGCCCGACTCGGCGATGATCAGGTCGACGCCGACCGCTCTGATCCCTCGGGCATAGAAGAGCGCGAAGGCGGTGTCGAGGATGCGTTCACGAGCGGAGGGAGTGGGCACCCTTGATGATAGACAGACCTGTCTGTTAGTGTCCACGTCGACAGGGCAGACAGACCTGTCTGCCCACATCGCTCCCCTCTCGAAGGATTCTCATGGACATCGCTGTTCTCGGCACCGGTATGGTCGGCCAGGCCCTCGCCGGCGCCCTCTCCCGACACGGCCACTCCGTCGTCGTCGGCACCCGCGACCCTCAGCAGACGCTGGCCCGCACCGAGCCCGACGGCATGGGCAACCCGCCGTTCGCCGCCTGGCTCGCGGAGCACGCCGACGTCACCCTCGCCACCTTCGCCGAGGCTGCGGCCGGTGCCGAGCTCATCGTCCTGGCGGGCAACGGCTTCGCCGCGCTCGGCATGCTCACCGCGGCCGGCGGCGACCACCTCGCCGGCAAGGTCGTCCTCGACATCTCCAACCCGCTCGACTTCTCGGCCGGGTTCCCCCCCAGCCTCTTCGTCAAGGACACCGACTCGCTCGGCGAGCGGCTCCAGCAGGCCTTCCCGCAGGCGCGCCTCGTCAAGTCGCTCAACACCTTGACTGCGGCGCTCATGGTCGAGCCGACGCTGCTCGGCCGGAGCACCACCGTCTTCGTCTCCGGCGACGACGCGGATGCCAAGGCCACCGTGACGGCCCTGCTCACCGACTTCGGTCACGACGACGTCATCGACCTCGGCGGCATCGAGACCGCCCGCGGCACCGAGATGCTCCTGCCGCTGTGGCTACGCACGATGAACGCCCTCGGCACCGGGATGTTCAACATCAAGGTCGTGCGCTGACGGTGGCGCTCAGTCGTGCTGGGTGCGCCGCTCGAGGATGTACGCCGCCGCCAGGCACACGACGAGCACCATGAGCGGCGGCACATAGCGCATGAAGCCCGTCAGCTGCAGCCAGTCGTAGGGCGCCGTCGTGAAGCCGAAGAACGACAGGTCGAGCAGGTAGCGCACGATCGCGAGCGCGCCGAAGAGGAGGCCGACCAGCCCCACCACGTTGATGACGAAGCGCGAGCCCGCACCGGATTCCATGCCTCCAACCTAAGGGTGTTAGAAACGACCCATGGCCACCACCTTGCTGGGAGACACCACCGTCCACACCGTCGGCGAGCTGCCCGAGGTGGGCACCACCGCCCCGAAGTTCACGCTGACGAGCGCGACGCTCACCGACGACGTGACCCTGCCCGCCGACGCACGCGTCGTGCTCAACATCTTCCCGAGCATCGACACCAAGACGTGTGCCACGAGCGTGCGCCGGTTCAACGAGCTCGCGGCGGGACTCGAGAACACGACGGTGATCTGCGTGTCGGCGGACCTGCCCTTCGCCCTCAACCGGTTCTGCGGCGCCGAGGGCATCGAAAACGTCGTCACCGCGTCGTCGTTCCGGTCGAGCTTCGGCTACGACTACGGGGTGCGCATGGAGAACGGCGGCTTCGCCGGGCTGCTCGCGCGCTCGGTCGTCGTCATCGGCACCGACGGCACCGTGCTGCACTCCGAGCTGGTGCCCTCGATCGGCCAGGAGCCCGACTACGAGGCCGCCATCGCCGCTCTCGGCTGACGACGGTCGGCTGACCCGGACCTCGTCCCTGGGACGCGGTTCGGTGCGATGATGCCCGCGTGGGCGGACCCCTGGACGACCTCCCCCTCGTCGGCCGCGCCCGGGAGCTGACCGCTCTGCGGGAGGCGCTCGCGAGCGCGGACGCCGGTCGGGCGCGAGCCGTGCTCGTCACCGGCGAGGCGGGTGTCGGCAAGTCCCGCCTCGTCCGCGCCCTCCTCGACGACCCCGGCGCGCCCGCACCGGTCGTGCTGCGATCGCAGGGCGTCGACCTCGGTGACACCGGCCTGCCCCACCTCGTGGTCACCGACCTCGTGCGGGGCGTGCGATCGCTCGCCGGCGATGCCGAGGTGAGCCGGCTCCTCGCCGCGGCCCCCCTCGTCGACGCACTCGGGCCGACGTCCACGGACCCCCGTGACCCCCGTGACCCCGGGGCCGACGAGACCCGCCCGTTGCGGGTCTTCGACGCCCTGACCGAGCTGCTGGCCGAGCTCGCGCGCCATCGTGGACCCCTCGCCGTCGTCGTGGAGGACCTCCAGTGGGTGGACCCGTCCTCGGCCGCCTTCCTCCGGTTCCTGCTCGGGCGGCTCGCGGACGAGCGCCTCCTTGTCGTCGCGACGGTCCGCACCGACGGGCTCGCCGGACGGCCCGCGACGCGTCGGCTCGTGGGCGAGCTCGCCCGGCTGCCCAGGGTGCACCGCGTCGACGTCGAGCCACTCGACGAGGCGGAGGTCGCCACCTTGGTGGGACACCTGACGTCCGGCGGCCCGGACCCCGACCTCCCGTCCGAGCTCGTGCGTCGCACGGGCGGCAATCCCTACTTCGTGCGCACCCTCCTCACGGCGGTGGACCTCGACCGCGACCCCGACCCGGTTGCGGCCGTGCGCTCCTCACGGGCGCTGGCCGATGTCCTCGCTGCACGTCTGGACGCCCTGTCGGACGAGGCCCGAGCCGTGGTCGCGGCGGTGTCGGTCGCCGGTCGCAGCGTGCCCGACCGGCTCCTGCGCCAGGTCGTCGGCCTCGGGCCGGTCGAGCTCGGGCGGGCGGTGCGGGAGGCGGTCGCGGAGGGGGTGCTCACCCCGGCAGGCGGCGACCACGCCGTCTCGCACGACCTCATGCGTGCGGCCGCCTACGACGACCTGCTACCGGGTGAACGCGTACGGCTGCACTCGGCGTACGCGACGGCGCTCTCGGCGGACACGTTCGCCCGACCGCGAGCTGCCGAGGTCGCGCACCACGCCGCCCGAGCACAGGACGGGCCGGCGACCCTGCTGTGGTCGGTCCGGGCGGCCGAGGATGCCATGCGGGTGCTCGCCCCGACCGAGGCACTCGCGCACCTCGAGCTCGCGCTGTCGGTCTGGCCCGCCGTCGACGACGCGACCGCCGTGACCGGCCTCGGACTCGCCAAGCTGACCGTGCGAGCCGCGCGGGCCGCCGGGCTGGCCGGCGAGGGCCCGCGGGCCGTGGAGCTGGCCTCCCGGGCGGTGCGGCTCGCCGACACGTCGGAGGAGCCCACGACCGCCGTGCACGCGCGGGCGGAGCTCGTGCGGGCTCTCGTCGCGGCCGATGCCACCGACGCGGTGGTCGGCCCGGCCGAGGAGGCGGTGGCGGTGGCCGGGGCGGCGGCCGTGGACGCGCGGACCCGGGCGCTGGCCGACGTCGTGCTGGCTCGGGCGCTGCTCGCCGCCCGACAGACCTCGCTGGCCCGGCAGCCGGCCGAGCGCGCCATCGTGCGCTCGCGGGACGCCGGGGCCGCGGCGCTCGAGGTGGACGCCTTGACGACGGCGGCCTTCCTCGACGAGGTCGACGGCGACCGGGACCGCGCCGCCGACCGGCTCCGCAGTGCCCTGCTGCTCGCCCGCACCGAGGGCGAGCTGGCTGCCGAGCTGCGGGCCCACTACACCCTCGCGAGCCTGCACTTCTACGGCGGCGACGTCGCCGCCGCGCTCCCGGTGCTGCGCGCGGGGCTGGGCCGGGTCGCCGAGACGGGGCTGCGCTGGAGCCACCCGGGCATCGAGCTGCGCCTGCTCGACGCCGTCGCGCGCTACGTCTCGGGCGACCTGCAGGGAAGCCTCGAGGCGACCCGGTCCCACGGGAGCCGGCCACCACCGGTCGCCGCCGCGCGGCTCGCCGCCGTGGGTGGCTACGCGTCCGTCGCCCTCGGCCTCCCGGAGGCCGGGGAGCAGCTCGGTGCCGTGCGCGGCGACTGGCACCTCGACCCGCAGGTGGGCCTGGTGGCCGGTGGTTGCGAAGCCGACCGCCTCACGTGGGCCGGCGACCCCTCCGCGGCTGCCGAGATGGCCGAGCAGGCGCAGGCACACCTCGACACCACCGCCGGAGAGGGCATGTACGGCGGGCTGTGGCTCTCCGCCCTGGGACTCGCAGCCCTGGGCGACCTGGCGGCGGGCGCCCGAGGGCGCCGGGATGACGACGCCGTCGCCCGCGCGCTCGAGCGCGGGGAGGTGCTGCGTGACCGCGTGCGGCGGATCGTCGAGGGCGGACGCGGACGTCCCGGCGGCCTCGGGCCCGAGGGCCACGCCTGGCACGTCCGCGCCCTGGCCGAGCACGCCCGGCTCCGGGGCGAGCCGGCGGTCGAGCCCTGGCTGGCGGCCGTCGATGCCTTCGGCTACGGCCACGTGTACGAGCAGGCACGCAGCCAGTGGCGGCTCGCCGAGGCGTACGCCGACGCCGGCGACCGCGATGCCGCCCGTGCGCACGTCGCTGTGGCCGCCACGACCGCCGAGCGCCTCGGCGCGGTGCCGCTGCAGCGTGCCATCGCGGGCACGGTCGCGGCGTCCCGCCTGTCGGCGGCGTCAGCCGGGTCGGGTGCGGCCGGCACCGTGCTCACCTCCCGAGAGCGGGACGTCCTCGCCCTCGTCGCGGAGGGGTTGACCAACCGCGAGGTCGGCCGCCGTCTCTTCATCAGCGAGAAGACGGTGAGCGTCCACCTCAGCAACCTCATGGCCAAGCTCAACGTCTCCAGCCGGACCGAGGCCGTCACGGTCGCGGTGCGCCGCGGGCTCCTCGACGTGCAGGGGTCGGTCACGCCTCCCTGAGGTCCCGTCGCCGCAGGACTGC
Source organism: Terrabacter koreensis (assembly GCF_054783315.1). Lineage (NCBI taxonomy): Bacteria > Bacillati > Actinomycetota > Actinomycetes > Micrococcales > Intrasporangiaceae > Terrabacter > Terrabacter koreensis. The sequence continues at coordinate 5,465 of NZ_BAAGQU010000003.1, read as the reverse complement.
GCGATCTCCTCAGGTGCCGGCCACCCCCTCAGACCCAGAGTCGGAGACACGCCGGACCGCACGGTGCGGCGGCGCCCGAGGAGGAGAAGACATGCAGGCCACCACACACGAGACGCTCGCCCGCAGGGTGAGAGGGACGGTCCTCGACGGTCAGGACCCACAGGCCGCGGCGGAGGTCGCCGCGTTCAACAGGGCCGTGACGCACCACCCGGCGGTGGTCGTCGCGGCGCGGGACGCCGACGACGTCGCCGAGGCCGTCCGCTACGCCGCTGCCCAGGGTCTGCCGGTCGCCGTCCAGGCCACCGGGCACGGGGCGAGCAGGCCGGTCGACGCAGGCCTGCTCGTGACGACGCGTGCCATGCAGGGTGTGCACATCGACCCGGTTGCGCGCCGGGCGCGCGTCGAGGCCGGGGTGCGCTGGCGCTCGGTCATCGACGCGGCCGCGCCGCACGGACTCGCCCCGCTCTCCGGTTCCTCGTCCGGCGTCGGGGTCGTCGGCTACACGACCGGCGGAGGCATGGGTCACCTCGCACGACGGCACGGCTTCGCGGCGGACCTGGTCCGTTCGGTCGACCTGGTGACCGCGGACGGGGCCCGGCGCACCGTCAGCCCCGACTCCGACCCCGACCTCTTCTGGGCCGTGCGCGGTGGCCAGTCGGCGTTCGGCCTCGTCACGGCCCTCGAGTTCGACCTCGTGCCCGTACCGGAGTTCGCCGGCGGCGCCATGATCTTCCGTGCCGACGACGCGCCGCGGGTGCTCCACGCCTGGTCGGCCTGGGCGCCGACGCTGCCCGAGGAGGTGACGACCTCCGTCGCGATCCTCCGCCTGCCGGCGGTCCCGGAGGTCCCCGCGCCGCTGCGCGGCGTCGTCAGCCTCGCGGTCCGCTTCTCCCACCACGGTCCGGCCGAACGGGTCGCGGGGCTCGTCGCGCCGATGCGCCGGGTCGCGACCCCGGTCCTCGACTCGATCGGGCCGATGCCGTATGCCGCCGTGGACGCGATCCACATGGACCCGACCGACCCGATGCCTGCCGTGGCACGCGGAGGCCTGCTGGGGTCGCTCCCGGAGGCGGCCGTCGAGACCCTGCTCACCGTCGCCGGGCCGGGCGTGGACGTGCCCCTCGCCGTGGTCGAGCTGCGGCTCATGGGCGGAGCGCTCGGCCGCCCGGCGCCGGTGCCGAACGCCGTCGCCGGTCGGGAGGGTGCCTTCTCCGTGTCGGTCGTGGCGCCGGCCCCTCCGCCGCTCGCGGAGGTCGCTTCGGCCCTCGCGGGTGGCGTCGTGGAGGCGCTCGCGCCGTGGTCGACGGGCACGACGCTCGTCAACTTCGGCGGCGACCGCTCGACACTCGCGCGCGCCTGGGCGCCCGACGTCCTCGCCCGCCTGCGCGCCGTGAAGGCGGCCGTCGATCCCGGCGACGTCTTCGGCGGCCCGCTGGGCACGCCCGACGCAGTCCCCGCCGCGGTCTCGCCTCTCGTCCCTGCAGGTGCACGGTGAGCCGGCCGGTGGTCGTCGTCGAGCCCGGTGGCGGCCAGCGGGTCGGCAACGTGGAGTTCCTGGCTCGCACCAGCGACACGCCCTTCTTCAACCTCGCCATCGTCGTGCTGGCACCGGGTCAGGGGGTGAGCAGTCACAGCCACCCCGGCGAGGACGACTCGTGGCTCGTGCTCGACGGCGTGCTGTCCGTGACGGTGGGGTCGCCCGCCCGCGAGGTGCAGGCCGGCCCCGGCACCTACGTGCTCGTGCCCGAGGACACGCCGCACGCCCTGGACAACCGCGGTGACACCGCCGTTCGCCTGCTCAACGTCCACGCGCCGGGAGGCTTCGACCGGCGCATCGGCATCGACGAGGCCGTCGGGGGCTGACCGGGCGGCCGAGCCGGCTCAGCCGCCGAGCTGGGCCGGCTCGCCCACCGGCACGGCCGGGGTCGCGGGGGCCGGTCGCGTGAGGTCGCGCACACCGCGGGCGAGCAGCGGCCAGCAGCCGGCCACCAGCATCCAGACCGCGACGCCGAGCATGACCGCGGCGGTGTCGAACCGCTCGCTGAGCGGCCCGGCGAGGAGGTTGCCGAGCGGGATCGCACTGAACGAGATGAGGATGTCCCACGAGGCCACCCGTGCCAGTCGGTCGTGGGGCACGCCGTCCTGCAGGGCCGTGTCACACCCGACGGCGAAGAACATGAGTCCGGCGTTGGCGACGAGGCCCAGCACGAGGATGCCGAAGAGGTGGCCGGGCCAGAAGAAGAAGGCGAGCGGGAAGAGCGGGAACGCTCCCAGTGCGACGAAGGCCCAGAGGAGCAACCGGCGCGGCTGGAGCCGCATCGCCAGCAGCCCGCCGAGGATGCCGCCGACGCCTTGGGCCGCGATGACGAGGCCGAGGGCACGGGCACCGCCGAGATCTCGCACTGTCGTCACCTCGACGAGCACGACGAGCACGCCCGTGGCGACGTGGAACATGCCGGCGGACAGCAGCCCGGTCCACAGCCAGTCCCTGCGACGGATCTCGGAGAGGCCCTCGACGATCTCGGCCCGCACCGAGGACCGCTGAGCGCGGGCCTCGGCGCGGGCCCGCACGAGGGTGACGCTGACGGCCGACCAGACGAAGGTGGCCGCGTTGACGGCGAACCCGGTCACCGGGCCGAGGTGGGCGACGACGAGACCAGCCAGCAGCGGGCCGGCGATCTGGGCCGCTGACTGCAGGAAGCTGATGACGGCGTTCGCGCTCTGCCGCTGCGGGGTGGGCACGACGAGCGGTCGCAGCGAGACGAACGCCGGGAAGAAGAAGGCACCGGCCCCCGAGGTGACGGCCGCGAGGGCCGCCAGCAGGACGAGGGGCGGGTCGCCGGCGAGGAAGGCGAGGGCGGTGGCGCCCGCCGTCGTGGCGCGGACCGAGTCGGCCACGACCATGATGCGGTGGGGGGCGACCCGGTCGGCCCAGACCCCGCCGAAGAGCGTGCAGACGAGTCGCGCGGCCATCGCCGAGGCCGCGATGGCGCCGAGCTCGGCGGCGCCACCACCGGCCAGCACGATCGCCACCGAGAGCGCGATGGGGTGGAAGGCGTCGCCGACCCAGGAGAGGCCCTGCCCGGCCCGCAGAAGACGGAAATCGCGGAGTCGCAGCACGTCCTTGGGGGTCACGTCGCACAAATTAGTACGACATCTAACAGTCAGTCAATGAATAGTTCTGTGCCTGACAGTCAGAAGGTCGACCGGTCTGCGAAGATGGATCCCATGACCCCATCGGCCACGCCCGAGCAGGACTCCGTCGATCGCCACGTCGCGCGGTGGGCGGGACTGCTCGACGACATGGACCCCGAGGTCGAGGGCGCCATCACGCGCCTGCAGGCGATCACCAAGCACATCAAGGCGGCCGACCATGCGGCCTTCGCGGGCAGCGACGACACCATCGAGGACTACTGGACCCTCCACGCGCTGCTCATCCAGCCCTACCCCGAGGAGGCCACGCCGGCGCAGCTCGCCGACGCGTGCGGGGTGACCCGCGCCGCGATGACCTCGCGCCTCGACCGCCTCGTCCAGCGCGGCCACGTCACCCGCGACGTCGACCCGATGGACCGGCGACGCATCCTCATCCGACCCACTCGTAGCGGACGAGCACTGTGGCAGAAGGGAATCGCCGCGGGCATGGCCCGCGAACAGGCTGCATTCTCTGCCTTGAGCCCGAAGGAGCTCGTCTCCCTCAACGCCCTGCTGCGCAAGGTCGTGCTCCACCTCGAGGAGGGCTGACGGCATACGCCCTCGGGAGCCCGCAGGGCTCAGGCGGTGTCGTCGTCGACCCAGTCGAGGGTGCGCTCGACCGCCTTCTTCCACTGTCGGAAGAGGCGCTCGCGCTCGGCCTCGTCGAGCTGCGGCGACCAGCGCCGGTCCTCGCCCCAGTTGTCGCGGATCTCGTCGGTGCCCTCCCAGTAGCCGACCGCGAGACCGGCGGCGTACGCGGCACCGAGGGCCGTCGTCTCGGCCACGACGGGCCGCACGACGTCCACGCCGAGCAGGTCGGCCTGGAACTGCATCAGCGTCTCGTTGACGACCATGCCGCCGTCGACCTTCAGCTCGGTGAGCGGCACGCCGGAGTCGGCGTTCATCGCCTCGAGCACCTCGCGCGTCTGGAATGCCGTGGCCTCCAAGGCCGCCCGCGCGATGTGACCCTTGTTGACGAAGCGCGTGAGGCCGACGAGGGCGCCCCGCGCGTCGGGGCGCCAGTGCGGGGCGAAGAGGCCCGAGAAGGCGGGGACGAAGTAGGCGCCACCGTTGTCGTCGACGGTCGCGGCGAGCGTCTCGATCTCCTTGGCGTCCTTGATGAGGCCGAGGTTGTCGCGCAGCCACTGCACGAGCGAGCCCGTGACGGCGATCGAGCCCTCGAGGGCGTAGACGGGCTTCGCATCGCCGAGCTGGTAGCAGACCGTGGTGAGCAGGCCGTTCTTCGACGCGACGATCTCCTCGCCGGTGTTGAGCAGCATGAAGTTGCCGGTGCCGTAGGTGTTCTTGGCGGTGCCCACGTCGAGGCACGCCTGCCCGAAGGTCGCCGCCTGCTGGTCGCCGAGGATGCCGGCGACGGGCACGTCGATGAGGATGCCGGGCTTGCAGGTGCCGTAGACCTCGGACGACGAGCGGATCTCGGGGAGCATCGCGAGCGGGATGCCGATCTCTGCCGCGACGGACTCGTCCCACGACAGGGTGCGCAGGTCCATCAGCAGCGTGCGCGAGGCGTTGGTGACGTCGGTGACGTGGACGCCGCCGTCGGTCGCGCCGCCCGTCAGGTTCCAGAGCAGCCAGGTGTCGATCGTGCCGAAGAGCAGCTCGCCCGCCTCGGCCCGCTCACGCGCGCCGTCGACGTGGTCGAGGATCCAGCGGGCCTTGGGCCCGGCGAAGTACGTCGCGAGCGGCAGGCCGGTGACGTCCTTGAACCGCTCGATGCCGCCGTCCTTCGCGAGCTCGTCGCAGATCGGCTGGGTGCGGGTGTCCTGCCAGACGATCGCGTTGTGGATCGGCTTGCCGGTCGCCTTGTCCCACACGACGGTCGTCTCGCGCTGGTTGGTGATGCCGACGGCGGCGAGGTGGGTGGCGTTGAGGTTGGCCTTGCCGAGGGCGCCGCCGACGACGGCGCGGGTGTTCTGCCAGATCTCCATCGGGTCGTGCTCGACCCAGCCGGCCCGCGGCAGGATCTGGCGGTGCTCCTGCTGGTCGACGGCGACGACGCGCCCTCTCCGGTCGAAGACCATGGCCCGCGTGCTGGTCGTTCCCTGGTCGATCGCCACGACATGGCTGCGCTGCTCCGTCGACATGTGGGAACCGTACCGGCGGGCGTCGACGACGTCACGTGTCGCGCGGATCTCCTTGGGAAGCAAGCCGATTGGCAGTGGACAGTTCTTGTGGTCTTGTCGAACACGTGTTCTGCATATCTGCTTAGGTGAAGTCCGGTATGCCGGTTTCTGGCTTGAGCAGTTCTTTGA
>NZ_BAAGQU010000002.1:0-485079 GCF_054783315.1 Terrabacter koreensis | reverse complement strand
TAAGCACGCCGCCAGCGTTCGTCCTGAGCCAGGATCAAACTCTCCGTTGATGTTCAAACACCCGGCACCCGATACAAGACCGAGGCGCCGAGCAAACTTTGAACCCCTGAAGGGTCCGAAAACCTGACTGAAGTCGAACAACCAGCTCAAAAAGCTAGAAGTTCAATTCAACCAAAGGATAATTCGTCCAAGACACCACACACCCACCCGCTATCGAGTGGTCGTGCCGCGCCTCGGGACGAGGTAATTGGCATCGATTTTTGACACGCTGTTGAGTTCTCAAGAATCGGACACACACCATCAACCACCTCACCGAGGAGGCCTCCGGGGCAACCCTTCAAACTTACCCGCCTCAAGCTTGGGAGTCAAACCCGCGAACCAGCCTTCAGACCGTCCGGATCGACCCGCTTGGAATCAGCGGTTCCTACCCTCCAGAGCCTACCCGATCATCTCGAGCGCTCCGGACCTTCATCCAGCCCCGGGACCGGCCAGCTTCGCTCGGTGATCTCTCACCGCCGCGGTGGCGTCCGTTCCTCCCTGTCGGGCTGACGAAGAGAACATTAACCGGGCCCTCGCGGAAAACACAAATCCGTGGCTCCACACGCGTCAGAAGTGGCGGATCGCGTTGTGTGACAACGGGATCCGCCCTCCTGACGCGCGCTCAGGCCGTCGATGCGGCCTCTCCAGCGTGCTCAGCCACGCCTGGCGGCAGCGAGGTTGCGCCGGCCGCGCTTGATCACGGCCACCGCACCGTGCAGGAAGTCGTCCTCGACGAGCACCTGGTCGGGGTCGGTGACCTTGACGTTGTTGAGCGACGCTCCTCCTTCGCCGATGGCTCGCCTCGCCCCGTTGCGCGAGTCGACGAGGCCCACGGCCACGAGGGCGTCGACCAGCGAGGTGCCCACCGCGACGTCGGCCCCGGGCAGCTCGGCGGTCGCGTCGCCGAGGGTGCGTGGGTCGAGACCACTGAGGTCGCCCTTGCCGAACAGCGCCTCGGACGCCGCCTGGACCGCAGCCGTCGCCTGGGCCCCGTGGACGAGCGTCGTCACGTCCGCGGCGAGCACGCGCTGCGCGGTGCGGCGGAAGGGCTCCTCCGCCACCTGCTTCTCGAGGTCGGCGATCTCGTCGGGAGTGCGGTCGGTGAACACCTTCAGCAGCTTGACCACCGACGCGTCCTCGACGTTGATCCAGTACTGATAGAACGCGTACGGGCTCGTCATGTCGGCACTGAGCCAGACGGCGTTGCCCTCCGACTTGCCGAACTTCGTGCCGGCCGCGTCGGTGAGCAGCGGCGTCGTGAAGCAGTGCACCGACTTTCCCTCGACGCGATGCACGAGGTCGACGCCGGCCGTGAGGTTGCCCCACTGGTCGGCCCCTCCCGTCTGGAGCGTGCAGCCGTGGGCGCGGTAGAGCTCGAGGAAGTCGAGCGCCTGGAGGATCTGGTAGCTGAACTCCGTGTACGAGATGCCCTGCTCGCTCTCGAGCCTGGCTGCCACGGCGTCCTTGCGCACCATCTGGTTGACCCGGAAGTGCTTGCCGATGTCGCGCAGGAAGTCGAGGGCGCTGATCGGCGCCGTCCAGTCGAGGTTGTTGACGAGCAGCGCCGCGTTGTCGCCCTCGAACGCGAGGAACGGTCGCACCTGCTCCTGGATGCGCGCCACCCAGTCGGCCGTCTGCTCCTTGGTCTTCAGCACCCGCTCGGACGTCGGACGCGGGTCACCGATGAGCCCGGTGGACCCACCCACGAGGCAGATGACCTTGTGTCCCGCCCGCTGGAAGTGCCGCAGGACGACGAGCTGCACGAGGTTGCCGAAGTGCAGCGACGGAGCGGTCGGGTCGAACCCGCAATACAGCGTGAGGGGTCCCTCCGCGAGTGCTTCGCGCAGCGCCGCCTCGTCGGTGGACTGTGCCACCAGGCCGCGCCACTGCAGCTCGTCGAAGATGTCCGTCACGGGTATCGGTGTCCTCTCTGTCGGTCGGGCTCCCTGCCCGCCACGGCCAAGCCTGCCGTATGCCGCCCTGCCGGAGCCACCGAGTACCGACGGATGGCCGTCCGGCCGCCCCGCGCGTCAGCGTCGCTTGCGCACGACCCCGGGCCGGTAGGCCGACACGCTCGGCTCGCCGTCGACCCAGAAGCGCCACGGATACCTCGCTCCGTCACCACCCGGTCCGCTCACCCCGACGCGGGGGCCCACGCGCACGTCGGCCGCCTCGACCGGCTCCCCCGCGCTGACGACGAGGTCGATGGGCTCGCCGAGTAGCGGGCGGCAGAAGTCGAGCCCGGTCTGCTCGCGCCCCATCGCGAGCGCCTGGCCGAGGCGCCCGGGCCCGCGGGCCCAGTCTCGCTCGCGCACCGGTCCCCTGCGGGAGCGGACGAGGCCGTGGCCGGCGACCACCTCGCCGGCGCGCACGAGGACGGCCGCGGCCGTGCCCACCTCACCCGCCACGAGGTTGACGCACCAGTGGTGGCCGTAGGTGAAGTAGACGTACGTGAAGCCTGCCGGGCCGAACATCGGCTGGGTGCGTGGCGTCATGCCGCGGAAGGCGTGCGACCCGGGGTCGATCTCGCCGGCATACGCCTCGAGCTCGGTCAGCCGCAGCGTGACCCCGCCGTACGACAGGTGTCGGCCGAGGAGCTCGGGCGCGACCTCCACGGACGGGCGGGCGAAGAACTCCCGTGGGAGGCGTTCGTCGACGGACACCTCGTCACCGTAGCCGGAGCCTCAGACGCCGGCGTCGACCCACGCGCGGGCGAGGGCTGCTCGCTCGCCGGCAGCCACGAGCTGCTCGCCGACCCGGACGGGGGCGGTGCCACCCACCGCGTCACGCGACGCGAGCGAGCCCTCGACAGAGAGCACGCTGCGCACCTCGGGCGTCAGGTGCTCGCTGATGCGAGCGAAGTCGTCGTCGGTGAGGTCCCACAGCTCGATGCCGCGGGACTCGCAGTCGCGCACGCAGGCCCCCGCCACCTCGTGGGCCACCCTGAACGGGACACCCTCGCGCACGAGCCACTCCGCGATGTCGGTCGCGAGTGCGAAACCCTGCGGCGCGAGGGACTCGAGCCGGTCGGTGTGGAAGGTCAGCGTCGCGACCATGCCGGAGAAGGCCGGGAGCAGCACCTCGAGGGTGTCGACCGCGTCGAAGACGGGCTCCTTGTCCTCCTGCAGGTCCCGGTTGTAGGCGAGGGGCAGCGCCTTGAGGGTCGTGAGCAGGCCCGCGAGGTCGCCGACGAGACGGCCGGCCTTGCCTCGCGCGAGCTCGGCGACGTCGGGGTTCTTCTTCTGCGGCATGATGCTCGACCCGGTGGAGTACGCGTCGTCGAGGGTCACGAACGAGAACTCCTTCGTCGCCCAGATGACGACCTCTTCGGCGATGCGCGAGATGTCGACCGCGGTCATCGCCGCCACGAAGGCGAACTCGGCGACGAAGTCGCGCGAGGCTGTGCCGTCGATGGAGTTCTCGACGGCGCGGGCGAAACCGAGGTCCTTCGCGACGAGCTCGGGGTCGAGGCCGAGCGACGAGCCGGCCAGGGCACCGGAGCCGTAGGGCGACGCGTCGGTGCGGGCGTCCCAGTCGCGCAGCCGGTCGACGTCACGCAACAGCGCCCAGGCGTGGGCCAGCAGGTGGTGGCTGAGCAGCACCGGCTGGGCATGCTGCAGGTGCGTGCGCCCGGGCATCGAGACCCCGAGGTGCTGCTGCGCCTGCGCGACGAGCGCGTCGACGACGTCGAGCACGAGACCACCGACGACCCGGGCGTGCTCGCGCAGGTACATGCGGAAGAGGGTCGCCACCTGGTCGTTGCGCGAGCGCCCCGCACGAAGGCGGCCGCCGAGCTCGGGGCCCACCCTCTCGATGAGGCCGCGCTCGAGGGCGGTGTGCACGTCCTCGTCGTCCTCCGCCGGCACGAACGCACCCGAGACCACGTCCGCCTCCAGCCGGTCGAGGCCATCGAGCATGCCGGTCAGATGCTCCGGCGTGAGCAGCCCGGCGGCGTGCAGCACCCGCGCGTGCGCCCGCGAGCCCGCGATGTCGTGCGGGGCGAGACGCCAGTCGAAGTGCGTGCTCTTCGACAGCGCGGCCAGCGCCTGGTCCGGGCCACCGGCGAAGCGGCCGCCCCAGAGGCTGACGCGGTCGGCGGGCTTCTCGCCGGTGCCGGTGGGGGCGTCGGTCGTCATCGGTGGTGCCTCCTGCACGTGGTACGGGTCAACAACGGGTCAATCAGTCGCGCGGACCGACGAGGGCCTGCAGCCGCTCGGCCACCGCCACCGCCTGCTTCGCGCCCGCCGTGACGATCATGATCGTGTCGTCGCCGGCGATGGTGCCCACGACGTCGGGGTCGCGGGCCTGGTCGATGGCCGAGGCGAGGTAGTTGGCGGCACCCGGCGGGGTGCGGAGCACCACGAGGCTCTGCGCGGGTGTCGCCGAGACGAGCAGCTCCTCGCACGTGCGGCGCAGGCGCGCCGAGGCCGCGTCACCGATCGAGCCGACGGCGGGCAGCTCTCCACCCTCCCCGGGGACGGCGTACACGAGGGCCCGCCCGCGGCGTACCTTGACGGCGCCGAGCTCGACGAGGTCGCGCGAGAGCGTCGCCTGGGTGACCTCGGTGCCCTCGGCGACGAGCAGGTCGGACAGCTCCCCCTGGCTGTGCACGGCGTGGGCGCCGAGGAGCTCGACGATGCGGCGCTGCCGCTGGGTGCGGCTCATGACGTGGCCTCCCCCGCCGCCCGCGCGGACGCGAGGATCGCCGGGAGGGCGTCGAGGAACCCGCGCAGCTCGCGCTCGGAGATGACGAGGGGCGGGGCGAGCCGGATCGCGGTCGGCGTGACGGCGTTGACGATGAAGCCGGCCTCGCGCGCCGCGGCCATGACCGCTGCCGACGGTATGCCGTCGAGCTCGACCGCGCGGAGCAGACCCCGACCGCGGGTGCCGGCGACGCCCTCCACGTCGAGATCGTCGAGCAGGGCGCCGACCTCGCGGACGTGCGCGAGCAGCCCGTCGCGCTCGATGGTGTCGAGGACGGCGAGACCCGCGGCGCAGGCGAGTGGATTGCCGCCGAACGTCGTGCCGTGCTGCCCTGCCGCGAGCATGCCGGTGACCTCGGGGCCGAACGTCACCAAGGCCCCGATGGGCACTCCTCCACCGAGACCCTTCGCCAGCGTCATCGCGTCGGGGACGACGCCGGAGGGTTGGTGGGCGAACCAGTCGCCGGTGCGGCCGATGCCGGTCTGGATCTCGTCGAGCACGAGCAAGGCGCCGTGCTGGGAGGTGGCGGCGCGGGCCGCACGCAGGTAGTCGGGACTCAGCTCGCGTACGCCTGCCTCACCCTGGATCGGCTCGAGGAACACCGCGGCGGTCGAGCCGTCGACGGCGGCGTCCAGGGCCTCGACGTCGTTCGGCGGCACGAAGACCACGCCCGGGAGGAGCGGCTCGAACGGCTCGCGGTAGGCCGCCTTGTGGGTGAGGGCCAGCGCGCCCGTCGAGCGGCCGTGGAAGGAGCCCTCGAGCGCCACGATGCGGCTGCGGCCCGTGCGCCGCGACAGCTTGACGGCCGCCTCGGTGGCCTCGGTGCCGGAGTTGGCGAAGAAGACCCCGGAGCCCGCCGGGGCGCCGCTCACGGACAGGATCCGCTCGGCGAGCGCGATGGCCGGCTCGGACGTGAAGAAGTTCGAGATGTGGATGGCCGACTCGGCCTGCTTGGCCACCGCCTGCACGAGTGCCGGGTGGCCGTGGCCGAGGGCGTTGACCGCGATGCCCGAGAGCAGGTCGAGGTAGCGCTTGCCGTCGACGTCGGTGACCCAGCAGCCGTGGCCCTCGGCGAGGACCAGCTGCGGCGCGCCGAACACCTGCACCATCGCGCCGGCGTAGCGCCCGAGCAGCTCGCTCCCGGTCGTCATGCGTCCTCCTGGGCCGGTGCGCCGAGCGAGCCGGAGATGTCGGGCAGCACCATCGTGCCGATGCCCTCGTCGGTGAAGATCTCGAGCAGGATCGAGTGCGGCGTGCGCCCGTCGACGACGTGTGTCTGCGGCACGCCGCCCTCGACGGCCCGGATGCAGGCCTCGAGCTTGGGCACCATGCCGTGGTCGACGCGAGAGAGCAGCTCGTGCGCCGCGCTGACCGTGATGGTCGACAGCAGCGAGCCCCGGTCGGGCCAGCTGGCGTAGATGCCCTCGACGTCGGTAAGCACGACGAGCTTCTCGGCGCCGAGCGCGACCGCGATGGCCGCGGCGGCGGTGTCGGCGTTGACGTTGAGGACCTGGCCCTCGACGTCGAGGTCGGGGGCGATCGTGGAGACGACCGGGACCCGACCGGCGTCGAGGATGTCGATGATGGCCGACGGGTTGACGCTCTCGACGTCGCCCACGAGACCCAGGTCGACCTCCTCGCCGTCGACGACGGTGCCGCGGCGCCGGGCGCCGAGCAGCCCGGCATCCTCGCCGGAGAGCCCGACCGCGATGGGGCCGTGCTGGTTGAGCAGGCCGACGAGCTCGCGCCCCACCTGGCCGGTGAGGACCATGCGCACGACGTCCATGACCTCGGGCGTGGTGACGCGCAGGCCCCCCTTGAACTCGCTCTCGAGGCCGACGCGCTCGAGCATGGCCTTGATCTGCGGACCGCCGCCGTGGACGACGACGGGCCGCAGCCCGGCGTACCGGAGGAAGGCGATGTCCTCGGCAAAGGCCGCCTTGAGGGCGTCGTCGACCATCGCGTTGCCGCCGTACTTCACGACGACGAGGGCGCCGCGGAAGCGCTCGAGCCAGGGAAGCGCCTCCACGAGGGTGGCGGCCTTGCTCGCTGCCACGCGGATGGCGGCGGCGTCGATGAGTCCGCGCAGGTTGCCGCGCGTGGACGTGGCGCGGGCGTTGTCGGGGCTCATGTGCTGTAGGCCGAGTTCTCGTGGACGTAGTCGTGGGTCAGGTCGTTGGTCCAGACGGTGGCGGTCTCGGACCCGGCGTGCAGGTCGACGAGGACGTGGACCTCGCGCGGCGTGAGGTCGACGAGGCCGCGGTCGTCGCCGACGCCGCCGGCGCGGCAGACCTGGACGCCGTTCATCGACACGTCGAGCGTGGCGGGCTCGAACGCCGCCCGGGTGGTGCCCACGGCCGCGAGCACCCGGCCCCAGTTCGGGTCGTTGCCGAAGATCGCGCACTTGAACAGGTTGTTGCGCGCCACGGCCCGCGCGACCTCGAGGGCGTCGTCGACGGTGGCTGCACCCGTCACCTCGATCGCGATGTCGTGGGCGGCGCCCTCGGCGTCGGCGATGAGCTGTCGGGCGAGGTCGGACGAGACGGCCGTCAGGGCGTCGGTGAGGCTCTCGCGCCCCACCGTCACGCCCGACGCACCCGAGGAGAGCACGACCACGGTGTCGTTGGTCGACATGCAGGCGTCGGAGTCGATGCGGTCGAAGGAGAGCGCGGTGGCGGACCTCAGGGCAGCGTCGAGGTCGGCGGGGTCGACGACGGCGTCGGTCGTGACCACGACGAGCATCGTCGCGAGCGCGGGGGCGAGCATGCCGGCCCCCTTGGCCATGCCGGAGACGGACCACCCCTCACCGGCGTGGGTCGCGACCTTGTGCACGGTGTCGGTGGTCTTGATGGCGACCGCCGCGTCCTCGTGTCCGTCGGGCGACAGCGCCCCCGCCGCGGCGTCGATGCCGGCGATGATCTTGTCCATCGGCAGCAGCTCGCCGATGAGGCCGGTCGAGCAGACGACCACGTCACCCGCCGAGACCCCCAGCACCCCTGCCACGTGCTCGGCCGTGCGGTGCGTGTCGAGGAACCCCTGGGCCCCGGTGCACGCGTTGGCACCCCCCGAGTTGAGCACGACGGCATCGACCCGACGGTCGGCCACGACCTGGCGCGACCACGTGACCGGGGCGGCCTCGACCCGGTTGCTGGTGAACACGGCGGCGGCGTGGTGGTCGGGACCGTCGTTGACGACGAGGGCGAGGTCGGGCGTGCCGCTGGCCTTGAGGCCGGCGGTCACCCCGGCGGCGCGAAAACCGGCCGGCAGCCGAACGGTCGGCGCGCTCACGGTGCCACCCCCGCGATGGGCAGGCCGAGGGTCTCGTCGAGACCCAGGGCGATGTTCGCGCACTGGACGGCGGCGCCGGCCGTGCCCTTGGTGAGGTTGTCGACGGCCGAGACGACCACGACCCGGCCCAGCCGCTCGTCGACGGCGAGCTGCAGCTGGACGTGGTTGCTGCCGACGACCGCAGCCGTGGTGGGCCAGGAGCCCTCGGGCAGCACGTGGACGAAGGGCTCCGTGGCGTACGCCTTCTCCCACGTCTCGCGGACCGCCGCCGGGTCGGCGTCGGGCCGCAGGCGAGCCGTGCACGTCGCGAGGATGCCGCGCGGCATGGGGGCGAGGGTCGGCGTGAACGAGACGGTGACCGGCCGACCCGCCGCCCGGCCGAGGTTCTGCTCGATCTCCGGTGTGTGGCGGTGGCCGCCACCGACGCCGTAGGGCGACATGGAGCCCATCACCTCGCTGCCGAGCAGGTGGGGCTTGAGGGACTTGCCCGCGCCGGACGTGCCGGAGGCGGCGACGACGACGACGTCGTCGGGCTCCAGCAGGCCGGCCGAGAAGCCGGGCGCGAGGGCGAGCGAGATGCCCGTGGGGTAGCACCCGGGCACCGCGATCCGCCGCGCCCCGGCGAGCCGCTCGCGCTGCACGGAGCCGGCCGGCCCGGGCAGCTCCGGCAGGCCGTAGGGCCACGAGCCGGCATACGCCGTGTCGTAGAAGGTGGTCCACGCCGCCTCGGACTCGAGCCGGAAGTCGGCCCCGCAGTCGATGACGACGACCGAGTCGGGCAGCCGGGCCGCGAGCGCGGCCGAGTGGCCGTGCGGCAGCGCGAGGAAGACGACCTCGTGGCCCGAGAGCGTGTCGACGTTCGTCTCCTCGAGCACGCGGTCGGCGAGCGGGACCAGGTGGGGGTGGACGGCACCGAGCCGCTCCCCCGCGCTGCTCGCCGCCGTGACGGCACCGACCTCGAACTGCGGGTGGGCGAGCAGCAGCCGGAGGATCTCTCCTCCGGCGTAGCCGCTCGCCCCCGCTACTGCTGCCCTGATCACAATGCATGACTATACACGATCATGCATATTCGTGCATGGACGGTCTCAGCGCTGGACGGCCCCCGTCGCCGACGCCGCGGACGCCACGGCGGCGTCACGGAAGCCGTTGACCTCCTCGGTGGTCAGCGTGCGGTCGGTCGCGCGGAACGTGAGGCGGTAGGCGAGCGACTTGCGACCCGCCTCCACGTGCTCGCCCTCGTAGACGTCGAAGAGCGACACCGACTCGAGCGCCTCCCCCGCGCCGGAACGCAGCGCCGACTCGACGTCGGCCGCGGCCACGTCGGACGCCACGAGCAGCGCCACGTCGGTCAGGGCGGGCGGGAACGTGGAGAACGCCTGCGCCTGGACCGGCTCGGCGCTGGCCGCGATGAGCACGTCGACGTCGACCTCGGCGGCCACCGTTCGCGCCGGCAGCTCCAGCGCGGCGACCACCTTCGGGTGCAGCTCGCCGGCGTGGCCCACGAGGGTGCCGTCGAGGAGCGTGATGCGGGCGCACCGGCCCGGGTGCCACGGGGCGTGGCCGGGGTCGTTCGCGACGACCACCGGCACGGCCAGGGCGGACGCGACCGTCTGGACCGCGGCGACCATGTCGCTCCAGTCCGCGGCACGGCCCGGGCCCCACCAGCCGGCGGGCTCCGTCTGGCCGGTCGCGAGGATGCCCGCGCGACGCGGCTGTGCCGGCACGGCGGCATACAGGCGCTCGAGGGTGTCGGCGTCGGGACGCGTCGCCACGCTCGGGATCGGCGCGATGCCCAGCGGGCCGCCCGGGCGGAAGACGAGACCCAGCTCGTAGATCGCGACGTCCTTCTGCCCGCGGGCCACGTTGCGGCGCAGCGTGTCGACGAGGCTTGCCAGGATCGACGTGCGCAGCAGCGGCCGCTCCTCGGACAGCGGGTTGGCGAGGCGCACGGCGTGACGCCGGTCGTCGTCGACCGGGAGCATGAGCTGGTCGGCCAGACCTTCGGCGACGAACGGGTAGCTGAGCACCTCGGTCAGGCCGAAGCCCGCGAGGGCGTCGGCGACGACGCGACGAGCCCGCTGGGCGTGCGTGAGCCCACGGCCCTCGGTCGGGGTCGGGGTGATCGACGGGATGTTGTTGTACCCGTCGATCCGCGCGACCTCCTCGGCGTAGTCGGGCGCGTCGACGAGGTCGGGGCGCCACGACGGCGGGGTGACGAGGACGTGCCGGTCGTCGGTGCCGGCGCCCTGCTCGTCGACCGAGCACCCGAGGTCGCGCAGGATGCCGACGACCCGCTCGCGGGCGTAGTCGACACCGACGATGCGAGAGGGCTCGGTGACGTCGAGGCGGTAGGCCACCCGGTCGGTCGTGCGGTCGACGTCGGTGACGCCCGGGTCGACGGTGCCGCCGCCGTGCTCCACGAGGAGGTCGACGGCGAGCTGGGCTGCCGCCGCCGTCACCTTCGGGTCGACGCCGCGCTCGAAGCGCTTGGAGGCCTCGGTGACGAGGCGGTGGCGGCGTGACGAGCGCGCGACCGTGGTCGGGTCGAAGTGCGCGGCCTCGATGAGCACGTCGGTGGTCGTGTCGGACACCTCGGACGACGCGCCACCCATGACACCCGCGATGGCGAGCGGCTGCTCACCGCCGTCGGTGATGAGCAGGTCGTCGACGTTCAGCGCACGCTCGACGTCGTCGAGGGTCGTGAGCTTCTCGCCGACGCGCGCGCGGCGCACCACGACCGATCCGGACAGCCGGTCGACGTCGAAGGCGTGCAGCGGCTGACCCACGGCGAGCATGACGTAGTTCGTCACGTCGACGGCCAGCGAGATGGGTCGCATCCCGGCCTGCGTCAGCCGCCGGGCCATCCACGACGGCGTCTGTCGCGTCGGGTCCATGCCACGGACGATGCGGGCGACATAGCGGTCGCAGCCCTCGTTGCCGTCGATCGGCGAGTCGTCCTTGAGCTCCACGGTGTAGCCGTCGCCGTTGGCGTCGGGCGCGACCACGGCAGCCGGGTCGCGGAAGCCGCCCTCGGGGCTGCCTTGGGCGTGCCAGTACTCGCGGGCGAGCCCGCGCAGCGAGAAGCAGTAGCCGCGGTCGGGGGTGACGTTGGTCTCGACCGTCTCGTCGGCCAGCCCCAGCAGGGCGATGGCGTCGTCCCCGGGGCTCAGCGATGCGGCGCGCTCCTCGCCCAGCAGCCGGCTGAGCACGATGATGCCCTCGTGGTCGTGTCCGAGGCCGATCTCGTCCTCGGCGCAGATCATGCCGTTGGACATGCGGCCGTACGTCTTGCGCGCCGCGATCTCGAATCCACCGGGCAGCACGGCGCCGGGCAGCACCACGACGACGAGGTCGCCGACCTCGAAGTTCGTGGCGCCGCAGACGATCTCCTGGTGCTTGCCCTCGGTGAGCATCTGGCCGTTCTGCCCGACGTCGACGACGCAGTAGCGGATCGGCTTGCCGTTCTTCTGGACCTGCTCCTCGAGCGCGAGGACGCGACCCACAACGAGCGGGCCGGTGATGTCGCCCCCGTGGAGGTCCTCCTCCTCGAGGCCCACGCTGACAAGGCTTGCGGCCACGTCGGCGCCGCGCGCCCCGGGCGCGAGGTCGGTGTACTCGGCGAGCCAGCTGAGCGGCGTACGCATGTCAGGCCCCCATCCCGAACTGCTGCGAGAAGCGGGTGTCGCCCTCGACGATCTCGTGCATGCCCTGCACCCCGTGGCGCAGCTGGAGCGCTCGCTCGATGCCCAGCCCGAACGCGAAGCCGGAGTAGACGTCGGGATCGATGCCGCACGTGCGCAGCACCTTGCGGTTGACCATGCCGGAGCCTCCCAGCTCGATCCAGCCGGAGCCGCCGCAGGTGCGGCACGGCTCGGCGCTGCCCCAGGTCTCCTCGCCGTGGCAGGCGAAGCAGAGGAAGTCGGTCTCCATGCTGGGCTCGGTGAAGGGGAAGTAGTTGGCGCGCACCCGGGTGCGGGTGTCCTCGCCGAACATGATGCGGACGAACGCGTCGAGCGCGCCGCGCAGGTGGGCCATCGTGAGGCCCTTGTCGATGGCGAGGCACTCGATCTGGTGGAAGACCGGGGTGTGCGTCGCGTCGAGGTCGTCCGTGCGGAACACCTTGCCCGGGGCCACGATGTAGATCGGCGGCTCCTGCTCGAGCATGGTGCGGATCTGCACCGGCGAGGTCTGGGTGCGCAGGACGAGGCCGGAGTCGACCGGGTCGAGGAAGAAGGTGTCCTGCATCTGGCGCGCGGGGTGGTCCGGGCCGAGGTTGAGGGCGTCGAAGTTGAGCCACTCGCTCTCGAGCTCGGGGCCCTCGGCGACCTCCCAGCCCATGCCGACGAAGGCGTCGACGAGGCGTTGGGCGACGAGCTCGATCGGGTGCCGCGCACCCGTGAGGCGACGCAGGGCGGGCACGGTGACGTCGACGCGCTCCTCGACGAGGATGCGCTCGTCGCGCTCGGCCTCGAGCTCGGCCTGGCGCGCCGAGAGGGCCTGGCCGACCCGTCCGCGGGCCTGGCCGACGCGCTTGCCGGCCTCTGCCTTGGCGCTCGGCGGCAGCGCGCCGATCTCGCGGTTGGCGAGGGCCAGCGGACTCTTCTCGCCCTGGTGCGCGATGCGCACGGCCTTGAGGTCGTCGAGCGAGGTGGCGGCCGCGATCGCGGCGAGGGCCTCCTGCACGGCTGAGTCGACGTTGGCCGGGTCGAGCGCGGAGACCTCGACCGGGTCGTAGTTCGTGTTGGGTCCGGACATCGGCGTGCGTTCGCTGCTCTCGCTCGGGGGGTCTCGATGGGGTCGGTTCTGGGCTGCCAGTCTAGGGGCGTGTGCGACCGGGCCTGCCGCCCGCCCGGCCCGCGGTCAGCTCCCGAAGGCCTCGGGCAGCCCGGCGGGCAGCCGCACGACGAAGCGGGCGCCGCCCGCCGCGTTGTCGGAGACGTGCACCGTGCCCCCATGGGCCTCGACGAGTCCACGGACGACGTAGAGGCCGAGGCCGGTGCTGGCGTTGGAGGGCCCGTGCCAGAAGCGGCCGAAGATCTTCTCGCGGTCGGCCGGCGGTATGCCGTCACCCTCGTCGTCGACCTCGACGACCACGGACTCGGGTGAGTCGCCGAGCTCGCCCCCGCGGTCGAGGGTCACCGTGACGCGTCCGTCGCCGTGGAGCAGGCCGTTCTCGATGAGGTTGAAGAAGATCTGCTCCAGCCGGTCGGTGTCGGCCCACATCTCGGGGAGTCCGTCGGACGACGCCTCCGCGCCCAGCTGCAGGCGCACCGTGCCCGTGGAGCGACCGAGCTCGTAGCGGGTGACGTGCTTCGACAACAGCGCGTGGAGGTCGACGGGGCCTCGGCGCAGGTTGAGGTTGTCGGAGTCGAGTCGCGAGATGTCGAGCAGCTCGGTGATGAGCCTGGTCAGCCGGGTCGCGTCCGCCTCGATCGTCTCGATCATGAGGCGCTTCTGCTCGTCGGTGAAGCGTTCCCACCTTCGGAGCAGGCTGCTCGTGAAGCCGGTGACGGACGTCAGCGGCGCCCGCAGCTCGTGCGCCACCGTCGAGAGGACGGTGGCCTGGTCGCGTTCGGCGCGCTGGCGGGCTTCGGCGTCCCGCAGGCCGAGCATGACGCGTGCGACCGCGCCGTTCGGCCCCGAGCGGATGTAGCGGGCGGTGACGAGGACGTCGTGGCCCTTGGGTGCGACGAGGAGCTTCTCGCGGTGGCCGGGGCGGCTGGCGAGGCCGTTCCACGGGTCGGTGTGGGCCCACCAGTCGCGGCCGTACTTGTCGGTGAGGGGCAGCCCCTCGTCGAGCGGTCGCCCCTCGAGGTCGGCCTTGTCGCACTCGAGGATGCGCAGCGCCTCGGTGTTGACGAAGCGGATGCGCCGGTCACCGCCGACGACGACGAGGCCGTCGGGGAGCATCTCGCCCATCTGCGCGACCGGTGCCACGCTGGCCGCCGACTCGGGCAGGCCAGAACCGGTCCCGTCGGCGGAGGTCATGGTCCCGAGGATAGCCACGGCGGACCGCGCGTTGGGTCAGCGGCGGGTGCGGCGTGCCTCGGCCGAGGCGTAGAGGCAGACGGTTGCCGCCATGGCGAGGTTGAGGGACTCGGCGTGCCCGTAGATGGGGACGCGCACGACCTCGTCGCAGGCGTCGCGGGTCTCCAGGGGCAGCCCCCACGCCTCGTTGCCCATCACCCAGGCATGGGCGCCGGTGAGGTCGGCCTCGTGCAGCAGGGTGGTGCCGGCCCCGTCGGCGGCCAGCAGTCGGATGCCGCGGGCACGCAGAGCGTCGAGGATCTCGGGCACCGTCGCGCCGGTGCTCACGGGCAGGTGCCAGAGGGAACCGACGGTGGAGCGCACGACCTTGCTGTTGTAGACGTCGACGCTCGCGTCGCTGACGATGACGGCGTCGGCTCCGGCGGCGTCGGCTCCGCGGATGACGGTGCCGGCGTTGCCGGGGTCACGCACGTTCGTCAGGACGCAGACGAGGGCGTCGGCGGGCAGGCCGGCGAGCGCCTCCTCGAGGGGGACGTCGAGCACCCGGCACACGGCCGCGATGCCCTGCGGTGACTCGGTGTCGCACATGGCGGCGAGCACCTCCGCGCTGACCTCGTGCACCCAGAGCTCGGCGGCGCGGGCCGCGTCGACGATGGCCGTATGCCGCTCGGCCGCCTCGGTGGTCACGTAGACGTCGCGGACCAGCTCGGGCCGGAAGGCGACCGCCTCACGGACGGCCTGCGGCCCCTCCGCGAGGAACTCCCCGGTGCGCGAACGCACCGAACGCCGGGACAGCGCCCGTACGGCCTTGACCCGATCGGATCGGGTATTGGTCAGCACGGGGTGTCCCGGCGTTCGGTGTGCGCTGCGGCTGTCAGTGGACAGGCGGCGTCGCTCAGGCGGCGTCGCCGGCGACCTTCGCCTCGGCCTGTGCCGGGACGTTGGCGCGGGAGAGCTCCACGAGCGCGGTGAAGGCCGGCGCGTCGTTGACGGCCAGGTCGGCGAGGATCTTGCGGTCGACCTCGACACCGGCGGCCTTGAGGCCCTGCATGAACCGGTTGTAGGTCATGCCGTTGGCGCGGGCCGCGGCGTTGATGCGCTGGATCCAGAGGCGACGGAAGTCACCCTTCTTGGCGCGGCGGTCACGGTAGGCGTAGCCCAGCGAGTGGGTGACCTGCTCCTTGGCCTTGCGGTAGAGACGCGACCGCTGACCGCGGTAACCGCTCGCGCGCTCGAGAACGACGCGACGCTTCTTCTGGGCGTTGACCGCCCGCTTCACGCGTGCCACGTGAATACTCCTTCTCTGCTTGGTGCAGTGCTTCGTGCTGCTGGCTTACCGGAGACCCGGCTGCTCAGCGAGATGCTGATTGGTGGGGGTCCCGGCTCACTTGCCGAGGAGCTTCTTGGCCTTCTTGGCGTCCGGCTTGGCGAGCTCGACGTCGTTCGCGATGGAACGCATCTTCTTGCTCGACTTGTGCTCGAGCAGGTGGCGACCGCCGGCCTGCTCGCGCATGACCTTGCCGGTGCCCGTGAGGCGGAAACGCTTCTTCGCACCGCTGTGCGTCTTCATCTTCGGCATGGGGGCCGATCTCCTTCGTGTTGCGTGCGTCAGTGGACGTACGTGGTCTGTCGTGCCGGGTGCTCGAGACTGGGCTCTCGCCTCCGGCGGGTCACCGCGCGCCTGTCACTCGGCGGCGGCGGTGGCCTCGTCGGTCTGCGGGGCGGCCTCTGCGGCCGCGGGCTGCTCGCCTGCGGGCTGCTCGCCTGCGGGCTGCTCGGCCGTCGCCGGGCGCTGCTCGCGGGAGCGACGCTGCTCGGCCTTGGCCTCCGCCTTCTTCTTGGTCGGGCCGATCACCATGATCATGTTGCGGCCGTCCTGCTTCGGGGCCGACTCGACGAAGCCGAGCTCGGCGATGTCCTCGGCGAGGCGCTCGAGCAGACGGCGACCGAGCTCGGGTCGCGACTGCTCGCGACCGCGGAACATGATCGTCACCTTGACCTTGTCGCCGGCCTTGAGGAACCGCTCGACGTGGCCCTTCTTGGTGCCGTAGTCGTGCGGGTCGATCTTCGGTCGGAGCTTGATCTCCTTGATGACGGTGTTGACCTGGTTCTTGCGCGCTTCCCGTGCCTTCATGGCGGCTTCGTACTTGAACTTGCCGAAGTCCATGAGCTTGGCGACCGGCGGCTTGGCCATGGGGGCCACCTCGACGAGGTCGAGGTTCGCCTCCTCGGCCAGACGCAGCGCGTCCTCGACGCGGACGATGCCGACCTGCTCGCCGTTGGGGCCAACCAAGCGCACTTCCGGGACCCGGATGCGCTCGTTGATGCGAGGCTCGCTGATGTGGTGCTCCTAAGTTCGAGAAATGGGTGACCAGACGGGTTCTGCTGTCCTGCTGCGACCACAACGAGAAAAGGGCTCCCCGTGTGTGCACGAGGAGCCCAAGGATCGCGTATGCCGGACGGTCGCCGTCACGTCACACGGCTCGTCACGCGCACCGCGGGACGGCACGCCTGTCGAGCAGACCTTGACCCGGCAACCCTGAGGTCGACGCGGGTGGAAGCGAGCTTCTCTTGCACGTCGTCACCCTGTTCCGCCGGAGCGGGAGTCGGGTGACGGCTGGTCAGTGCTCCATGTTAGCAGCCGGGACGGCTCGATCCGAATCGGCGCCGTAGCCGCTCGTCGTCCCGGTGGCGGCGGACGGCAGCGAACCCGAGCCCGCGCCGCGGGAGCGAGAGCGCCCGGCGGCCACCAGGCCGGCTGCTGCGACGAGCACGCCGAGCAGCGAGACGACGACGAAGCCCCACTGCCAGCCGCCGTGGTCGATGGCGAACCCGGCCAGCGGCGCACCGAGCGCCGACCCGGCGGTCATGGCCGAGCCGTGCCAGCCCATCATCTCGCCGCGGAAGCGCTCGGGGACGAGGCGGCTCAGCTGCTCGACCGTCGCGGTGATGGTCGGCGCGCAGAGCAGACCCGAGACCGTGACGAGCACCGCGAAGCTGGGCACCCCGACGGCGAGCGCGACGGGCAGCGTCAGCGCCGCGAGACCACCGAGGAGCCAGAAGACGGAGAAGGACCGGTGCCAGGCGCCGTAGACGAGGCCGCCCACCAGGGAGCCGGCGCCCCACAGGGCGAGCACCCAGCCGATCGACTGCGTGGCGTCGTAGGTGCGCAGGGCCGCGACGATGGAGACGTCGGTGCCGCTCAGCACCAGCGTGGAGCAGGCGGCAGCGAGGTAGACGGCGGCGACCGGCACGGTGATGAAGCCGCGGAGCGCACGCGGCGCGCGGCCCGTCCGGCCCGCCGCCTCGGACCCGGTCTCGGCCGTGGCGATCGCGTCGGCGCGGGCGCCCTCCCCCTGCTCGTCGGTGGCGGGCGTCGTCGTGGCAGAGGTGAGCGGCGGGTTGACCAGCCAAAGCACGAAGCCGGCCGCGACCGAGGTCAGCTCGCACACGAGCAGCGCCCAGGCCGTGTCGTAGCTGGTGGCGAGCCAGACGCCGATGGCCGGGCCGGCCATGAAGGAGAGCTCGGTCGCCGACGAGTCGAGCGAGAGCGCGGTGCGTCGCTGGTCGGCGGGCACCGAGCGGATGATGACCTGCCGCAGGATCGAGAAGGTCGGCACGACGAAGAGCCCCGCGAGCGCCGCGAAGCCGACGAGCGGCGCGTAGCCCACCCAGGGCGCGATGGACCAACAGACCACCTGGACGACCAGCGACGGGCCGACCGTGCGCCGCAGCCCGATGCGGTCGAGGAGGCGCCCGCGCCACGGACCCGAGACCGCGACGGCGATCGTCGAGGCCGCGGTGACGAGCCCGGCCTCGCCGTAGCTGCGGCCGAGGGACGACACGACGTGCAGCGTGAGGATCACGGCACCGGCCCACATCGGCACACGGATGAAGAAGCCGAGCAGCAGCGCGCCCCGCGTGTCGCGGTTGGCCAGCACCGGCCGGTACGCCCCGAGATCCATGGCGCCAGCCTGTCACCTCGCACCGACACGACGCACTCGGGTTTCGCACTCGGGTTTCGCGCTCGAGTTTCGCGCTCGGGTCGGGTCGGGAGCCCCACCGCGAAAGGCGGTGCGACGGCATACGCCAAGGGTCTTGTGACGCGTGGGCGACAGGGGAAAGGTGGGGTCATGGCAAAGACGCCCGGCAGATCAGACCTTCCTGCGGCCCCCAACCCCGCCTCGCCGCAGGACATCCGCAACGTCGTGCTGGTCGGACCCGGCGGGGCCGGCAAGACCGCACTGTTCGAGGCCCTCGTGGCGGCCCGCGTGCCCGGTCAGCGCACCGGCGCGACGGAGCACGTGCGCACGACGACCCTCACCGCCGCCTCGTTCGACTCGGGCCCGGTCACGCTCAACCTGCTCGACACCCCGGGCTACCCCGACTTCGTCGGCGACCTGCGCGCCGGGCTGAGGGCCGCCGACGCCGCGGTGTTCGTGATCTCGGGGGCCGACGACATCGACCGCCCCGTGTCGCTGCTGTGGCGCGAGTGCGCGGCCGTGGGCATGCCGCGGGCGGTCGTCGTCACGCACCTCGACCAGCCCCGCGCCGACTTCGCGGCCACCGTCGAGACGTGCCGTCGCACCTTCGGCGACGCCCGAGCCACACACTGGCCCACCGTCTCCGACGGCGAGGTCACCGGTGTCGTCGGCCTGCTCACGGGCGAGACCTCGGAGGAGCACGAGGACGCCAGGTCGGCCCTCATCGAGTCGGTCATCGAGGAGTCCGAGGACGCCACCCTGCTCGACCGCTACCTCGAGGGCGAGGCCATCGACACCGAGTCGCTCCTCACGGACCTGCGCGCCGCCATCGCGCAGGGCACCTTCTTCCCCATCGTCCCGGTGTCGCCGCTCACCGGCGCCGGCGTCGAGGAGCTCCTCGGCATGGTCGAGCGCGCCTTCCCCGACCCGACCGTGCACCCGCTGCCGACGGTGACCAGCCCTGCGGGTGGCGCGATCAGCGGCGTCGCCTGCGACCCCGACCAGCCGCTCGTGGCCGAGGTCGTGCGCACGACCACCGACCCGTACGTGGGACGCCTCTCCCTCGTGCGGGTCTTCTCCGGCACCCTGCGGGTCGACGAGACGGTGCACGTCTCGGGCCACCTGGGCGACTTCGTCGGCCACGAGGTCGCCGGCCACCCCGCGCACGACGACGACGAGCGGGTTGGGCCCCTCGCGGCGCCCTTCATGGACGGCCACCGGCCCAGGGGGACCGCCATCGCCGGCGACCTCGCCCTCGTGTCGAAGCTGACCCGCGCCGAGACGTCCGACACCCTCTCGTCCGCGGAGCGGCCCGCAGTCGTCGCACCGTGGCTGCTGCCCGAGCCCCAGCTGCCGGTGGCGATCCGGGCGGCGACGAAGTCCGACGAGGACAAGCTGGCCGCGGCGCTCCAGCGCATCGTCGCCGAGGACGTCACCGTGCGGCTCGACCACTCGGCCGAGACCGAGCAGGTCGTCCTGTGGACGATGGGCCAGGCCCACGTCGACGACCTCATCGCGCAGCTCGCCGACCGCTACGGCGTCACGGTGACCGCCGAGCCCTACCGCACCGCGCTGCGCGAGACCTTCGTGCGCAAGTGCAGCGTGCAGGGACGTCACGTCAAGCAGTCCGGCGGGCACGGGCAGTACGCCGTCTGCTCCATCGAGATCGAGCCGCTCCCCCGCGGGGCCGGCTTCGAGTTCGTCGACAAGGTGGTCGGCGGCGCCGTGCCGCGCCAGTTCATCCCCTCGGTGGAGAAGGGCGCCCGGCTCCAGCTCGAGAAGGGTCTGCTCACCGGACACCCCGTGGTCGACGTCCGGGTCACGCTCACCGACGGCAAGGCCCACTCCGTCGACTCGTCCGACGTCGCCTTCCAGACCGCTGCGGCCCTCGCGCTCAAGGAGGCCGCCAACGAGTCGACGATGGCGCTGCTCGAGCCGATCGACCGGGTCGACATCACCATCGCGGACGAGTACCTCGGCGCGGTGATGTCGGACCTGCGCGGTCGGCGGGGCCAGGTGCTCGGCACCGAGCCGGCCGACGCGATGGGACCGGAGGGCGGCTGGACCGTGGTGCACGCGGAGGTGCCGTCGTCGGAGCTGTCGCGCTACCCCATCGACCTGCGCTCGGTGTCGCACGGCACGGGCTCGTTCGTGCGCGAGCCGGTGCGCCACGACCTCCTCCCCGCCGACAAGGTGCGCGACCTCCTCAAGGCCTGAACGCCGCCGGGAGCCCTCCCCACCCACAACCGAGAGAACGCTCCGTCACGTGACAGAGCGTTCTCTCGATTGAAAAGGGGGGGTAGGGCGTGCGCGGGGGGCCGCTGGCTCAGAGGCGGACGACCATCTTGCCGGTGTTCTCGCCGCGCAGGACGCCGAGGAACGCGTCGACCGCGTGGTCGATGCCGTCGGCGAACGTCTCGCGGGAGGTCAGCGAGCCGTCGGCGATCCAGCCGGCCGCGCGCTGGGCGTACTCGCCGGCGAGGTCCCAGTGGTCACCGACGAGGAAGCCGGTGATCGTGCCGCGGGTCTGGATGAGACGGGCGAGGTTGCGCGGGCCGGGCGCCGGCTCGGTGTCGTTGTAGACCGAGATCGCGCCGCAGATCGCGATGCGACCGCCGAGACGCAGGGAGCCGATGGCGGCCTCGAGGTGCTCGCCGCCGACGTTGTCGAAGTAGACGTCGATGCCGTCGGGGGCTGCCTTGCGCAGGAGCGTGGAGACCTTGCCCTCCTTGTAGTTGAACGCGGCGTCGAAGCCGAGGTCGTCGAGCAGGTGGTCGACCTTCTCCTGCGAACCCGCGCTGCCGATGACGCGGCTGGCACCGAGCGCCTTGGCGACCTGGCCGACGACCGAGCCGACGGCGCCCGCGGCACCGGAGACGAAGACGACGTCGCCCT
The DNA here is from genome assembly GCF_054783315.1 of Terrabacter koreensis. Taxonomy (NCBI): domain Bacteria; kingdom Bacillati; phylum Actinomycetota; class Actinomycetes; order Micrococcales; family Intrasporangiaceae; genus Terrabacter; species Terrabacter koreensis. The sequence continues at coordinate 464,182 of NZ_BAAGQU010000002.1, read as the reverse complement.
CCTTGATCTTCGCGATGCGGGTCAGGCCGGCGTATGCGGTCAGGCCGGTCATGCCGAGCACGCCGAGGTACGCCGAGGCGGGTGCGACGGACGTGTCGACGACGCGGACGGCGGTGCCGTCGACGACGGCCTCCTCGCGCCAGCCCAGGCCGTGGAGCACGTGGTCGCCGACGGCGATGCCGTCGGTCTTCGACTCGGTGACGACGCCGACGGCGCCGCCGTGCATGGCCTCACCGAGGGCGTACGGCTCGGCGTAGGACTTGGCGTCACTCATGCGGCCGCGCATGTAGGGGTCGACCGACATGACCTCGTTGCGGACGCGGACCTGGCCGTCGGCCAGCTCGACCGGCGCGCTCTCGACGAGGGCGAAGTCGTCGTGGGTGGGCCAGCCGACGGGGCGGCTGACGAGCTGGACCTCGCGGGGGTTGGTCATCGGATCTCCTTGTGCAGCAGTGTTTCTGAGGTACGGGTGGCCGGGCTCAGTCGATGATGATCTCGACGGGGATGTTGCCGCGAGTCGCGTTGGAGTAGGGGCACACCTGGTGCGCGACGTCGACGAGCTCGCGGCCGAGCTGGGCGTCGACACCCTCGGGCAGCTCGACGTGCAGGACGACGCCGAGGCCGAAGCCCGTGCTCGACGAGCCGCTGAGGCTGACGTCGGCCGTGACCGCGACGTCGAAGTCCTCGACCCGACGCTTGCGCGCGACGAGACCGAGGGCGCTCGCGAAGCACGCGGCATACCCGGCGGCGAAGAGCTGCTCGGGGTTGGTGCCCTCGCCGCTGCCGCCGAGCTCGCGGGGTGCCGCGAGGGTGACGTCGAGTCGACCGTCGGAGGTGACGGCGCGTCCCTCGCGACCGGAGGCGGTGGCGGAGGCGACGTACTGGGCGGTCTGGGTGGCGGTGGTCATGGGTCTCCTCGAGTGACGAATTGCGAACCATTAAGTTGTGCGCAATTTGATAGTACGCTTGGTGCATGAGCCCGTCCAATCCGACCACCGCCGCCGGCACCCTCAGCCTCGAGCAGCAGATCTGCTACGCCATGCACACCACGGTGCGGGCGTTCGACGCCGTCTACCGAGAGCTCCTGGCGGAGCACGGGCTCTCCTACCCGCAGTACATCGCGCTCATGGGCGTCGGCGAGCACGGTCCCATGACCGTCAGCAGCCTCGGCGAGCACATGCGCCTCGACTCGGGCACCCTCTCCCCCCTGCTCAAGCGGATGGAGGCGGCGGGGCTCGTCGGCCGCTCGCGCGACCCGGAGGACGAGCGGCGCGTCCTCGTCCGCGTCACCGCGGCCGGACGTGACAAGCTCGCAGCGCTGCAGGACATGCCCCAGCGCATCGCGGCTCGGAGCGGGCTCACACGCGAGCAGTTGCTCGCCCTGCACCAGACCCTGCGCACGGTGACCGAGCGCCTCGACCACCAGCCCGGCGACTGAGGCGACGTCGACCTCAGGACGGCAGCAGGATCGCGATGGCGTGGATGAGCATCCCGATGAGGCCGCCGACGAGCGTGCCGTTGATCCGGATGAACTGCAGGTCGCGGCCGACCTGCAGCTCTACCCTCTCGGCGGTCTCCTTGCCGTCCCAGCGGTCGACGGTGTCGCTGATGATGCGGGTCAGCTCGGTGCCGTAGCGGTCGATCGCGTAGATGGTCGCGTCGCAGATGCGGGCGTCGATGCGGTCGCGCAGGGCCTCGTCGGTGAGGAGCCGCTCGGCCAGCGCGGTGACCTCCTGGACGGCGCGGACCCGGACCGGGCCGCCCTCGTCCTCCAGCGCGGCCACGACGACCGACCGGAGTGAGCCCCAGAGCGACATCGCGGTGTCGGCCACCTGCGGGTGCGAGAGGACCCGCTCCTTGAGCCGCTCGGCCTTGGCCTGCGTCGCGGGGTCGTGCTGGAGGTCGTCGGCAAGGTCGATGAGCAGCTTGTCGAGGGCCTGGCGCACGTCGTGGCGCGGGTCGTTGCGGATGTCGGCGAGCCACTTGAGGGCCTCGACATGGATCTTGCGGGCGACGATGTCGTTGATGGCGTCGGGCACCCAGGCCGGGGCGCGCTGCGTGATGAGCGACTCGAAGAGGTCCTCGTTGTCGACGAGCCACACACGGATCTCGTCCAGCGCGAGGTCGACGAGACCGACGTGGGCCTCGTCGCGCACGACCTGGTCGAGCAGGCCACCTGCGAGCGAGCTGACCGGCTCCTGGGCGAGACGCGGCAGGACGGCCTGCTCGATGACCGCCCGGACGTCCTCGTCGGGGATGCGGTGCAGGGCGTGGACCGTGACCGTGGCGACCTCGTCGACAAGGCGCTTCGCGTGGCCCGGCGCCAGCGCCCACTCGGCAGCCCGGCGGGTCGGCTCCGCGTCGAGCACCCGCTCGCGGATGATGTCCTCGCGCATGAAGTTCTCGCTGACGAACTCCTCGAGGCTGCGCCCGATCATCTCCTTCTTGCGCGGGATGAGCGCCGTGTGCGGGATGGGCAGGCCGAGCGGGTGGCGGAAGATCGCCGTCACGGCGAACCAGTCGGCGCAGGCACCCACCATCGAGGCCTCGGCGCCGGCGTTGACGAAGCCGAGGAAGCCGTCGTCGTGGCCGCGGGTGAGCACGTAGACGATCGCCGCGAGCACGAGCAGGCCCGTGGCGACGAGTCGCATCTGGCGCAGGTCGCGGCGACGCTGGGCCTCGAGCGCCGGGTCGACGATGAACCCGAGCGGACCGCCTGCGCCCGTGCCCCGGCGCCGGCTGCCGGCACGCGGCTCGGGAGACCCCGCGCCGGCGCTCGGGGGCGGGCCGGCTTCGGCCGAGGGCGCTGCGGCGTCGCGCTCCCGCGTCGCCTGGGGTGTGGTGTCCACGTCCGGCACCTCCACTGGTGGTGTGCTCAGCGCGCCGTCTCGAGCGCGAAGGTCAGAGCATCGATCCTCGCACGCGTCTCGCCATCAGTTGCTATGCGCTCGCCGATGCGGGTCGCGACGGCGCTCACGTCGGCCGCCTCGAGCCCGGGCCGGAGCGCCAGCACGACGCGCAGCACCCCCGCCCCGGACGGCTCACCGGCCTCGAGCCGGTGGTTCTCGACGGATGCCTCGACGGCCACGGCCGCGCTCACGGCGGAGGCGACGTGGGGGTCGAGGTGGCTGGGCCGCCACTCGCGCTCCTGGGCCAGCGCCCACAGCATGCTGGGCCGCAGCACGCCGGCGTGGTCAGAGGCGACGTCGACGAGCAGCACGTGGCACTCCTCGGTGATGGCGGACTGCGCGGCCGCGGCGGCCCGCACGGGCACCGGTCGCGCCCCGGGGTCCCACGCGGCGAGGCTCTCGAGCGAGGTGAACATCGGCAGGGCCCGCGAGCCGTCGGGTGCGGTCAGCGTCACCGCGGCCATGTCGCTGCGGGTGTCCATCGCGTGCGCACCGCTGTCGTCGACCTCGGTGGCGACCGCTACGACCGGCACGAGCCACCGGCTGGTGGCCACGCTGCGCATGAGGACGAGCTCGGCGTCCGGGCCCGGCGTCGACTGGACGGCTCGCAGCGCAGCGAGCAGCCCCTCGTCCGCCGAACCGTCGTCGCCCGAGAACCCGTGCGACGGGATCGACTTGCCCTCCCAGGCCTGGCCGGCCGAGTCGGCAGGACGGCCGTGCGCGTCGACGTGGCCGGACGCGGTCGGGTCGTCGGACGCGCCGCTCATGCGGAGGGACGACCGGCGACGTCGAGCGCCTCCGGCAGCGTGAACGCGCCCCGGTAGAGGGCCGAGCCGACGATGGCGCCCTCGACCCCGTCACCGACGAGGGTGCGGATGGTCGCGATGTCGTCGAGGGTGGAGACACCCCCGCTGGCGACGACAGGACGGTCGGTGCGGGCACACACGTCGCGGAGCAGGTCGACGTTGGGGCCCTGGAGCATGCCGTCCTTGTTGACGTCGGTGACGACGTAACGGGCACAGCCCTCACGGTCGAGCCGCTCGAGGGTCTCCCAGAGGTCGCCGCCCTCGCGGGTCCAGCCGCGGGCTGCGAGGGTCGTGCCGCGCACGTCGAGGCCGATCGCGACCCGGTCGCCGTGATCGGCGATGATGCGGGCCGTCCACTCCGGGTCCTCGAGCGCTGCGGTGCCGATGTTGACCCGGCGGCAACCCGTCGCGAGCGCCGCCTCGAGCGACTCGGTGTCGCGGATGCCACCGGAGAGCTCGACCTGCAGGTCGAGCCGGCCCACGATCGAGGCGATGAGCTCGCGGTTGCTCCCCCGCCCGAACGCCGCATCGAGGTCGACCAGGTGGATCCACTCGGCGCCGGCGTCCTGCCACGCCTTCGCTGCCTCCCACGGGTCACCGAACCGGCCTCCGCTGCCGGCGACGCCCTGCACGAGCTGCACCGCCTGCCCGTCGGAGATGTCGACGGCGGGCAGCAGCTCGAGCCGTGGCTGGTCGGTCGGTGTGGTCATTCGGTCACGCACTCCTCGGGTCGATCGTCGACCTCCGAGTATGCCGTGGGGCAACCTGACGCCGTTGACCGGACCGTCAGGCGGGCGGGACACCCGAGGTGCCCCGCCCGCCCGGTCCGGCTCGTTCCGGTCAGCCCTCGGTGCCACCACCGGGCTGGAGCGATCCGTTGACCGTCAGGGCGTACGGCGCGTACTGGCGCACGGTCTCGGTCGGCTCGTCGTACGAGACGATCGCGACGACGGAGGTGGCGGACCGCAACCGCGAGAGCTGCCCGCGTGACAGGTGCACGGCGTTGCGGCCGTCGAACTCGATCTGGGTGACCGACAGCTCCTTGCCGGTCCTGATGCCGACGAGCTTCAGGTGCCAGTTGGCCACGGGCGTGGGGCTGATCTGGGTCGGCGACCGGAACGGTGCCAGGCTGGAGCCGTCGCTCACCAGCGTCCCCCCGACCGTCACGTCGTCGACGAGCAGGCCACCCTCGTTGACGCCGCCGTCCGACACGTAGTGCAGCGACAGGAGGACGGTCTGGCCGGCATACGCCGAGAGGTCGTATGTGTGCGGCTCGAAGCCGGCGGTCGTCCCGTTGAGGGCGGGCCCGTTCGGGCCGGCGACGGTGCGGTCGCCGGCGATCGGCGTGTAGGTCTTGCCGCCGTCGGTCGACACCTCGACGTACGCGTAGTCGAAGCCCTGCTCGGCGCCGTACTTGGCGAGGAACCGCAGCGTCGGGTCGGCCGCGGGGACTGTCACCGAGGCGACGGCGGCAGAGTCGAGGTTGCTCGCGTTGCCCGACCAGAGGACCGGGTTGCCCGGGCGGTCGGGGTCGTTGCCGACGACCGTCCAGAGCAGCGGCTGCGAGGGCAGCTCGCTCGCCCCGCGGAAGGTGACCGACCGGAGGTCCTCACCCTTGAGGGCGCGACCGCGCGCCGTCAGCGGGACGTAGTCCGCGCCGTTCGGGGCCGCTCCCGGCGTGGCGTATGCCGTGGGGTTGGCGAGGTTGACCGACGAGCGGAGGCTCGCGCTCGTCACCCGCTGCCGCGACAGGCCCTTGAGCTTGACCTTGGCAGCGTCGTCGACGAGCTTGTCGAGCAGCACCATCGACTGGTGGTCGTGCAGGACGGTGTAGAGGTCGGCGCCCCGAGCGGCGAGCGCTGCCTCGATCGAGGCCAGTCCTTGGTGGGCGCCGTCGCGGTGCAGCTCGGACATGAACGCCGTGCCGTAGCGGTCGTAGAGGAAGAGCATCAGGGAGTAGGCGTGCCCGTAGTCGGCCAGCACGGCGTTCGGGTTGCCGCCCTCGCCCCAGAGGTTGAACGAGTTCTCCGGTCCCCCGCAGTCACGCGGGTTGGTGTTGAACGGAGTCGTCACGGTGCCGAAACCCTGGAAGCAGTAGAGGTGGCTGTCGCCGCCGCGGTCGAAGACGGTCTTGGTCGCGTCCACGTAGCCGACGAGGGTCTGGGCGAAGTCGGAGAGGCCCTCGTTGACGGCGATCGACTCGAACGGGTCGGTGTAGTACTGCAACAGGTGCTGGTACTCGTGGGCGAAGGTGCCCTCGTAGAGCCGTGGGCGGGCGGGCCGGGTCGAGCAGAGGTCGGTGGTCGGCGCGTCGGGAGGGTTGACGCCCGTGCGGTGCGCCCAGTCGTAGGCGTCGATCGTCATGACGTTGCGGTCGAACAGCTCGTTGAACTGCGCCGAGAAGAAGCCGGCGATGTAGGTCGGGGCCGCGGGGAACGTGTAGTAGTTGTCGTCGCGCACGTTGTCGACGAGAGTGACGATCTTGTCGCCGGCGCCGTCGTAGACGCCGCCGTTGCCGTTCGCGTCCGGGCCGATGAGCGCGTTGCTGCCGTCACGGTCCGGGGCGACGCTGAAGGCCTCGGACTCCTTCGGGAACATGTTCGCGTCGAACTCCCTGACGAGGTCGTTGACCTGGGCGTCGGTGACGACCGTCGACTGCGGGTCGGCCGCCGTGCGGCAGTCACCGGCAGGGAACGAGGTGTCGTTGGCGACCCAGACCTCGATCTTGGCGCCGACGGCGCGCAGCGTGTAGTCCTTGCGGTAGAGCAGGCCGTTGAAGTCGTCGAGCCCGAGCCACTGGCGCACGGTCCCGACCTCGGGGGTGGCGGCCAGGGCGCGGGGCGCGAGCCGCGCCGAGCGCTTCGCGGAGAACTGGTCGGGGACGTTCACCGGCTTGCCGTCGAGCCGGAAGTCCTTGCGCTTCAGCTCCTTGACGTCGGACCGTGGATCGGATGCTCCGGGCGGCGCGCTGGTGGCCGCGGGCGGCGAGGCCGCCGGTGCGACCGCAGGCGCCGTGGCTGCCCCGGCCGGTGCCGCCATGGCAACCGCGGCCAGCACTGCGGTGCCGATCAAGGTGAAGCGTCGTCCGCGCATCTGACTCCCCTATCGTCCCTGGCTCGCGGGCACTCCGTCGGACCCACGAATGCCAGCCATCAGACACCCGTGCCGGACCCGGGGTCAATGGTCGGGGAGGCCCCCCGGAGGCGTCAGGAGGACGTCGGTGGGACCTCCGGCCCGGCCGGGGGCCCTGCTGGTTCAGGCGGCGTCGGCTCGGACGAGGCTGCGATCTCGGCCCGGTGGCGCCACAGCACGTAGGCGAGACCGAGCACCAGCACGACCCCGATGAGCAGCAGGCGCATCGGCCAGGACAGGTCGAGCAACGTCGTGACCACCAGCGTGCCGATGGCCGTGCCGACCGTCGTGGGCAGGCCGGGCCGACTCGCCCGGCGGCGAGGGTAGAGCGAACCGGACGTCGTTCGGCGCCGGGTCGAGGAGGTCGAGGTGCGCCTCGTCGTCCTCCGGGCCGTCGACCTCTTCGTGCGCGCCGACGAGCTCGTGGACCTCTTCGTCGCCATGGCTCCTCCTCGTCGGCCAGACCCCTTGGCTGTCAAGGAATCTCGGGCACCGTCACAGGCTGTGGACCCAGTTCTCCAAGAGGTGCAGCCCGGCGTCGCCGGACTTCTCGGGATGGAACTGCGTCGCGCTCAGTGGCCCATTCTCGACCGCGGCGACGAACTTCGCACCATGACGCGCCCAGGTGACCCGGGGCGCTACCCGCGCGAACGCGCCGGTGGCCTCGAGCGTCCACTGCTGGACGGCGTACGAGTGCACGAAGTAGAAGCGCTCCTGCTCGACGCCCGCGAAGAGACGGGAGCCCTCGGCGGGCTCGACCTCCGACCACCCCATGTGCGGCACGACGTCCGCGGGCAGGCGCTCGACCGTGCCGGGCCACTCGGCCATGCCCTCGAGCGGTGTCGCGGAGGGCTCGGTGGACCCGTCGAAGAGCACCTGCATGCCGACGCAGACGCCGAGCACGGCCCGGCCACCGCTGATGCGCCGACCGATGATGCGCGGACCGTGCGCCGCTGCGAGACCGGCCATGCAGGCGTGGAAGTTGCCGACACCGGGGACGAAGAGCCCGTCGCACCCGAGGGCACGCACCGGATCAGCCGTGAGCGTGACGCTCGCTCCCACCCGCTCGAGCGCGCGGACGGCCGAGCGCACGTTGCCGCTGCCGTAGTCGAGGACGACGACGTCGGCGGTCATCGGGGACCCACCATGGTCAGAGGGCTCCCTTGGCGCTGGGGATGCCGACGACGCGCGGGTCGGGCGCGACGGCGGCGCGCAGGGCCCGCGCGACGGCCTTGAACTGCGCCTCGACGATGTGGTGCGGGTCGCGGCCGGCGAGCACGCGCACGTGCAGGCAGAGGCCCGCGTTGTAGGCGAAGGACTCGAGGACGTGCCGTGTCATCGACCCGGTGAAGTGACCGCCGATGAGGGCGTACTGCTGCCCCTCGGGCTCGCCCTCGTGGACGACGTAGGGACGACCGGCGACGTCGACGACCGCGTGGCAGAGCGCCTCGTCGAGGGGCACGGTGGCGTCGCCGAACCGGGAGATGCCGGCCTTGTCGCCGAGCGCCTCGCGCAGCGCCTGCCCGAGGACGATCGCCGTGTCCTCGACGGTGTGGTGCACGTCGACGTCGACGTCGCCGGTGGCCTTGACCGTGAGGTCGATGAGCGAGTGCTTGCTCAGCGACGCGAGCATGTGGTCGTAGAACGGCACGCCGGTGGAGACGTCGGACCGGCCGCTGCCGTCGAGGTCGAGCCAGAGCTCGACCGACGACTCGGACGTCGCGCGGGTGATCTTCGCGGTGCGGCTTGCGGGGCTGGCTTGGCTGGCTGGGCTGCTCATGCCGTGGGCTCCTGGCTGTCGACGTGGGTGGGGGCGAGGCGCGTCATGGCCTCGAGGAATGCAGTCGTCTCGTGCGGGTCGCCCGCCGTGACGCGGAGGTGGTGGGCGATGCCCATGTCGCGCACCAGGACGCCCTCGTCGAGCAGCGCCTGCCACGTGGCCTTCTCGTCGCGCAGGCCGCCGAAGAGCACGAAGTTGCTGTCGCTCGCGACGGGCTGTGCGCCGAGCTCGGCGAGCCGCTCGACGATGCGGTCTCGCTGCTGCTTGATCACCTCGACCGTGCCGAGCATGACGTCGGCGTGCTCGAGCGCGACGCGGGCGATCGTCTGCGTCGGGCTGCTCAGGTGATAGGGCAGCCGCACGAGGCGGAGCGCGTCGACGAGCTCGGGCGCCGCGACGAGGTAGCCGAGCCGGCCACCGGCGAACGCGAAGGCCTTGCTCATGGTGCGGGTGACGACGAGTCGCGGGTGCTCGGCGAGCAGTGTCAGCGCGGATCGGGTTCCGGGCCGGGCGAACTCGGCATAGGCCTCGTCGACGACGACGATGGCGTTCGGTGCCGCCTCGAGCACCGCACCGATGACCTCGAACGGCAGGGCGGTGCCGGTCGGGTTGTTCGGGGAGCAGAGGAACACGATGTGGGGGTCGTGCTGGCGCGCCTGGCGGGCTGCCGACTCGGGCGTGAGGTCGAACGCGTCGGGATCGGTTGCGGCAGAGCGCAGCCCGTCGACCCAGGTGGTGCCGAGCGTCTCGGTGATGATCGGGTGCATCGAGTAGCTCGGCGTGAAACCGAGCGCGACGCGGCGGTGACCACCGAAGGCCTGCACGACATGGGAGAGGACCTCGTTGGACCCGTTGCCGGCCCAGAGCTGCTCGGGCGTCAGGGCCACCCCCGACTGCTTCTCGAGGTAGGCCGTGAGCGCCTCGCGCAGCTCGGTGAACTCGCGGTCGGGGTAGCGGTTCAGTGCGGAGACGTCGTCGGCGAGCGCCGCCAGCACGGCGTCGACGACGACCTGCGGCACCGGGTAGGAGTTCTCGTTGGTGTTGAGCCGCACCGGGACGTCGAGCTGCGGCGCGCCGTAGGGCGTGCGACCGCGCAGGTCGGGGCGCAGCAGCCGCTGCACCTCGTCGGCCGCGGTGGACGGGGCGGCCGCCGTGGCGGTGTCGTCGGTCACCGTGGGACCTCGTCGCCGAAGCGTGCGGTGACGGCCTCGCCGTGGGCCGGGAGGTCCTCGGCCTGCGCGAGCGTGACGACGTGACGGGCCACGTCGCGCAGGGCCGTCTCGTCGTAGTCGACGACGTGGATGCCCCGGAGGAACGACTGCACCGACAGACCGCTGCTGTGGCAGGCGCAGCCGGCGGTGGGCAGCACGTGGTTCGAGCCGGCGGCGTAGTCGCCGAGGCTCACCGGGCTGTGCGGGCCGACGAAGACCGCGCCGGCGTTGCGCACGCGCGCGGCGACGTCGGCGGCGTCGCGGGTCTGGATCTCGAGGTGCTCGGCGGCGTACGCGTTGACGACGTCGAGACCGGCGTCGAGGTCGTCGACGAGGACGATGCGCGACTGGGTGCCCTCGAGCGCCTCGGTGACGCGCTCGGAGTGCTTCGTCGCCGGCACGCGTCGCGCGAGGGCGCGCTGGGTGTCCTCCGCGAGCGACTCGCTGTCGGTGACGAGCACCGAGGCGGCGAGCGGGTCGTGCTCCGCCTGGCTGACGAGGTCGGCGGCGACGTGGTCGGCGTCGGCGGAGTCGTCGGCGAGGATCGCGATCTCGGTGGGACCGGCCTCGGCGTCGATGCCGATGAGACCCTTGAGCAGGCGCTTGGCCGCCACGACCCAGATGTTGCCGGGCCCGGTGACGAGCGACACGGGGTCGCACGAGACCTGCTCGCCGTCGACGGCGCCCCACTCGGGGTCGTCGTCGACGAAGCCGTGCGCGAACATCGCGACCGCCTGGGCGCCGCCCACGGCGTACACCTCGTCGACCCCCAGCAGCGCGCACGCCGCGAGGATCGTCGGGTTGGGGTAGCCGGCGAACTCACCGGTGTTCTCGCGCTGCGGCGGGGATGCGACCGCGAGCGAACCCACCTCGGCGAGCTGCGCCGGCACGACGTTCATGATGACGCTGCTCGGGTAGACCGCGAGGCCGCCGGGCACGTAGAGGCCGACCCGGTCGACCGGCACCCAGCGCTCGGTGACGGTGCCGCCGGGCACGACCTGGGTCACGGTGTCGGTGCGGCGCTGGTCGGCGTGCACGAGGCGGGCGCGACGGATCGACTCCTCGAGCGCCGCGCGGAGGTCGGGGTCGAGGCGGTCGAGCGCCGACCGGAGCACGGCGCGTGGCACGCGCAGGTGGCCGGGGCGCACGCCGTCGAAGCGCTCGCCGAGGTCGCGCAGCGCCGCGGCTCCTCGATGCTCGACGTCCTCGCAGATCGGCCGCACCTGCTCGAGGGCGGCCGTGACGTCGAACTCGGCTCGGGGCAGGGCCCGGCGCAGGAAGCGCACGTCGAGCGTGCGTCCGCGCAGGTCGAGGGAAGACATCATGGCCCCAAGTCTAAAAGCCGCGCGGAGGTGCCCGACGCCAGGTCTCAGCGAGCGGTGGAGCGCCGGTGCGCGAGGGCCGCCACGAGACCGACGAGGAGCGCCAGCACCGTGCCGGCGGCAGCGCCCACGAAAGGGTGGTCGGCGAAGACGCGACCGCCGACGTAGCCGACGCCCGAGCACCAGCTCGCCCACAGGACGCAGGCCACCGAGTCGTAGGCGGCGAAGCGTCGCACCGGGAAGCCGGTCGCCCCCATCGTGAGCGTCGTCGCCGTGCGGCCCCCCGGCACGAAGCGCGCGCCCACGAGGACCGGGCCACCCGCTCGAGCCGTCGCCCCCGCGGCCCACGCGTGAGCCCTCGCCGTACGCGTGCCCGGGCGGACGCGGGAGAGGACGCGGGTCCCCAGCGCCCGCCCGACGGCATACGCCACGTGGTCGCCGGCGACGGCGCCGGCAGCGCCGGCGACCACGACCAGCGCGAGGTCGGGCCCGTGGCCGGCCGCGAAGGTGCCGGCCAGCAGCACGGCGGTCTCGCTCGGCACGAGGGGCAGGAAGGCGTCCAGCACCGCCAGGCCGACGAGGAGGACGTAGAGCCAGGGCGACGTCATGACGGTGCTGACGAGCTCGAGCGCGGTGTCACCCATGAGCGGACGGTAGGGGCGGCGGATGACGCGGCACCCCTTCTTCCGCCTCCCGCACGCCAACGCGGCGTGAACTCCCGTCGCCACGAGACCGTGCGGCGGTGCGCCTACGGAATCCTGACCCGCGACAGGGCAAGGACTGACCAACGGCTGACCCGTCGCCCACCGCGCGTCCGCCACGCTCGTCGGGCCGCTTCCCGACCGGGTCGCTGCGCCCCCACCCGACAGGAGAACCCGTGCCCGTCGTCATCCCCCGGCGCCGCCTCGCCGCGGCCCTCGCCGGTGCCGTCGTCGCCGTCGTGCCGGCCAGCGTCGCGCTGACGGCTGCCGCCGGCGCGCCGGCCTCGGCGCTGCCCCTTCCCGCCGTGGCACCGGCCGCCCCGGCAGCCGTCGCCGCAGCCCCGCTCACCGTGTCGCAGGCCATCGCAGGCCAGACGGGCCAGAGCGCCACCGTGCGCGGCTACGTCGTCGGCCAGCCCACCGCGACGAGCACCGTCGTCACGTCCGGGTTCCCCAACGACTACGCCCTCGCCGTCGCCGACTCCGCGTCGGAGACCTCGACGAGCCGGATGCTCTACGTGCAGATCCCCTCGGCCTTCCGTGCCGCCTGGGGGTTGAGAACCAACCCGTCGCTCATGGGCCGCCAGATCGACGTCACCGGCGCGCTCTCCGCCTACTTCTCGCACCCCGGCATGACGGGCACGACGGCTTTCGCCTTCAGCAGCGGGTCGGGAACGACACCGCCGCCGACCACGACCACCTCGACCACCTCGACCGGCACTCCGACCAGCACGACAGGGCCCTACGACTCGACGTACTACGCATCCGCCGTCGGCAAGAGCGGGTCGGCGCTGCGGACCTCGCTGCACGGCATCATCAGGACGCAGACGGTGCTCACCTACGACCAGGTCTGGACCGCGCTCAAGGACACCGACCAGGACCCGAACAACACGAACAACGTCGTCGAGATCTACTCGGGCCGCTCCATCGCCAAGTCCGACAACGGCGGCGGCGTCGACCAGTGGAACCGTGAGCACGTCTGGGCGAAGAGCCACGGCGACTTCGGCACCGCCAACGGGCCCGGCACCGACGTCCACCACCTGCGCCCTGAGGACGTCACCGTCAACAGCGACCGCGGCAACCTCGACTTCGACAACGGCGGCGGAGCGGTCGCACAGTGCACCGGCTGTCTCCGCGACGCCGACTCGTTCCAGCCGCGCGACGCGGTCAAGGGTGATGTCGCGCGGATGATCTTCTACATGGCCGTGCGCTACGAGGGCGACGACGCGTGGCCCAACCTCGAGCCCAACGAGTCGGTGAACAACGGCACCGCCCCGTACATCGGCAAGCTGTCGGTGCTCAAGCAGTGGAACCTGCAGGACCCGCCCGACGCGTTCGAGAAGCGTCGCAACCAGGTCATCTACGACACCTGGCAGCACAACCGGAACCCGTTCGTCGACCACCCCGAGTGGGTCACCTCGATCTGGGGCTCCTGACCGCCACGACCGGCTGGTTCGGGACGGCCGTGCTCACGACGTCTGGTCGATGAGCACGGCCGTCTCCCAGGCCCATTGGCGCCAGAGGTCGTAGCGACCCGAGCGGCCACCGTGACCGGCCGCCATCTCGGTGCGGAAGAGCAGCTGCGGCGTCCTCGTCCCCTCCGGCGCGGCCCGGTCGGCGTGGCGCATCGCTGCCACCCACTTGGCCGGTTCGGTGACGAGGACCCGCGTGTCGTCGAGACCTGCCGTCACGAGGATGCTCGGCCGGGGGCCCGGGCGCACGTTCTCGTACGGCGTGTACGAGCGGATCAGGGCGTATGCCGCCGGGTCGTCGACGGGGTTGCCCCACTCCTCCCACTCGACGACCGTGAGCGGCAGGCTGGGGTCGAGCACCGAGCTCAGGGCGTCGACGAAGGGCACCTGCGCGTGGACGAACCGGAAGCGGTCAGGCGCCTGGTTGACGACGGCGCCGATGAGCAGACCACCGGCCGAACCACCCTCTGCCGCAAGCCGGTCGGGGGCGACGATGCCGGTCTCGATGAGGTGGTCGGCGCAGGCGACGAAGTCGCTGAACGTGTTGGGCTTGGCCTCGAGCTTGCCGTCGTCGTACCAGGTCCGACCCATCTCCGACCCGCCGCGCACGTGGGCGATCGCGAAGACCCAGCCACGGTCGAGCAGCGAGAGGCGCAGCACCGAGAACCAGGGGTCGCTGGCGATGCCGTAGGCGCCGTACGCGTTGAGCAGCCCGGGTGCGGTGCCGTCGGCCACGACGTCGTCGCGGTGCACGACGGAGATCGGGATGCGGGTGCCGTCCGGAGCCGTGGCCCACTCGCGCCGCTGCCGGTATCGGCCGAGGTCGACATCGCCGCGCACGTGCTGCTGCTTGAGCAGCGTGAAGGTGCGGGCGTGCACGTCGTAGTCCTCGACCGTGCGGGGCGTGACGAGCGACTCGTGAACGACCTGCAGCGTGCGGGTGCTCGCCTCGGGGTTGACGCCGACGAGCAGCGTGCCGATGGGCTCACCGACCGCGATGTCGTGCGCCTCGCCGAGGCCGTTGGGCGCCTGCGCGTCGCGCAGCACGACGCGGATGCCCGTGCCGCCCTCACGCCGCAGCGAGACGGCGATGAAGTCGTCGAAACCCTCCGCGCCCGTGACGTACTCGTCCTCAGTGGTGACCCCTAGCGGCACCCACTCGTCGGCCGAGGTGCACGTGACGGGGGCGACGGCGAGCTCGAAGTTCACCCGGTTCGCGTTGTGGGTGACGAGCAGCTGCTCGCCGAACGGCTCGATGTCGTACTCGACACCCTGCCTGCGTGGCGCGACGACCCGGGGCCTGCCCAACGGGTCGTCGGCGTCGAGGAGGCGGAACTCGCTCGTCGTCTTCGAGCCGATGGCGATGATGACGAGTCGGTCGTCGCGCGAGGTGCCGACCCCGACGAAGAACCGCTCGTCCGTCTCCTCGTGGACCAGCACGTCGGCCTCTGCGGGGGTGCCGACCTCGTGACGCCACACCTGGTGCGGGCGCCACGCGTCGTCGACCTTGGTGTAGAAGAGCTGGCGCTGGTCGAGAGACCACGCCAGCGAGCCACCGGTGCGGCGGACCGAGTCGTCGAGCTGCTCCCCGTCCGCGATGCGCCGCACGTGCACGTCGTAGCGCTCGTCGCCCACGACGTCGACGGCATACGCGAGCAGGTCTCCCGCCGGCGACACCTCGCTGGCTCCGACGGCGAAGAACTCGTGGTCGCGGCCTTCCACGTTCTGGTCGAGCAGCACCTGCTCCCCCGCCGGCGGGCGGCCGTCCTCGAGCACGGGACGCTGCGGATGGTCTGCCGCGAGCACCCGAGCCTCGACGGCGTACTGCTCGCCCTCGACGGTGCGCGAGTAGTACCACCAGCGGTCGTGGCGCACCGGCACCGAGAGGTCGGTCTCCTCGATGCGCGAACGGAACTCCTCGAAGACCTGGTCGGCGAGGGGCCGCAGGTGCTCGGTGCACTCGGTCGCCCACGCGTTCTCGGCGGCGAGCAGCTCGCGCAGCTCGTCACCGTCGCGGTCCGCCATCCAGGCGTACGGGTCCTCGAAGCGGTCGCCGTGGTGCTCGCGGACGACGGGGTCGCGACGCGCGACGGGGGGCTCCAGCATCCGAGCAGTCTAGGAGGACGGGGTCGACTCCCCGGGCAGCCGGGTCGCGGCCGCGTCAGGCGGTCACGGGAGCGAGCACGACCAGGGCGATCGTGCGGCTGACCTTGGCCTGGTGGCCGTCGTCGTCGAAGACGTGCTCGTCGAGCCGGCGCCACGGGTGCTAGCCACCAGCCGGGCTCCCAGTCGGCGCCGCCGTTCGAGGCTGCCACCACCCAGTCGGGGCCACGCCGGAGGTACGTCAGTGGCGTCCGGTTGATGCGGGACGGCCCGGGATCACGAGGATCCCGGGCCGTGCTCCAGCGCCTGACCCGGTCAGTGGACCTTGACCTGGCCCTGGACGCGCTGGGTGCCGCTGTCGTAGACGACCGCGCCCGAGGCGTCGCGCACGACGACACGCATCGTGTCGCCGCTGGCCGCGTCGACCGCGGTCACCTCGAACTGGCGGCCCGGCAGTCCGCCGACGGTGGCGGTGCCGGCGAGGCGCGCGGTGTCGCCCGTCACGACGAGCCAGTCGAGGCCCGTGGAGGCGAGCGTGAGCCCGGGCGTCGCCAGCGTGAGGGAGCCGTCGGGCCGGGTCGCACCCGCGGCGTACTGCGCCGACACCTCGAACTGTGCCTTGCCCGTGGCGGCGGGGTCGCCGGTCACGGCGCCCTTCGGCGACGTGAACCAGCCGCCGCCCGTGAGGAACCCGGCCGCGCGGTCGTAGACCACGACGGTCGTCGTGCCCGCGTCGCTGTGACCCCACTGGTCGGTGACGGTGACCGTCACCGTGTACTCGCCGGCAGCCGTGTAGACGTGGTTGCCGGCGGCCGCCGAGCCCGCGACGGTGCCGGCGGTCACGGCGCCGTCGCCCCAGGAGATCGACGCGGTGTGGGTGTCGAGGCGGTCCGCGTCAGAGAAGGTCGCACCGACCTCCACCGGGCTGCCGACCGAGGTCGCGGCCGACGGCCCCGTGACGTCGCCGACGACGGGGGCGGCGTTCGTCAGGTCCAGACCGACGACGACCGGGTCGTGGTCGGAGATGCGGTACTCGTCCGGCGCGTACAGCGTGCCGATCTGGTTCGCCGTCTTGAACTCGGTGTTGTAGTCGAGGATCGACGGCTCGTCGGCGTTGATGTGCCAGTCGGCCACCCCGGCCACCTGACCGCCGATCGAGGCCGAGCCGAGCGCGTGGTCGAGGTAGCCCCACTGCCCGTCGAAGGCGTACGAGTACGCCTCGCGCCCGTTGCGCTGCTCGATGAGGTTGGTGAACCCGGCCTTCTCGAGCGTGGTGATCGGGTCCTCCTTGGCGTAGGAGTTCATGTCGCCGAGGACGAGCACGTCGGGGTCACCCGTGCCGGTCGGGTCGCCGGCGAGCCACTCCGCGAGGAGCTGGGCCGAGCGCACCCGGACGGCGTTGCAGTTGCCCTGGCCGTCGCCGGCGTCGGGTGCGGCACAGGCCGAGCCCTTGCTCTTGAGGTGGTTGGCCACGGCCACGAAGGTGCCGCCGGTCGTGTTGTCGCGGAAGGCCTGCGCCAGGGACGGGCGGTTGCGCGGGGCGGAGTCGCCACCATTGACGAAGTCGACGGTGTTGAGCGCTGCCGTGGTGCCGACCGGCGTCACGGCCTTCGGCTTGTAGAGCATGCCGACCTTGATCGCGTCGCTGCCCAGCGCGTCGACCTGGCCCGTGCGGGCGTCCGCGTCGATGAACGACCACGTGCCCTCCCCGTCGGCCTCGTTGAGCCGGTCGACGAGGAACTGCTCGGCACTCGTGGCTCCGTAGCCGTCGTTCTCCATCTCCATGAAGGCGACGACGTCCGCCTCCGTGCCGGAGACGGCCGCAACCGTCTTGCGCCACTGCCGGTCGAACTCGGCGGTGGTGTTGGCGCCGCGGCAGTCCATCGGCGCGCCGGTCGTGCCCCCGGTGCAGTTGTTGCCCGTGGTGTCGAGGGTGTTGAAGAAGTTCAGCAGGTTCATGCCCACGACGCGGGTCTGCCCGCCCACGCCCGGAGCACTGGTCGGCCGCGGGTTGGTCGGCTGGAAGTCGACGCGCGCCTGGGGGTTCACCGGGCGGATCCGGTAGGCGTTCGGGCTCGAGCTGTTGCCCCCCCAGGTGAAGGTGAGCACACCCTTGAGACCGGTGACGGTGTCACCACCGCGCAGCGTGTTGCCGGCCGTGAGGGGCTGACCACCGCGCCCGAAGACGATGGGGTCGACGTTCTGGGCCTGCGAGGTGTCGTCGAGGATGATCTTGCGCAGGTTGTTGGCGGTCTGGACCGCGGCTGCGTCGGCACCCGGGGCGGCGACGTTGGTCGGCTGCTCGAGGCGGCCGCCCTGCGAGAGCGTCACCTGGCCGAAGCGACCGAGCTGGAAGTGCTCGGTGACGCTCATCGACTGCGGGAGCGTCACGAGCATGCCCTCGAACTGCTCGAGGGTCGTGGCGGACTCGACGGGAAGACGGACCTCGGTGGGCGTCACGGAGCCGGTGCCGCACACGGACGGCGCGGCCCCGGGCGGCAGGCTGATCTGGGTCTGGCCCTGGTTCTCGCCGACGGCACCCGTCACCGTGACGAGGTCGCCCACCTTGACGGTGTCGGCGTTGCTGCCCTCGAAGACGAAGAGGCCGTCTGACGTCGCGTGGTCGTCGTCACCGGCCGGGTCCTGGATGAAGAAGCCGCGCAGCGCCGGTGACGCGCCCTCGTAGTCGCCCACGACGACGCCGCGCGTCGTCACCGAGCGGCCGACGAGCGGACTCGTGGCTCCGGTGCCCTGGATCTCGGGGATCGGCGTGATCGACGCCTCGCAGGGGTTGCCGGCCGGCGTGGAGAAGCGCAGCACGAAGTCGGCCGCGAGGGTGTCGGGCGGGTCGATGGTGTCGACGTCGGCGACAGCGCCGCCCGAGACGGTCAGGGTGCAGGAGTCGCCGGCTGCGAAGTCCGACGTCGGGTCGAGCGTGTAGGTCGTCTGCGCCGTCTGGCTCAGCGTGAAGGCCCTCGCACCGCCCACCGAGCAGACGAGGGAGAACGCGCTCGCAGGAGCGGTGACCGGCTCGGAGAACGTGACCGAGACGTTCGCACCGGGAACGACGTTCGTGCTGCCCTGGCTCGGCGTGGTCGAGGAGACGGTGGGCGCCACGTCGTCCGCCGGACCGCTGTCGACCGCGTGGCTGCCGAGGCCGTCGAAGGTGTCGACGGCGTAGCCGTCCCACTGTGCGGCGGGGTCGAAGGCGTCGGAGCCGTTCGTGTCGCCGGCGGTGACCGACGCCTTGCGGCGCAGGGTGTTGTCCATGGTCGAGGTGAGGCCGGAACCCCACTCGGAGCCCGGGTCGACCCCGATCTGCCCGATGACGTCGACCGACGCGGAACCCTTCCGGAGGACGATCGCGTCGTCGCCGTTGTACAGCGACGCTGAGGTCGTCTGGTCCGCCTGCGCGAGGATCTGGGCAGACGCGGTCGAGGCGGCCAAGACGTACACGTCGCCGTTGGCGACGCTTCCGGTCAGCGGCACCGTGCCGGTCGTGGTGCCACCGTTGAACGACATGAACACGGTGTAGCCGGCCGCGGCGAGGTCGACCGTGGCCCCGGTGCCGTTGTAGATCTCGAGAGCCTTGTTGTTGCTCGAGCCCTCGACGTACTCGCTGAAGAACAGCTCGCTCGGGGGTGCCGCTGAGGCCGGTCCGGCCGCGACGAAGGGGGTGATGCCCACGGCGAGCGCAGCGGTGGTGACCGCGGCGACCCGACGCAGGGCAGGACGAGATTGACGCATTGAAGATCCTCCCTGGGACCGGCTCTTCCGCTCGGTCTGCGGGTCACCCTAGACGGGGTCCCGCCGTCTCGCGCGTCGAGATCCCGTCGCCCTGCTGAACGGCCGGTGACAGGGAAGCGGCTCCGCCTCGACGACGATCGGAGGGACGATCAGAGGGACGATCAGAGGGCCGGCCAGGGGCCGGGCCAGGCCGCCAGCCGACGCCGCGTGACGAACCGCCGGGGTCGGCCGTCGACGGGGTCGTCGAAGGCCAGGACGGCGGCGAGCAGCTGCAGGGGCCGGGAGAAGTCGTCGAGGGCCACGTCGACCTCGACCGGGTAGAGCGGGTCGTCGAGGATCGGGATGCCGAGACCGTCGAGCTGGCAGCGCAGCTGGTGGGTGCGCCCCGTACGAGGCGTCAGGCGGTAGAGCCCGACCTCGTCGCCCGACTCGGCGCGGAGGCCTCGGGCCGTGTCGAGCAGCTCGACGAGCGTCTCGGCGTTGTGCTCGGCTCCCGGGACCTCGTGGGCCTGGTGGGTGCCGTGCTGCTTGACCAGGTGCGTGCGTCGCACGAGCGGGAGGGCGAGGTCGTCGCGCACGGGAGCGACAGCGAGGTACTCCTTGTGCGCGAGTCCTTCCGCGAAGACCCGTTGGTAGGCGCCGCGCCACCGCTGCTCGGTCGTGAACATCAGCACGCCCGCCGTGGGCCGGTCGAGCCGATGGGCAGGGGTCAGCCGGTCGAGCCCGGTGAGCACCCGCGTGCGAGCGAGCGCGCTCTGCACGACGTGGCGGCCGCGCGGCATCGTCGCCATGTCGTGCGGCTTGTCGATGACGACGATGCGGTCGTCACGGTGGAGGACGACGAGCTCCTCGGGGTGGGCCACCTCGACCGGCAGGTCGCGGTGGGCCCACACGACCGACTGCGGCACGAACGGAGCGTCCGGTTGGACGGGCGTCCCGGCGGCGTCGACGAACTCGCCGGTCACCAGCATGCGGTCGACCTCGTCGGGCGGTAGCCCGGGGGCGAGCCGCTCCACGAGGTGGTCGCGCAGGGACGACCACGGCCCACCCTGCGGCATACGGAAGCGTTGGGCGTCGACGCCGTGGCGCGGGCGCAGCGGAGACGGCGGGATGGCACCACGTGCCACTCAGCCCACCTCAGCGGTGTCGAGGCACACGACGTCGACGTCGGCTCCGAGGAACCGGCCGTATGCCGTCGCCGCCCGCTCCACGCCGCGCCCCCTCGCCTTGCCCAGCGGCACGAACGGCAGGACCTCGAGCACCGTCTGGCGCGACCGTTGCCGACGTCGCCACGTGCCGGCCACCTCGCCGTCGACAACGAGGGTGGGCTTGAAGACCATGTTGCGGCCCGGGACGACCCGGTGGAAGTGCTCGGGCGGCAGCGTGACGTCACGGGTCTTGTAGCCGAGGAGGAACTCGTCCCACTGCGGCAGCAGGTGGACTCCGCTGTGCCCCAAGGCTTCCGGCGCGTCCGAGCCGCCAGCGGGATCTTGGGCCGCGTCGACGTGCGACAGCCACACCTGGCCGTCGAGCTGCTCGCGGACGACCTGCTGCTCGACGAGGGCGAGTGCTTCGCGCGCGATCCCGAGAGGCTTGAGCAGCCAGCCCGCGAAGTCCTTCTCGGTGACCGGGCCGTGGCCGCGGAGGTACCTCTCGGCCATGACTGCCAGCCCCTCCTCGCGAGACAGCTTGCGCGAGTGGGGAACCCAGCTGTCGATGAGCACGAAGCTGGGCTGCTTCCCGATGACGGGCCCCTGGCAGAGCAGCCCGGTCATGCAGTGGTGACCCACGAGGTGGTAGGCCCGCTGGTCGGTGGGGTCGATGCCGGCGTCGACGAGCAGCGCGACGACGTCGGGGCGGCTCATCGGCTCGGCCAGGTGCTCCTCGAAGAGGCGCCCGGAGAGCTCGATGTCGGACTCGCCGATGCCCAGCTGGGCGTAGCGGGTGGCGAGCGCCGTGCTGCGCGGGGCCGCGAGCAGTTGGCACATCCAACGGGCGTCCTCGGCCGGCACCCAGTGGATGGTGCCGCGCATCGGCCAGGTGCGAACGATCTCACGGCGCTCGACGGCCTGCTCGACCTCGGCGAGGGTGAGGCCCGAGCGCACGCCGAGCGACCAGACGCCGCTGCCGTAGTCCTGGGCCTGGAGGGCGCCGAGGCTGCGGGCCACGTCGAGGGCCGACACCGGGCAGGCGGGACCGCCCAGAGCGGGGGCGAGCCCGAGGGCGGCCATCCGCGCCCGGCGAAAGCGCTTGCGGTCGGCCGCCGTCATCGGGCTCACGTCAGCTCAGGCACGCCGGACCGAGCAGAGCCTTGAGGTCGCCGAAGAGCGCGGACGTCGCGTTGACGCGCAGCGAGTCGTCGAGCGACATGAGCACCGACCGGCCCGGCTGCGTCAGCTTGACCTGGACCTCGGTCGCTCCGGGATGCTCACCGAGCACACGCTTGAGGCTCTCGGCCACCGCCGGGGTGGCTCGCCCGAGCGGCAGCGTCAGCACGACCGGACCACGCGGCCCCTCCTTGATGTCGGGGATCGTCAGCTCCTGGGCGAAGATCGAGATCGAGTCGTCGCGGGCGCTGATGCGGCCCTTGACGGCGCACACCGTGTCCTGGGCGAGCATCGTCGAGTAGGTCATGTAGGCGGACGGGAAGAAGAGGCACTCGATGGCGCCGTCGAGGTCCTCGACCGTGGCAATGGCCCAGAGGTCGCCCTTCTTGGTGCGCTTGAGCTGCAGGCTCGTGATGAGGCCCGCGACCGTGACGGGAGTGCCGTCGGCCTTGGGGTCGTCTCCCATGAGCGAGGCGATCGAGGTGTCGGCGTGCGTGGCGAGGATGTGCTCGATGCCGAAGAGCGGGTGGTCGCTGACGTAGAGACCGAGCATCTCGCGCTCGAACGAGAGCAGCGTCGCCTTGTCCCACTCCATCGACGGCACGGGCGGAAGGCCGTCGAAGGCCCCCGGCCCGTCGGCGGCCCCCGTGTCGGCCTCGTCGAAGCTGCCGAAGAGGCTGTCCTGGCCGATGGCCTCCTGCTTCTTCACCTCGACGAGGGCGTCGATGTAGCGCTCGTGCACCTCGACCATGCCGCGCCGGCTCTCGCCGAGCGAGTCGAAGGCGCCGCCCTTGATGAGCGACTCGATGGTGCGCTTGTTGCAGACGACCGCCGGCACCTTCGAGAGGAAGTCCTTGAACGAGGCGAAGGCGCCCTTCTCCTCACGGGCCTTGACGATGGCCTGAACGACCGGCAGGCCGACGTTGCGGATGGCGGCGAGCCCGAAGCGGATGTCGGTGCCGACGGCGGCGAAGTTGGCGACCGACTCGTTGACGTCGGGCGGCAGCACCTTGATGCCCATGTGGCGGCACTCGTTGAGGTAGAGCGCCGACTTGTCCTTGTCGTCGCGCACGCTCGTCAGCAGCGCCGCCATGTACTCGGCGGGGTAGTTGGCCTTGAGGTAGCCGGTCCAGTAGGACACGAGGCCGTAGGCCGCGGTGTGCGCCTTGTTGAACGCGTAGTCGGAGAACGGGACGAGGACGCCCCACAAGGCCGCGATCGACGCCTCGTTGAAGCCCTTCGCCTTCATGCCCTCGGAGAAGGGGACGTACTCGGCGTCGAGGACCTCCTTCTTCTTCTTGCCCATCGCGCGGCGGAGCAGGTCGGCGTTGCCGAGGGTGTAGCCCGCGAGCTTCTGGGCGATCTCCATGACCTGCTCCTGGTAGATGACCAGGCCGTAGGTCATGCCGAGGATCGGGTCGAGGGCGTCGATCATCTCCTGCTGGAGCTTGCCCTTCAGCTGCGGGTCGAGCGGGATGAGCTCCTGCTTGCCGTTCTTGCGCAGCGCGAAGTTCGTGTGGGCGTTGACGCCCATCGGGCCCGGCCGGTAGAGCGCGAGGGCGGCCGAGATGTCCTCGAAGTTGTCGGGCTGCATGAGGCGCAGCAGCGCCCGCATGCCGCCACCGTCGAGCTGGAAGACACCGAGCGTGTCACCGCGACCGAGCAGGTCGTAGGTGGCCTTGTCGCTCATGTCCTTGGACAGGGCGTCGAGGTCGATGTCCTCGTCGCGGTTGACCTTGATGTTCTCGATGGCGTCGTCGAGGATCGTGAGGTTGCGCAGGCCGAGGAAGTCCATCTTGACCAGGCCGAGCGACTCGCAGCTCGGGTAGTCGAACTGCGTGATGACCTGGCCGTCCTGCAGCCGCTTCATGATGGGGATGACGTCGACGAGCGGCTCGCTGCTCATGATGACGCCAGCTGCGTGGACGCCCCACTGGCGCTTCAGGCCCTCGAGGCCCTTGGCGGTGTCGACGACGTCCTGGAAGTGCTTCTCGGTCTGCACGAGCGCCCGGAAGTCGACGCCCTCGTTGTAGCGCTTGTGCTCAGGGTTGTAGATCTCGGAGAGCGGCACGCCCTTGCCCATGACGTCGGGCGGCATCGCCTTGGTCAGCTGCTCGCCGACCGCGAACGGATGGCCCATGACTCTGCTGGCGTCCTTGACGGCCTGCTTGGCCTTGATGGTGCCGTAGGTGACGATCTGCGCGACGCGCTCGGAGCCGTACTTCTCCGTGACGTACTTGATGACCTCACCGCGCCGGCGCTCGTCGAAGTCGACGTCGAAGTCGGGCATCGACATGCGCTCGGGGTTGAGGAACCGCTCGAAGATGAGTCCGTGCGGCACCGGGTCGAGGTCGGTGATGCCCATCGCGTAGGCGCACATCGAACCCGCACCGGAGCCGCGGCCGGGGCCGACGCGGATGCCGTTGCGCTTGGCCCAGTTGATGAAGTCGGCGACGACGAGGAAGTAGCCGGGGTAGCCCTTGGAGACGATGACGTCCTCCTCGAAGGCCGCCTGCTTGCGGGCGTAGTCGGGCACCCCCTCGGGAAAGCGCCGCTGCAGGCCGGTCTCGACCTCCTTGATGAACCACGACGTCTCGTCCTCGCCCTCGGGGCAGGGGAACCGCGGCATGTAGCGGCCCTCGCCCTCGGTGAAGGAGACCTCACAGCGCTCGGCGATGAGCAGCGTGTTGTCACAGGCCTCGGGCAGCTCGCGCCACAGGTGGCGCATCTCCTGGGCGGACTTGAGGTAGAAGTCGTCGGCGTCGAACTTGAACCGGTTGGGGTCCATCAGGGTCGAGCCGGACTGCACGCAGAGCAGGGCCGCGTGCGCCTTGGCGTCCTCGGCTCGGGTGTAGTGGAGGTCGTTGGTGGCGACGAGCGGCAGCTTGAGGTCGCGGGCCAGTCGGATGAGGTCCTTCTGGGTGCGCCGTTCGATGTCGAGGCCGTGGTCCATGAGCTCGACGTAGACGTTCTCGTTGCCGAAGATGTCGCGCAGCTCGCCGGCGACCTCGCGGGCCTCGTCGTACATGCCGAAACGGAGCTTGGTCTGGATCTCGCTGGACGGGCACCCGGTGGTGACGATCAGGCCCTTGCCGTAGGTCGAGAGCAGTTCGCGGTCGATGCGCGGCCACTTCGTGTACACCTGGTCGAGGCTCGCGATGGAGCTCATCCGGAACAGGTTGTGCATGCCCTCGTTGTTCTGGGCGAGCATCGTCATGTGCGTGTAGGCGCCGCTGCCCGAGATGTCGTCGCGGCCCCCGTCGCCCCAGCTGACCTTGGTGCGGTCGGTGCGGTGCGTGCCCGGCGTGATGTAGGCCTCGACCCCGATGATCGGCTTGACGCCCGTGCCCTGCGCCTTCTTCCAGAACTCGTAAGCGCCGAACACGTAGCCGTGGTCGGTCGTCGCCAGCGCCGGCATGCCCATGCGCGCCGCCTCGGAGAAGAGGTCGCCGATGCGGGCCGCACCGTCGAGCATGGAGTACTCCGTGTGCACGTGGAGGTGCACGAAGTTCTGGTCGTTGCGCGGGGCTGCTTCGGTCGACATCGTGGACGAGTCTAAGCCCGGCCACCGACGCCCCCGCGCGTGTCGTCGGGGGTGTCGGCGACGGCATACGGCTCCCGCCGACGGCAGGCTTCACCCTCTGCTCGAGGGTGAAGGATCAGAGCGTCGCGACGATGTCGAGCGCGCGCTGCAGGTCCTCGGGGTAGGCACTCTCGAAGTGGACGTACTGACCCGTGCCGGGGTGCTCGAAGCCGAGCCCCGTGGCGTGCAGCCACTGGCGGTCGAGCCCGAGGCGCGCGGCGAGCTTCGGGTCGGCGCCGTAGAGCGGGTCGCCGCAGCACGGGTGCTTCAGGGCGGCCATGTGGACGCGGATCTGGTGGGTGCGCCCGGTCTCGAGGTGGACCTCGAGCAGGCTCGCGTGCCGGAACGCCTCGAGCACCTCGTAGTGCGTGACCGACGGCTTGCCGGTGCTCATCACCGCGAACTTGAACTCCGCCCCGGGACGCCGGCCGATGGGCGCGTCGACCGTGCCGACGAGCGGGTCGGGCAACCCCTGCACGAGGGTGTGGTAGGTCTTGTCGACCTGGCGGCTGCGGAACATCTGCTTGAGGCGCGAGTAGGCGTACTCGCTCTTCGCGACCACCATGAGGCCCGACGTGCCGACGTCGAGCCGGCTCACGATGCCCTGTCGCTCCGGGGCGCCCGAGGTGGAGATGCGGTAGCCGGCGGCGGCCAGTCCCCCGACGACGTCGGGCCCGGTCCAGTTCAGGCTCGGGTGCGCCGCGACGCCCACGGGCTTGTCGACCACGACGATGTCGTCGTCGTCGTGGACGATCGTCATGCCGGGCACGGGCTGCGCGATCACCGCGATGCTGGGGCTCTGCTCGGCGGCGGGCAGCGATACCTCGAGCATCGCACCGGCCGAGAGCCGCTCGGACTTCGCGACGGTCTTGCCGTCGACGACGACGTGGCCGTCGGCGGCGAGGTCGGCCGCCTTGGTGCGTGAGACCCCGAAGAGGCGGGCGACGCCGGCGTCGACGCGCTCTCCCTCGAGCCCGTCGGGAACGAGAACGGTGCGCACGTCAGGCATCGTCGCCCCGCCCACCGGAGGTGTCGGCGTCGGCCTTCGACGAACCGTGCTCACGGCGGCCGTCGACGCCGATGCCGACGAGCGCGAGCACCACGATGAGGCCGGCCGCGCTGACGATCCAGATGTCGGCGACGTTGCCGATGAACCACCGGTTGTAGTCGATGAAGTCGACGACGTGGCCCTGACCACCACCCGGCGGCCGCACGAAGCGGTCGGTGAGGTTGCCGATGGCCGACCCGAGCAGCAGGCCGAGGGCAACCGCCCAGGCGCGCGAGCCAAGCTGGCGCGCGACGACGACGATCGCCACGAGCACGGCGATGGCGATGCCCGTCATCACCCACGTGTTGCCGGAGCCGAGCGACAGCGCCGCGCCGGGGTTGCCGATGAGCTTGAAGCGGATGAACTCGCCGATGAACGGCCGTGGCTCGCCGTCGGCGAGGACGTCGAGCGCGACCAGCTTGGTGAGCTGGTCGCTGAGGAAGGCGAGCACCGCGACGACCCCGAGGACGACGAAGAGGCGCTGGCGCCGGGCTGGCGTCGGGCGGCTCTCGTCGGGAGGGGTCGAGCTCACGGTCTCGTCGGTGGTCGTGGTGGACACGCCATCGACGCCCGCTCGGGGCGTCGACGTGGCGTGATCTGGCGTCAGTGGCGGTCCTGCTTCTGCTGGCATGTCATGCACAGGGTCGCACGAGGACGGGCCTGAAGTCGAAGCTTGCCGATCGGGTTGCCGCAGTTCTCGCAGATGCCGTACGTGCCGGCCTCGAGCTGCTCGAGCGCGTGCTCGGCCTGGCGCAGGCTCGCGCGGGCGTTGGCGGCCACGGAGATCTCGTGCTCACGCTCGGCCGTCTTGGCACCGGCGTCGGCCTGGTCGTCGCCGGCGCCGTCACCCGAGGCCCGGAGCAGGTCGTCGAGCTCGTCCTCGGCGAGCTTGAGCTCGACGCGGTGCTGCTCGATCTCCTCGACCAGGACCTCGCGCACCTCGCGGATCTCGTCCTCGCTCCAGGGGGACTCGTCGTCCTTGACCCTCAGGCGCTCGGCGATGGCGCGGGCGCTGGGCTTGCTTGCCGTCTTCGTCGCGGTCTTCGTCGCGCTGGAGCGGGGACCTGCGGTTGAGCTCGTCGTCACTGCTGCCTTCTTCGTACGCGTGGCGGGGGCCTTCGCGGCGGACTTCGTGCTCGCCGCACCCGCTCGGGTGGATGTCGTGGGAGACGGCTTTCCGGCCGCTGCGGTTCGGGGGGACGTGCGGGCGGTCGACCCGGATGCACTCTTCGCGGCTGCCTTCTTCGTGGTGGCCGCCTTCTTCGCCGTCGTCGTCTTCTTGGTCGTCGTCTTGGTCGTCGTCTTCGCCGTCGGCTTCGACGCGGTCTTGGGCGCGGTCTTGGGCGCGGTCTTGGGCGCGGTCTTGGCGGCGGTCTTGGCGGCGGTCTTGGTGGCGGTCTTGGCGGTGGCCTTCGCAGCCGACGTCTTCGCGGGCGCGGCCTTGGCCGGCTGCTTGGCCGTCGCACTCTTCGTGGCAGCCCCGCTCTTCGCGGGCGCGGCCTTCTTCACGGTTGCCGCCTTGGCCGCGCTCTTCGTGGCGGTCTTCGTGGCGCTCTTCGTGGCGGGCGACTTCTTGGCTGCTGCCTTGGTTGCCGCCTTGGCAGGCGCCTTGGCAGGTGCCTTGGTCGGTGACTTGGCTGCGGGAGCACTGCTCGCCTTGCGGCCCGCTGCTCGCGCGACGGCGCCCTTCACCGCACCGGCAGCCTTCGCGGCAGTGCGTGCCACGGCGGTGCGTGCGCCACCGCCTTTCGCGGAGGTCTTCGAGGCGGCTTTCGCGGAGCCGTTCTTCGAGGGGCTCTGGGCTGCAGCAGCCTTCGATGGCGTCGCAGAGCGTTTCGACGCTGCCGACGTGCTCTTCGTGCTCGTCACTGCCCGCGTCCTGCTGGTCGCGGTCGAGCGGGTGGCCGCGGTCGCCGCTGCCGTCGTCTTCTTCGCCGCCATCAGATCCTCCGTCGCTCGAGCCGTCGACGCTGACAAGTGGGGCTGACAATAAGCCCCTCACGGGGCGTGCACAAACGCGAAACGCAGATGCGTCCGAAGTGTTCGCCCCTCGAGTACAACGCAGGCCGCCCGGGAGGGTTCCCGGACGGCCTGCGTGCGTCTGTTCGAGGGTGGGGGTCAGCCCTGGTTGCCGTCTCCGGCACCGGCGTGAGCCGGCTCCTGGACGCTCGAGTCGAGGTCGTGCAGCTGGCCCTCGATGTAGGACTTGAGGTTGGTGCGGTAGTTCTTCTCGAAGCCTCGCAGCTCGGAGATCTTGCGGTCGAGCAGCCCCTTCTGCTTGTCGAGCTCCTCGAGCAGCGCCGCCTTCTTCTGCTGCGCCTCGGCGACCATGCCGGTAGCGCGCTCGCGGGCCTCGGTCAGCATCTGGTCGCGCTGCGCGCTCGCGTCGCTGAGCATCTGGTCGCGCTTGGACGTGGCCTCGGCGATCATCTGGTCGCGCTGCGAGGTGGCCTCGGCGATCATCTGGTCACGCTGGCTCGCCGCGGCGGCGGCCAGCTGCTCGGCCTGCTGCGTGGCCTCGTCGTGACGGGCCTGACCGGTGTTGATGAGCTCGTCGTGGCGAGCCTGCGCGGCGGCGAGCATGTCACGGTGGCGGGTCTCCGCCTCGGTGATGAGCTCGTTGCGCTTGGCCTCGCCGGCGGCGACGTGCTCGTCGTGCAGTCGCTGTGCGAGGGCGATGACGCCCGCGGCGTCGAGGTTGCCCGAGACGGCCTGCGTGTCGGGGGCCGCGGCGGCGGCAGCAGCCGGAGCGGCGGGCGCCTTGGCGGCCTCCTCGCGCTGGCGCCGAGCGTCGGCGGCGGCCTCGTCGCGCACGCGCTTGGCGTCGGCCGCTGCGGCCTCGGCGTCGGAGAGCGCCTTGGCGGCGCGCTCGTCGGCGGCGCGGGCGTTCTCCTGGGCCTTGGCGAGCTTGGCCTCGGCCTCGGCGACCTGGGAGTTCAGGCCGTTCAGCTTGGCCTGGGCGTCGTTGAGGGCCTGCGAGTCGACCGCTGCCTTCGCGGCGGCCTCGGCACGCTCCGCCTCGGCCTTGGCGCGCTCGATGCGCTCCTTGGCCGCACGCTCGGCGTTCTCGGCGTCGGCCTTGGCCTTGGCGGCACGGTCGGTGGCCGCCTTGAACGCACGCTCGGCGTCCTGGATCTTCGCGGTGAGCCCACCGAGCTTCGCCTCGTCGCCGGGGCGCCCGACGGCAGGCATGGCAGCGGTCGCGCCGTCGGCGCGCACCGCCGACTGGTTCTTGCTCGCGCGGCAGTCGTTGAGCTGCTTCAGGTAGTCGTCTCGCTGCTCGATGAGCGAGCGCATCTCCGCCACGATCTCGTCCAGGAAGTCGTCAACGTCCCGCTCCTCGTAGCCACGGCGAAACTGCGTGGTCTGGAAGTGCTTGTTGAGCACCTGTTCCGGCGTAAGCGCCATGTGTCACCTCGATACAGACGTAATGGTTCGGGTCAACGGTATCTAACGTTCCGGTCACGAACCAAAGCCATCCTCACGGATCGGCGTGCTGGTCGTCTCCCGCACCGCGAGATCCGACGAACGCCGACGGTCAGAAGAAGCTCGGCACGTTGAGGGCGAGAGAGGTCAGCAACATCAGGACGAGGAAGCTGAGGTCGAGTCGGACGCCACCGAGGTTCGGCGACGGGATCACCTTTCGGAGGGCTCGCAGGGGCGGGTCGGTGACGGTGTAGACCGCCTCGGCCAGGACGAGGACCACCCCGGAGGGCCGCCACGAGCGGGCCAGCACCTGCACCCAGTCGATGACGAAGCGACCGATGAGGGCGATGAAGAAGGTGAAGACCACCACCCCGTAAATGGTCCAGAACGCGTCCATGTCGGCCAGTGTCTCTGATCTGCGGGCGAGAGTGTGAACCGGGGTCGAGATCAATGCGCGACCGTGACCCCGAAAGGCTCTTCTCGGACCGGCTGCTCAGCTCTGGTTGAAGAAGCCGCGGGTGGAGGCGGTGGGCGTCTCGGGCTCGTCGGCCGAGATCTCGACGTGGGCGGGCGAGAGGAGGAAGACCTTGGAGGTGACCCGCTCGATGGTGCCGTGCAGGCCGAAGACGAGGCCGGCGGCGAAGTCGACGAGGCGCTTGGCGTCGGCGTCGTCCATGTCGCTGAGGTTCATGATGACCGGCACCTGATCGCGGAACCACTCACCGATGTTCTTGGCCTCGTTGTAGGTGCGCGGGTGGATCGTGGTGATGCGGTTGAGCGAGCCCACCTCCACGTCGCGGACGACCGCGGCGACGGGTCGCTTGGTCGGCAGCTGCGTCACGGCAGCGGTGTGCTCGGGCTCGTCGTCGTAGCGGTCGGACTCGTCGTAGGCGTCGTAGTCGTCGTAACGGTCGTGGCGCTGGTCCTCCTCGCTGAGTCCGAGGTACACCATCGTCTTGCGCAGTGCCCCTGCCATGGCCAACTCCCAAACGCTCGATTGCGGTCGCTGCCGACGTTACAGAAGTGACGGACGTGATCCGAGGATTGCGGTGCCGACACGCAGGTGTGTCGCCCCGTGCCGGAGCCCCGCCTCGAGGTCGGCGCTCATGCCAGCCGAGAGCCAGTCAGCGTCGGGGTGACACGCCCGTATGCCGTCGCCGACCTCGCGCAGCCGGGCGAAGGCCTCGTCGGGATCGGCGCCGAGCGGCGCCACGGCCATCACACCCTTGAGCGTGAGCAGCTCGTGGCCCGCCACCTCGTCGGCGAGGTGCGCCGCCTCCTCGGGGAGCACGCCGCCACGCGCCGTGTCGCCGTCGAGGCTCACCTGGAGGAGCAGACGCAGCCGACGGTCGGCCGCGTGCGCGCCGCGGTCGAGGGCCCCCACGATCTTCGACCGGTCGACGGACTGCACGACGTCGGCATAGCCGGCGACGTGGCCCGCCTTGTTGCTCTGGAGCTGACCGATGAAGTGCAGGGTCAGGTCGTCCTCGCCGGCCTCGGTGAGCGCGGCCCGGACGGCGCGGAACTTCTCGCCGGCCTCCTGGTCACGGTTCTCGCCGAAGTCGCGCACCCCGAGCCGGTGGAGCAGCAGGACGTCCGAGACGGGGAAGTACTTGGTGACGACGACGAGGGTGACCTCGCGCGGGTCGCGCCCGGCGGCGTCGCAGCCGCGCCCGATGCGGTCGTGGACGGCGGCCAGGTTGCCGCGGAGCTCGTCGAGGCGTTGCTGGTCGGGTGCCACGGGCCGCTCACCGGAGGGCGGCGTCATGCCGTCACCGACCGGCGCAGCACGACTCCGGCGAACCGGCCGGTGCGCCCGTCTCGGCGGTAGGAGTAGAGGTCGTCGCTCTCGCGGGTGCAGCCGGGCACCCACTGGACGCCCACCCCCTCTTCGGCGAGCTGCTCCACGACGCCGGCCGCGACGTCGATCGCCGTGGTGCCCGTCCACGACCGGGCCGCCGAGGCGGGGGTCGTGGCGGCAGCGGCTCGAGCCATCTCCTCGGGCACCTCGTAGCACCGGCCGCAGACGGAGGGACCCACCGTGGCCGAGATCGACCGGGCGCCGAGGTCGCGCATGGCCCCGATGGCCTGTCCGACGATGCCCGCGAGCAGGCCGGGACGTCCGGAGTGCACTGCGCCGAGCACACCGGCGTCGTCGTCGTGGAGCAGGACGGGGACGCAGTCCGCGACGAGCACCGCGACCGCGAGGTCCGGGGCGCGCGTGACGACCGCGTCGACGGCAGGAGGCTCCCCCACCCAGGGGCCGTCGACCTCGACGACCTCGGCGCCGTGCACCTGGTTCATGAAGACCACCCGCTCGCGAGGGAGGCCGAGCTCCGCGGCGAGTGCGCGACGGTTGTCCTCGACGCGCCCGGCGTCGTCGCCGACGTGACCGCCGAGGTTCAGTCCGGCATACGGCCCGGTGCCCCGGCCCGCGGACCGTCCGGTGAAGCCGAGCTCGACGGCCCCGGAGGGAGCTTCGGTGTCGGTCGAGGATCGCCAGTAGAACACGGGGACCAACCTATCCCCGGCACGCGCGACGGGCGGGAGGCGGTGGTCGCCTCCCGCCCGTCGCGGTGATGTTTCGGCTCGACTACTTGAGGAAGTCGGGGACGTCGAGGTCGTCGCCCTCGTCGAACGTCACCTGCCGGGGCGGCTGCTGCACGGGCTGGGCGGGCGCGTGGTGCTGGGCCTGCGCGTGCTGCGGCTGCTGCGCGTGCTGGGGCTGCGCCTGCTGGTGCTGCACCGGGGCCGGGACCTGCTGCTGCGTCGGCAGCTGCTGGGCGGGCTGGGCCTGCGGGGCCGCCGCCGGCGCGGAGTGCTGGGGGGCCTGCTGGCCGTGGGCGACTCCGTTGGTGGTCTGCGCCACGCCGTTCGAGTGCTGCGGAGCCTGCTGGGGTGCCGGCGCCGCGGGACGCTGCTGAGGTGCCGGCTGCGACCGCCCCATGACCTGGCCGAGCGCGCGGTCGTCGTGTCGCTGGCTGGGACCGCCGCTGTCGAAACCGGCGGCGATGACCGTGACCCGCACCTCGTCACCGAGGGCGTCGTCGATGACGGCACCGAAGATGATGTTGGCCTCGGGGTGGGCGGCCTCCTGGACGAGGCGGGCGGCCTCGTTGATCTCGAAGAGACCGAGGTCGCTGCCGCCCTGGACCGAGAGCAGCACGCCGTGGGCGCCGTCGATCGAGGCCTCGAGCAGCGGGCTGCTGATGGCCAGCTCGGCGGCCTGGACGGCGCGGTCCTCGCCACGGGCCGAGCCGATGCCCATGAGGGCCGAGCCCGCACCCTGCATGACCGACTTGACGTCGGCGAAGTCGAGGTTGATCAGGCCCGGCGTCGTGATGAGGTCGGTGATGCCCTGGACACCGGAGAGCAGGACCTGGTCGGCCGAGCGGAAGGCGTCCATCATCGAGACGTTGCGGTCGCTGATCGAGAGCAGCCGGTCGTTGGGGATGACGATCAGGGTGTCGACCTCCTCGCGGAGGCTGCCGATGCCGGACTCGGCCTGGTTGGCGCGGCGGCGACCCTCGAAGGTGAACGGTCGCGTGACCACGCCGATCGTCAGGGCACCGAGCTCGCGGGCGATACGGGCCACGACGGGCGCCCCACCGGTGCCCGTGCCGCCCCCCTCGCCGGCGGTCACGAAGACCATGTCGGCCCCCTTGAGGACCTCCTCGATCTCCTCGGCGTGGTCCTCGGCGGCCTTCTTGCCGACCTCGGGGTCGGCGCCGGCGCCGAGGCCGCGGGTGAGCTCGCGACCGACGTCGAGCTTGACGTCGGCGTCGCTCATGAGCAGCGCCTGCGCGTCGGTGTTGATGGCGATGAACTCGACGCCCTTGAGGCCGACCTCGATCATGCGATTGATGGCATTGACGCCGCCGCCGCCGATGCCGACGACCTTGATGACGGCCAAGTAGTTCTGCGGTGCTGCTGCCACGAGAGTGGGCCTTCCTGACTGGTGGTGCCGGTGCTGCGATGGTCTGGGGACGGTGCGTGGAGCTGTCGGTGTCGCGGCTCGTGGTGAGCCTGTAAGCCCTCAAACCTTAAACGTGGAGATAAAGGTTACAGTTGGGTCACGAACCAGTGCCCCGACGGTATGACGAGGCGCAAGGCCGATCAACCCACGCCGCGGCGTGTCGCGACGGGGATTGAGGCATTTGCCGCTAGCGGGTCCCAGCAGCAACAACAGCCCCATCGGACACACGGATGACAGGTGTCAGCACGCTCCCCCGACCGACCCTGCCACGACTCCCGGGCGGACACCTCAACGGGTCACGGGTGACGAGGGCACGCTCACGTCGATGGTCGAACCTGGCTCTGCCATAAGGATCTTCACGAGCTTCGCCTTGCGCTCCCCGTCGCCGGCGCCGCCCCACACGACGGTCTTGCGCCGCTCCCCCGACTGCACCGTGAAGGAGACCTGGTCGGCGGACGACAGCGACACGCCGGACACGTCGGCTCGCACCGCCGCCTCGAGGGAGCCGAGGGCCTGGAGGGCCGCGGTCACGCCGGCCTTCGTCACCTGGTCGGAGCCCGCACTGACGAGGGGCACGCCTGCCGGCGGCGTGGACACGGTACGGAACGCGAAGCCGTCTCGGTCCACCACGTCCACCTGACCTCGAGGGTTGCGCACGGCCAGGACGGCCACCCTGGGGTTCACGTCGATGTGGATGGTGTCGGGCAGGCTCCGGCTCACCGCTACCCCGCTCCAGGCCTTGCCCTCGACCAGACGACGAGCGACCTCGTCGGTGTCGACGCGCATGATCGGCCCGCCGAGGGGCACCGCTGCGACGCTGCGCACCTGCGCGGCACCCGCGGCAGAGACCCCCGTCACCTCGACCTTGGATGCGATGAGCACGCCGCTGAACCAGCCGAGCCAGGCCACGAAGCCCGCCACCAGCACGAGGCCCACGAGCACGCCCGCGACGAGGCGCGGACGACGCCGCGCGGCGGCCGCACGTTTCTCGAAGCGCGTGCGCGACGACGCGAGACCCGTGCCCGCCACCCGCCGGGCCGCCCCCCGCTCGAGCATCACGACGACTCTCCTCCCAGGAGTCGGAGCACCTCGGGGCCGACCATCGTCACGTCGCCGGCACCGACCGTGAGCACGAGGTCACCGGCTCTGGCCAGCGCGGCCACCCGGCCCGCGACGTCGGACCACGAGGGCACGTAGTGGACCTCCGCACCGGCCCGCGCCGCACTGACGGCGTCGGCGACGAGCTGACCCGAGACACCCGGGACGGGGTCCTCCCGCGCGGCGTAGACGTCCATCACGACCACGACGTCGGCCGGCGACAGGCCTGCCCCGAGCTCGGTGGCGAAGTCCCGGGTGCGGCTGTAGAGGTGCGGCTGGAAGACGACGACGAGCCGGCCGGCCTCGCCGACCAGCGCCTTCGCGGTCTCGACGACGGCCGCGACCTTGCCCGCGTTGTGGGCGTAGTCGTCGACGACGACGACCCCGCCGGCCTCCCCCTTGGGTTCGAACCGGCGTCGGGTGCCGGTGAACGAGGCGAGCCCCGCCAGAACCCGGTCGGGCTGCTGCCCGAGTCCGTGGACCGCCGCGGCGTAGGCCGCCGCTGCGTTGAGGGCGTTGTGGCGCCCGGGGAC
Organism: Terrabacter koreensis; assembly: GCF_054783315.1. Classification (NCBI taxonomy): domain Bacteria; kingdom Bacillati; phylum Actinomycetota; class Actinomycetes; order Micrococcales; family Intrasporangiaceae; genus Terrabacter; species Terrabacter koreensis. Next base: position 429,008 of record NZ_BAAGQU010000002.1, on the reverse strand, counting down.
GCCGAGCGTCATCAGCCGTTCGGGCTCCCCCGCAGCGTCGTCGACGCGGTCGGCGCGGGCGACGCGGTCGACGAGCGTCACCGAGGAGGTCACGCCGTCCTGGTGGTGGTCGCCGAGGACGACGTCGGACCCCGGGTCGAAGCCGTACGTCAGCACCCGCGTGCCGGCAGCCCGGGCCCGCTCGGCGAGGGCCACGGCACCCGGGTCGTCAGCGCACGTCACGAGCAGGCCGCCGGGTCGGATCGTGCCGACGAACGCGTCGTAGGCGGCCTCGACAACCTTGAAGTTCGAGTAGAAGTCGAGGTGGTCGGGCTGGACGTTCGTGACGATCGCGACCTCGGGGCGGTAGACGACGAACGACCCGTCGCTCTCGTCGGCCTCGACGACGAAGACGTCGTCGGACCCGTCGTGGGCGTTGGTGCCGTGCTTGGCCAGCTCGCCGCCGACGGCGAACGACGGGTCGAGGCCGCACCCCTGGAGCGCCACCGTGAGCATCGAGGTGGTCGTCGTCTTGCCGTTGGCGCCGGCGACGGCGACCGGGCGCCGTCCGTGCATCAGCGCGGCCAGCCCCTGGGCCCGGTGCAGCACCGTCGCGCCGCGCTCGCGGGCCGCCACGAGCTCGACGTTGTCGTCGCGGATGGAGCTGCTCATGACGATGGCGTCGGCTCGCTCCTGGTGGCCCTCGTGGAAGCCGACCCAGACGCCGGCCCCCTCGCTCTCGAGGGCCTTGAGCACCGGCACGTCCTTGGCGTCGCTGCCGGTGACGCGTATGCCGCGGGCGAGCATGATGCGCGCGACGCCCGACATGCCGGCGCCGCCGATCGCGAGGAAGTGCACGTGGCCGAGGTCCGCGGCGTTCGGCACCGGGGCCCGGAAGTCGAAACGAGCCGACGCGAACGGGTCGTCGACGGTGGGCGTGCGCGGGCTCTGGGTCACGGGGTCCGGCTCTCTGCTGCACGGTCGACGAGGTCGGCGAGCTTCTCGTCGGCGGCGGGCTCACCCAGGGAGTGGGCGGCCGCGGCCATCCGGGACACCCGCTCGGCGTCGGTGGCGAGCGGGAGCAGCTCGGCGTCGATCCAGGCCGGCGTGAAGTCGCTGTCGTCGACGACCACGCCTCCACCGGCGGCGACGACCTCTGAGGCGTTGGCCCGCTGCTCGCCGTTGCCGACGGGCAGGGGCACGTAGACAGCGGGCAGCCCGACCGCGGTCAGCTCGCAGACGGTGTTGGCACCCGACCGGGCCACGACGAGGTCGGCGGCGGCATACGCGAGCTCCATGCGGTCGGCGTAGGGGACGACGACGTACGGGGCGCCCTCGGCCGGCGCCTCGGGGGCGAACTCCTTGCCGAGGCCGGTCACGTGCAGCACCTGCACCCCGGCGCGGCTCAGCGCCTCGACCCGCGCCCGGAACGCGTCGTTGAGGCGCTGCGCGCCGAGCGACCCACCGGTGACCAGCACGGTGGGAAGGCCCGACCTCAGGCCGAAGTGCGCGATGGCCTCGGGTCGCATCGCGGCACGGTCGAGCGTGGCGACCTCGTGGCGCAGGGGCATGCCGATGCGCTGGGCGCCGGGCAGCGACGTGCTGGCGAAGGTGGTCGCGACCGCAGTGGCCCACCGAGCGCCGAGCCGGTTGGCGAGCCCCGGCCGGGTGTTCTGCTCGTGGATGACGATGGGGACGCCGCGGCGCCGCGCGGCGAGGTAGGCGGGCGTGCTGACGTAGCCGCCGAAGCCCACGACGACCTCGGCCCCGGTTTCGTCGATGGCCCGGCCCGCGGCGTCGACGGCGGCCTTGAGCCGGGCAGGGAGGCGCAGCAGGTCGGCGCTCGGGCGGCGGGGCAGCGGCACCTTCGGCACGACCGCGAGGTCGTAGCCACGGGCCGGCACGAGGCGCGCCTCGAGGCCCTCCTGCGTGCCGAGCGCGGTCACCCTGATGTCGGGGTGGCGGCGCCGCAGCGCGTCGGCGAGGGCGAGCAGGGGCGACACGTGGCCGGCGCTGCCTCCCCCGGCGAGCAGGACGGAGGTGGGCGAGGACAGGGGGATCACCGACTTCTGCGACGTTGCGGAACGGACCGCACCCGGGACGGGAGCACCGAGAGCGACCGACGGACGAGGCTGGGGCGTGCGTCGAGCAGCGCCTTGCAGCCGGGCTCGTTGCGGGCGAAGGACAGCAGGATGCCCAGCGCCACGAGGGTCGTGACGAGCGAGGAGCCGCCCGCGGAGACGAGCGGCAGCGGCACGCCGATCACGGGGAAGAGACCGATGACTGCACCGATGTTGATGATGGCCTGTCCGAGGAGCCAGGCCATGATGCCGAACCCGGCGATGCGCACGAAGCGGTCCTGGGTGCGGCTGACGAGCCGGAAGCACGCCCACGCGAGGATGCCGAAGAGGAGCAGGATCATCAGCGTGCCGGGCAGGCCGAGCTCCTCGCCGATGATCGCGAAGATGAAGTCGTTGTGCGCCTCGGAGAGCCACTCCCACTTCTCCTTGGACGCCCCGAGCCCGACGCCCCACCAGCCGCCGTCGGCCAGCGCGTAGAGCCCGTGCACCGACTGGCCGCACCAGCCGTCGGGGTCGGCCTGGCAGGTCGGGTCGAGCCACCGGGCGATGCGGTCCATGCGGTTGCTGCTGCCAGTCACCATGACGGCGACACCGACGGCCGCGAGGGCGCCCGCGATCGCGAAGACGCGCATCGGGGCTCCCGCCACGAGCAGGACCGCCGCGATGATGACGAGCACGACCATGGCGGTGCCCAGGTCGTGCCCGGCGAGGATGAGCCCGAGCACGACGGTGGCGACGGGGATGAGGTAGGGCAGCGCGACGTGCAGCATGCTGGCCATCCGCGATGCCTTGTTGGCGAAGATGACGGCCCCGACGAGCACGAGACCCACCTTGGCGAACTCGGCCGGCTGGAACTGCACCGGCCCGAGGGCGATCCAGTTGCGGTTGCCGTTGACCGTCTTGCCGAACGGGATCACGGCAGCCAGCAGCAGCACCGAGACCACCATGGTCGGGAAGGCGAGGCGCTTCCACCAGCTCACGTCGAGCCGGCTGGCGAGGCCGGCGAGGACGGCGCCCACGACGGCGAAGAGCAGCTGGCGCACGAAGATCGAGTACGAGGCCTCGTCGGCGATGAGCGCCTCGACGCTCGACGCGGAGAACACCATGATCAGGCCGAAGACGACGAGCGTCGAGGTGGCGCCGAGGATGAGGTAGTAGGTCGTCAGCGGCGACTCGAGCTTGCCGATGACGGGCAGCGGGCGCGGCCCGGTGGAGGCGGTGCCCGCCTTGTCGTCGGCGGTCGTCGCGCTCACTCCGGACCCCCGTGTGCCTCCAGGTGCCGCCGGACCGCCTCCTCGAAGGCGTCTCCGCGGGCCCCGTAGTTGGTGAACATGTCCATCGACGCGGCGGCAGGAGCGAGCAGCACGACGTCGCCCGGCTGGGCGAGGCGGGCTGCCTCCCTGACGACACGGTCCATGACTCCAGTGTCGGTCTCGGACACGTCGACGACCGGCACATCGGGCGCGTGTCGGGAAAGGGCGAGGGCGATCTGGGCGCGGTCGGCGCCGATGAGAACGACGCCACGCAGCCGCGAGGCCATCTCCTCGACGAGACTGTCGACGTCGGCGCCCTTGAGCAGGCCGCCCGCGACCCACACGACGGAGTCGAAGGAGCGGATCGCCGCCGCGGCGGCGTGCGGGTTGGTCGCCTTCGAGTCGTTGACGAAGCGCACCCCCTGGACCGTGGCGATCTCGGCGATGCGGTGGCGGTCGGGGCGGAAGGCACGCAGCCCGTCGCGCACGGCCATGGGGCCGACGCCGTACGCCCGCGCCAGGGCGGCGGCGGCCAGCGCGTTCGCGACGTAGTGGGGCGCGACCGAGGGCGCGTCGCCCTGGAGGTCGGCGAGCGTGCACAGCTCCGCGGCGGAGCGCTGCCGCTGCTCGACGAAGGCGCGGTCGGCGAGGACGTCCTCGACGATGCCGACCATCGAGGGCGCCGGGATGCCCGTCGTGAAGCCGATGGCGCGGCAGCCCTCGACGACGTTGGCCTCCATGACGAGCTGCTCGGTCTGGATGTCGGCGACGTTGTAGATGCAGGCGAGGTGGGTGTTCTCGTAGATCTTGCCCTTGGCGCGGAGGTACTCGGCGTAGCTGCCGTGCCAGTCGATGTGGTCGGGGGCGACGTTGAGCACGGCCGACGCGACGGCGGAGATCGAGCGTTGCCAGTGCAGCTGGAAGCTCGAGAGCTCGACGGCGAGCACGTCGTAGGGCTCGGGGTGCAGCACCGCCTCGAGGAGCGGCGTGCCGACGTTGCCGGCCGACGTCGCGCGCAGGCCGGCGTGCTGGAGGATCGAGGCGAGCATGTTGACCGTCGTGGTCTTGCCGTTGGTCCCCGTCACGGTGAGCCAGGGAGCGGCGCCCTCGCGCGCCCGCATGCGCCAGGCCAGCTCGACCTCGCCCCACACCGGGATGCCGGCCGTGGCGGCCGCGAGCATGAGCGGGTCGTGCGGTGGGACGCCCGGCGAGGTGACGACGAGCTCGGTGCCCGGGGGCGGCTCGACGACGTGCTCGGGCCCGAGGCGCACGTCGACGTCGAGGATCCCGAGGATGGTCGCGCGCTCGGTGATGACGTCGGTGGCGTCGCGCGAGACGACAGTGACCCGCGCCCCGCGCTCTGACAGCGCGTCGGCAGCGGCGAAGCCGGAGACCCCGAGGCCGACGACGAGCACGTTGATGCCGGACCAGTCGGCGTCGCGGTGGGTCAGGCCCTCTCGGGGCTCGTAGGTGGGGTCGAAGGTCACTGGGAGCCCACCACCCACTCGGCGTAGAAGACGCCCAGGCCGAAGGCGACGAAGAGTCCGGCGATGATCCAGAAGCGGACCACGACGGTGACCTCGTTCCACCCGACCATCTCGAAGTGGTGGTGGAGCGGTGCCATCCTCAGCACCCGTTTACCGGTGGTCTTGAACGAGGCGACCTGCGCGACGACGGAAAGGGTCTCGAGGACGAACATGCCGCCGAGGATCACGAGCAGCATCTCGGTGTGCGTCGTGATGGCGAGGCCCGCGAGCGCGCCGCCGAGGGCGAGCGAGCCGGTGTCGCCCATGAAGATCTTCGCCGGCGTCGCGTTCCACCAGAGGAACCCGAAGCACGCGCCCATCCCGGCCGCGGCGACGAGGGCGAGGTCGTGGGAGTCGCGCACCTCGTAGCACTTGATGCCCGGGTTGGTCTGGCAGTTCTGGTTGTAGGTCCAGATGCTGATGAGGACGTACGCGCCGAAGACCATCGTCGAGACGCCTGTCGCGAGGCCGTCGAGGCCGTCGGTGAGGTTCACGCCGTTGGAGGCGCCGGCGATCATGACGTTGGCGAAGATGACGAAGAGGATGACGCCGACGACGGTGCTGCCGCCGAGCGCGAGGCTGATGTTGGTGTCGCGCACGAACGACACGAGCAGCGACGCGGGCGTGCGGTACTGCTCGTTGGGGAACTGCAGCGCGAGGCCGGCGAACGTGATGCCGACGAGGGCCTGTCCGAGCAGCTTCTGCTTGGAGCGCAGTCCGAGGCTGCGTTGCTTGCGGATCTTGATGAAGTCGTCGAGGAAGCCGACGAAGCCGAGCCCGGCCATGAGGAAGAGCACGAGCAGCCCACTCGCCGTCGGCGGGTTGAGGGTGAGCACGTGTGCGAGGAAGTAGGCGCCGAGCGTCGCGGCGAGGATGACGGCCCCGCCCATCGTCGGCGTGCCGCGCTTCGTGTGGTGCGAGGTCGGGCCGTCGTCGCGGATGAACTGGCCGTAGCCGCGCTTGACGAGGAACTTGATGAACAGCGGGGTGCCGAACAGCGAGATCAGCAGCGAGATGGACGCTGCGAGGAGGACGCCCTTCACCGCGCCACCGCCTCGGCGGCGAGGCGGTCGCCGAGCCAGCGCAGACCGCTGTCACGGCTCGACTTGAGCAGCACCACGTCGCCGGGCCGCACGCGCGACGAGATCAGCGCGTAGGCCTGGTCGGTGTCGGCCACCCACTCGGCGCCCGGGAACGCCTCGGCGATGGGGCGCGCCCCCTCGCCCACGGCGACGACGTGGTCGAGACCCAGCTCGGCGGCATACGCCCCCACGCCCGCGTGCTCGGCGTCGCTGTCGGCCCCGAGCTCGAGCATCCCGCCGAGCACGGCCCACCGCTCCCCCGTCGTCGTCATCGCGGCGACGGCATCGAGTGCCGCCCGCATCGAGTCGGGGTTGGCGTTGTAGGCGTCGTTGACGACGACGACCCCGTCGGGACGGTCGGTGATCTCCATGCGCCATCGGCTCACGGCCTCGGCGGCACCGAGCCCGGCGACGACCTGGTCGAGCGAGAGGCCGAGCTCGAGAGCGGCGGCCGCGACGGCGAGGGAGTTGCCCACGTGGTGGGCTCCGCTCTGGCGCAAGGAGATCGACGCGGTGCCCTGCGGGCACACGAGGGTGTATGCCGCCCTGCCGCGCTCGTCGAGCACGACGTCCTCGGCGCGCACGTCGGCATCGGCCGAGAGCCCCACGAGCTGCACGCGTGAGCGCAGACCGGTGGCCATGGCGGCGACCACGGGGTCGTCGGCGTTGAGGATCGACAGGCCTTCGGCGGGCACCGCCTGGGGCAGCTCGGCCTTGGCGATCGCGATGTTGTCGCGCGAGCCGAACTCGCCGACGTGCGCGCTGCCGACGTTGAGCACGATCGCCACCTGCGGGGGCGCGATGCGCGTGAGGTAGTCGATGTGGCCGATGCCACGGGCACCCATCTCGGCGACGAGGAATCGGGTCGTCGGGGTCACCCGGCACACGGTCAGCGGGACGCCGATCTCGCCGTTGAGCGAGTTGACCGGTGCGACGGTCTCGGCCACGGACGAGAGCACGGAGGCCAACAGGTCCTTGACGCTCGTCTTGCCGGACGAGCCGGTGATGCCGACGACGCGCAGCTCGGGGGCACGGTCGACGACGCCGCGGGCGACGCGACCGAAGGCCGTCTGCACGTCGTCGACGACGACGCACGGCAGGCCGTCGACCGCCCGCGAGGTCAGGGCTGCGACGGCCCCGGCTGCGGCCGCGGCCGGGACGTAGTCGTGCCCGTCGGCCGTCTCGCCGACCCGGGCGACGTAGAGGCTGCCGGGCTCGCACTCGCGCGAGTCGGTCGTGACGGTGCCCTCGACCGAGATCTCCTCCGGGGCGGTGGTGCCGTGCACCTCGCCCCCGGTGAGGTCGCGGATCTCACTCAGCGACAAGGGGATCACGCCGTCACCCCCGAGGAGGTGGCGGCTGCGAGGGCGGCGCGGACGGCGTCGCGGTCGTCGAACGGGTGCTTCACTCCGTGGATCTCCTGACCCTTCTCGTGTCCCTTGCCGAGCACCACGACGGTGTCGACAGGGCGGTCGTCCCCCGAGTGGACCACCGCGAGCGCGATGGCCTCGGCGATCGCGCTGGCGCGCGTGCCGCCGTCGATGATCTCAGTCGCCCGCGCGGCGCCGTCACGGACCACCTGCTGCGCCCCCTCGACGACCGCCGCGCGGATCTCGGCGGGGTCCTCGGAGCGCGGGTTGTCGTCGGTGACGACCACGACGTCGGCGCGGCGCGCAGCGGCGGCGCCCATGGCCGGGCGCTTGCCACGGTCGCGGTCGCCACCGGCGCCGAGCACGGCGATGAGGCGGCCCTCGGTCGTGGAGCGCAGGGCCGAGAGCGCCGCGTCGACGGCATCAGGGGTGTGCGCGAAGTCGACGATGCACCGGGGCCCGTCGGGGCCACCGGGGGCGACGACCTCCATGCGCCCGGGCACGTCGGGCTGCACGGCCATCGCGGCCTCGACGTCGGCGGGCTCGACGCCGAGCCGTAGAAGGGCGAGGGCCGCCAGGGCGGTGTTGGCGACGTTGAAGTGCCCGGGGAGGTGCGAGACCAGCGCGAGCGCGGCTCCCGTCGCCCGCTCCCGCAGGTGGAACGCACCGCCGGACGACTCCTCGACGGTCCAGTCCGCGTCGGCCGGGTCGGGCGTCCCCGCCTCGGGCCCGGACCCCGTCGCGAGCGTCGTCGTGGGCACTCCGGACTGCTCCGCCAGGCGGCGGCCCCACGCGTCGTCGACGCAGACGACCGCTGCGCGGGCGCGCCGCGCGGTGAAGAGCGACGCCTTCGCGGCGAAGTAGTCGTCCATCGAGTCGTGGAAGTCGAGGTGGTCCTGGGAGAGGTTCGTGAACAGGGCCACGTCGTAGACGACCCCGTCGACCCGGTGCAGCTCGAGGGCGTGGCTCGAGACCTCCATCACACAGGCGTCGATGCCGCGCTCGCGCATGACCCCCAGCAGTGCGTGGAGGTCGGTGGCCTCCGGGGTCGTGCGCACCGACTCGATGCGCTCGTCGCCGATGCGCGTCTCGACGGTTCCGATGAGGCCGGTGCGCCGGCCGAGCGCGCGCAGCGCCGACTCCACCAGGTACGCGGTGGTCGTCTTCCCGTTGGTGCCGGTGATCCCGACCATGGTGAGGTCGGCCGACGGGTGCCCGTAGACGAGGTCGGCGACGTCCCCGAGGACGGCTCGAGGGTCGTCGACCACGAGGACCGGCACGGCGCAGCCGGCGAGCCGGTTGCCGCCCTCCGGGTCGGTCAGGACGGCGACGGCCCCGGCCTGCACGGCGTCCTCGGCGAACCGCGCCCCGTGCACGTTGAAGCCCGGCAGGGCGGCATACAGGTCGCCCGGGACGACGGCACGGCTGTCGAGCGTGACACCGGTCACGAGCACTCCGTCGGCCACTCCGTCGGCCAGTCCGTCGAGCTCGGCCGAGGCCCCGATCCGGGCGGTCAGGTCGCGGAGGTGCACGCGCGACGAGGCGGGTCTTGGGGGGGAAGGTGACACGTCATCCCAACTTACAGGCCATCCCGCAGGGCCCGCGCATTGCTGATGACCCGGGGGTCGTCGGACGACAGCGGCTTCTCGGCCCAGACGTGGTAGTCGAGGTTCGACGCGGGGCTGGGCGGGGCACCGGTGCGCTCGAGCAGGTAGGTCATGATCTGGTTGAAGACCGGCCCGGCGAGCATGCCGCCGAACATGCCGGCCGAGGGCTTCTGGATGAAGACCGCGACGACGTACTTCGGCGCCTCGGCCGGCGCGAAACCGATGAACGAGGCCGTGAAACCGTTGTAGCGCTTCAGCTTGTCGTCGTAGCGGTCGGCCGTGCCCGTCTTGCCGGCTACGCGGTAGCCCTTGATGCGGGCGGCGCTCGCGGTGCCGTTCTGGCCCGTGACCTCCTCCATCATCCGCGACAGCTTGACGGCGGTGTCCTCGGTGACGACCCGCGACGGCGTCGTCGCGGCGGACGGGATGAAGGTGCCGCTGTCGTTGACCGTGCCCTCCACGAGCGACGGCGGCACGCGTACGCCCTTGTTGGCGATGGTCTGGAAGACGCCGGCCTGCTGGATCGCCGTCACGGCATATCCCTGGCCGAAGAGGATCGTGTAGCGGCGCGTCGAGACCCAGTCCTTCGCGCCGGCGAGCAGCCCGGCGGACTCACCGGGGAAGCCCACCGGCGTCTTGGCGCCGATGCCGAACTTGCGGTAGTACGCCTCCATGACCTGCGGCGTCACGCGTTCGCCGATGAGGATGGTGCCCATGTTCGACGACTTGGCGAGCACGCCCGTGGCCGTCATGTTCTCGACGCCGTGCGGCTCGTTGTCCTTGAAGGAGGTGCCGGCACGGGGCAGGCGCGGGGGCACGATGACACCGGTGTCGGGCGTGATCACCTTCTGCTCGAGGGCTGCGGCCATCGTCATGAGCTTGCCGGTCGACCCGGGCTCGAAGGCGTCGTTGAAGGCGTAGTTGCCCAGCGACGCCTTCTTGGCGTCGGCGAGGTCGTTCGGGTCGAAGGTGGGGTAGCTCGCGGCGGCCCGCACCTTGCCCGTGGCCACCTCGAGGACGACCGCCGTGCCCGACTCGGCCCCGACGCCGGTGACCTGCTTCGCGAGGGCGTTCTGGGCGTACCACTGCAGGTCGGCGTCGATCGTCAGCCTGACGTCGCGGCCGTTGACGACCGGCGTGTCGACGCGCTGCGAGCCCGGGATGATGTAGCCGTCGCGCGCCCGCTCGGCGACGCTCACCCCGGGCGTGCCCTTGAGCGCGGTGTCGAGCATCTGCTCGACCCCGCCGGCACCGCTCTGGTCGTCTGGCCGCACGAAGCCGACGAGCTGGCCGAGTGCCATCGAGGTGGGGTAGATGCGCTGGGCGGTGCGCGAGCCGGTGATGCCGGGGATGCCCAGCGCGCGGATCTCGCGGTAGATCGCGGGGTTGACCTCCTTCTTCACCACGACGTAGCGGGTGTTCGACCGGGTGAAGAGCTTGGTCAGCGCGGCGGTGGACATGTCGAGCAGGGGCGCGAGGTCGGTGGCAGCACGGGTGACACCGACCTTCGCGCGCTTGCCGTCGACCTTGACGGTGTACTCGGGGATGATCTTGGGGTCGGCCGCGATGGTGAAGCGCTCGACGGAGTCGGCGAGCACCTGGCCGTTGGTGTCGAGGATCTGTCCGCGCATGGCCGGGGTGGTCGTCTTCACCGACCGCTTGAACTGCGCGGCCTCCTGGGTCGCCGACGCGTCGAACGCCTGGATGCGCAGCAGCTGCCCGGCGAAGATCGTGAAGACGAAGAGAACGGCGACGAACATGACCCGCGCCCTGCGGCGCGGGTTGGCCTTGGAGATGCGGAGCGGGCGGCGTGGCCGGCGAGGGCCTCTGGGGCCACGGGGACCTCGGGCGCCCCGGCCGGCGCCCGCCGCAGCAGACCGCTTGGGCGCTGGGCCTCGTCCGCGGGCGGGGGCCTGGCGGGAGGTGGTGCCCGGTCGCGCCGCGGTCCGGGCCGCGGGTCGGGCGCCGGGTCGGGCGCCGGGTCGGGGGGCCGACGCTGCAGCGGCACCTGCAGCGCGCGCACGCGAGGGCGCCTGCCGACGGACGCCGCCGGCCTGACGTGGCGGCTGCTTGCCGGCGACCTTGCCGGTGGGCTTGGCCGGCCTCCCGGAGCTGCCCTGCCCGGTGCCGGTGCCGGCGCCGGTGGCGCGTGAGGGCCGGGGGGCACGGGCGGGCGCGGCGCCGCGGCCGGTCCGCCGGGGGTCGGCGCCTCGGTGCTGCGTCACGGTCTCACCTCACCGTCGTCGTCGAGAGTCTGCTAGTCCGTGGTGCCCAGTGTGGGCGCCCCGGACGTCCCGTCCGTTGCACCCGGCACCGTCGGCGTGGCGCCCTGGCCGCCGCTCCCGGCCTTGTCGGCCTTGTCGGCCTTGGACTTGTCGTTCTTCGCCTTGTCGGACGCCGCCTTGTCGGCCTTCTGCTGGTCGGCCTTGGCCTGCTGGGCGAGGTCGGCGTGGGAGGCGGCGTTGGTGGCGGTCGTCGCCGACGACAGCAGCTTCTTGACCCTGGCCGTGACGGCCGGCGGAGTCGGGCTCGTGACGATCGGGAAGGCGTTGTTCGTCGTTGCCGGCTCGGCGTCACCCGTCACGGTCCCCTTGGACAGGTCGACGTAGCCACGGGTGTTCATCCGCACCATGCCGATCCCGGCTGCGCTGCGGGCGAGGGCGCCGGTGGCGGAGGCCCGGTCGATCTCCTCCTGCAGGTTGCCCGCCGTGTCGCCGAGCCGCGCGGACTCCCGGTTGAGGTCACCGAGCGCGAGCGAGCCCTGGGCGAGCGCGGTGTTGAGCAGCAGCAGCGAGATGAGACCGCCGGTGAGCAGCCCGATGCAGATCGCCACGAAGGCGCCGTTGCCGGTGCGGGTGATCCGGGCCGGGATGACGCGCAGCGGCGTGGGGGCGGGCCCACGCCGCGGGACGCGGAGCGGCCGGGCCGTGGCGGTCATCTGGCTCATCGGGGGGTTCCCTTCCTGGGGCTTCTGGCTGAGGGGTGCGTGCCGGTGTCGCGCACGCGCTCGGCGACACGGAGGCGGGCCGACGCGGCCCGGGGGTTCGTGGTGACCTCGTCGTCGCCGGGCGCCTCGGCCCCGCGCGTGACGAGGCGGAGGTATGCCGCGTGCTCGGGCAGCTCGACGGGCAGACCGGGCGGGGTGCTCGACGTCGCACCCTCGGCGAAGGCGCGCTTGGTGGCCCGGTCCTCGAGGGAGTGGTACGACAGCACGGCGATCCGGCCGCCGACCGCGAGCACGTCGATCGCCTCGTCGATGGCTCGGCGCCAGACCTCGAGCTCGTCGTTGACCTCGATGCGCAGCGCCTGGAAGGTGCGCTTGGCCGGGTGCCCGCTCTGTCGCTGCGAGGCCGCCGGGATGACGCGACGCAGCATCTCGACGAGCCGCCCCGACGTCGTCCACGGCTCGAGGTCGCGGTCGTGGACGATGACCTTGGCGATCTTGTTCGCGAACCGCTCCTCGCCGTAGTCGCGCAGGATCCGCGTCAGGTCCTCGACCGAGTAGGTGTTGAGGACGTCGGCGGCGGTCCTGCCGGTCGACTGGTCCATGCGCATGTCGAGCGGGGCGTCGACGCGGTAGGCGAACCCGCGGTCGGCCTCGTCGAGCTGCAGCGAGCTGACCCCGAGGTCGAAGAGGATGCCGTCGACGGCCGGCACGTCGAGGCCGGCCACCACGTCCTTGATGTCGTCGTAGACGGCGTGGACGGGCCGGAACCGGTCGCCGAACTGCGCGAGCCGCTCCCCCGCCAGCGCCAGGGCCTCGCGGTCGCGGTCGATGCCGATGACCACGCACTCCGGGAAGCGCGTGAGGACGCCCTCGGCGTGACCACCCATGCCCAGGGTGCCGTCGACGTGCACGGCGCCGGGACGCTCGAGGGCCGGGGCGAGCAGGTCGAGGATGCGGTCGCGCATCACGGGGACGTGGCGGTCGTGCGCCTGTCCTCGATCGCTCATGGTGCGTCCCTCTCACGCTGGTGCTGCTGCTGTTGGTGTGGCTGGTGTGACTGGTGTGACCGGTCGGAGGACACAGGTGTCCACCGTGGTCGGGGTGGGTGCGGATGTGCTGCGGCGTCAGTCGTGGCGGTGACCAGGTGGAGGGTTCTGGTCGGCGCTGGATCGGCTGTCGGCTGGGTCGGCTGTCGTCGGTGGGCTGTCGTCGGTGGGCTGTCTCGAGTGGCGCTGCGGGTCCTGGACCTGCGGGCTGGTCCCCATCCGCTACCTCGCCCGGGACGGGGGAAGTCGTCCCGGGAGCGGAGCGGCTGGAGGCCGGCACTCAGGTGCACGTCGCCACGAGCGGCGGGTCAGAAGAGGCCGGGGATCACCTCCTCGGCGGTGTCGGCGAAGCTCTGCTCGGTCTCCTCGAGGTAGGCGTTCCAGACCGCGCTGTCCCAGACCTCGAGGCGGGAGCCGGCACCGATGACGGTGACCTCGCGGTCGAGTCCGGCGTACTGGCGTAGGTTGGCGGGGATGGTGAAACGGCCCTGCTTGTCGGGGATCTCGTCGGAGGCGCCGGAGAGGAAGACGCGCATGTAGTCGCGCGCCGCCTTGCTCGTGGTCGGTGCCTGACGCATCTGCTCGGCGACCTTGACGAACTCGTCCATGGGGTAGATGAACAGGCTGCGCTCCTGGCCGCGCGTGACGACCAGGCCGGCGGCCATGCGCTCGCGGTACTTCGCGGGCAGGAACAGGCGGCCCTTCTCGTCGAGCCGGGGTGTGTGCGTCCCGAGAAACATGGACCGCCACCTCCCCTTTGTCGACCCGCAGGCGTCCCCATTCCCTACCTTGATGCCCCACGATACTCCACTTTGCTCCACCGTCAACGAACTTTGACCGAAATCCGACCTCCGCGTCGCGTATTTACGCAGGTCAGGCGGGGTGGAGCGATGTGGAGGGCCGTGACGGCCCCGGCGCCGCGGCGAGGCCACGGCATGCAGCGGCACCGGGTGACGCGACCGAGCGATGACCCCCGTCCGTGCTCACGGCACGCGGCGAAGGGCCTCGAACCGAACCGATCGGGCCCTGCGGACGTCGCCTGTGGAGGAAAGTGGAAGAGTGCTCGTCCCGGCCGCCGCGCCCCAGGGTGACGGCCGCGTACGACACGTGCGCGGCATCCCTACCCGCGGCCGGGGTCCATGGGAGAAGATCTCCTGACGGGTCACGCACCCGCCGGGCAAGGGCTGCGCCGCACGAGGCGCAGGACACGGGGACGACAAGCGGAGGACAGTGTGACGACGACGGACACCGGGCTCGAGACCACGGCAGGACGGGACGGCGCCGCGGACGCGGCAGACCTCGGCCTCATCCACGACGTGGCCGACCGGCTGATGGCCGCGATGACGAGCGTCATCGAGGGCAAGCCCGACGTGGTCCGCACGACCGTGACCGTGCTCTTCGCCGGGGGCCACCTGCTCATCGAGGACGTGCCGGGCGTCGGCAAGACGATGCTCGCCAAGACGCTGGCCAAGTCGATCGACGCGACGGTGCGCCGCATCCAGTTCACCCCCGACCTGCTGCCGAGCGACGTCACCGGCGTCAGCATCTTCAACCAGGATGCACGACGGTTCGAGTTCCGCCCGGGTGCGATCTTCGCCAACGTCGTCGTGGGCGACGAGATCAACCGTGCCTCCCCCAAGACGCAGTCGGCCCTGCTCGAGTCGATGGAGGAGCGGCAGGTCACCGTCGACGGCACGACCTACACGCTGCAGGCGCCGTTCATCGTCATGGCGACCCAGAACCCGATCGAGATGGAGGGCACCTACCCCCTCCCCGAGGCGCAGCGCGACCGCTTCATGGCGCGCATCTCCATGGGCTACCCTTCGGCCGGCGCCGAGCTCGACCTTCTCGAGAGCCACGGGGCCACCTCGCCCCTCGACGGGCTGACCCCCGTCACCGACGCCGAGACCATCAACCGCGTCCTGCAGGCCGTCGCGCACGTGCACGCCAGCCCCGCCGTACGCCAGTACATCGTCGACCTCGTCGCGCGCTCCCGCTCCACGTCGGCCCTGCGCCTCGGCGCATCGCCCCGAGCCGGCCTCCACCTGCTCCGGGCCGCCCGGGCGTACGCCGCGCTCGAGGGACGCGACCACGTGATCCCCGACGACGTCCAGGTTCTGGCCGGCCCCGTCCTGGCCCACCGCCTCATGCCCTCGAGCGAGACCCAGCTCGCCCGCCGCACGACCGCCGACGTGGTCACCGACCTGCTGCGCCAGGTGCCGGTGCCGCCGGCAGCCCGTTGAGCGGGGCGACGCCGTGCGCGCCCTGCGCAGCGTCCTGACGACGAGGGGAATGGCCTTCTTCCTCTCGGGCATCCTGCTCTTCCTCGCCGGGGTCGTCCTCGGCTTCCGTGACATCACGCGGTTCGGCGTGCTGCTCGTCGCGCTCCCACTCATCTCGGCAGTGCTGGTGCGCACCCGCAAGACCCGCATGCGCATCGAGCGGCACATCCATCCCGAGCGCATCAGCGTCGGGCAGGACGCCCACGTGACGCTCTCCTTCGAGAACGTCTCGGCCTCCACGACCCCGCTCTTCCTCGCCGAGGAGAGGCTCGACTACGTGCTCGGCGACCGCCCGCGTTTCGTGGTGGGCCGCATCCCGCCGGGCCGGGTGCGCGCCATCGACTACACCGTCCGGTCGCACCTGCGCGGCCGTCACCAGCTCGGCCCGCTCGGCGTGCAGGTGCAGGACCCCTTCGGTCTCGCCAACCGCCACGCGGTGCTGCAGGGCACCGCCGAGCTCGTCGTGCTGCCGGCGGTCCACCCGCTCTCCTCGAACCGGCAGCCGAGCGCAGGCGTCGGCTCCGAGGGTGAGCAGGCCCACCTCATCTCGCTGCACGGTGAGGACGACGTCACGATCCGCCAGTACCGCGACGGCGACGACCTGCGCCGGATCCACTGGCCGGCCACCGCCCGCACCGGCGACCTCATGGTGCGCCAGGAGGACCGTCCCGCACAGCGCCGAGCCGTCGTGCTCCTCGACCCGCGCCCGACCGCACACGGCGGGGCGGGTGCGAGCAGCTCGTTCGAGTGGGCCGTGACCGCGGCCGCATCCGTGGCCGCCCACCTCTACGAGTCGGGCTACGCCGTCCACCTCGTCTGTGCCGAGACCGTCGACACCAGCCGGGCCATGGAGACGATGACGGCCGACGAGGTGCTCGACGTGCTGGCCACCACCGCGCCACGTGACGACACCGGCGAGGACGAGATCCTGCGGGCGGCCCAGAGCCTCGCCGCAGCCGGCGGCTTCCTCGTGGCGCTCACCGGGGCGCACGGTCGCGACGTCACCTCACGGGTCGCGAGCCTGCGCCAGCCCGGGACCACCGGACTCGCCCTGGTGCTCGACGCCCACAGCTTCGGCGCAACCGAGGCCGACGAGGCCGAGCCGCACGTCGATGCGCTCCGCCTCGCCGGCTGGCGGGCCGTGCCCGTGAAGCGCGACGACGACGTCGCGCACGTCTGGGCCGTGTTGACAGCCGCGACCGTAGGAGGCAGCCGATGACCCGACGCCGCTGGAGGATCACGCTGCTCGCAGCGCTCGCGACGCTGGCCGCGGTCTTCCCGATCACCAGCCTGTTCACCGACGCGGGCTGGCTGCCCGAGGCGGTGCTCATGGTCTTCCTCGTCGCCGCACTCGGCCTCGCCGCCCGCGGCCTCACCCGGTCACGCCTGCTCGTGGTCGCGGTGCAGGTGCTCGTGACCACCTACGTCATCCTCGCCCGCTGGACCGGCGACAGCTTCTGGCTCGTGCTGCCGACGCCGACCACCCTCGAGGCCGCCAACTCCCTCGGGCTCCAGGCCCTCGACACCATCCAGCGCTACTCCGCGCCCGCCCCGCTCAACGACGGAGTGACCTTCTGCCTCATCGTCGCCATCGCCGCCGTGGCGATCGCCGTCGACGCCATGGCCGCCACCTGGCGCAGCCCCGCCGCAGCGGGACTGCCACTGCTGACGGCATACCTCATCACGGCCGCCAACGGGCAGTCCGCGCTGGCGCTCCGCTTCTTCGTCGTACCCGTCGCGCTCTGGCTCGTCATGCTGCACACGACGGCTCGCGCGCAGTTCGGTCGCTGGGGCACGGCCAGCGCGAACGAGCGGAGCGAGATCGACGAGGCCGCACACGACCGCGAGGCGCTGCGCTCGTTCACGGCCGGCGCCCTCAAGCTCGGCGCCGTCGGCGTCGTGGTGGCGCTGCTCGTGCCGGCCGTCACCCCGCACTTCCCGCCGCGCTACCTCACCGAGGGGCTCGGACGCTCCGGAGGCGGCGGAGAGGGCTCGGTCGGCTTCAACGACACCCTCGACCTCGCCCGCAGCCTCAACAACCAGGACCAGTCCCCCGTCCTGACCTACACGACGACCGCGTTCACGCGGGCCCCGCTGCGGGTCCTCGCGACCTCGTACTACTCGCGCGGCCAATGGCTCGTGGTCAACCAGGGCGGCAACAGGCCCGACAACCCCGCATCGCTGCCGCCGGCGTCGCAGCGCCGTGACTACGTCATCACGGTCACCGACAACACGCTGGCCGCGCCGCGCATCGCCGCGCCCTACCCGGTTGTCGAGGTCTCCATGCCGGGCACGCAGTGGAGCATCGACCCGATCACCCGTGACGTCCGGGTGGCCACGCCGGTGGGCAGCTACCGCATCAAGTACGCCGACCTCGCTCCCTCGCCGCCCCAGCTGCGCCAGTCGGGCACGCCGGACTCCCCCGACATCACCGAGGACGACCTCTCGATCCCCGACCGCTCGCGTGACCTCGTCCAACGGTGGTCCGACGAGGTGACCCGCGGCGCCGACAACCCCCTCGACCGCGCGATCGCGATCCAGACCCACCTGCGCGACAGCCTGCGCTACACCTACACGCTCGACCTCGGCCAGCAGCCGCGCGACGCCGAGGGCCGGCTCCTCGAGCCGATCCAGGCGTTCTACCAGACGCGCCGCGGCTACTGCGTCCAGTTCGCGACGGCCATGATCATGATGGCCCGCGCGCAGGGCATCCCGGCCCGCATGGCCATCGGCTTCCTGCCCGGGCTCGCCTCCGGCGACAACCGCTACACCGTGCGCGCGAGCGACGCCCACGCGTGGCCCGAGCTCTACTTCCAGGGCTACGGCTGGCTCCGCTTCGAGCCCACCCCGGGGGCGCGCTCCGGCACGCCGCCGCCGTATGCCGTGCTCGGACCCGGCGGAGGCTCCACCGCTGGTGGCCGTGACGTCGACAGCTCGAGCGCGACCGGCGGCGCGACGAGTGTCCGGAAGACGCTGGACAACCCGGCCGCCGACGGAGCCGCTACCCCGCAGCCCTCGCTGGTCGGCTCGATCGGGTCCTGGTTCTCGGTGCGCAACATCGTGACCGCGCTGGCGATCGTCATCGGGCTGCTCGCCGCCTTCATCATGCCGATCACGGCCTGGTGGCTGCGGCTGCGCCGACGACGCGCCGCCGTCACCCAGCAGGAGCTCATCGAGGTCGAGTGGATGGACCTCACGAGCCACCTCGGTGACCTCGGGCTCACCTCGCCCGACGGGGTCACCCTGCGCCAGCTGCAGCGGCGGTACGTCACCGAGGGCCACCTCGACGAGGAGAACGCGGCCGCGATGGGCCGCGTCACCGCGACGCTCGAGAGGTCGCGCTACGACCGCCCGGAACGCACGTCCCCGCAGGAGGCCATCCGCCTGCACCACGACATCCAGTCGATCCGCAGGCAGGTCGGGCGCACCCGTGCGTGGCAGACCCGGGTCAAGGGATTCCTCTGGCCCGCGGCCGCCGTCTCCTTCTGGCGGTCGCTGCCCGACCGGCTGGGCGCGCTCAGGCGCCGCGGCTGAGAGAGAGCAGCTCGCCCCTCGGGGACGAGCTGCTCTCTCGACGGGTCGCGCCGGTCAGTCCAGGTAGTCGCGCAGCACCTGGCTGCGGCTCGGGTGACGCAGCTTGCTCATGGTCTTGGACTCGATCTGGCGGATGCGCTCGCGGGTGACTCCGTAGACCTTGCCGATCTCGTCGAGCGTCTTCGGCTGGCCGTCGGTCAGGCCGAACCGCATCGACACGACGCCGGCCTCGCGCTCCGAGAGCGTGTCGAGCACCGAGTGCAGCTGCTCCTGCAGGAGCGTGAAGCTCACCGCGTCGGCCGGGACGACCGCCTCGGAGTCCTCGATGAGGTCACCGAACTCGCTGTCGCCGTCCTCGCCGAGGGGGGTGTGCAGCGAGATCGGCTCGCGGCCGTACTTCTGGACCTCGACGACCTTCTCGGGCGTCATGTCGAGCTCCTTGGCCAGCTCCTCCGGGGTGGGCTCGCGGCCCAGGTCCTGGAGCATCTGGCGCTGCACGCGAGCGAGCTTGTTGATGACCTCGACCATGTGCACCGGGATGCGGATGGTGCGGGCCTGGTCGGCCATGGCGCGGGTGATGGCCTGGCGGATCCACCACGTCGCGTACGTCGAGAACTTGTAGCCCTTGGTGTAGTCGAACTTCTCGACCGCACGGATGAGGCCGAGGTTGCCCTCCTGGATCAGGTCCAGGAAGAGCATGCCGCGGCCCGTGTAGCGCTTGGCGAGCGAGACGACGAGACGCAGGTTGGCCTCGAGGAGGTGGTTCTTGGCCTTCTTGCCGTCCTGGGCGATCCACCACAGCTCGCGCTTGAGCTTCATCTCGATCTTGTCGCCCGAGTTGAGCTTCTCCTCGGCGAACAGGCCGGCCTCGATGCGCTTGGCCAGCTCGACCTCCTGCTCGGCGTTGAGGAGGGCGACCTTGCCGATCTGCTTGAGGTAGTCCTTGACCGGGTCGGCCGTGGCGCCTGCGGTGACGACCTGCTGCGCGGGGGCGTCGTCCTCGTCGTCGTCGCGGATGACGAAGCCGGACTCCTCCGGCTCGTCGGCCTTGGCGCCTGCGGCCGGGGTGCCCTCGGCGTCGTCGGAGTCCTCGGCGCCCTCATCGGTGATCTCGACCTCCACGAGCTCGCCCTCGGGGGCGTCCTCGGGCTCGGCGTCCTCGAGATCCTCGTCGACCTCACCGGCGACGTCGGCGCCGTCTGCGGTCTTCGTGGCCGACTTCGCGGCGGTCTTCTTGGTGGCAGCCTTCTTCGCCGCGGGCTTCGCGGCGGCCTTGGCCACTCCGGCGTTGGTCGCGGCCTTCTTCGTCGTCGTCTTGGCCGCGGTCGCCTTGGTGGCCGCGGTGGGTTCGTCGCTGTCGGCGGCAGCACTTCGCGCCGGCGCGGTCTTGGCGGCTGTCTTCTTCGCTGCGGTCTTCGTCGTCGCGGTCGTCGTCCGCGTGGCGGACTTCGTCGCGGCGGCAGTCGTGTTGCGTGCGGTGGCCACACTGCCTCCCTTGGTCCCTGAACGGGTCTTCTTCGTCGTGCTCGAGTGCGGCGCGTCGACGACGATCTCGATGTCGTGCGCCTCGAGCGTCGTGAGGACCGGCTTCATCTGCTTCAGATCGAGACCGGCGTCGACCTGAGCTCGCGCGATCTCAGTGCCGGTGATGGACCCGTTGGTGCTGCCCTTGACCAGGAGCTGCATGATCGCCTCGTGCTGGAACACCTTCGGCAGGGTTTTCGGAGCTCCAGCGGTTGTTGCCTTGGGCACGGATGCAGTCGCCTTTCGTCGCACGGTCTCGCCGGATGATCGGCCCGGACGCGGGCATGCATCATCACAACGAACGAGAATGGGGGTTGGTGCCGGAAGGGCTTGGCCTGTCGGAGTCGATCCCTGAGTCGATCTCTCGGTGCGCCTCGTGCGATCCGGCACTCAGACATTATAAAACGCCCCGCGGCGTGCGAGCGAACGCACGGGGCACCAGCGCGCCGCGGACCGGCTGTTCCGGAGGTGGTCCGGTGCCGGTCGCGACCGGTTGGAGGGCGTCAGTCGCCCTTGACGGCCAGGACGGGGCAGCTCGCGTCGAGCAGGATGCGCTGGGCGTTGGACCCCAGGATGAGCTTGCCGACCGGGCTGCGACGACGCAGGCCGATGACGATGAAGTCGGCCTTCTCCTCCTCGGCGACGGAGATGAGGTCCTCGGCCGGGTCGTTGCCGCGCACCAGCTGGCGCACCTCGTGCTCCAGACCCTTCTCCTCGAGGAGCGTCTGCACGCGGGCGAGCTCGGTCTCGAACTGGCTCGCCTCGTTGGCGTCGAAGTCCTTGCCTCCCCGGTGGGAGCTGATGACGACGAGCTTCGTGCCTCGCAGGACGCATTCCTCGGCGGCTCGCCTGAGCGCCGCGCGTCCTTCCTTGGTGGCGACATAACCAACGACGATGGCCACTTTCCCGGACCTCCTTGGGACGGAAACAAGCAGTGCTCGCACCGTACCCGAAATCACGTCACACGGCGCGTGCCGCGCGGAGCCTGGCCGGCACCGCCGCGGACGAGCCGAAACGCCCGGCCCGCAGCAGGGTTCAGGCGTGGTCGTGCGGCCTTCGTTCGAGCGCGTCGCGCACGATGCGGCCCACCTGCTCCTCCTCGATGAGGAAGCCGTCGTGGCCGAACGCCGACGTGATGTGCTCGCGGTGCGAGCGGCGCAGCGCCGAGTGCAGGTCGTCGGACAGCCGCGGCGGGTAGAGCCGGTCGGTGTCGACGGAGACGATCGTGCAGTCCGCCTCGACGCGAGCGAGAGCCGCGGCGACGCCGCCACGGTCGCGTCCGACGTCGTGGGAGTTCATGGCCTCGGTGAGCACGAGGTAGGAGTTGGCGTCGAAGCGGCGGGCGAGCTTGCCGGCATGGTGGTCCAGGTAGGACTCGACGGCGAAGCGGCCGCGGTCACCTGCCCGGAGGGGGTCCTCGCCGAGCTGGGCCTCGCGGCCGAAGCGCTCGTCGAGCTCGGTCTCGGTGCGGTAGGTGATGTGGGCGATGCGACGCGCGAGACCGAGCCCGGCATCGGGCCGACGGTCGCCCGCGTAGTAGTCGCCCCCGGCGAAGTCCGGGTCGTTGCGGATCGCGAGCAGCTGCGGCTGGCACCAGGCGATCTGGTCAGCCGTCGCGTACGCCGTCGACGCGAGGACGATGCAGCGGTCGACGTCGGCGGGGTGGGTGACCGCCCACTCGATGGCCCGCATCCCGCCCATGGAGCCGCCGACGACCGCGGCGAGCCGGCGGATGCCGAGGTGGTCGAGCAGCGCCCGCTCGGCCGCGACCTGGTCTCGCACGGTGACATAGGGGAACCTGCTCCCCCAGGCCTCTCCGTCGGGAGCCGTGCTCGCGGGGCCGGTGCTGCCCTGGCAGCCGCCGAGCACGTTCGCGGCGATGACGAACCACTCGTCGGGGTCGACGGTGCGGCCGGCGCCGATGAGGGAGTTCCACCACCCCGGCGACGGGTGACCGTCGCCGGCCTCGCCCACGACGTGGCTGTCGCCGGTCAGCGCGTGCTCGACGAGGATGACGTTGTCCTTGGCCTCGTTGAGCCGGCCCCACGTCTCGTAGGCGAGACGGACGTCGGGCACCAGTCCCCCGCGCTCGAGCTCCACGTCGCCGATCGTCGCGAACTGCCGCCGGCCGACCGGGTCGCCGTCACGCCACGCGCCGTCGGTCCGCTGCCGTCGCGACGACTCGTCGTGGGCCTGCTCGTGCCCGACGCGACGGGAGTCGACAGAGGGTGCGGAGCCCGGAGCGGAGCCGGGAGCGGCGGCTGGGCGCGTCAGGCGTCGCGTGCTCTGCGTCCGGTGGGTAACGGTCATCAAGGCACTCCTCGCTCTTCGCGCTTGCGCACACCCGGGACGGGTGTGGCCAGGTCTTCACCCGGGGCACCCCACCGCGAAGGAGGGTTGCCGACCAGCGAGCCGGGGCTTGTCGCTGGCACTCATGACCTGGACCCACCATAACCGAGCCCGATGCGGCAGCCGAGGCTCCGGTCCACGACCTGGACGCGACGACCACCGGGTCCGCAGGACACCGTGACGGTCGCCCCACTCAGGCGCAGGCCGGCGGGCGAAGGCCGTGGTCGAGCGACTGCCGGACCAGCCCGGCCAGGCGGTTGTCGGGCTCCAGCTCGAGCGCCCGGTCGGCCGCGATGCCGGCACGGGCCCCGTCACCGGACCACCAGGCCAGCGAGGCGAGCAGCGACAGCACGGGGGCGGCGTGGGCGGCCGGCGTCATGCGGCACACCGCCTCGAGCCGGGAGAGCAGCAGGCGCGGCGCGGCAGCGTGGTCCCAGTCGTCCCAACCCTCCGGGTCCAGGCGGCCGGCGGAGCCCGTCGACCCGACGTGGCCCGCCGGCGTCGCAGAGAAGACCCGGAGGTCGGGACCGAGGAACACCTCCAGCATCGTCACGAGCTCGTCGGGGAGCGACTCGAGCGAGGACGCACCGGGGCAGAGCCACCCGACGAGGGCATCGCGAAACTCCCTGTCGCCCAGAGGGCCGACCACCGCCGGCAACCAGTGCTCGAGCCCGAATCCCTCGATCTCACCGTGCAGCAGGCCGCCCCAGGCCACCAGCGCGTCGTTGACGAGGAACTGTCGCGCCGACAGCTCACCGCCGTCGAGCACGCTCAGGCCGCCGCGGGCAGGGCCGGACCTGCGCGAAGGGCGTCCGGCCTCGGCGAACCGCCGCTGCCAGTCCTCGATGGCGCCGACCGTGAGCGCGTACCGCGGGGCGGAGGCCTCGAGGGGCTCGACCAGGCGGGCCAGACCGGCGCGGTCAGGAAGCACGGAGTGGCCGAGCGCCACGTAGCTCGCGACTGCGGGCACGTCGGCCTGCTCGGGCAGCAGCCAACCCTCGTCGGGACAGCAGTCGCAGCCGACCGAACGCCACCTGCCCTCGCGGACGACCAGCCGCTCGCGCACGACCACACCGGCGCGTTCGAGGCCCTCGACGAGCTCCTCGAGCAGCGGCAGCGACCCGTCCGGCTCGTCCTCGAAGCCGACGACGGCCACCGACGACGGCGAGCCCTCGAGGACGGTCGGCAGCAGCTGGGCCGCCGAGGCCGACGCGAGCGGGTCGCCGACGGCGTCGAGCCGGGCCACGAGCCCGAGCCGCTTGCCGTGGAAGCACACCACGACGACGCTGCGCTCGGGCTGGAAGCCGAGGTGGAAGGGAATGATGGTCAGCAGCTCCGCTGGCCCTGACAGTGAGATCTTCGGCATGTCCCGAGCGTGGCCGCGTCTGCCGCTCACCGGCAGACCCCCGAGCGCGCCTGTGGACCGGGGCCGCTCGGCCCGAGGGGGTGTGGATCGTGGGGCTTCAGCCCTCGAGGCGCCTGCGCACGGACTCGAGGACGCGGTCGGTGGCCGCCTGGCGCATCCCCTCGGGCAGGCGCAGGAGCTCAGCCCGCCCGGACTCCGTCCGCCCAGAGCTCCGGCGCGCGGGGCCGGGCTGCCCACGCAGGTGGGCGCCCTGCCCGATCTCCCACGCGATGAAGCGGTCGGTCTCCTCGAAGAACGTCTTGACGGCCCACGTGATCACGACGGCGTCGTCGGCCGCGCCCAGCACGGGCAGAACCGCCTCCGGCAGCAGGTCGACGGGAGACGCGACGTACGCCATCGCACCCGCGACGAGGCCGAGGCGCCGGAGGGTCGTGCCGGCATACGTGCCCTCGACGGTGCTGCGCACCAGCCGTGGCACCGCCTGCACCCGCTCGGCGATGCCGGGGCCCCCGGGACGCAGCGAGGCGCGAACGACCGAAGCGACGGCCGCAGCCGTCTTGATGCGCGAAGCGTTCTTCATGGCTGGCCCGGGGGTCACCGGCCGAAGGTCTCCACGGGCGGGAACTCCTTGGCGGCCTGCTTGCCGATACGCCCGAGCATGTACACGTCGACGCCCGCCCCCACGAGGCCGCCGACGAGCGGCACGCCGCGGCCGAGCTTGGCGAACGTGCCCTGCCCGATGCGACCGAGCAGCCGGAAGCCGACGGCCTTGTTGAGCACCATGAGGGCCGGCGCGGGGAGCCGCTCGAAGGCGAGGGAGGACAGCTTGCCTCCGGCCACCTGCAGGCCGGCCTTCTTGAGCAGGTCGTCGCTGTCGGCGCCCGTGAGGGTGAGCAGGATCGCCGACCGGATCTCGGGCTGGTCGATGTCGTAGCCACGCACCTTGGCGGTGGCTGCCGTCATCCGCGTCGCGAGCAGGTAGAACTCGAGGACGTTGGCGGGCAGCGAGACCGGCATCGTGAAGAACCCGCCGAGCCCGGTGGCGAAGCCGCCCACCGCGCCGAGCTGGCGGTGGTCGCGCAGCAGGATGCGCAGCGCCTGGTCACGGTCGCCGCCCGCCTGCTGGAGGGCCTTGGCCGCGACCGTGTGTGCCGAGTCGAACGGGCCCTTGCCGTCGATGCCGATGTCGAGGAGCCGCTCGACGAGCCGGGTGGCGGCGCCGGACAGCCCGCCCTGGGGCGGCTGGGCGGCGCGTTCGAGCGCGCCGGCGCTCTTGGCGTCGCGAACCCGTGTGGCGGTGGCGTCCGACGCCGCGACGGTCTCGTTCCTGCCCCAACCCAACATGCCCACAGGCTTCCATCCTTCGCTCGACGTGTGTGTGCGGCCCGACGGACCTGCAGTCGACACCGTATGCCGGATGGGTCGGCGGCGGCGTCGGCGCAGGTCGTCGGTCTGCTACGCCCGTACCCGCGCTCGCCGGGACGTCACCAGGTCGGTGCGGTCCGACGGGCGTCGGCGCGGTCTCGTAGGGTCACCCCATGGTCGAGACGCGCGACGAGGTCGGCGGCGCAGCGGGCGACGCGCCGATCCTGTCGGTCCCGCTGGTGCAGCTGAGCCGCGACCGCACCTCGGTGAAGTGGCGCCGCTACGCCGACGACGTCATCCCGATGTGGATCGCCGAGATGGACTCGACTCCGTGCCCGCCCGTGGTCGAGGCCGTCCAGGCCGCCGTGGGGTGCGGTGACACCGGCTACGCGACGACGCAGTCCTACATCGAAGCCTTCGCCTCCTTCGCCGCCGACGAGATGGGCTGGCAGGTCGACCCGTCCGTGACGGTGGGGGTCGCCGACGTGCTGTCGGGCGTCACGCACCTGCTCCGCCTCCTCACCGACCCGGGCGGTCCGGTCGTGACCAGCGTGCCTGCCTACAACGCCTTCTTCGAGGTGATCGAGGCGTGCGGTCGCCGCGTCGTCGAGGCACCGCTCACCGCTGACCACCGGCTCGACCTCGAACGTCTCGCCACGGTCTTCGGCGAGCTCACCGCGGCCGGCGAGCGCACGGCATACCTGCTCTCCAACCCGCACAACCCGACGGGCACGGTCCACTCGGCCGAGGAGCTCGTGTCGCTGGCAGCGCTGGCCGACGCCCACGGGGTGCGCGTGGTGTCCGACGAGGTGCACGGGCCGCTCGTCATGCCGACGAGCACCTTCGTCCCCTACCTCACCGTCGCCGGCACCGAGCGCGGGTTCACCGTGACGTCGGCCTCCAAGTCCTGGAACCTCGCGGGGCTCAAGGCGGCCGTCGTCGTGCCGGGCGCCGACTCCGTCGACGACGTGCGCCGCCTCCACCCCTTCCTGACCTACGGCGCCAGCCACCTCGGTGTCATCGCGCAGGCGGCCGCCTATCGCGACGGGCGCGACTGGCTGCGCCGGCTGGTCGCCGAGCTCGACGCCAACCGGCACCTGCTCCGGGCCCTGGTGTCCGAACGCCTGCCGGGGGTGCGCCTCGTGATGCCCGAGGCCACGTTCCTCGCCTGGCTCGACCTCGACGGCCTCGGCCTGGGCCCCGACCCGGCGCTCGAGCTGCTGCACCGCTCGCGCGTGGCGCTCTCGCCCGGCGCGATCTTCGGCTCCGGCAACCGCACCTGCGCCCGGCTCAACTTCGGCACCTCGCCCGAGATCCTGCGCGAGGCCGTCGATCGCATCGCGAGCTCCCTTGGCTGACAAGGCGTCCGGGCCGCCACTCGTCGCGCTCGTGCTGGGGCCGTCCGGGGCGTATGCCGTCGGGCCGGGCGTCGACGAGTCGTGGCCGCTCGGCGAGGTGACCCCGCGGTTCGTCGACCTCAACGCCCGGCTGGCGCCGCGCTGGGTCGTCTGGTCGGCGGCCGCCGCGCTGCAGGGCGTCCTCGCTGGGGGCGTCGAGGTCAACCGCACCTGGGACCTCGCAGAGGCGCACCGCATCATCCACGGCGGCTGGTGGGCCACCCCGGGTCACGTCGTCGCCGGGTGTCGGGGACTCGACGAGGCGCAGGTGCCGGCGCCGCGGGTGCCTCGCCTGAGGGGTTTCGACGGCGACCTGTTCGACGCGGCGGCGGGGGACGACGTGTCGATCTTCACGCCGGACGGCCATCTCATCGCCGACGCGTCGGCGCGGGCCACCGACGACGGGCGCCTGCGCGAGCTGGCGCAGCTCGCGCTCGAGTGCCAGCGCGCCCAGCGGGACGCGCTGGAGGGCATCGGCGGCGCGCACGTCGCGCGGCTCGAACGCACGGTCTGGTCCGAGTCGGCCGCCGCCGTGCTCTGCCTGGAGCTGCAGCGGGACGGGCTGCCCGTCGACCGGGCCGCGGCCGAGGACCTCATCGCTGCGTCCGCAGGGCCGCGGGCCCGGGACGACGCCCACGCGGCGACCATCCGTGCCGAGCGCGACGAGGCGGTGCTGCGCCACGCCCGAGGGCGTCAGGGCACCGACCTGCGCAACCCAGGCCAGGTGCGCGAGCTGCTGCTCTCGGTCGGCGTCGACGTGCCCAACACGCGCGCCTGGGTGCTCGAGCCGTACCGCCACACCCACCCGCTCGTCGACGCCCTGCTGCGCTGGCGCAAGGACGAGCGCATCGCGACGACCTACGGCTACCGCTGGCTCGACGAGCACGTCGGCCCCGACGACCGGCTCCGGGGCGGCTGGACGGCGTGCGACGGCGCGGCCGGGCGCATGACGGCGCAGAACGGCCTGCACAACCTCCCCGCTCCCCTGCGCCCCGCGATCTGCGCCGCGGCCGGTCACGTCTTCGTCCGTGCCGACCTCGGCCAGATCGAGCCGCGGGTGCTCGCCGTCGTCAGCGCCGACCGTGCCTTCGCCGAGGCCACGCGCGCCGACGACCTCTACGCCCCGGTCGCCGCGAAGCTCGGCGCCGACCGACCCAAGGCCAAGGTGGCCGTGCTCGCCGCGATGTACGGCCAGCGCTCCGGCGCCGCCGGTGAGGCGCTCAAGGACCTCGAGCGCGCCTACCCCGTGGCCATGGGGCTGCTCGACCGCGCGTACGCCGACGGGGTCGCCCGCAGGCCGGTGCGCACGTGGGGCGGCCGGCTCATCCGCTTCGGCGGGGTGCCCGTGGCGGGTGCCGTCGCCGAGGACCTCGCCGCCGGCCGTCCCGGTGCGGGCGAGTTCTCCGCCACCGGGGCCGACGGGGCGCGGGGGCGCTACGCCCGCAACGCCGTCATCCAGGGGTCGGCGGCAGAGCTCTTCAAGGCCTGGGCGGCCACGGTGCGGCACGCGGTGCGTCCGTTGGGCGGTCAGATCGTGCTGTGCCTGCACGACGAGCTGCTCGTGCACGTGCCCGAGCAGCACGCCGAGGCAGCAGCCCTGGCCGTCGAGCAGACGCTCGGCAGCGCAGCGCGCACCTGGGCGGGCACCGACGAGGTGCGCTTCGTCGCCGACACCTCGGTCGTGCGCCGCTGGAGCGAGGCCAAAGCCTGAGCCGGCGCCCGGAGCGGGCTACTCCTCGTCGTCGGTGACGTCCTTGAGGAAGGCCTCGAACTCGGCGCCGATCTCGTCGGCGGTCGGCAGGTCGGACAGGTCCGTCGCGAGCAGGCTGCGCTGCTGCCGGCCCTCGAGGAAGGTGTCGTACTGCTGCTCGAGGGCGCGGACCACGGCAGTGATCTCCTCGCTCTCCTCCATCTGGCGAGCGATCTCCGCGCGGTTCAGGCCCGCGGCAGCGGCGAGGTCGCGCAGGTCGAGGTCCAGGCCGGTCGCGGCGCGGACCCGCTCGAGGCCGAGCACGGCGGCGTCGGCGAACTCGCTCTGGCCCAGGTAGTGGGGCACGTGCACAGCGAACCCGATGGCGTCGCGTCCGGCCTCGCCGAGACGGAACTCGAGCAGTGACGAGAAGCTCGCGGGCACCTGAACCTGGCCGAACGCCGGGTCGTTGCCGACGACGAGCCGGGGGTTGGTGCCGTGCGCGGTCACGCCGAGCGGGCGGGTGTGGGGCACCGCCATGGGGATGCCGTGGACGCTGACGGTGAGGTCGACACCGAACGTGTCGATGAGCTGGGTCGTGGCCTCGACCATGCGGTTCCACTGGTAGTCGGGCTCGGGTCCCACGAGCATCAGGAAGGGCACGCCCTCCTTGTCGACGACGCGGTGCAGCAGCAGGCTCGGGTCGTCGTAGCTCGTCCAGTGGTCGCGGTCGAAGACCATCACGGGTCGACGGCCGCGGTAGTCGAGCAGCTGGTCGACGTCGAAGGAGGCGATGACGCGCGACTCGTGCGTCTCGAGGATGTGGTCGGCCATCAGTCGTTGGGTGTGGCCGGCGTCGATGAATCCGCCGAGGGCGACGACGAGCACGGAGGCCTGCAGCTCCTGGAGCATGCTCGGCGAGGTGTCGCTCTCGAACTGGAAGAGCTCGGTCGGGTCCTGCACGGTCTGGCCTTTCGTCGTACGCGGTCCTCACGTCCAACGTCCCGCTCCACCCCATGATTCCCCATGATTCCCCACCGCGGGGTGGCGCTTCCGGCGACAGCGGTCAGGCCTTGACCTTCGCGATGGCCTTGAGGATGCGCTGCGGGGACACGCTGTACGCCGTGCCGACGGTCTGCGCGAAGAGCGAGACCCGCAGCTCCTCGATCATCCAGCCGATGTCGACGACGTCGGCGGCACCTCGCTGGGTGGGCCGGAGCGAGTCGAGCAGGTCGGCGTAGCGGCCCTCGACCAGGTCGACCTGGTCGAGGGCCTGCGCGTCGCGCGCGAGGTTGGCCGGGGCCTTGTCGAGCCGGTGGGCGATGGCGCGCAGGTAGCGGTCGAGGTCCGGCAGGCGGCGCATGCCCGTGTCGGCGACGAAACCGGGGCGCACGAGCTCGCGCAGCTGGGCGCGCACGTCGGCCAACATCGGCCGGATGGCGGTGCTGCTCGACCGGTCGAGCTCGGCGAGCCGGTTCGTCAGCGCGAGGTGCTTGGCGAGGATCGGCTCGACGAGGCCGACGACCTGCACGACCTTGGCGGTCGTGTGGGTGCGGACGGCGGACAGCGCCCACTCGAAGTCCTCGCGGGTGCGCACGGTGTGGTCGATGCGGTCCGTCACGGCGTCGTCCCGGATCGCGTCGACGGCGGCGGCGAGGCAGTCGTCGAGCAGGGCGGGCACGCTGCCGTGCGGGTTGTGCCCGAGCGCGAGCTTCTGGGCGTTGGTCAGCCGGGCGAGGATCTGCTTCCACGGCGGCGTGATGCCGAGGAGCAGCAGGCGGCGGACGCCGAGGCGGTGCTCCGCGTCGGCCTCGGCCCGGGTGGGCAGCACCCGCAGGTCGACCGCCGTGCCGACGTCGACGAGCGCGGGGAAGCCCTGGATGCCGCTCGTGCTCTCGAAGGTCGGTGCGACCCCCTCGTCGGGGAACTCGGTGAGCCCGGCGCGCTCGATGCCCGACCCGGCCCGGCTCACCTGCCGGCGCAGCTGCGGCGTCGCGACCTCACGGACCGACTCGAGGTCCTTGCCGGTGGCGACCGGCTTTCCGTCGGGACCGTCGACCTGGAAGGTCACGCGAAGGTGCGCGGGGACGCGTTCGAACTCGAAGTCGGCGGCGCTCACGGCGACCCCGGCCCGGCGGCGCAGCACGGTCGCGAGCGTCGGGAGCAGGGGGCCGGTCGTGGGGTCGAGCTCGGGCAGCACGGCCCGCGCGTGGTCGGGCGCAGGCACGAGGTTGCGGCGGATCCCCTTGGGGAGACTGCGGATCAGCGCCGTGACGAGCTCCTCGCGGAAGCCAGGCACCTGCCAGTCGAAGCCGTCGGCGGTGACCTGGTTGAGGCGGTCGACGGGGATGTGGACCGTGACGCCGTCCTGCTCCGAGCCGGGCTCGAACTGGTACGTGACCGGCAGGACGTTCTCGCCCTGCGTCCACGTGGTCGGGTGGTCGTCGTCGGCGAGGCTGCCGGCCGTCTCGCGGAGCAGCAGCTCCTCGGTGAAGGTCAGCAGGTCGGGCGTCTGGCGCCGGGCCTTCTTCCACCACGTGTCGAAGTGCCGGCCCGACACGACCTCGGCCGGGATCCGCTTGTCGTAGAAGGCGACCAGGGTGCTGTCGTCGACGACGATGTCGCGTCGACGGGTGCGCGCCTCGAGCTCGCCGAGGCGTTCGACGAGCGCGGCGTTGTCGCGCAGGAAGGCGTGCTCGGTGTGCCAGTCGCCCTCGACGAGGGCGTGTCGGACGAAGAGGTCGCGAGCGAGCTCGGGGTCGATGCGGCCGAGCCCGACGAGGCGACCCACCACCAGCGGCACGCCGTAGAGCGTGACGCGCTCGGTGGCCACGGCGGAACCACGACGTCCGGACCAGCGAGGCTCGGAGTACTGCCGCTTCACGAGGTGCTCGCCGAGCTGCTCGGCCCACGCCGGGTCGATGCGCGCGTTCATCCGGGCCCAGAGGCGTGTCGTCTCGACGAGCTCCTCGGCCATGACGAACTGCGGCTGCTTGCGGAAGAGTGCCGACCCTGGACTGATGCCGAAACGCGCACCCCGCGCGCCGGCATACTCACGCTTCTGCTCGTCACGGACGCCGACGTGCGAGAGCAGACCGGAGAGCAGCGACTGGTGCACGGCGTCGGCGTCGACCTCGCCGTGCACGCTGCCGCGCGTGACGTCGAGGCCGGCCTGCTTGGCGGCCTGCTTCACCTGGCTGTGCAGGTCCTGCCACTCGCGCACCCGGAGGTAGTGCAGGAACTCGGCCTTGCAGAGACGGCGGAAAGCGCTGGAGCTCAGGGCCTTCTGCTGTTCCTTGAGGTAGGCCCACAAGTTGAGCCAGCCGATGAAGTCGCTCGTCTCGTCGGCGAACCTCTTGTGCGAGGCGTTGGCGAGCTCCTGCTTCTCCTGGGGCCGCTCGCGGGGGTCCTGGATCGAGAGTGCCGCGACGATGACGAGGACCTCACGCAGCACGCCGCGCTTGTCGGCCTCGAGCACCATGCGCGCGTGGCGCGGGTCGATCGGCAGCGTCGCGATGGTGCGGCCGTATGCCGTCAGGCGGCGTCCCGGACGCCGGCGACCTCGACCTGTCGGCCCGGTCTCGTCCTCCGGCTCGAACGCCTGGAGCTCCTCGAGCAGCCTGATGCCGTCGACGATCTGGCGCGAGTCGGGTGGGTCGACGAACGGGAAGCGCGCGATGTCGCCGAGGCCGAGGCTCGTCATCTGGAGGATGACCGAGGCGAGATTGGTGCGGAGGATCTCGGGGTCGGTGAACTCGGGGCGGCTGTCGTAGTCGTCCTCGGAGTAGAGCCGGATCGCGATGCCGTCGGCGACACGCCCGCAGCGGCCGCTGCGCTGGTTCGCCGAGGCCTGGCTGATCGGCTCGATCGGCAGCCGCTGCACCTTGGTGCGCTGGCTGTAGCGGCTGATGCGCGCCGTGCCGGTGTCGATGACGTAGCGGATGCCCGGGACGGTGAGGGACGTCTCGGCGACGTTGGTGGCCAGGACGATCCGTCGTCCGGTGTGCGGCGAGAAGACCCGGTGCTGCTCGGCGGCGGAGAGGCGGCCGTAGAGCGGCACGACCTCCGTCACGGGCAGCTTCATGCCGTTGAGCGCGTCTGCGGCGTCGCGGATCTCACGCTCGCCGGAGAAGAAGACGAGGATGTCGCTGCCCGAGCCGGTGTGGCGCTCGGTCCACAATTCCTCGACGGCCTCGCACACGCCCGTGACCATGTCGCGCTCGTCGTCGCCGGGACGGTCGGGGTCGACGAGCGGTCGGTAGCGGATCTCGACCGGGAACGTGCGACCGGAGACCTCGATAATCGGGGCGGGCTCCCCCGTCGTCGGGTCGGCGAAGTGCTCCGCGAACTTCTCGGGGTCGATCGTCGCGGACGTGATGACGACCTTGAGGTCGGGTCTGCGCGGCAGCAGCTGCTTGAGGTAGCCGAGGATGAAGTCGATGTTGAGGCTGCGCTCGTGGGCCTCGTCGATGATGATCGTGTCGTAGCGCCGGAGCTCGCGATCACGCTGCATCTCGGCGAGCAGGATGCCGTCGGTCATCACCTTGACGAGGGTGTCGCGGGTGGCGTGGTCGGTGAAGCGCACCTGGTAGCCGACGGCCTGCCCCAGCTCGACGTCGAGCTCCTCGGCGAGCCGCTCGGCCACCGCGCGGGCTGCGATGCGGCGGGGCTGGGTGTGCCCGATCTGCCCGTCGAGGCCGCGCCCGAGCTCCAGGCAGATCTTCGGGATCTGGGTCGTCTTGCCCGAACCCGTCTCTCCGGCGATGACGACGACCTGGTGGTCGCGGATGGCCTCGGCGATGTCCTCGCGCCGGTCGACGACGGGCAGGTGCTCCGGATACGTGATCGGCGGGACGGTCGCCGCGCGTGCCGCGCGACGTGCTTCTCGCTGCTCGGGTGTCGGTCCGCCCTGCGTGGGTCGCCGGCGGGAACCCTGCCCGGGGCGACCCCGGCGCCGGGGTGGCCGCGAGCGCGCTGGGGCGTTCGCAGGCTCTTCGGGCATGACGGACAGGATAGGCGGGCCGGGTCGGTGCCTCCGAACGGATATCCGTGCACGTGCTCGGCGCGCGGGTGGCGGCATCGCTCGCCTAGCGTTGCGGTCGTGCGATCCACCGTGACCCTTCCGTTCGGCACCGTCGTGGTCTCGGCCTGCCTGCTCGCGGGCTGCGCATCGCCACCCCCACCCGAGCTGCCGGAGCCGACCTCGACAGCCATGACGGTGCTGCCGACGGAGCCGTCGATCGCCGTGCCCGGCACGGGCACGCCGACGCCGGGCGACCCTGCCGAGCCGCTGTTTCCCGACGGGCCCTGCTCGCCCGGTCAGCTCGACCTCGTGGCTGGTCCGGTGGAGCCGGCTCTGGGCTACCGACAGATGAGGGTCAGGGTGACGAACCACAGCCGTGTGCCGTGCGTGCTGGCGGGCTACGCGACGGTCGCGGCCCGCGGTACGGCCGGGACGGCGTTCACCAACCCGCGCGGCCGCCTCACCGGCGACGGCGGCGAGCCCCAGACGGTCCCGCTGGAGCCGGGCGGCAGCGCGCACGTCGACCTCGGGTGGCGCGGCGACCTGGCCGCCGCCGGCGTCGAGCGCGCGGGAGTCCTGTGGCTCGTCGTCACGGACGGCTCCACGCCCGCCGTCGTGCAGCTCGACCCCACCTCCCCGGTCGACATCGTGGACGGCACCGAGGTGCGGGTGGGCGGGTGGAGGCCGGGGGCCGACTGAGCCGCAAGCGTCTCCGCCACGTCGGGAACTCGCCGAGCAACCTGGCGGTCTGATGTGCGACGAACGACGTGGCACAGGACCTACCGTGGTCCCGACCCGAAACGAGGCAGTGTTGTCCGACTCAGACCCCCACCGCCCGGAGCTCCCGGACCCGCAGCACGACCGCCATGTCGCCTTCCCCGACGACGACGGCATCGGTCGGGACGGCTCCGCAGCGGGTGCTGCCGCGGGGGCGGGGACGTCGCTCCCCCCGGAGGCCTGGGCTCCGCGGCCCGCCGAGCCGGCGCCCTCGGTGTCGTCGTGGCAGCCGAACGTGCCGCCCGGCTCGGTCCTGACGACACCGCCGAACCGTGCGTATGCGTCGGGCTCCCGCAGCGGCAACGGCTCGCGCGGGGCCAAGGTGCTGGCGGCGCTGGTGCTCGTACCGGTCATGCTCGGTTTCTTCTCCGGCGGCTTCCACGACGACGTCGGCTACACCGGCGACGGGGGCACCGGCGTCGAGATGCCGATGGGTGGCGACATGCCGATGGGCGGCGCCGGTCCCGACCCGGTGTTCGTCCGCAGCGAACCCGTCGTCGACGCCGCCTCGATCGACGCCACTCTCCTGGAGGGCCAGCCGACCGTGCTCGACGTCCCCGCGGACTCGACCGTCCTCCGCGTCGAGGTCGTCGGTGCGCAAGGCTCCTACATCGACGTCGAGTCCTTCGCTGCCGGACAGTCCGTGGGGAGCAGCACGAGTCAGGCGCCGTACGCCGAGGAGCTCTTCCTCGACGAGCGCCCCGCCACGCTCACCGTGACCGCCCGGACCTCCACCCCGGACCCCGGCCCGCTCCAGTGCCGCATCTACGCCGACGACATCCTCGTCGCCGTCGACACCGGGACCTCGGACGTGACCTGCTCACCGCGGATGTGAAGCAGCAGGACGCGACCGGCACACCAGATCGCTGCGCACTCACGAGCAACCACATGACACAGGGGAACCCATGACAGACCAGCCCTCGACGCCGCCGGCCTCCCCGGCCTCCCCGGCCTCCCCTGCCGACCTGCCCGACCCGGGCGACGACGGCAGCGATCCCGCGGGGCCGCCGGCATACGACAGCTCCTTCGGGCGCGAGGCACCGGTCGAGCCCAGCTGGGTGCCGCAGCGTTCGGGCGCGCAGCCCACGGGTCACGCGCCCGTGCGGTCCGGGCCGCCTGAGGTCCCCGCATCCCGGACCCTGGACCTGCGTGGCGGTCAGGCTGCCCGCCTCCTCGGCGGCCGCCTCCAGGCGTGGCACGTCGTCGCGATCGTGGCGGGACTGCTCATCCCGGCCGGCGTCTGGGCCGTCGCGAGCCTGACGGACGACCCCCTGGAGCGGGCCACGACCGGCGCCACGCGCGTCCGGCCCACCCTGGCTCGCCCGGCCGTTCCGTCGCGCTCCATCGCAGTTCCCCAGCTGCCCGGAGTCACGTCGCCGGCCGCGCCACGCCCACCCTCCGGCGCGCAGGCGCCCACGCGCTCACCTCGGACAGCCCCGCCGCCGATCGTGAAGGTGCCCGACATCCCGGTGACCCCGGTGCCGACCGATGCCCGGACGATCCGCTTCGAGTCGTATGCCGCCGGCGGCGCCCGCGTCGAGGTGTCGCTCTCGGACGCCCGCCACACGCGCTACGACTACCCGGTCCGCACCGCGCCGGTCGCGTTCGAGACACCGATCGGCAAGAACGTGTCGAGCAACGACTACTACAGCCTTCGCGTACGCCTCTACGACCCCACGGGTTCCGGTGACCGCGGGGCGGTGTCGTGCCGCATCCTGGTGGACGGCATCGTGGTCACGTCTCAGCAGGGTCGCGGCTACGCGAACTGCTACATCAGCCCGTACTACGACATCCAGCGCCGCTGAGCCGCGGCCGCCGGCCGTCAGACGTCGGCGGCGTCGGCGTCGGTGCTGGCGCGAGCAGCCTTGCGGCGCTTGTTGATCGCGATCCGAGCGGCCATCGCCCGCGCGAAGGCGAAGTGCCAGAAACGACTGATGACGAGCTCGCGCTCCCCCACCATCTCGACGACGTCGGCGCCGGCGCCGAGCTTGAAGAGCAGCAGCCCGGTGAGCGGGCTCGTCGCACCGAGAGAGGTGTTGAAACCGCGGAAGTCGTAGGCGTCGCAGCCCGCGGCGGAGGCGTCGCGCATCGCCTGCCACTGCAGGGCGTTGGAGGCGCGGGCGTCGCGGTTGCGCTCGGTCGACCCACCGTAGAGGTAGGAGAACGTGCGGCCGAAACGGATCATCAGGGCGGAGGCGAGCACGTCGCCGTCGACGTGCGCCTCGTAGAACCGGGCCGACACGCGCGGCTCGGTTTCACTGGCGGCGGCGCCCTCGGAGTCGAAGGCGCGGACCATCGCGTCGAAGTACGCCTTGGGGCGCGGCAGGAAGTTGTCACGCTGCGCCGACTCGACGTAGAGGTCGTGGAAGGTGTCGAGGCCCTCGGGGCCGACAGCCCGCACCTGCACGCCGGCCTTCTCGGCCTTCTTGACGTTGCGGCGCCACTGCTGGTTCATGCCCTTGAGCAGCTCGGCCTCGGTGCGCCCGCGCAGGTCGACGATGCAGAGCAGTCGCGGCTGGCCCACAGCCACGCCGTCGGCGCCGAGCGGCAGCCAGCCGTTTCGGTCGAGCCACGCCTCGAGGGTGCGTGCGGTCGGGTTGTCGACTGCCGTGGGCAGGGTCGTGAAGCTCAGGAGACCGTTCTCGACGACCTGCTTCTTCACCGGCTCGCGGTCCCAGATGCGCGAGACGACCGGATAGCCGAGGCGCAGGGCGAACGCCTTGCGGCTCTTGGCCCAGGCGACGAGGGGGTCGAGCCACCGGGCGGGCTCTGCGGCGACGAGCTCCCAGGGCAGGCCGGGCCCCTCGGGAAGGTACGCGTAGGAGCGCGACAGCCGCGGGATGGTGCGCGAGAGCACGAGACCGGCCCCCACCCGGGCGCCGCTGGCGTCGAACCACCCGAGGTGCGTGCGGCGCCAGCCCTGCTTGGCCCGCCCCCACGCGGGGGTCTGCAGGAAGCTGCCGCCGAGCTCGAGGAGCGTGTCGACGGCCTCGTCGGCGCTGATCTCACGGACCGTCAGCGGGCCGGCCACGGGCGCTGACACGGACGTGCTGTCCGGGTTCGGCGAGGTGGGCGGCGCGGGGGTCGGCGCGGTGGTCGGCGCAGGGGCAGGGGTCTGCTCGCTCATGGCCGCAACCCTATCGGCGCGGCGTCAGTCCGCTGACCGCGCGGGGTTCGTGCCGGTCGGGTCGCCGTGCTCGTCCGGGCCGGCCACGGCCGCGGGGTCGAAGTCCTCGGTGGCGCGGGCGGTGCGGCGGATCCACCAGAGGCCGAGGACCGGCAGCAGCAGGGGCACGTAGCCGTAACCCTGCCCGAAGTGCGACCAGACGGTCTTCTCCGGGAAGGCCTCCGGCCGGACCTGCGA
This sequence comes from Terrabacter koreensis, assembly GCF_054783315.1. Classification (NCBI taxonomy): domain Bacteria; kingdom Bacillati; phylum Actinomycetota; class Actinomycetes; order Micrococcales; family Intrasporangiaceae; genus Terrabacter; species Terrabacter koreensis. The sequence goes on along the minus strand of NZ_BAAGQU010000002.1, from coordinate 391,446 downwards.
CCACGTGCCGACGACGAGCACACCGGCCAGCTCGATGACGAGGGCGATCGTGGCCAGCCGCACCGACGCACGGTCGCCTCGGGCCAGCCCGAACGTCGCGACGAGGTAGATGAGCGCGGCCAGCGCCGACAGGAGGAACGGCACCGGAGCGCGGTCGAAGTACTCCGTGATCTGGAGGATCGAGCGACCGGTGGCCGCCAGGGCAAGCAGGCCGTAGACGGCGACGAGCAGGCGCCCGAAGCCGTGGCCGGTGTGGGGTCGCTCGGCGGGTCCCGTCTCGCTGGTCGCACCGGTCTCGGCGTTCACGTTCGGCTCAGACATTGAGGCTCCAGACCTGCTGCAGACGGGCCACGAGGATCGCCACCACGAAGGCACCGCCCAGGACGACCCCCATCGCCCACTGGGTCTTCTCCTTGATGGCGATGAGCATCACAGCCGGCGTCACCACCAGCACGGTGAAGAGGTAGGCGATGAAGGTGGCGCGTTCGGCACCGTCCCCGATGGCCGACGCCTTGCCGAGCCCGACGACGAGCTGGACGAGCAGGGCCAGCTCGAGTGCGGCGCCGACGAGCACGATCGGGTCGTCGACGAGACGGCCGCGAAGGAGGTGATGGGCGGCCAGCAGGCCGAGCACGGCGCACGCGACGAGCAGCACGACGGTCAGGGGTTGGAGCACGCGAGAAGCCTACGGCGTACGCGGGCTCTGTCCGACGCGCGGTCCCGGGAGCGAGCCCGAAGGTCATGGCCCGGTATTTTGCTCTCGACGAGCCACCTGCCGCCCCTGCCTGCCACGCGGCCCGACCTCGAGGAGCGACCGTGTCGATCCGGCCCCTCGCCATGGACCGCGCAGCCGGCGTGCTGCTCGGCGAGGCCTGCGGCGACGCGTTGGGGGTGCCGTACGAGATGGCGGCCCCGCCCGTCGGCGAGGCCGTCATGAAGGGCGGCGGTCTCGGGCCCTACGACCCGGGCGAGTGGAGCGACGACACCCAGATGACGCTGTGCGTCGCTCGCGTGGCAGCCGAGGGGCACGACCTCACGTCGGCGAAGGCGCTCGATGCGATCTCCGACGCGTTCACCGCCTGGCTGGACGGCGGAGCCACTGACGTCGGCGTGCAGACGCAAGCGGTGCTGACCGACGCCAAGTCGCTGCGAGGTTCACCCCACGAGCGGCTCACTGCCGCCAGCGAGGCGCTGCACGCACGCACGGGCCTCACTGCCGGCAACGGCGCCCTGATGCGCACCCCGATCGTCGGGCTCTCGGCGCTCGGGGACCGGCAGGCCACGGCCCGCGCGGCGCGCGCCATCGCGCAGCTCACCCATGCCGACCCGCTCGCCGGTGACTCGGCCGTGCTGTGGTCGGAAGCCATCCGCGTCGCTGTCACCGAGGGGCGGCTCGACCTCACCGCCGGCGTCGACCTCGTCAGCGCCGCCAACGTCGGCAAGTGGGGCGACTGGATCGAGGCGGCCACCGGAGCCGAGCCCGGACAGTTCGGCAACAACGGCTTCACGGTCACGGCCCTCCAGGACGCGTGGGCAGCCATCACGACGACCGACCGCGGCGACGGCTCGGCCATGCACCTGCAGCGCGGGCTGCAGGCCGCGGTGCGCGCCGGACACGACACCGACACGGTCGCCGCCATCGCCGGATCGCTGCTCGGCGCGCGGTACGGCGCGTCGGCGGTGCCCACGCAGTGGCGTCGCATGGTCCACGGCTGGCCCGGCCTGCGCGCCCACGACCTCGTGGAGCTGGCGGTGTCGGTGTCCGTGGGTGGCCGCCGACCCGGCATCTGGCCGTCGGTCGAGACCATGGCAGACGCCGACATCCCCGCGCAGGGCATCCCCCACCCGATCGACCCGGACATCGTGCTGGGAACCATCACCGACCTCGGCCGCGTGCGCGAGCTCGGGGTGCAGGCCATCGTGTCGCTGTGTCCGCTCGGGCTGGACGACATCCCGGCCGAGGGCATGACCGCCCGCGACCACATCGAGTTCTGGATCAACGACGGCGAGCACGAGGACTCGAACCCGCACCTCGACTTCGTGCTCGACGACGCGTCCTCGGCGCTGCGCCAGTTCCGGGCCGAGGGCAAGCGCGTGCTCGTGCACTGCCGGCTCGGCACCAAGCGCACCCCCGCGGTCGCCCTGCGGTATGCCGTCGACCTCGGCGTCGCGCCCGAGCTGGCCGAACGCTCCATCCGCGACGCGCTGCCGGGACTCCGCGGTGAGGGACGGCTCTGGCACGTCGCCGCCCACGGCGCCTAGGTTGCCAGCGTCTCGGCGTCGACCTCGACAACGCGACGCGGGAGCTGCTTGGTCGCGAGCGTCGTTCTCCCGAGGACGATGACGCGATGCTGGCCCGCGCCTACGCGTCTCTGCGCCACTGGAGCCTCGTGCCCGATGTACCGGGTGCCAACCTCGGTCGCAGCCACTGGCTCCTGTCGCGCGTGCATGCAGTGCTGTGCCTGACCGACGAGGCCGCGCTACCCCAACAGTGAGGCCGGTCAGCGCGCTCTCGTGCAGGTCCAGGCCCGAGACCAGCGAGGTGCAGGTCGGACAGCCTCAGAACGGCGGGACGTCGTCGAGCCCGAACGGTGGCGGGGGTTCATCTGACGGATCGTGCACTGCCGGAGCCGAATCGGGTGGATCCGTGCCCTGTGGCGGACCAATGCCGTCCCGCCAGTTCTTGGGGTAGGTGGTGTAGCGGGCCCCGGCGAGGGTGGTCCACTGCAAGCCGCCGTCAGGGGTCGGGGTGCTGGTCCAGACCTGGTGGGTCTTGAGGTTGTGGTGCCGACGTTCCTTGGCATAGACGTTGCCCACCGACGTCTCACCGGCCGGCCACGGCGTCTCGTGGTCGAGGTCGCAGCGGGCGGCGGGGACGTGGCAGTCAGGTCCACGGCAGGTGCCGTCGACCGCCCGGACGTGCTCGACCATCGCGTCAGTGGGCCGGTAGGCCCTCGTGGGGCGGGAGATCGCGCGGCCGTCGCGAACATTCACCGGGAGGGTCTGCCACACCGAGCCGGGGCGGGTCATGAGCTCGCGGGCGTGGGCGGCGGTGACCCAGCCGTGCCCGGGCAGCTCGCACCCGGCGTCGCTCTGGCCGGTGGCGACCTCGAAGGGCACGACGAGCCAGACCCGCGCCGCCGCGTCACCCGTGAACGGCACCGGCACACCGTCCGCACCCGCGGCGGCGGGCTCGCCGGTCGCCGTGGCCCGAGCGCCGCCGACCACGCCGGCGTCGCACGGGGTGAGGGCGTTGCGCAGCAGGGCGTGGGTGGCCAGGTCGCAGCGCAGCTGGTCCAGCGTGCGCGGATCGCCAGTGCCGCGCAGGCTCCGCGCGGTCGTGTCGAGCCGGTCCAGGATCGCCGCGACCGTGCCCGCGTCAGCCGTGATCGTCAGGCAGCCCATGCCGTCCTCGACCATCCGCCCGAACACCCCCCGCCGCGCCCTGGCCTGGTCGCGCCGCTCGGCCGTGCCGCGGGTGTCGACCGAGGCGACCGCGCGCCGCAACCGGGCCGTGAACGTCCGCTGCCCCACCGGGCGCCCGTCCCGCGACGGGGCGAGCACCGCCTCCTGCACCGCCGCGACGTCCGCATCCGGCAGCTGGACCGTCTCGGACGCGACCTGCACCGCCCGGTAGAGCGACGTGCCGCCCTCTCGCAGCGCGGCCAGCAGACGCCGGTGTCGCCGTGGGGCTGTCGCGAGCGTCAACCGGCGCCCGACCTCTCCGGCCCCGACGCCGGTCGCGAGCGCGATCTCCTCCGCGACGACCCGCACCGGCGAGACCAGCGCCGCGGCCCGCCGTGAGGACCCCGCCGGCAAGGCTTGGATCTGCTGTTCGGCGATGGTGTGCAAGGCCCCGTACGCAGCCATCAGGTCGGCCTCCACGCGCGCCTTCGCGGCCTCGAGCTCCTCGACCCGCGCCATCACCCGCTCACTCGCCCGCAGCAGCGTCTCGGTCACCTTGACCGACCGGGCCCGCTCATCACGCGCCGCTCCGCCCGCTCCTTCGGGCCGATCGATCGACCTCTCCGCCACACCCGCGTCGAGTGCACAGCGAACCGCGAGGCCGGCCACGTCGCGGGCAGCAGACCGGGAGGCGCGATGCGCCTCCCCGTGGCTGCTCGAGCTCTCGTACTCGACCTCCCCGGCGAAGGCGGCCGACAGGACCGAGACGACCGGCTGCAGCGAACCGCCCACTCGCCTGGAGTCAGGCACCCAGGTCACGTCGAGCACCCGGGGTGAACCGCCACCGAGCAGGCCGGCGGAGGCTCGCGACGACGCGATGTACGGCATACGGCCACCTCCCCTGTCTGCTCGTTGCCCTACCTCCAGTAGAACAAATGTTCGATAACATGGCAAGGGGTGCGACACATCTGTGGACAACGAGTTCGACTGCGCCACAGTGCGACTGGCGGCAGACCCACCCTGGCAGGGCCCGCTCGAGGCCGAGCTCAGACCGCCTTGGCCTCGTCGACGTAGCGGCACAGCGCGTTGACCGCGCGCAGCTCGTCCGGCGTGTGCACCTCGGCGTCGGTGAGCAGCGGGCTGCCGACGAGCACGGCCATGGCCTTCGCGCGGGAGATCGCGACGTTGAGCCGGTGCAGGTCGTACAGGAACGAGACTCCGCGTGGCGCGAGCGCCGCGGTCGTGCTGGCCATCGAGTAGATGACCACCGCTCCCTGCTGACCCTGGAACTTGTCCACGGTCCCGACCCTGGCCCCCGCGGGCAGCGCGGACGCGAGCGTGGCGACGTGGGCGTTGTACGGCGCCACGACCAGGATGTCGTCGATGCCGATGGGCCTGGTCACCCCAGCGGCGTCGGTCCACGTGCCGCTGAGCAGGTCGGCCACGAGCTCGCTCACGACAGCAGCCTCCTGCCGGCTCGACTGCTCGCAGGGCTCGTCGTGCTCGACGGGGACCCACCTGAGCCCGTCCCCGGAGAGGGCTCCCGGCGCGTCGACTGCGAGCAGGTCGCGGCCGGGTGCGGACTCGAGCCGACCCTCGTAGGCGAGCTCCGACACGAACGCGGTGAGCGAGGGGTGCATGCGGTGCGTGCGGTCGAGGAACACCCCGCGGTGAGGCGGGATGACGTCGTGCACTCCCCCGTCGTCGTCGGTGCGCACGTGGTCGAGCGCCGAGACGCCCGAGCCGTAGGGGTGGACAGCCTTTGTCGGCTGGGTCAGCTGCTGCGGATCGCCCAGCAGGACAAGAGATCTGGCTGCCGGAGCGACCGCGACCGCGTTCGCGAGCGAGAACTGGCCCGCCTCGTCGATGACGAGCACGTCGACGGAGTCGACCATGTCTTCGCGCGACCAGAGCCAGGCGGTGCCGCCGACGAGGTTGGCCTCGCCGCTCGCGAGAGCCGCCGCGATCTGCGCGTTGTCGGTGGTGTGTCGGATCAGCGCGTTGGGGTCGTCGGGCTCGGCACCCTCCTCGATGTTGGTGCCGTCCTTGTGCCACGCAGGACGCTGCACCTCGTCGAGGAGGTTCAGCACGACGGCGTGGGACTGCGCCGTGACGCCCACCCGCAGGCCCGCGTCGAGCAGCTCGCGGATGAGCGCAGAGCCGGCGTAGGTCTTGCCCGTGCCGGGAGGGCCTTGGACCGCCAGCACCTCGCCGTCCAGGCCGAGGCCGACGCGCACGACGACGTCCTTGGGCGCTTCACCCTCGCGAGGCCGCAGCACGTCGGCGGGCGGCACGACGCGGTCCAGGAGGCGCGTGGCGAGGTTGCTGCGTCCGCCGAGGACCAGCGCGCCGGTGCGGGCGATGCTGGCCCGCAGCTCCTTGTCCATGACCGGGCCCGGGCCGCCCAGGCCCCGTGGCCGCGGTGGCTCGAGCGACTTCTTCATCGACAGCTCGACCCAGCCGTCGACGGCGTCGAGGCCGACGACCTTGCCGACGGGGGCGTGCGTGTCGACGTCCGGCACGTACTTGCCGACGGCCACCTTGCAGTCCTGCGGCGGGAACGGGTAGCGCCAGACCTTGCTGCGCTTGACGATCCGCATCTCCTCTGGCTCGCCGAGGTCGCCGATGGCAGTGCCGTCCTCGACGAGCTCGGCCGTCTCGAGCTCCTTGTAGCGGAAGAAGTCCCACCACTCGGGGCGCTTCTCACGCCGGTGCCAGCCGACGAGCCCGGCAATCAGGTGGTGCCCGGCGTCGACGAGGGACTCGGCGAGCTGGATCTCGGCCCGCTCCTCGTCGCCGATCTCGCGCAGCTCCTCGGGCACCGGTCGGGCCAGATCGTGCCCGGACGCGGCCAGCTCGGCCCGCCGCGCCTCGAGCCAGTCGTGGAGGGCGAGGGTGGAGCGGACGTCCTCCTCGTTGTAGCGGCGGATGTCGTCGAGGATCGTCTGGTCGGAATCGCCGTCGTCACGGCCGGCGAGCCAGCGTTCGTACTCGACCACGGACGACAGGCCGTCGGCGACGCCGTCACCCTCGGCCTTGCGCGTGTGGCCCCAGTAGAACTCCTCGAGCTTCTTGATGGAGTAGGAGCCCTTGCTGATGCGCACGCCCTGCCGGACGACGGCGTAGAGGTCGACGAAGACCTCGTGGCGTAGCAGCTGGTCCAGCTCGGCCTCGCGGGTGGCGTGCTGTCCGACGAGCCGTTTGAGGGCGGTCGTCTCGTAGGGCGCGTAGTGGTAGACGTGCATTCCGGGATGCAGCCGCCAGCGCTCGGTGAGCCAGTCGAGCAGGTTGGACGTGAGGCGCCCCTCCTCGTCGAAGTCATGGGCCCAGAACTCGACGAACTCCCCCTGCCGTGTCCAGATGCCGGCGAGGTACTCGCGGCCGGCGCCACCGTCGGCCCACGGGTCTCCCTCGAAGTCGAGGTAGACGTCGCCGTCGTCGGGATCGGGCAGCATCTGCAGGCCGCGCGCAGGCTCGGGGTCGAGCAGCTCGTACTGCGCCCGCCCCGTCTCGCGCTCGGCGAGCTGGAGCCGGGCCTGCTGGAGCAGGCGGCGGCGGGTGCCCGTCGAGAGGCGGGGCGCGAGCTGCTCGTCGGTCGAGGCGGCCAGGGCGCGCAGCGTCGGGATGCCCAGGTCGATGAGGGCGGCCCGGTGGTCGGCGCGCATGCCCGCGACCTGGATGAGGTCGTCACGGTCGAGCCACTCCTGCGCGCACCGCTCCTTCCAGCGGCACTGGCCGCAGTGCTGGACACGGGACGACTCGGTCTCGCGCGGGTTGGCGATGGCGTCGAGCAGCTCGGCCCGGCGGCGGCGCGCATAGGGGGCCACGTCGACGAGACGCCACGGGTGCGCCTCGGTGTCGCCGGTGACGACCGTCAGCCACTGCGGAGGCACACCCTGCAACGTCTCGAGGCGGGCGGCATACGTCGCCATCTGCAGCAGCGCCGGCACCTTGAGCCGGCGGGCGAGCTTGGTATCGGCGATGTCGTAGCGCCACGGGCCCAGGTCGCTGCGTCCACCCTCGGGGAGGTCGACGCGCAGGAGGAAGTCGGCGAGGCCGACCCAGTGACCGTCGTAGAAGGTGGCCTGGTAGATCACGTCGACGCCGCGACGCATGGCGTCGACGGTGGCCGCCTCGGCGGCGATGCCGCGCAGGCCGAGCGCCGCGATGTCCTCGACGACGCGACCCTCTGCGACGAGCCGGTCGAGGTAGGCGCGCTCGTGCTCGAGTCCCTTGGTGAAGACGAGGTTGAGCGAGTCGTCGGCGCCAGAGGGCCGGGCGCCGCGAGTCTCGGCGGCGTCGAGCGCGGCGAGGTCGAGGGTGGTGATGTGCGCGCAGGCCACGTGCTTGGTGAGGTCCGTCGGGCTCAGGACCAGGTGGCCGTCGATGCGCTGCATGCCGCCGAGTATGCCGTCCGCCACCGACAGGCAGACGCCGACCCGGCTCCTCAGCCACCCTTTTGGCACAGCAGGAAGGCGGCCCTCCGAAGAGGGCCGCCTTGCGTGCTCGGGCCGGATCCGGGCCCTTGCCGGTGGCCGCGGCGCGGGGCCGCGGCCACCGCCTCCTCACCGCAGGAGGCCGTTACCGACGTGGCGGCCCCACCACTTGCCCAGGCCCCATGTGTCGCCTGCGAGAGTCGCAGCGAGCACCGCGATGCCGAGGGCCTCGATCCAGTGGCTGTCGATGAGCGGGTTGGTGTAGGCGCCGGTGGTGCCGAGAGGGAACTCGGCGAGGTACATCAGCGCCAGGAGGAGTGCACCGGTCCAGGCCGCGATCTTGAGGCCTGCGCCGGCGAGGAGTGCGACACCGATGCCGAGGAGGCCGGCCATGAACAGCCAGTCGGCCCACGGGCCGGCGATGCTCTTGAAGAAGCTGGCGAACGGGCCTTCAGCGTTCTTCATGAAGCCCTGTGCCGGGGTGCCGCCGTTGACCCAGGCCCTGGCGGCGGGGGTCATGTAGCCCAGTCCGAACATCTTGTCGAAGAAGGGCCAGAGGAAGGTGAAGCCGAGCACGATGCGCAGACCGGCGAGCAGACGACGGGCCACGACCGAACGAACCACCTCCTCCTGGAAGGTCACGACACCGTGGGTCGGCGCGTGGTCGATGACGCTGGCCGCACCCTTGGCTGTGTCGTGAACGCGTGTGTCGCGGTGGATGGTGCGCATGGAACTCAACTCCAGAACTCGGTGTGTTCCGGCAGCTTCTCTGTCGGTACTACAAAGCGTAGTAATGACGTTCGGCTACTACAAGGAGTAGGAGTGTGATCTGTGAGATAGGTGGTTCAGCGACGGGAACGGATCAGCGTGGGCACCTCGAGCTCACCCGGTGCGTCCGCGAGCTCGCGCACGAGGTCGGCGAGCGCGTCGAGCGACTTGCACACGGCGGCATACGACCCGTCGAGCCGGATCGGACGGCACAGGATGCGCGTGCCCGCGTTGCGGATGACGATCTCGGATTCGGGAGCCCGGTCGCTGTTGCAGTGCACGAGCACACCCGTCGGCAGCCCGAGGGCGGTCGTGTACGCGATGAGCTCGAGGTAGTCGCGCGAGGCCATGTAGCCGTCGGCACCCATCGAGTACTTCGCGTCGCCGACGAGGACGACCTCGCTGCCCCGGCGTACGACGAGGTCGGGCGCCATCGTGACCGCGCGTCCCTCGTCGAGCCACACGTCCTCGTCGCTCTCGATGCGCAGGTCGGGCGCGAGACGCAGGTCCAGCTCCTGGGCGATCCAGCGCTGGAAGAGGTCGTCCATGTCGACCATGAGGCTGTTGGCCTGCTGGTCGCCGGCCTCGTGGCTGAGCGACATCGCCTGCAGCACAAGGCGGCTCAGGCGCATCGCGTCCTCGTAGTGCTCGTTGAGGCGCGTGATCGGCAGCGGGGCCGTGTGCTTCGTGGCAGGCGTGTCGGCGACGCCGTCGAAACGACCGAGGACGCGCAGGGCCTCGCGCCTCACGTGCGGCGCGAGCTGGGGCCACGCGAGCATCGCTTGAAGGGTGCAGCGGAAGAGCTGGTTCTCGACGATGTCGGCCGTGAAGTCGTCGAACCGGCACTGCGGCTCGGCAGCGCTCCACGGGCGGCGGGCGAACTCCTCGACGAGCAGCCGGCCGCGAATGGTCCGCATCCGCTCCTCGCGAGGGACGTAGCCGTGCACGAGGCCGCGCATCGTCGCCGAGTCGATGAGCCGGATCGCGAAGTAGGCCACGCCGTCGATCAGCTCGTCCGTGTCGCTCCAGGTCACGTGCTCGTGGTCGAAGGCGTCGGGTGAGACCCCCGCCCCGAGCATCGCGAAGAAGTTGGTGACCGACACCTTCGGCATGACGCGGACGACGAGGCCCGGCACGGCGAGGGCGCCCACCCAGCTCGTCGCCCCGATCGTGACGACGTCGGGGTCGGCCGTCGCGTGGATGACGAGCCGCTCCCCCGCCGCCGCCACGAGGGCGGCGCGGGTGTCGCGGGACAGCCGGACCGGCCCCGAGCGTCCGTGCTCGGGGATCGGGGGCAGCTCGATGGTCATCGGCTCGTCACGGTCGCGTCAGGTCGAGCTGCTGGCCGTAGCGGGCCAACACGTTCTCCCAGCGGAACTGGGCCAGCTCGTGCTCGCGTCCGTAGAGCTGGTCCTCGATGAAGGGGTAGACGTTGTAGTCCCAGATGCGCCGCAGCGTCGCCTCGTCGCCGTCGAGTCCGGGACGCATGAAGTACGAGTGGCCGATCTGCAGGTGCGGGCCCCGCAGCGCGCGCCGCAGGTCCTCGTTGACGCGGTCGACGAGGTTGGCGACCCACACCGGACCGTCGTGGGCCTCGAGCCAGCGGCGGAGCAGACCCTCCATGGGTCCGTCGTGCGGCATGAACGGCACGAAGTCGAAGCGGCGGCGCAGGGCCGCGTCGACGAGCGCGATCGACCGGTCGGCGGTGTTCATGGTGCCGATGAAGTAGAGGTTCGGCGGCAGCTCGAAGCCCTCGTCGGGGCGGTAGCTCGTCTTGACCGAGTGCGAGCGGTACTCGAGCAGGAAGAGCAGCTCACCGAAGACCCGCGGCAGGTTCGCACGGTTGATCTCGTCGATGATCATGATGTGCGGCGTCAGCGGGTCGGCCTCGGCCGCCTCGGCGAGCAGGGCGAGCGGACCCTTGCGCAGCTCGTAGACCATCTGGCCCTGGTGGTCGATCTGCGGCCGGAAACCCTCGAAGAAGTCCTCGTAGCTGCTGCTCGGGTGGAACTGGACGATGTCGCGCTTCGCCGGGTCGGGCTGGAGGGCCTGGGCGAACCGCTGCGCGAGGTAGGTCTTGCCGGTGCCGGGAGGGCCGTAGAAGATGACCTGCTTCTTCTCCTCCAGCAGCGCGCGGATCTCGCGGAGGAAGTCCTCCTCGATGAGCAGCTCCTGGGCAGCCTCGCCGAGCGCGTCGTGGTCGGGCATGAGCGCCTTGTCGGAGCGGCGCATGAGCCAGTACGCGAGCTGCGCCTGCCCCCACGGATCATCCGGCAGCAGCGGGTCGAGCGTCTGCTTGAGCAGGGCGTTGGTCTCGACGTGGGTGCGACCGCGCGACTTGCCGTCGGTCCAGCGGGCGGGGCCGCCGAGCCGGGTGAGCATGGCGATCTTGCCCGAGTCACCGCCCAGGGCGAAGAGCGGCAGCCAGTGCTCCGGGTGGGCGATCGCGAAGAGCTTGAGCACGACGCTCTCGCCGAAGCCCTGCACCGGCACGTCGTCGGAGCCGAGGACGCGGTTGATCCGCTCCTCGTCGCGCCCCTCGCCCCACAGCAGCTCGCGCACCATGAGCCGGAGCTCGTCGATGCCGGTGGCGTCGAGGGCGTTGATGCTGCTGATCAGCACGGACTGGGCGCCGATGTCGCCGTAGCCGCGCGTCGAGACGATGCGCTTGAAGGTCGCGAGGTCGAAGTCCTCGAGGCCCTCGCGGGAGACACAGGCGGCGAAGACGCGCCGCTGCTCCTGGTGCCAGGCGTCGCGCTCGCTCGGGTAGGGCCGCTCGGTGCGGAAGATCTCGACCTCGCTCTCGAGGTCGACCATCGCGGCGAGCTCGAGGCTGGGGTCGTCGAGGGGACCACGCTGGCTGGAGGTCATGAAGCGCAGCAGCGGCGTCAGCGTACGGGCGGTGGCGATGATCTCGTCGACGAAGTCGGCACGACCCAGCGCCTCGTCGCCCTTCCACCAGCGTCCGACGAACGCCTCGCCGGACGGGTACTCGCGGCCGGCCGGCTCGAGGCGGTCGGCGCGGCCGTCCTCGTGGACCTTGAAGAAGGTCAGTCCACGCGGCAGGTGCTCCTGCACGATCGTGCCCACCTCGCGGTGCTGCTCGTCGCTCTCGCCCTCCCAGCCACCGTGCAGGCCGAACGCGACGCCTGACGGGGTGACCCACAGGCGGAAGCCCGGGGCGCCGGCGCCGCCGACGAGGATCCACGCGGCATACAGGTCGGAGCGGTAGGCGGCGTCCTCGCCCGCGTGCTGCTGCAGGGCCAGGGTGGGGGCCTCGAGGTAGAGGCCGGTCTCGGCCGAGAGTCGTTCGATGAGGCTGTCGGAGATGTGGTCGGCCTCGCCGCGCAGCTGGCGCGCCAGGTCGGCGGCGCGCTCCTCGCGCTTGCCGTTGCTGTAGCCCGACGAGGGGCGGAAGTCAGCGGCGATCTCGGCGGCCTCGACGCAGACGTCGAGAGCGCTGGGGGCGATGCCCACGAACGCCTCGGTCTCCTTGAGGTACCAGAGGATGCGGGCTGCGTACTTGGGGTCCTCGGGGCGAAGGGCGCCGCAGAGGTCGGCGAACGCGACGTAGCGCTCGGCGTGGCTCAGGCCGCGCTCGAGCCAGCCGAGCCGCTGGAGCATGTGCGGGGCGTTCTCCCACATGAGCGGCCACTCGCCGCCGTCGTCGGTCGACCAGAAGAGCGAGAGGACGTATGCCGTGTGGCCGGGCCCGGGGGCGCGCTGACCCCTGGCGCCCCCGCGCGCGAGGAACGCCTCCATCGACTGGAGCTTGTCGGCCGCGTCCTGCGGCGAGGCCGGGGTCTGCAGGGTCAGCTTGAGGAGGTCGACGACCTCGGGGTACTCCTCCTCGGCACGCCGGACCAGGGCGGCCAGCCACGGGCCACCGATCGGCCCGAAGCCGACGTAGGGCCCGTCCTTGCGGGTCCACTGGTTCATCGCCTCCTTGAAGGCGAGGAGGTCGCTGGAGGCCACGAGGTCGGCGAGGATCTCCCGCAGCTCCCCGTTGCGTGCCGCGCGCTCGGAGTCGAGCTCGGCGAACAGTGCCTGGGCGTCCTTGTCGGCCTCAGCGGCACGTTCGATCAACGCGTACTTCGCGCGCCAACGCTTGACGTCGACGCTGTCGGTGCGAGACATGGGGCTCCCTTGCACGCCCACTTCTAGGGCGAAATAGCTACTGCGCGCGTGGAGGTGCGCACAGGACCGCGGAAAGGTTACCTGCCAGTCGCCCGTGCTCCGAAACTCGTGGGTGTGTCACCGGTGAGACCCCGGAATCGCAGCGTCGAACGGCCCCTGACGGCAGCGAATCGTCACCATTGTCACCCGTTGGGCCGGCGGAAGCGAACTCGGGGGGCTGTGGACGACGGGCGTCGCTCGGGGTGCGGCTCGGGCAGGATGGCTCTAGGTTCCGAGGAGGAACCGAGCGGGCGCGACGGCCTTCAGACGACGCAACCGCCGACACCACGCACGATGATCGACGATCGACAGGGGACGCCGATGACCGCCGCTGCCAGGGTTCACCGACACCGAAGACTTCTGCCGTATGCCGCCGCGCTGGTCGCGGCCGCGACGCTCGGTTCCTGCTCGGGCGGCGACCCCGGCCCGGCCACGGCGACGCCCCCGGTGACGTCGACGGCGACAACCACCACGACGGCGTCCCCATCCACCACGACCACGCCGGCATCGACCGCCACGGTCGACCCCGTCATCGCCAAAATCCCCGCCGCCGCCCGCACGAATAACCGAGATGGTGCTGTCGCGTTCGCCCAGTTTTACTTCGACGCCCTGAACCGAGCTTTCCGCACGGGCCATGCTGAATTCTTGGCGGCGCTCGGCGAAGACTCGTGCGTAACGTGCAAAGCATTCGCGGAAGGGGTCGAACAACTGGAAGCGAAAGGCCAGAGGTACGGGGGAGACCTGGTCAGTGTGTCCAACGCAAGCCCCATAACGTTCGGCCAAGACGCCAAGAGCATACTTTTGGAGATTGAGCAAGGTTCCGTCCCCATCCTAAACAAAACCGGCGCGCGAGTCGGTATAACGCCAGGGGGCAAGGCCTCGTTCGTGGCGTCCGTCGACTTCAAAGCTGGCCGATGGAGCATGACGAGGCTGCAAAAGGCCACGTCATGAGGGCCGCGGTCTTGGGGGTGGCCGCATGCTTTCTGCTTTCTTCAGCGCCCGGGGCTAACGCAACCGGCCCGAAGCCTAGCGATCCGTGCACGCTAGTTGTGCAGTGTGGAGCAGACCAAACCTCCGCGTACGCAAAGTTAATGCCGCGCGCCGAGGTATTGGCGCTGGAAAAGTTTCCGGGAGATCAGGGCGACACCATAGTGGACCGACCGGAGGACGCCCCCAGATACGAGTACATGTCGCTGAACGACTGTGCGCCAGCTCGTCCAGGGACTGTCACCGAACAGGTGACGTGCACCCACGCGCTTCGGGACTGCCCTGATGATCAAATCGGCCCGCTCCTCCGAATCTGGCGGCGGACCGTCGTTGGAACAGCCGTCACCGAGCCCTGGAGCATCCGCGGATATACCTGCGCGTCTGACGTCGCCCCAGGCGCGCGGCCCACGTTGACGATGGCGGATCTCAAGGCTGCGTTCATGCGGACGCCTTGGTCGAAGCCGCAGATCTCGAGCCAGCCGGCAGGCAACACGACCCTGGTCAACCTGCGCACGTTCTACAAGGTCAACTGGACTCCGAACGGCTTTCAGCCCGGGGAGGTCGACCGGTCTGTGCTGCGCGGGATCCCCGTGCAGATCCGTCCCAAGCTCGTCGGCTTCACCTACGTCTTCGGCGATGGTTCATCAGTGGGGCCGACGACGTCGACCGGCGGCGTCTACCCGGATGGGGACATCACCCACGTCTACAGCGTCAGGGGCCAGTTCCCCGCCCGTGTCGACACGACGTTCGGCGCCGACTTCAGCCTCGACGGCACCACGTGGGACGAGATCCCCTCGACGGTCACCGTTCCCGGTCCCAGCACCGTCGTGACCGTGCGAGAGGCCAAAGGCGTGCTGGTCAACCACTGAGCGCGCACCGCTGCCGGACCGCTGTGCATCGGGTCGCCTGGTGACTCGGTAGTGCCGCGGCGGCCTCGCAGTAACGGAGGAAGCTCTGGCCCGATGGGGTGAACCAACGGAGAGCGTGACAGGAACCTCTCCCCTCAGGCGCAGCTCAGACCCGTTGGCCAGGCCCGCCGTCAGGTTCGTCGTCACCCACCGAGCCAGGCTCCACCTCGACCGCGTCCACTGCCTTGACGGTCTCGGGCTCGCCCACTCCGGCCACGTCGCCGTTGGGCGTCGCTTCGGCCACGGGAGGCACGCTCGCCTCGACGTCGGCACGGGTCGCCTCCCGCTCTGACTCGTGCGAGAGCAGCGCATCCTCGTCCTGGGCGTCGCGGTGCCAGCTCTCGGCCGCCCCGGGGTCGGACGAGAACTCCGACGGTGAGCCCGCAAAGGCTGACGCGTCGTCGACCTCGCCCGGAGACTCGTCAGGCACCGCCGTGGCCGAGGCCCCATCGAGCCTCTCGCCGGCGTCGGCGTCGGCGTCGTCGCTGGCTGAGACCGGGCGATCACTCCTCGAGAGGGGCTCCTCGTCGCCCCGCCTGGTCATCAGCCAGGTGACGAGGACACCGAGCACGAAGGCCACGAGCACGAGCCACCACTTCATCGCTGACCTCCGGGTGTGATCTCTCCGTGGACCGGCGCAGCGGCCGCCGGCGCGGCCGTTCCTCGGCCCGTGACGGCGATGGCGACCAGCGACCCGACGACGAAGCCGACCACGCTCCACAGGAACACGCCCCAGAACCCGCCGTCGCTGCGTCCCGCGAAGCCGAGCACCACGGTCACGACGACGAGCGCGGCCCACCACGGCCAGCCAAGAGGACGAGACCGCGCACCAGCTCTCGGCGCGGGATGGGCCTGGGTCATCGGTCCTCCAAGATCGGGGCACGGCCGCAACAGCAGCCACGTTTGGACGGTACCCCGATGACACCCGGCCGTGACGACGAGACACGGAGGAAAGCGGGGTGTCGCCGCCCGTCGGCTCCCCTGCGCGGGAGCGTCTCTCAGGCGGCTGCGCTGTCCCCTGCGCCCCGCAGCACGGTGACCGCCTCGGGAGCCGCGACGGCGACCGCGTGAAGCGTCACGCCCGCACTGCGGCAGGCACGCTCGAAGGCGGCCCGGAGGTCGTGGTCGCGCGGCGTGGCCGACGAACGGCCTGGCCGGGCGATGACCATCACGACGTCGTGCACGCCGTGTCTTGCGGCCTCGGTCAACGCCAGGGAGACGCGCTCGCCCACCTCGGACGGGTCGACGAGTCGTGGCTCGTCGGGCAGGCACACGGGTTGCAGCAGCCGCCGGTTGGCATGGCACAACAACAGGTAGGTGGCGCCGTCGTCCCGCGACTGGTCGGTGGCGATCAGGTCGACCACACCCTCGAGCACGGCAGGGTCGGTGATCGGTCGTTGGGCCCAGTCCCTCGGCAGATCCTCGAAGCGCATGAGACGAGCATGACGGTGACCGGTGACAGTGGGTCGGCGTTGTCCACACACCCGTGGGCACGCCGGCCCGGGACGGGCTCATGTCGGCGGCGTGTACCTCCCGTCGATCGCGGTCCACCCGCCGTCGACGAAGAGCTGGCTGCCGGTGACGAACGACGACGCATCGGAGGCCAGGTAGACGACTGCGCCGGCGAGCTCGTCCGGGCGCGACCACCGGCCCAGCGCGCTCTTGCTCGCGTACGCCTCCGACCACGCGGGCACAGCGTGGATCTGAGCCGTCAGGGGCGTGTCGACGATGCCCGGTGCGACGGCGTTGACGCGCACGCCGCGCGGCCCGAGCTCCACCGCCGCCGTGCGCAGCAGCTGCACGAGACCGGCCTTGGTGGCCGCGTAGACACCCTGCCCGGGCTCCACGGTGACCGCCCGGATGGAGCTGAAACCGATGATGCTCCCGCGACCACGCTCGGCCATGCCGGCCCCGAAGGCCCGCACGAGGTCGAACGAGGCGCGCAGGTTCAGGGCGACCACCCGCTCGAACTCCTCCGCCGAGTAGTCCAACAGGCGCTTGCGCACATTGGTCGCCGCGGTGAAGACGAGCACGTCGACGTCTCCGAGGTCGTCCGCGGCACGCGCAACTGCCTGGCCGTCGGTGACGTCCAGCGCGTACGCCGCCTCGCCGGCTCCCAGCGACGTCGTCTCCTGCGCCGCTGCAAGGTCCCGGTCGGCGCAGACCACCTCCGCGCCGTGGGCCGCGAGGGCGAGGGCGCTCTCGCGCCCGATGCCGCTGCCGGCTCCCACGACGACGGCCCGGCGCCCGTCGAGGCGGAACAGCTGCGTGTAGTCGGGTCGGTCGTGCTCAGTCACGGACGCCCCCCTGCTTCTCCGGCTCCGTGGCCGGGTCGGTTGTCGTCGACGTCTTCACGCGGCTCGCCGACGGCCGGATGATGGCCATCCGGGTCACGGTCAGCTCCTCGATGGCGAACCGCGGTCCCTCTCGCCCGACGCCGCTGTCCTTGACGCCGCCGTAGGGCATGACGTCGGACCGGAAGCCGGGCACCTCGTTGACGACGACGCCTCCTGCCTCGATGCGGTCGATCGCCGCGAAGGCCGAGCCGAGCCCCTCCGTGAAGACGCTCGCGTGCAGGCCGTATCGCGAGCGGTTCACCACCTCGATGGCGGCGTCGAGGTCGGGCACCGACCGCACGACGACGACCGGTCCGAAGATCTCCTCGTCCCACGCGAGCTCCCCGTCGGGCACGTCGAGCAGCACCGTGGGCTCGATGACCCCGTCGCGTATGCCGCCGCCGTGCACGAGGGTGCCCCCGGCGTCGCAGGCGGCGCGGACCCACTGCGACACCCGTTCCGTCGAGCGCGCGTCGATGAGCGCCGATACGCGGGTCGACTCGTCGCGGGGGTCGCCCACCACGACCTGGTCGATCCGGGACGACAGCGCGTCGAGGAAACGGGCGCGCGCCGACTCGACGACGACGACGCGCTGCACGCTGATGCACGCCTGCCCCGAGGCGTAGTAGCCACCACGGACGACGGCGTCGGCCGCGGCGTCGACGTCCGCGTCGGCAGCGACGACGAGGGCGGCGTTCGAGCCCAGCTCGAGCAGCACCTTGGTGGGCGCCGCGTCACGAGCGATCTGGTGACCGACGGAGGCCGAGCCGGTGAACGAGACGGCAGCCACCCGCGGGTCGGTGGTCAGGGTGACCCCGACCTCGACGCCGCCCGTGACGAGCTGGATGCCCGCCCGTGGACCACCAGCGGCTGCGAGCGCCTCGCGCAGCACGTGAACCAGCCACAGCGTGGCGAGCGGCGTCTGCGGCGCCGGCTTGACGACCACCGGGCAGCCCGCCGCCAGGGCCGGCGCGAGCTTGTGCACTGCGAGGAGGAGCGGGTAGTTGAACCCGGCGATCCCGACGACGACACCGACCGGCTTGCGCACCCAGAACCCGATCAGCCCCTCCCCGCTCGGCAGCAGGTCGAGCGGCACCGTCTCCCCGTGCAGGCGCGCCACCTCCTCGGCGGCCGTGACGAGCGTCAGCAGCGTTCGGTCGACCTCGACCCGGCAGTCGACGAGCGGCTTGCCGGTCTCCAGCACGAGGAGCTGCTCGATGTCCGCTCGGCGCTCGGAGAGCTGCCGGTGCGTCTCGACGAGTGCTGCGCGACGGACGTGCGACGGGAGCGAGCCCATGCGCTCACGGACGGCGGCGGCATACGAAAGCGCTTGTGCGGCAGTTTCGCTGGTGCCGATCGGCGCCTGCGCGACCGTCTCTCCGGTGAAGGGGAAGGTCACGGGAGCGGTCTCCTGGACGTCGACCCAGCCGTCTCCGACGGGAAGCCCTGCGGGGTGCTCCGGGGTGTAGGTGCTGGTCATGAGGGGTCTCCGAGGAGGTCGGCCGCGCCGGCCCCGGCGAGGGCTCGGCGCATGCTGGGCGCCGCCCGCAGGAGGCGCTGGGTGTACGGGTGCTGAGGGTCGTCGAAGATCTGCTGGGTGGGACCGGTCTCGACGATCTCGCCGGCGCACATGACCGCCACGCGCTCACAGACGTGGCGCACCACCGACAGGTCGTGCGAGACGAACACGAGCGTGAGGCCGAGGTCGCCGACGAGGTCGGTGATGAGGTTGAGCACCTGCGCACGCACCGAGACGTCGAGGGCGCTCACGGGCTCGTCGGCGAGCAGGATCGACGGCTTCGGCGCGAGCGCCCTCGCGATCGAGATGCGCTGACGCTGCCCACCCGAGAACTGGTGCGGAAACCGCTCCCCCGCCTCGCGACTCAGACCGACCGCCTCGAGCAGCTCGCTGACGCGGCCCTGGCGGCCGGGCAGGCCCTGAGCGACGAGCGGCTCGGCGATGATGTCGCGCACGCGCATCCTCGGGTCGAGCGAGCCCATGGGGTCCTGGAAGACGAGCTGCAGGCTCGAGCGGAGGAAGCCGAGGCGGCGCTCCGGGAGCCCCGAGACCGTCTGCCCCTCGACCTGCACCTCGCCACTCGTCGGCTGGTCGAGGCCGGCGAGCAGCCGCATCAGGGTCGACTTGCCGCAGCCGGACTCGCCGACGATGCCGAAGCGCTCGCCCCGCTCCACGTCGAACGACACCCCCTTGAGCGCCTCGACGACAGGCCCGGGACGCCGGAGCGAGGTGCGCGGTCGCCGGTAGTCGCGGCGCAGGTCGCGGACGGTGATCGCCGGCGTGGTCATGAGGCGCGCTCCTCGTGAGCGGGATGGTGGCAGGCGAACCCCTCGCCAGGGTCAGGACCGGTCCAGGCCGGCGTCGTCGCGCACACCTCGGTGGCGTGGTCGCAGCGGCTGCGGAACACGCAGCCCTCGGGGAAGGCGCCGGCCGCGGGGACGGTGCCGCGGATGGTCGGCAGGCGTCCACCGGGTGGGGCGTCGTCGAGGTCCGAGGCGGCGAGCAGGCCCTGCGTGTAACGGTGTCGGGGCCGGCGGAACACCTCGTCGACGGCGCCGGCCTCGACGACGCGACCGCCATACATCACCAGCACCCGTTCGCACACCGTGGCGACGACCGACAGGTCGTGGGTGATGAAGAGCAGGGCGGCGTCACGGGCCTCGACTCCCCTGACGATGAGGTCGAGCACGCGGGCCTGGACCGTGACGTCGAGGGCCGTCGTCGGCTCGTCGCACACGAGCAGGGCCGGGTCGTTGGCCAGGGCGATCGCGAGGACGACGCGCTGGCGCTGTCCGCCGGAGAGCTGGTGGGGGTACGCCTTCGCCGCGTCGCCGGGATCGGGCAGCCCCACCTGGTCGAGCAGCTCCACGGCCCGCCGGCGAGCCGTACGCCGGTCGGTGCCGCCGCGACCGTCGCGCCCGCCGCGACCGTCGCGACCCCGGCGACCGGCGTGCACCGTGATGGTCTCAGCCACCTGGTCGCCGACCCGCATGGTCGGGTTGAGCGCGGTCATCGGCTCCTGGAAGACCATGGCGACGTCGCGGCCCCGGACGCCGGCGAGGTCGCGTTCGCGGGCACCGACGAGGTCGCAGCTGACACCGGCCAGTCGGATCGAGCCACTCACGTCGGTGTCGTCGGGCAGCAGACCGAGCAGCGCGAGGCTGGTCAGCGACTTGCCGGAGCCCGACTCGCCGATGAGGCCGACGCGCTCACCCCGGTCGATGCTGAAGCTGACGTCGTGGAGCAGGTGGTGCCGGCCGATGCGCACGTCGAGACCGACCACGTCGAGCACCCGTTGGGCACCGTCGCTCCGTGAGCTCGGCTGCGCTGCAACGGCACTCATCGCCGGTCCTCCATCCGCGGGTCGTAGTGGTCCCGGAGCCCGTCCCCGAGGAGGTTGAAGCCGAGCACTGCCAGTGCAATGGCGATGCCGGGCACGACTGCCAGCCTCGGCGCGGCGAAGAGCAGCTCCTGGCTCTCCTGCAGCATGCGTCCCCAGCTCGGCGTCGGTGGTGGCGTGCCGAAGCCGAGGAAGGAGAGCGCTGCCTCGGCGAGCACCGCGATGGCGAAGGAGACCGAGGCCTGGACGATGACGAGGCCGCTGACGTTGGGCAGGACGTGGCGCAGGCCGATCGCCCACGGTCCACGGCCCGCCGCCCGGGCCGCCATGACGTACTCGGTGGAGAGCACCTGCAGCGCCCCGCTGCGGACGAGGCGCACGAAGCTCGGCACCGACGCGATGCCGATGGCGACCATCGCGACGAGGGTGCTACCGCCGTAGACAGCGCTGAACATGATGGCGAGGAGCAGTGCCGGGAACGCGAGCAGCAGGTCGATGCCGCGCATGAGGGGCTCGCCCAGCACCCGGGGCGCCATGGCGGCGATGATGCCCAGCGGCACTCCGACGAGGCCGGCCACGCCGACGGCGACGAGCCCGACGAAAAGGGTGGTCCGCGCGCCGACGAGGACCTGGCTCAGCACGTCGCGGCCGAGCTTGTCGGTGCCCAGGAGGTAGTCGGGGTCGCCGATGGGACGCAGCCGCGCGGCGGCGTCGACGAAAGTCGGGTCGTGCGGGGTCCAGACGAACGACACGAGCGCCATCAGCACCACCACGCCGACGATGACGGCGCCGACGAAGAAGCTCGCGCCGGGACGCCGACGCGGACCCGAGCCCACCGCGACCGGATCGGTGGCCACGGTCGGGGCGCTCGGCCCGTCGAGGGACCCGGCAGGGCGGGGCGTGGCGTCGGTGCTCATCGCGTGGCCACCTTCAGTCTCGGGTCGATGACGAGGTAGAGCAGGTCGACGACGAAGTTGACGAGCAGGACGGCGAGCACGAGCAGCATGACGATGTCCTGCACGAAGATGAGGTCGCGATTGGCCACCTGGTCGAGCAACAGGCTGCCGAGGCCGGGGATGACGAAGACGCGCTCGACGACGACCGCCCCGATGAGCAGGGTCGCCAGCTGCAGGGCGAGCACGGTGACGACCGGGATCGCCGCGTTGCGGAAACCGTGCCGGCGCAATGCTTGCAGCGACCCCAGGCCCTTGGCGCGGGCCGTGCGGATGTAGTCCTCGCGCTGCACGTCGAGGATGGCGCTGCGGACGTACCTCGTGAGGACGGCCCCTTGCACGAGGCCGAGCGACAGCACCGGTAGCACGAGCTGGCGCAGGAACTGGGCGGGGTCCTCGTTCGGCGGGGTCCAGCCGTTGGCCGGCAGCCACTGCAGCTTCACCGCGAAGATCGTCACGAGCAGGATGCCTGCGAGGAAGGCAGGAACGGCGACGCCGACCTGCGAGATCGCCGACAGGACGAGCCCGCTCGGTTTGCGGTGCCGCAGGGCCATCACGGTGCCGAACGGCACCGCGATGACGAGCGCGAGCACCATGGCGCACACGACGAGCCACAGGGTGACCTGGAGGCGGTCGACGATCTGCGGCGCGATCGGCACCCGGGAGACGTAGCTGTTGCCGAGGTCGAAGCGGAGGAACCCACCCATCCAGGACAGGTACTGGCTCACGAGCGGCTCGTCGAGCCCGAACTCCCGACGCAGCTGCGCCACGGACGCCTCGGACGCGTTGACCCCCAAGGCGACCCGCGCCGGGTCACCCGGCAGCAGGGCCATGAAGACGAACACGAGCACCGAGCTGACGACGAGGCTCGCGACGAGGGTCGCGGTGCGTCTGAGGACCTGGAGCAGCATCCGTCAGGAGCGGGCGAGCCCGGCGAGGTCGAAGGACTCGGTGATCGCGTTCTTCGGCAGGCCCGTGATGCCCTTCTCGGCGACCATGAGGTTCGGCAGGATGAAAAGCACGTCACCGGCTGCGTCCTCCGACAGCTCGCGGGCCGCCTTCTTCATCAGCGTCACCTGCTGCTCGGGCGAGCCTGAGTCTGCCGCCTTGAGGTCTGCCTGGAGCTGCTTGTTGTCGTAGCGCGTGTAGTACTTCGGGTCGCCGAAGACCGCAGGCAGGTCGCGCGGCTCGACGTGCGCGACGATCGACATGTCGTAGTCGGCGTCGGTGAAGACCGTCGAGAGCCAGACGGCCGGGAACTCGAGCTGGTCGAGGGTGACCTTGAAGCCGGCCTGCTCGAGCTGGCTCTTGACCACCTGACCGCACGAGACGGCATACGGCAGGGACGGGATGCGCAGCCGGACCGGGGTCGTGGCCGCACTCGTCTGCGCGAGAAGCGACTTCGCCTTGTTGACGTCGTGCGGGTAGAGACCCGTCAGGTCCTCGTACCACGGGTCGGTCGGCGGGACCATGCTGCCGGCGAGGGTGCCGCGGCCGGCCCAGCAGGTGTCCATGAGGGCCTTGTGGTCGATGGCGTAGCGCGCGGCCTGGCGCACCTTGAGGTCGTTGAACGGCGCCTTGCCGTTGTTGAACGACAGGAGCACCTCACCGTTGGTGGTGCCCTCGACGATCTCGTACGCGTCGTTGCCCTGGAACTGCGCGAGCGACTCGGGTGCCTGCACCGTGCCGATGACGTCGATCGTCTTCGTCAGCAGCGCGTTGTTGAGCGCCGTCGGGTCCTTGAAGTACTTCAGGGTGACCTGCTGGAAGAAGGGCTTCTTGCCCCAGTAGCCCGGGTTGGCCTTGAGGCTGATCGAGTCGCCGCGTCGCCACTGGTCGAAGACGAACGGGCCCGTGCCGACCGGCTGGGTCGCGAGGTCGGCCACCGCCTTCTCGGTCATCATGGCGCCGATGCGCGTCGACATCCGGTAGAGCCAGTCGTTGCTCGGCTTGCTCAGGGTCACCTGCAGCTTGGTGTCGCTGAGCGCCTTCGCGTCGGCCACGACGTCCATGGCGGCCTTGAGGGAGATCGTCCAGTCCTTCTTGACCCGGTTGATCGAGTAGACGGCGTCCTTCGCGGTGAAGGCCTGCCCGTCGGTGAACTTCGCGTTGTCGACGAGCTCGAAGGTGTAGGTCTTGCCGTCGGGCGACACGGTCCACGACGTGGCGAGCGAGGGCGTGATCTTGCCGTCCTGGTCGACGGTCACGAGGGTCTCGTAGACGTTGTCGAGCAGGGCCTGCGGGATGGCGGCGCCGTCCTTGGTGGTGAAGTCGAGGCTCGCCGGCTCGGCCACGAGGCCGACCGTCAGGGAGGTGTCGCCGCCGCCCTGGGAGCCGCCGGCACCGCCGGTGCCTCCCGAGTTGGACGAGCCGGAGCCTGCCGAGCAGGCCGCGGTGAGGGCGAGGAGCAGCGCCGCGGACGCCGCCGTGCCGATGCGGGTGGGCTTCATCGTGACTCCATCTCGTGCAGGACCGCTGCGGCCAGCTGCGAGGTGCTCGCGGTGCCGCCGAGGTCGGGGGTGTGGTGCTGTGGGGATCGGAGGGTCGTGGTGAGTGCGGTCCGGATCGCGTCGGCGGGTCCGGAGTGCCCGAGGTCGTCGAGGAGCATGGCCCCGGAGAGCAGGCAGGCCGTCGGGTTGGCGATGCCTCGGCCGGCGATGTCCGGCGCCGAGCCGTGCACCGGTTCGTAGATACCCGGCACGGCGCCACCGGGCTGCACGTTCGCACTGGGCGCCATGCCCATGCCGCCGGCCAGCACGGCCGCGAGGTCGCTGAGGATGTCGCCGAAGAGGTTGCCGGCCAGTAGGACGTCGAGCGAGTGCGGGGACTGCACGAGGCGGGCGGCCATCGCGTCGACGAGGACGACCTCGAGCTCGACCTCCGGGTGGTGCTGCGCGACCTCGCGCACCACCGAGTCCCAGAGCGGGTATCCGTGGCGCATGGCGTTCGACTTCGTCACGAGCGCCAGCTTCCCGCGCCGCTGCGCGGCCAGCCCGAACGCGTACTCGGCCGCCCGTTCGATGACCCGCCGGGAGTGGACGGCCACCTCGATGCCGATGTCGTGGCCGGTGCCCGCGTGAGCCAGTCCGCCGGCTCCGACGTACTCGCCCTCGGTGTTCTCGCGGACGATCACGAGGTCCACTCCCTCCACGTCACGGACGCGGCTCGGGACGCCCTCGAAGGCGCGCACCGGGCGGACGTTGACGGCGAGGTCGAGCTGCTGGCGCAGACCGATGATCAGGCCCCAGACGAGCTCGTGGTCGGGGACGTCGGGTCGACCGACCGCGCCGAACAGGACGGCGTCGTGACGGCGTACGGTCTCGGCGCCGTCGCTGGGCATGGCAGCGCCCTCGCGAACGAATCGGTCCGCGCCCCAGTCCAGCTCGGTGACCTCGAGGTGCTCGCCGTGGCTCTCGAGCGCGGCGGCGAGGACGGGCAGGGTGGCGGCCACCACCTCGGGCCCGACGCCGTCGCCGGGGATCGCTGCGAGCCGAACCGTCATCGCTCTCCTGTCCGTGCTGGTCGTCGTCGACCCTCGGATCTGCACTGGTCTGACCAGTAGACTTTTTCGCCGTGAGAGGTACCGTTTCTCTCATCAGGCCGGATGTCAAGACCTCGTCCGGCGGCCCAGGCGGCCGAGAGCCGTCCGACGCGGAAGGACGCCCATGCCGCACCCCCCTGGCCGGCCGGCCAGCCTCACCGCCACCGAGCTCGTGCGGGCGTATGCCGTGGGTGACCTCTCGCCCGTCGAGGTGCTGCGTGACGTCGCAGACGTCATCGCCACTCGCGAGCCGGAGCTCAACGCGTTCTGGCAGCTCGACCTCCAGGGCGCCGAGACGTCGGCTCGCGCCAGCGAGAAACGCTGGCGCAGAAGCGAGCCCGCGGGACCCATCGACGGTGTGCCGGTCACCATCAAAGAGAACCTGGGCCGGGCCGGCGTGCCCATGCCGGCCGGCAACGCCGGCGTCGAGCCGGTCGTGCCCACGCGCAGCAGCCCTGTCGCGGAGCGCATCGACGAGTCCGGCGGCGTCGTGCTCGGCTCCACGGTCATGCCCGACTGGGGGATGCTCAGCTCCGGCGTCTCCAGCCTGCACGGCATCACCCGGTCACCATGGAACCCGGCCCTGACGACCGGAGGCTCGAGCTCGGGCGCCGGCGCAGCCGCAGCAGGCGGGTACGGGCCCCTGCACGTCGGCACCGACATCGGCGGCTCGATCCGCCTGCCCGGCACGTGGCTCGGGCTGACCACGCTCAAGCCGAGCGCGGGCCGCGTACCCCTCGACACCCCCTACCTCGGCCGGGCGGCTGGACCGATGACCCGCTCGGCGCGCGACGCCGCCCTGCTGCTGTCGGTCATCAGCCGACCCGACGCCCGCGACTGGACCAGCCTGCCCCCGACCGACCTCGGCACGGTGCTGCCGCCCGAGCCCCTCGACGTCCGCGGCCTGCACATCGGCCTGCACCTCGACGCCGGGTGCGGCCTGCCGCTCGACCCCGAGGTGCGCTCGGCGGTGGAGGCCGCCGCCCAGGTGTTCGCCGACGCGGGTGCCGACGTCGCCCCGCTCGACCCGTTCATGACCCCACGCATGCTCCACGACCTCGACGAGTTCTGGAGGGTGCGGTCGCTGGCCGACTTCGACGCCCTCGCCCCCGAGGCCCGCGAGAGAGTGCTGCCGTTCATCCAGCGGTGGGTGCTCGCCGTGAGCGACGTCGACGGCCGCTCGGTGCTGCGCGACTACGCCAGCATCATGGCGCTGCAGCAGGCGACGGTCGCGGCGACCGAGGCCTTCGACCTCGTGCTCTCCCCCGTCGCGCCGGTCCTCGCCTTTCCCGCCGAGTGGCCGATGCCGTGGGGCGAGGACGACGAGGGAATGGCCCACATCGGCTTCACCGCGCCCTACAACATGTCGGGCCAGCCCGCCGCGTCGGTCAACTGCGGCTTCACGGCAGATGGGCGCACCATCGGGCTGCAGGTGTCCGGCCGCCGCTTCGACGACGTCGGCGTGCTGCGCGCCGTCGACTGGTTCGAGGAGCATCGAGGCGCGGCTGCGACGCCTGTGTGGCCGATCCCCGCGGCAGGAGACCAGCGTGGCTGACAACCCCTCCGCCTCGCACACCCCGACCGGCCGCGGCTTCGAGCCGGTGCGCTCGGTCCGCCTCTACGAGCGCATCGTCGAGCAGGTCGAGGAGGCGATCGCCCGCGGCGAGCTGCGCCCGGGACAGCGCCTACCCAGCGAGCGCGAGCTCGTCGTCCAGTTCGGCACCAGCCGGGCCACGGTGCGCGAGGCGCTGCGGGTCCTCGAGAGCAACGGCGTCGTGCGATCACGCCCCGGCGACCCGAACGGCCCGGAGATCCTGCCGTTCACGACCGGCGGGCTGACGAAGCAGATGCGCCGGCTGGCGCGCGCCGACGGGCTCTCCCTCTCGCAGCTCCTCGTGTCGAGGATGATGCTCGACTCGACGGCCAACCGTCTCGCCGCCGTGCTGCGCACCGAGGCCCAGCTCGCCGAGATGGACGCCGCCATCGAGCAGATGCGCACCGCCGTCGACGGCGGCTACGGTTCGTTCAGCGAGGCCGACTTCGCCTTCCACGAGGCCATCGCCCGCGCGAGCGGCAACACGCTCATCCAGGTGTGCAACGGGGTCGTCCGTGACACGGTGCTCTCGCTCATCTCCGACAAGATCGCCCACGCCCGCAACGCGCAGGCGCTGATGAAGCGGTCCCTCGGCCACCACGAGCAGGTGCTGGCGGCGATCCGTGCCGGCGACGGCCCCGAGGCCGGACGGGCGTCCCTGCACAGCCTCTACGACTACTACGCGAGCTACGTCCCCAAGGCCGAGCGCGCCGCCCTCGAGGCCCTGCTCGACGAGTGACCCTGCCCGACGGCCGACAGGGACCGCACGGCAGAATGCGTGGCTCGGTCACGTCGTCGACGACTAGGAGAACAGCCCGTGAGCGTGCAGGTGAAGGTCGCGTCGATCGAGCGTCGCATCGCGGAGGAGCTCGGCGTCCGCGACGGGCAGGTGACCGCGGCCGTGGCCCTGCTCGACGGTGGCTCGACGGTCCCCTTCGTCGCGCGCTACCGCAAGGAGGTCACCGGCGGGCTCGACGACGCGCAGCTGCGCACGCTCGAGGAGCGGCTCGGCTACCTGCGCGAGCTCGAGGAGCGACGCGCTGCCGTGCTCGCCTCGGTCGAGGAGCAGGGCAAGCTCGACGACACCCTGCGGGCTCAGATCATGTCGGCCGAGACGAAGGCGCGTCTCGAGGACATCTACCTCCCCTTCAAGCCGAAGCGCCGCACCAAGGCACAGATCGCCCGCGAGGCCGGCCTCGAGCCGCTCGCCGACCTGCTGATCCGGTCGCCCGACACCGAGCCGTCCACGGCCGCAGCAGGATTCGTCGATGCCGACCGCGAGGTCACTGACGCGGCCGCCGCGCTCGACGGCGCCCGGGCGATCCTCGTCGAGCGCTTCGCCGAGGACGCCGACCTCATCGGCGACCTGCGCGAGCGGGTGTGGAGGCAGGGCCACGTCGGCTCGAGCGTGCGCTCGGGCAAGGAGGAGGTCGGCGCCAAGTTCTCCGACTACTTCGACTTCTCGGAGCCGCTCGCCAAGCTCCCCTCGCACCGCATCCTCGCGCTCTTCCGCGGCGAGAAGGAGGACGTCCTCTCGATCGAGATCAACCCCGACGACCCTGCCGCCGAGCAGCAGCCCGGCCCGACGGCATACGAGCGGGCGATCGCGCGACGTTTCGGCATCGAGAACGCCGGCCGGCCGGCCGACCAGTGGCTCGCCGACACGGTGCGCTGGGCCTGGCGCACGAAGATCCTCGTCCACCTCGGCATCGACGCCCGTATGCAGCTGCGCCGGGCCGCCGAGGAGGAGGCCGTACGCGTGTTCGCCGCCAACCTGCGCGACCTGCTGCTCGCGGCGCCGGCCGGGGCCCGAGCCACCATGGGTCTCGACCCGGGTTTCCGCACCGGCGTCAAGGTCGCCGTCGTCGACGGCACCGGACGCGTCGTTGCGACCGACGTCATCCACCCGCACGTGCCGCAGAACCAGTGGGACCGGTCCATCGCGACGCTCGCGCGGCTCGCGAAGGAGCACGACGTCGAGCTCGTCGCCATCGGCAACGGCACCGCCTCGCGCGAGACCGACCGCCTCGCCGCCGACCTGGTGAAGCGCCACCCCGAGCTGAAGCTGACCACGGCCGTCGTGTCGGAGGCGGGCGCCTCCGTCTACTCGGCCTCGGCGTTCGCCTCGCAGGAGCTGCCCGGCATGGACGTCTCGCTCCGCGGCGCCGTGTCCATCGCCCGGCGCCTGCAGGACCCCCTCGCCGAGCTCGTCAAGATCGACCCCAAGTCGATCGGGGTCGGCCAGTACCAGCACGACATCTCCCAGACGGCGCTCTCGCGCTCGCTCGACGCCGTCGTCGAGGACTGCGTCAACGCGGTCGGGGTCGACGTCAACACCGCCTCCGCTCCCCTGCTCACGCGCGTGTCCGGCATCACCGCCGGGCTCGCCGACAGCATCGTCGCGCACCGTGACGCGACCGGACCGTTCCGCAGCCGAAAGGCGCTCAAGGACGTGCCGCGCCTCGGGCCCAAGGCGTTCGAGCAGGCGGCCGGGTTCCTCCGGATCTCCGGCGGCGACGACCCGCTCGACGCGTCCGCCGTGCACCCCGAGGCCTACCCCGTGGTGCGCCGCCTGCTCGAGTCGACCGGGCAGAAGCTCACCTCGCTGATCGGCAACACCACAGCGCTGCAGGCGATCCGGCCCGCCGACTTCGTCGACGACACGTTCGGACTCCCCACGGTCACCGACATCATCCGTGAGCTCGACAAGCCGGGCCGCGACCCGCGGCCCACCTTCAAGACGGCCACCTTCAAGGAGGGCGTCGAGGAGATCAAGCACCTCGAGCCGGGCATGACCCTCGAGGGCGTGGTCACCAACGTCGCGGCCTTCGGGGCGTTCATCGACGTCGGCGTCCACCAGGACGGCCTCGCGCACGTGTCGGCGCTGTCGAAGAGCTTCGTCCGCGACCCGCACGACGTCGTGAAGTCGGGCGACGTCGTCATGGTCAAGGTGCTCGACGTCGACGTGGCCCGGAAGCGGATCTCGCTCACGCTGCGGCTCGACGACGAGGTGCCGACCGACGGCTCGAAGGACGACCGCGGCAACCGCGGCGGTGCCCGCCCGGGGGCCCCGAGCGGTCAGCGCCAGGGCGGCCAGCCCCACCGCGGTGGGGGCCAGCGTCAGGGCGACCGCGGCGACCGCGGCGGCCAGGGCAACCGCCCGCGGCGTGACGACCCGCCGGCCAGCAGCGCCATGGCCGACGCGTTGCGCCGGGCCGGCTACACCGGCTGACGCGGCGTCACGCCTGCCCGCCCGGCGCCGTCACCCGTTCGGGCCGGCGCCGTGGAAGACGGCCTCGACGTTGTTGCCGTCGGGGTCGCGCACGAAGCCGCCGAAGTAGCCGGGGTGGTACTCCGGCCACAGGCGCGGCTCGTGCAGCGACTCGGCGCCCAGCTCGACGGCCTTGGCGTGGAACGCCCGCACCGCATCGACGGAGTCGGCGTGGAACGCGCAGTGCATCTCGCGGTTGGGCTCGCTGCCCTGCCACGCGCTGATCCAGAAGTCAGGATGGCCCTCGGAGCCGTAGCCGATGGCGACGCCGACGTCCATCTGCCTGCTGTAGCCGAGCACCGCCAGCACCTCGTCGTAGAAGTGGGCGCTGGCGGCCAGGTCGGAGCAGTTGATGCCGAAGTGATCGATCATGGGGGCAGGCTAACCATTGTCTTCGCGCCCAGTCTTTGGTCGACTGTCTGTGGTGGGTCCGGCCCATCAGGGGCCGGTCCACGCGACCCGGAGGTGCCCATGAGCAGTTCAACGCAGTCGATCCCCGAGAACGCAGAGGACGCCGATTTCGAGGGATCTCCCGCGGGCGTGCACTCGACGCTGACGGTCGGTGCGCCCGTCGACGAGGTGTGGCGCCACCTCATCAGCTCCCGCGGCACCGAGGCGCTCCTCGGTCCGGGTGTCACGCTCGGCAGCAAGGGCGAGTCCTGGCACAGCGCCGACGGCCCCCACGGCGTCGTGCGCAGCTACCACCCGATGGAACAGATCCGCGTCTCGTGGCACCCGCACGAGGACGGACCCCTCAGCATCGTCGACCTCCAGCTCAAGCCCGACGGCGACGGAACGCGCGTCGACCTCTACCACGAGGGCCAGGGCATCGCCGAGGACGGCGCCGGCGACAAGTCGCGCTGGGACGAGGCGCTCGGGCGCTTCGCACAGGCACTCGACTCGTAGGCGACGAGCTCGACGAGTCTCAGCGCACGATCATGACCGGGCAGGCCGCGTCGTGGATGACCCGGTGGCTGACCGACCCGAGGAGCATGCCCGTGAATCCGCCGTGCCCGCGTGAGCCGACGACCACCAGGCCGGCGGTCGAGCCGAGGTCGGCGAGGGACTGACCCGGGTCGCCGTAGAGCACCTCGGTGGTCACCAGCACCTTGGGGTGCCGGGCCCGTGCGCGGTTCGCCGCCCGGGTGACCGACTGCTCGGCGTGGTCGCGCAGTGCGTGCGTCTCCTCGGTGCCGCCCTTGGCCACCTCGGCGTAGGTCCAGGCCTCCATCGAGGCGGAGTGCGCGACGCGGACGACGTGGAGCACGGCACCCTCGCGTTCGGCCACCTCCGCCGCCACGTCCACCGCGCGGGCGGCGCTGTCGGAGTCGTCGACGCCCACGACGACGTCGTGTCCCCTCCCGGGCCGCGGTGGCATCTTCGGCTCGTCGGACGACGAGTCGACCGGTCCGCGCACGACGACGACCGGGCACCTGGCGTGCGCCGCCACTGCGTACGACGTGGACCCGAGGATTCCGGCGAGGACCCGACCACGGCCGCGGCTGCCGACGACGACCAGTTCAGCCTCCTTCGAGGCGTCGACGAGCTGGGCGGCAGGGCTGCCCAGCCAGTACTGCGTCTCCACCTGCGCGGCGTCGAGCGTCTCGGCAGCGCGCACCGCGCCGTCGTCCACGAGCGTCTTGGCCGCCTGCGCCAAGGAGGGCTCGAGCTGGCTGAGGTCCATGGCCGGGTAGGCCGGCACGGCCGCGACGTTCACGCTGTGCACGATGGTGAGGTGCTTGCCCCGCAGGCGGGCCTCTTCCGCCGCCCAGGTCAGCGCGAGCCGGGAGCCCGGCGACCCGTCGTAGCCGACGACGATGCCGTACGTGGTGCGAGCCTGGCCGTTCATGGTGCGCCTCTTCCTGGGCTGGACGTTCGCTGTCGCCGGGGCCGCTCGCTCCGGCCACCTCCATCGTCCCGCCCCAGGGTGGGCAGCGGCAGGCGAGTGTGACCACTCAGACAGACCGGCCACACCCGCGGCGTAGCCGCCGGGTCGGGCCACGCGGACCCGGCCCGACGGCGTACAGGCTGGGTCAGCCGACCGCCTTGAGCGCGTCGACCTCCCCCGAGCCGAACCAGCTGTTGTGGCCGATGCCGCCCTGGCACCGTTGGAGGGCCCCGCCGTCAAGGGCCGGGAAGAAGTCGTAGACCGTCGGGTCCGCCGGGCACGCGAGAGGGTTGGTGGCACGCTGTAGGGCGGCGGCAAGAGCGCTGCCGCTCTGAGCAGTCCGGCTCGCGATGAGCGCGGCGACACCGGCGGCGTGCGGTGACGCCATCGACGTGCCCTGCTGGTAGCAGTACGCCGCCCCGCTGACAGGATCCACGAGGCGCCGGGCCGGCAGGCAGGTGACGGTCAGCAACGAGGCCGGCCACGTCGACAGGACGCGTCCGTTCGGTGCCGCGGCGGTCAGCTGCAGGACCGAGTCGCCGCCTGGCCCTGCGACATCGACCGACGACGTGCCGAAGGACGAGTAGAACGACTTGAGCCGCTTGTTGCCCGTGGCACTGACGCCGACCACGCCGGGGACCTCCGTCGGCACGACGGCACAGGCGTTGGTGATGTCTCGGGTGACCGGCGTCGTGTTGTCTGGGCTCGTCTCGTCCTGCGTCGGGTGCGAGAGGTCGTCGGCCTGGTTGCCCTCGGCCGCGACGACGAGCACGCCGTTCTTCTGGGCGTACTGGATCGCGCGGCGTTCGGCGGTCCAGATGGCCCGCTGCTCCGGGTCGTTCTTGCAGTTGAAGAGCCACGGATCGGCGAAATAGCTGTTGTTCGTGACGTCGACCTTGTGGTCGCCGGCCCACATGAAGGCGCAGATCACGGCCTCCGGGAAGAAGAACCCGTCGGCGTCGCCTGCCTTGATACCGGCGATCCTCACTGCCGGTGACACACCGACGATGCCGATGCCGTTGGCCGCTGCCGCGATCGTGCCAGCCGTGTGGGTGCCGTGGCCGTTGTCGTCCGCCGCGGCAACCTTGCCGGGTACGGCTACGCCGCCGACACAGTTGGCGCTCGCACTGTCGTCGACGTTGGCGGCCAGGTCAGGGTGCGTGTAGTCCAGGCCGGTGTCGATGTCGCCGACGAGGACGTCCGAGCTGCCCCTGGTCACCTCGTGCGCCTGGAACGCGTTGATCTGCGCCATGTCCCACTGCAGACCTGCCAGGGGCTCGGCGGACGTGGCAGCGCCCGTCGTCGGCGTCGAGACGTCGGCGACGTTCGTGGCTGCGCCGCCACCATCGACGGAGGTGGCGAAGCGGGTGGTCGCCACCGCGCCCTCGACCCCGTTGACCTGCTTCATCCGCGCTGCGAAGTCGACGCTGGTGGAGCGCGCGACGACGACGTTGATCCGCCCGTAGTTCGCGACGATCTCCCCTCCGGCGGCCCCTACTGCGGCCGCTGCCCCCGTCGTCGCCGTCCCGCTGCGGTAGACGACGACATAGGTCGTCATCGCTCCCGCAGCCGAGGCCCCCGAGGCCGTGACTCCCGCGGCCAGAGCAGCGGCGGCGACGAGAGCCGCCGCCCCGAGTGCTGCTACTGACCGAGATCCCCGAGTTCCATTCCGTGTTCGTGACACCGACATGGCTCACTCCTCCGCGGTGGCGGCGTGGTCGTCCCACCGCACCGGCCGTCTCCGTGGCGGCCCAACTGACCAGCGTAGAACTGTCGCAGCCGACGGACGAGCCCTATCGTCAGTCCCGGGCGGCCGCGGTGGCGCGGTCGTTCGCGCGCTGGATCGCCTCCACGAGCTCGGCCTTGTTCATCCGCGAGCGGCCCTGCACGCCCAGGCGCTTGGCGATGTCGTAGAGGTGCGACTTCGAGGCGTTCGTGTCGACGCCGCCAGCCGTGTCACCGTCGTCGAGGTGGGCCCGCGCCTCGGCGCCGCGGCGGGCGGCCTGCGGGTCGCTCGGGCCCTTCTCGGCCTTCTCCTCCCAGTGGTCACCGACCTTCTCGAACGAGTGCTTCAGCGACGCGAAGGCCGTGCGGTGGGCGCGCTCCCCCTCGCCGTACTGCTCCACGGCGGCGTCGTGCGTCGCCAGCCACGTGTCCTGCGCCTTCTTCGAGGACCGCTCGAGGGTCGAGGGCAGGTCGGTGCCCCTGCTGCTGGCTCGCTTCCTGGCGGGCATGTCGCTCCTCCTGGTGTCACCGACGGGGTCCCTGTGCCGTCGCCCGACAGTCACGTACCCGCGAGGGCGGGCGCGGCGGCATACGCGATGGGCGCATTCCGACGGGTGCGTTGCTCGCGACTCGGCAGGGGGTACGCATCTCGACGGCGAGGACGTGGCGCCGCACGGCCCCGCCCGACGGTTGGAGCGATCGATCAAAGGAGATGTGATGAGCGAGGCTGTCGCACAACAGCGCACGGACGGTGCGATCAGGAGTCTGGTGCCGGCGCGAATGGACCGGCTGCCGTGGACGAAGTTCCACTGGTCCGTCGTCATCGGGCTCGGCATCTCGTGGATCCTCGACGGTCTCGAGATCCAGATCGTGTCGGAGTCGGGCTTCCAGAAGTCGCTCGGGATGTCGGCCGCCCAGGTCGGGCTCACGGGCACGATCTATCTCATCGGCCAGGTCGTCGGGGCGCTGACCTTCGGTCGGCTCACCGACCGGTGGGGCCGCCGCAAGCTCTTCATCATCACGCTGGTGATCTACCTCGTCGGGTCCGGCCTGGCCGGTTTCGCGCCGAACATGGGCTTCCTGTGGGTCTGCCGCTTCATCGCCGGCCTCGGCATCGGCGGCGAGTACACAGCGATCAACTCCGCCATCGACGAGCTGATCCCGTCGCACTACCGCGGGCGCGTCGACATCGCGATCAACGGCACGTACTGGTTCGGCGCCTTCTTCGGCGCCCTCGCGAACCTCTACCTGCTCAACCCCGACAACGTCGCCGAGAACCTCGGCTGGCGTCTCGCGTTCTTCATCGGCCCGGTCCTCGGCCTGTCGATCATCTACCTGCGCCGCCACATCCCGGAGAGCCCCCGCTGGCTGCTCACACACGGACGCGCCGACGAGGCCGAACGCACCGTCGACGAGATCGAGGAACGCGTGCGGCGAGAAGGCGGCGAGCTGTCCGAGGTCGACGACAGCAGGGCGATCCTCGTCAAGCCCGAGGACGCGATGGGCCCGAAGGTCCTGTGGGACGTCTTCGTGCGGCGCTACGGCAGGCGCACCGTGCTCGGCCTCACGATGATGGTCACGCAGAGCTTCCTCTACAACGCCATCTTCTTCACGTATGCGCTCGTGCTGACCAACTTCTACCAGATCGACAAGGCGGGCACCTCGCTCTACTTCCTGCCCTTCGCGGCCGGAAACCTGCTCGGCCCGCTGCTGCTCGGCCACCTCTTCGACACCATCGGCCGTCGCAAGATGATCTTCTTCACCTACACGGTGGCCGGCATCGTCCTGCTCGTGTCGGCGTGGCTCTTCCAGGCCCAGGCGCTCAGCGCGACGACGCACACGATCTTCTGGTGCGTCTCGTTCTTCTTCGCCTCTGCCGGTGCGTCGGCGGCCTACCTCACGGTCAGCGAGATCTTCCCGCTCGAGGTGCGCGGCCAGGCGATCTCGTACTTCTTCGTCATCGCCCAGTGCGCCGGCGCGATCGCACCGGTGCTCTACGGCACGCTCATCGGCGAGGGCAAGGACCGTATGCCGCTGACGTGGGGCTACGTCGCCGGTGCCGTGATCATGATCATCGGTGGCGTCGTGGCCCTCGCGATCGGCATCGACGCCGAGCGCAAGTCGCTCGAGGACATCGCCGACCCGTTGAGCAAGGTGTCGGAGGAGTCGGGAGCCGCGGCATGAACCTCGCCGCGCTGGGACGCACCTACACGATCGTCGTCGGGGTGAGCCCCACGAGCGGGTCGCCCGGTGCGCTGAGGTGGGCCGTCGAGGAGGCGTCCGTCCGCGGCGGGCGGGTCGTGGCCGTGCGGGCCTGGCGCCCGCACGCCCCCGAGACCGCGACCGGGGGTCGCGTGCCGTCGGTCGTCTCCGACGACAGGGCCCTGGCCGACGAGGAGTCGCGGCTGGCCGAGGACGTCGCGCGGGTGCTCGGGCACGACCACGTGGTCGAGACCCGGGTCGTCGGCGGCAAGCGGCGAGCGGTGATGCTCGAGGAGAGCCGGTCGGCCGACCTCGTCGTCATCGATGCCGGACGCTCGACGGAGGTGGGCGCGCGCTGGCTCGGCAGCCGGATCGCTCGCGCCTCGCACTGCCCCGTCGTGGTCGTGCCGCCGGGTCTCGGCGGCCGCGGCACGGGTGCGTTCGGCCAGGCGGTCGGCAAGCTCGGGCGCTCCGTCGAGCGTGCCGCCGGCACCGCGGGACGCCCCGGCTTCCAGCGCCCACCGGGGCGCTGAGGGGCGGCCTGCGCACGCCCAGGCATGACCTGCTTCGGGCCCGGATCGACATGAGTTGTGCCGATTCGGGCCCGAGGCCTGCCTGTCCCCGCCTAAGGTCGCGACGCGGCACAGGCACAGGGGGGAAGAGGGAATGGCGGACGGTGGATCGGCACGGGCGCGAGCGGAGGAGCTGTGGGCACGCGCGGCCGCCGAGCGAGAGCGTGAACACGAGGCCCGACTCAGGGCAGAGGCGTTGGAGACGCAGGCCGGTGCCTGGGCCGCGGGTGCCGAAGGCGAACGGCGCGTCGCGCGTGCCCTCCGAGACCTGCCCAGAGGCTGGGTCGTGCTGCACGACCGGCTGCTGCGACCGGGCACGAGCCTGACCAACATCGACCACGTCGTCGTCGGCCCCGGTGGGGTGTTCCTCGTCGATGCCAAGAACTGGGCCGGCGGTCTCAGCGTGCACGACGACAACCTCTGGCAGCACGCCGGCCGCAGCTCGGCCAAGGGCGCCGAGCTTGACAAGCTCGCCGGCTTCGCGGGTGAGATGGAGAAGACGCTCGGAGCGCCGGTGGTGCCCGTCGTCGCTCTCGCCGGCGGGCACGGTGCGAGGTTCCGCCCGCGACGGGTTCGCGGCGTCGAGATCGTGCCTCACGCCCGTCTAGCGAGGTGGCTGCGTCGCCAGCCCTTGACGACAGACCCGATCTCCGGGGAGCTGCTGGCACGCAGGATCGACCACTGCTACCCACCAGCGTCAGCAGGGGTGCCCGACGGGCCCCGCTCAACGACCACCCTCACGGTGCCAGCCGTCCTGGAGGCGCGTCACTCGACCAGCCGCAGTCGTGGCAGCCGGGGTTCCGGTCGCGGGACGCGGCGTGGACGACGCCGCCCGTCCGCAACAAGGGCCTTGGCCGGCTTCGGCATGCTCGTGGTTCTCAGTCAGGTGGCGCTGCGCGCTCCACAGCTCTTCCAGGGAGGGCTGCCGCTCTTGGCTTCACCCTTCGGGGGCTCGTCGGCGAGCACCCCAGCGTCGCCGCGAAAGGACTGCCAGGCCCTCACGAGGTCTGTGATCGCCAGGACGACCGGAGCCAAAGTCGTGGTCGAACAGGCACGTCACGACGACGCCTGCGCGTGGTGGCTCAGCAAGCCACGCTTTGCGAGTCAGCGCGCCGACGTGACGGTCAGCACGGGGCTGGGGATCAGGATCTCCCTCAGCTCGACAGCGTCACAGGAGCCTAGGATCGACATGCTTCCCGGAGAGGTGACCGCCTGGTTGCCCGAAGGCACGGCGCTCGCCGGCTGGAAACCGAGCAGCAAGGCGGCGCAGCCATTCTCGGTCTCGTTCCGGTTCAGCTACCCCGAGGGCGCCAGTCAGGGAAAAGCCTTGGCCACCGAGGCCGCGGCGGAGCGCACGGTGACGCGGCTGGCTGAGCAGACCGCCATCGCCCTGGCTCGCCGTGGGTCCACGGGCTAGCACGGCTCGGGTGTCTCAGCGCACGACCATGACGGGGCACGCGGCATCGTGGATCACGCGGTGGCTGACCGAGCCGAGCAGCATGCCGGTGAACCCGCCGTGGCCTCGCGAGCCCATGACGATGAGGCCCGCTGACACGTCGGCCGCGTAGCCGGCGATCGCATGGCCGGCGGGCCCGCCGACGACGTTCGTGCGCACGTCGAGTCCAGGGTGGTCGCGTCGGGCCTCGTCGGCGACGTCACCGACCGTCTTCTCGACCTGCCGGTGCATCGACTCGACGACCTCCTCGCGGCCGAGCATGGTGTCGGTCTCGGGCCACGCCTCCAGTCCCCCGACGTTGTCGACCGACACGAGGTGCAGCTGTGCCTCCGCCGCGGCAGCGACCTGGATGGCCGTCTGCAGGGCGGTCTGGGCCGGCTTCGAGTCGTCGAAGGCGACGACGACGGAGTGCGACGGACCGGCATGGACGACCGCAGGACCACGCACGACGACGGCAGGACAGTGTGCGTGCGCGGTGACGGCATACGAGGTCGAGCCGAGCAGGCCCGACGAGATGGTGCCGTGGCCACGCGATCCGGTGACGAGGAGATCCGCCTGCGGCGACACGCCGACGAGCTCCGCGGAGGCGTTGCCGACCGCGCTGAGCGGCCGGACGTCCTTGCGGCTCATCTGTTCCGACGCGATGTCGATGGCTTCGGCGAGAACGCCCCGGGACAGCTCCTCGTAGGTGTGGGCGTGGACCCCGGGGTCGTACGCGCGGAAGGTCGGGGTCATCGTCAGGCCCACGCAGTGCATCAGGGTCAGCGGACGGTCGTCGCGCTTGGCGGTCTCGATCGCCCAGTCCAGGGCGAGGCGTGCTCCGGGGGACCCGTCGTATCCGACGACGATGCCATGGCTCGTGGTGGTGTTCGTGGGGCTGGCTTCGGCGCCCATCGCTCTCCCCTTCCATGCCGGTCGGGGCCGTGTGCTCCGGCCACCTCCATCGTCCCGCTTCGCGGGCGCGACGGCAGCACCCTGTGACCACGTAGACATGCAAGCGCTGGGCGACAGGACCGGCGGCGAGCGCTGGACTGCGCTCGCCGCCGAGGGATCACTTCCCGATGAGGACGCTCACCGAGGTGTTGCCTGTGCAGTCGGGGATCTCGCGGATGGCCCATCTCCCCCGCAGCCCGTTGCCGTCGAAGTTCGACTCGGCGTCACGGTCCTCGACCTCCCCCTCGGAGGCGGTCCAGCCTCGCGTCGAGTAGGCCCGCTGCATGTCCGCCAGGGTCTGGGCGAACGGCTTCGCGGAGACACCGGTGACGACCGTGCGTCCCTGGGTGCGCGACTGCACGCCGGTCACGACGATCCCGTCGGGCAGGACCGCCTGCGCGGGATAGCCCTCTGGCAGGTCGACGGCCTTCGCGTCGGCCGCGCAGACCAGCGCGGCAGGCGTGGAGCCCGAACCGGTCTGGGCCATCGCGTCCTCCATCTCGTCGGCACAGCCGGCCAGCAGGGTCACGGCGCCGACGGTGACGAGCGCGACCAGCGCGCGGCCCGCTCTCACCGGCTCACCTGGGTCTGGCGGCGGTTGTCGGCCTCGTCGGACTCGCGCACGTGCCCGTCGGGGTCGGCGACGACCGCGACCGTGTGGGTGCCCTTGCCCAGACGCACGCCCGGGAAGCCCACCGTGGCCGAGCGTCCGGCCGCGATGTCGGTGGGCACCGAGGTCGCGACGTTGACCCCGTCGACGAACAGGCGCGTCGTGACGCCCGAGGCCGCTGCCTTGCCGGTGTTGGCCACCGTCGCGGTCGTGGCGTAGAGCCCGCCGGTCTTCGCCACCGACATCGCGCTCGGCGTCAGGTTGGGCAGGGCGTCGTACGCGGCGTACAGGGTGTTGCCGCTCTGCTGCCGCGCGATCGTGGCGTACGCGTCGAAGTTCTGCGCGCCGCCGGGCTGGGCGCACGCGCCCGTGCAGCCGTCTGCGTAGCCGACCTCGACCCGACCGGTCCTGTCGACCGTCGCGTCCATGAAGTCGAGCAGGTTGCGGTCGTTGCCGCACGTCGTTCCGGCCGTGCAGATCGAGCCGCGCTGCACGGGGTCGGTCGGCGTCGTGTCGACCGTGACCCAGCTCTTGCCGCCGTCGTAGGTGATCGAGACGTAGAGGTGCCACACGCCCGTGAAGGTCGCTGCGTCCTGGTAGTTGCCGGGCGTCGTCGTGCCGATGAAGGCGAACGAGGCCCTGTCGTCGTCACCCGCCACGACGGCCGGGAAGACGGTGTTGTGGATGCCGAGCGCGGCTCCGACGTTCTGGTCGTCGGTCCAGGTGCGGCCCTTGTCACGGCTGACTGCGACCCGCGGTGTCCCGTCAGCAGCCTGGTAGCCCATGTAGACGGTGCCCTTGGCCCCGATGCCGACGCTCGGGTCGGAGTCCCCGGTCGTGCTCGCGGGGTCCTTGCGCACCGACCACGTGGTGCCGCCGTCCTCGGAGACCGCGACCGCCTGGTTGCCACCGCACGACTTGTTGGGCACGTAGACCGTGCCGTCGTTCGGGGCGACCTTGACGTGGCCGTGGAGGCCTCCGCAGTCGAGGAGCGAGTACATGGGCACCGCCGGCCCGAACGTCACGCCGCCGTCGTGGCTCGACGCACAGTTGGCGTCGGCGATGTCCTGGCTGCAGTAGTAGACGGCGTTCGGGTAGGTGGAGGTGGGCAACGGGCCGACACCGTTGGGAGAGAACCGGCCTCCGCCGACAGTCTGGTGGTCGACGCCGGAGTTGAGGCCGCCGCCCTGGCTGGGCGACCACGTCGTGCCGTCGTCGTCGGAGTAGCACATGAGTGAGGTCTTGCCCGCGAGCTGGCTCTCGAAGACGCGGCCGGTCGTCGGGTCGGTGAAGCCGATCGGGTCGAGCGAGGTCGAGCCGCCAGTGGCACAGCCGTTGGCGGGCGTCGCGGACACGTCGGCCCACGAGACCCGCGACGGCGAGACGGTGTCGTCCCACGTCGCCTTGAAGGTGCCGAAGAGCGCCTGGTAGAAGGTCGCGCCGGTCTTGTGGCTGCTGCCGATCGACGGCTCACCGGCATCGTGCGCCTGGGCGAACGACTCCGGGGCGCCGTACTGGGAGAACGTCGGCGGCGTCGCCGTGCCGGGTGGCGGGTTGGCGGGAAGGTCAGTGAGCGTCGCCGTCGCCGTGACGGTGTCACCGAGCGGCGCGAACGGCACCACGCGCACCGTGTAGTCGCCGCTCGTCGGCGGCGCGATGATCACCTCCGGGTCGGAGGACGACGCGGCCGACGCGACGACGGCCCCGTTCGTGTCGAGCAGGTAGACGTCGAAGTCGGCGGCGGAAGTGGGCCAGCCGACCTTGATCGTGAGCTGGTGCGTGTCGCCGTAGCCGCTCGGCGTGGACACGTGCAGCGCGAAGTCGTCGCACAGCTCCGGTCCACACGTGACGTCACCCGCGGTCCCCGTGACGTTGGGGGCGGCGAAGGGACCTGCGCTCCACTGGACGCTCGTGCTCGTGTCGGACAGCGACCCCGAGTCCGGCGTTGCGGCGATCGCCGGAGCGGCCACGCCGAAGGCTGCGACGAGCCCGGCCGCCGCGACGAGCGGCAGCGCGCGTGAACGGTGGTTTCTGGATGATGTCGGCATGCGGGGCAGCTCCTGGGTCCGCTGGTGTGAAGAACACCCCCGAGGCGTTCGGTCCGGTGACCGGCGACGCGACTACACGCGCGCTCGCTCGACAGGGACAACGAGTTCGGGTCGGGCCCGGCTACGGACTGCTTGGTCAAGAGGTGGTCAGGAACTGCTGGGTCTCCGCTGGGGCAAGACTGGACGATGGCTGGGAGGAGGCCCCGTGACGCAGCAGACACACGACAAATTCGCGAGAGCCGACCGATCGGCTGCGTGACGGGCCTAGCGTGGATGCATGGCCACGGGCAGGCGCCCACACCCGAGAGGCGACACCGATGACCCCCGCCGGGACGGGGCCGTCCGGCGCCTCACGCCGAACGACCTCACCACGCTGCTGAGCGACCGGGGCCCGGCCCCCATGAACATCGCGGCGGTCCTCGTCGTCGACGGCGGCTCCCGGCTCGACCCGTCGGTCGTGGTGTCGGCGGTTCGCGATGGGGCGCAACAGGTTCCTCGACTGCGGCAACGTCTGCGCGCCGCGCCCTTCGGCTGCGGCCGCCCGTACTGGCGCGACGACGACCGGTTCGACGTCGCCAGGCACCTCACCTTCGAGCAGGTGGAGAGCGACGAGGCTCTCCTCGACCGTGCCGCCGAGCTCGCCTGCCACGCGCTACCCCGTGACCGCCCCCTCTGGGCTGCGCACTGGTTCAGCGGCCTCCCCGGGGGCGAGGCCGCGCTCGTGTTCGTGACACACCACGTCCTGACCGACGGGATCGGCGGGCTGGCGGTCCTGGCCGCCCTCTCCGACGGCACGCCGGCGATCCCGGTCGCGCACGTGGGCGCGAGCGCGCCGACCCGCCGCGCCCTCGCGACGGAGGCGTGGCATGACCGGCTCGCAGGAGTCAGGTCCGTCGGCCCGCGGCTGCGTCTCGTCCGGTCCGGCCTGCACGACCTCGGGGCACGGCGGGAACGACCTCGCCTGTGCCCGCGCACGGCGTTCAACCGGCCGACCGGCCCGCGCCGACGGGTGGCCGTCCTCGAGGCCCCGCTCGGCGAGGCGATCGCGGCTGCCCACCGGCACGGCGCAACGCTCAACGACCTCCTGCTGTCTGCCGTGGCGGGCGCGATGCGCCGCGCGCTGGCCGATCGTGGTGGGCCGGTCGACTCGGTGGTTCTCTCCGTGCCCTACTCGTCGCGGACGTCGACGACGCCCGGCAGGCTCGGGAACGAGACCGGGGTCGTGCCGTTCCGGATCCCCGTCGGCACCGATGCCCTCGACCGGCTGGAGCGCGTCGCGGACCTCACGCGTCAGCAGCGAGGGCGACCGCGGGCCGCCTCCGCCGCCCCGCTCGGCGTCGTCTTCCGCGGACTCGCCCGAGCGGGGCTGCTGCAGTGGTTCGTCGACCACCAGCGGCTGGTCAACTCCTTCGTCACCAACGTCCGCGGCCCGTCCGACCGGCTCACCTTCTGCGGTCGCGAGGTGACGCGACTGCTGCCGATCGCCGTCACGCCCGGCAACGTCGCGGTGACCTTCGACGTGCTCTCGTATGCCGGCACCCTCTCCGTCTGCGTCGTCACCGACCCCGACGTCGTGGCGGACCGGGAACCCCTGATGGCTCACCTGAGGGACGAGATGGACCTGCTGCTGCGCTGATCAGTGTCGCGGGCGGCACTGCGCAAGAGCGCGTTTCACTCCGCAGCCGCGGCGAGGATCGCGTCTGCCGAGAGGTCGATGTCGGCCTCGGTCGTCGTCGAGTTGGAGACGGAGACGCGGATCAGCCGTAGCCCGCGCCAGGTGGTGCCGCCGACCCAGCAGACGCCCTGGCGCTGCACGCGCTCGATGATGGCGTCGGTCCGAGCCGGGTCCCCGATGCTGACGAGCACCTGGTTGAGCACGACGTCGTTGTGGATCGTCGCGCCCCCCGCTGTCAGCCGCTGGGCCATGCGCTGCGCCAGCGCACACGACCGGTCGACAAGGTCGGCCACCCCAGCGCTTCCGAGCTCCCGTAGCGCTGCCCACACCGCGAATCCCCGTGCACGCCTGGAGGACTCAGGGGTGAGGTCGCCGAGGACGAAGTCGGAGACGGCGCCCGAACCAGTGAGGTACGCGGCGGCATACGACATCGTGGAGGCGTGCAGCCCCGCGTCGGCGCAGATGGCGAGCCCGCAGTCGTAGGGGACGTTGAGCCACTTGTGCGCATCGACGCCCCAGGAGTCGGCCAGCTCCAGCCCGTCGACGAGGTGGGCGGTCCGCGGTGAGGCTGCTGCCCACAGCCCGAACGCGCCGTCGACGTGCACCCAGGCACCGTGCTCGCGGGCCAACGGGATGGCGGCGAGCAGGTCGTCGCAGGCGCCGGTGTTCACGTTGCCCGCCTGAAGGCACACGATGGTGGGACGGCCCCCCAGCGCCTCCAGCGCCTCAGCCAGCCTCGGCACGTCCACGGCACCCTGGGCACCGGTCGCGACGGGGACGATGCTCGCCGTGCCGAACCCCAGCAGCCGCGCGGCCCTGTCGATCGTGGCGTGGCGCTCGTCGCCGGCGACGATGGCGACGGGCGGTGCGCCGAAGAGCCCGTCGCGCGCGACATCCCATCCGACGTCGGCCAGCACGCGCTGACGCCCGACCGCGAGCCCGACCGTGTTCGCCGCCTGCGCGCCGGTGACGAAGCCCACCGACGCGGTCGCGGGCAGTCCCAGCAGGCGCGTCAGCCACGCGGCCGCCGCGCGCTCGGCGGCAGCCGCCGCGGGCGACAGGGCCTCGCTGTAGGCGCACTGGTCCCACCCGGACGCGAGCAGGTCGGCAGCCGTCGCCGCCGGCGAGGCGCCCCCGATGACGAAGCCGAAGTAGCGCGGGCCGACGGTGCCGACCAGACCCGGCGTGGCGGCCGCGACGAGCTCGTCGACGACCTCGGCGGGGGCGGTCGGCCCCTCCTGGAGCGGCCCGCCGAACGCCTGCGCCAGAGCTGCCGGGTCGGGGTACGGGTGGACGGGCCGGTCGGCGACGGTCATCCGGTGGCGTGCCCCCTCGGCTGCGGCGCGGGTGAAGAGATGCTCGAGATCAGGCTCCATGTGCGGCACGCTCCTCGCCCTGATGCCCCACGCGCAAGGCCTCTGAGCCGGACGGGCCGCGGGTGCCGCCCGCTGCGAGGTCAGGAGGCAGCCGTGAGCGGGTCGGGCAGCCGGAAGACACCGTCACCGGTGGCGACGTGGAAGCCGAGCAGACGGACACCGTGCCCGGCGCAGAGGTCGATGGCGGTCTGGTGCCAGGCACGGTCGACGTCGTCGGCGGCGGTCCCGCGTGGTCGGCCCCGCGACACCAGCAAAGAGCCCCGACTCTCGGCGACGAGTGGCAGCACGAGCTCGAGCAGGCCGACCAGCCCGTCGGGGCCGGTCTCGTCGCCCAGGTCGTGCAGCACGACGGGTTGGACGCCGCGGTGCTGCTCGTCGCAGATCATCAGCCCGACGCAGCCGTTGTCGCGGTCGGCCTCACCGATGATGAGGTCGATGACGTCGCCGGCCATGCGGACGTCGGTGA
Organism: Terrabacter koreensis; assembly: GCF_054783315.1. Taxonomy (NCBI): domain Bacteria; kingdom Bacillati; phylum Actinomycetota; class Actinomycetes; order Micrococcales; family Intrasporangiaceae; genus Terrabacter; species Terrabacter koreensis. Next base: position 346,761 of record NZ_BAAGQU010000002.1, on the reverse strand, counting down.
GCGGGATCTCGGTGGCCCGTGGGGGCAGGTCCTGGAAGGTCATGTCCGCCATCGTGGCCGGGCTGGGGCCTGCCCCGTCGGAGTTGTCCCCAGCTACCTGACCGTGAGCACGACCCGCATCCACGGGTGGATGCAGCACTCGAACAGGTAGGTGCCCGGCATGAGGTGGGCCGTGCTGAAGGCCTCCTTCGCCCCGGCGGTCACGAAGACGTTCACCTTCGAGGGCGGCTTCGGCGCGAGGTCGCCGTTCGGCAGCGTGGTGGCGCACTCCTCGGCCGGGACCGGGTTGCCTGACAGCTGGTTGAGGGGCGCCACGAAGCCGCCGCCGAAGTGCTCGACCATCGTGAAGGTGTGCGTCTCGCCGCCCCTGTTCTCGACGAGGACCGGACGGCCCTCTCGGATCGTGAGCATGGACGGGTCGAAGTTCCATGCCCTGGCGGTCTGCGTGGCGGTCAGCTCCGCGAAGAGCTGGTCGACGGTGGTCTCCCCGTCGCCGACGCACGCGCCGGGGCCCAGGACTGCGTTGAAGGTCGCAGGGTCGCAGTCGTCGTGCATCCTGACGCGCTCACCCCCTTGGTGCGAGGCCTCGGTCGGTCCGGCGAGGGCGAGGGCGCTGAGTGCTGCGAGAGAACCGGCTGACAAGGCGATGCTGATCTTCCTGTGCCACATGTCTTCTCCACTGCGGGGCGGGCGTCGGGGGCAGAGTGCTCTCGAGGGGAGGGCCCGCACGTATCGCAACCCCGCACGCTACGCCCTTCAACGACTGCCTGCCGGTGAATCGGCCGTAGCGCTCGGTGTGGTGGGGCCAGAGTGCGCTTGCGTCCGAATCATCCTGCGCGGACGGAGAATTCGGTTTCCATGCGCACCCACGTTGCCTCTGTCAGCGAGGTTCGAGACCGAGCCGCGCGGCGACCTGGCTGCCTCCGATCTCGCGGACGAAGTCGGGGTCGCCGACGACGACGAGCTGGTCGGTCGCGCGTGACATGCCCACGTAGAGCATCTCCCGCGCGCGCTCGGTGTTCTTGGCGTTGACGCAGAGCACGACCGCGCGCCGCTCGAGCCCCTTGCAGCCCAGGACGTGCCCGTAGAACACGTCGTCGTTGTCCCAGAACGACCTCCAGTAGCCGACGTGCCCCTGGGCCTCCTGTCGCTCGACCTGTGCCGGGTGTCGTGACCCCATCGTCAGCAGCGCGACGTGCTGCGGCTCCCAGCCCGTGGCGAGCAGCACGTCGACCTGGTCGTCGGCGACGCCCACCGCGTCGTCGCGGGCGCACGGCACGAAGGTGACCTCGGCGCCGTCACCGCCGCGTAGGTGCATGCGCATGGGCGCCAGCGGGCCGAACGCGCGTGCGATCTGCTGCGTGTTGCGCAGGTTGTGGTCGAGCACGAGCGGCACGAGTGGCACCGGCGGCTGACCGAAGCGGGCGAAGATGCGCTGGTTCTCGTCCGAGTAGACGTAGAGCCCACCCTCGTCCTCGTCGCGCAACGCCTTCATGAGCGGGAACCACCAGTGGTCCGCGAAGTCCTGCGCCTCGTCGACGATGACGGCGTCGAACTTCTTGCCGTCGGGCAGCCCGCTCGCGATCTCGGTCATCCGGGCCGCGAGGTCACGCTCCCAGAAGTCCGCGTCGTTGCGGTCGTGCGACGCGGTGTCGATGCCCCACTCGTTGGCGAGGTCCTCGAACGAGCCCACGAACGCCGGGTGGTGGCGCCGCGGCACCCCGGCCAGCTGGCGCATGAAGTACTGCGACAGCCCGATCGAGTAGCAGACGAGCGCCACGCGTTGCGCCGGCCGGTCGCCCTGTCCCCGCGTCAGGTCCTTCGCCTGGGTCAGCGCCAGGATCGTCTTGCCGCTGCCGGCCCCACCGCGGATCTCCATGCGCGGGATGAGCCGCGTGGCCTTGAGCAGCGCGGCCTGCTCCTGCGTGAGGCGGTCGGCCGTCGCCGCGCGTTCGTCGGCGTCGGCCGCGACGTCCGGCACGGGACGACCCCTGCCCGTGAGGATCTCGACGACGAGCGCTATGTCGCCGTCGCTCGGGACGCGCTGCTCGTTCTCCTGCATGGCGGCGACGTCGTGGATGCGCCCGGCGAGGTCGTCGAGGTCGCGGCTGCCGCTGATCATCCAGCGGGGGCAGTCCGTCGTGGCGAAGTCGTCGGCGAGGTCGGTGAAGGGCACGACTACCGCGTGGCCGAACCGCACCCTGCTGCGGTGGTTCCTCCACCGAGGGTCGGCCTCGATGAACTCGCGCAGCGCGTACTTCCCGTCGCGGCACTGCTCGACGGGGCGCACGCGGCTCTTGCGGGTGCCGCCGCCGGACCACCACTGACCCTGCGCGTCCACCGACACACTCCGCCCTTGACCTCCACGACCACGATGCCGACGTCGGGCATGAGCACCACAATGTCGAGCTCGTGGTCCTTGCGCTGCGACGTGAGGCGTACGTTGGCCAGCAGGACCGTGCCGTCGGCCACCGTGCCCCGCAGTCGCTCCCACACGACCCGCTCCGACTCGTGCGCGAAGCGCGCAGCCTCCCCCTGTGCCATGGCCGCAGGCTAGCCACCCGGGGGCGCCGAGTGCGGCACATCGGACGTATGCCGTCGCGCGCGCCGACCGGACACCTGCAGGCATTGCGCACCCGGAGGGCAAAAAACCCAAAGCCGTCCGGCAACACAACGCCGAGCGTAGATTCGAAAGTCGTGTGGGCCGAGCTCCGCATGAACGACCCGGAGGAGGCCCACGCGACGCGCTGGTGCAGAAACCCCTCGGAGGTGCTCATGCGAAAGATCATCGCCACCGGCGGAGCCGCAGCCATCGCTGCAGCCCTGCTGAGTCTGCCAGGAGCCGCGAACGCCGCCCCTTCTGACACCCGCCAGGTCCCGTCCACTGGCACGACATCGATCCGCTCCTTCGCTGCTGGCGCCGACGGGCTGCAACAGCCCGAGCTGCGAGCCGGACCCGACGACGAGGGTCCTGCGGTCCCGTCCACACGACCCGACCCGAACTTCAAGCACGGAATCTTCCCGAAGCACCCGCTCGACGCCCCGGTGGTGGCGTCCAGCGCGGTCGCGGCCTCCAACCCGGACGTCCAGGCCAGCATCCAGGGCCTCAACCACCGCGACCAGCGCCTCGCCAACGGCGGCAACCAGTTCTCGCTCGAGCCACCTGACCAGGCGCTCTGCGTCGGCAACGGCTTCACGGTCGAGTCGGTCAACAGCGTGCTGCGGGTCTACAACGCGAACGCCGTGCCCGTGACCGCCGTCCAGGACCTCAACACGTTCTTCCGCTACCCGGCGGCGATCGACCGGGCCACAGGCGCGGTCGGACCCAACGTGATCGACCCGGTCTGCCACTACGACCCGGACTTCAACCGTTTCGTCGTCGCGATCACGACGCTGTTCGTCGATGACCAGGGCAACTTCAACGGCAAGAACACGATCGACGTCGCCGTGTCGAACACCGGGGACCCGACCGGGGCGTGGACGGTCTACTCCGTGCCCGCGCAGAACGACGGAACTGACGGGACGCCGAACCACCACTGCACGCTCGACGGCACCGCGCCCGGTCCGTGCTTCCAGGACTACCCGCACATCGGTGGAGACGCGAACGGCATCTACGTCACGACGAACGAGTACGACCTCTTCGGCCCGAACTTCAACGCCGCCCAGGTCTTCGCGTTCTCGAAGCGGCAGCTCGCCGAGCACCCGGCGTCTCTCGACGTGACCCTGGTGCAGAACCTTCAGCTCTCCGGCACGCCGGGCTTCACGGTCTGGCCCGCGACGTCACCTGCCAGCCAGTACGCCACCGACGCGAACGGCACGGAGTTCATGCTCAGCTCGGTGGCCGGTGACGGCTCCGAGACCGGCAACCCGACCGGCACGGCCAAGCGCATCGGTCTCTGGGCATTGACGAACACCGCGTCGCTCGACGCGTCGACCCCGGATCTCCGGGTGACGAGCCGTCTGGTCACGAGCCAGACCTACGTCTTCCCACCCACGATGCAACAGAAGTCCGGTGACATCCCGCTCGGCGAGTGCATCAACGACACGACGACGGTCGTCGGTGGCCTCACGGGATGCTGGAACCTCTTCTTCGTCGACGAGCCAGCACACGACGAGGTGCTCTCCAGCCCCGACGCGAACGACACCCGCATGCAGCAGACCTGGTACACCAGCGGCGTGCTGTGGGGTGCCCTCGACACCGCGGTGCGCGTCAACGGACAGCTGCGAGCGGGAATCGCATGGTTCTCGCTGCAGCCGTCGATCAACGGCGCCGGCAAGGTCGGCGGATCGATCAAGAAGCAGGGCTACCTGGCCCTCGCTGACAGCGACCTGACCTACCCGGCGATCACCATGCTGCCAAGCGGCCAGGGGGCCATGGCCTTCACCGTGACGGGCTCGAACCACTACCCGAGCGCGGGCTACGTCCCCATCTCGTCCACGGGCGCGGTCGGACAGATCCACATCGTCGGCAAGGGTCTCGGCCCGGATGACGGGTTCACCAGCTACAAGGCATTCGTGGGTGACCCGCCGCGCACGCGCTGGGGTGACTACGGCGCCGCCGTCACCGACGGCAGCTCGATCTGGATGGCGTCCGAGTACATCGCCCAGACGTGCACGCTCAGCCAGTACCTGACGGCCCCGATCGGCAGCTGCGGCGGCACGCGCACCTCGCTCGGCAACTGGTCCACCCGCCTGACGAAGATCACGCCGTAGTGTCCGCCTGACACACGGCTAGAAGCGTATGCCGCCCAGCCTCGCGAATCCGGCTGGGCGGCATACGCACGCTGACGTCGACGTCAGGCGACGCGCTGCTGCGGCGCCGTCTCCTTCGTCTTGCCCGGGTCGCGCTCGACGATGTCGCCGAGCACCTCGTCGATCCGCTTCATCAGCTCGGGCTCGAGCTTCACGCCGGCCGCCTTGACATTCTCGGCGACCTGCTCGGGGCGGGACGCGCCCACGAGCGCTGCGGCGACGTTGGGGTTCTGGAGCACCCAAGCGACCGCGAGTTGCGCCATGGTCAGGCCGGCCTCGTCGGCGATCGGCTTGAGCCCCTGCACGCGGGTGAGCACGTCGTCGTTCATGAAGCGCTTGATCATGTCGGCGCCGCCCTTCTCGTCGGCGGCCCGGGAGCCCTCCGGAGGCTGCTGGCCCGGCTGGTACTTGCCGGTGAGCACGCCCTGGGCGATAGGGCTCCACACGATCTGGCTGACGCCGAGCTCCTCGCACGTCGGCACGACCTCGCCCTCGATGACCCGCCAGAGCATGGAGTACTGCGGCTGGCTAGAGATGAGCTGGAAGCCGAGTTCCTTCGCGAGAGAGACGCCTTCACGGATCTGCTCGGCGGTCCACTCGCTGACGCCGATGTAGAGCGCCTTGCCCTGGCGCACGACGTCGGCGAACGCCTGCATCGTCTCCTCGAGCGGCGTCTCGGTGTCGTAGCGGTGCGCCTGGTAGAGGTCGACGTAGTCGGTCTGCAGCCGCTTCAGCGAGCCGTTGACCGACTCCATGATGTGCTTGCGAGAGAGGCCGGTGTCGTTCTTGCCGCCCGGTCCGGTGGGCCAGTAGACCTTCGTGAAGATCTCGAGGCTCTCGCGCCGTTCGCCCTTGAGGGCCTCGCCGAGGACGGTCTCGGCCTTCGTGTTGGCGTAGACGTCGGCGGTGTCGAACGTGCTGATGCCCGCCTCGAGCGCGGCTCGCACGCACTGCGTCGCGACGTCGTTCTCGACCTGTGAGCCGTGGGTCAGCCAGTTGCCGTAGGTGATCTCGGAGATCTTGAGTCCACTGTTACCCAGGTATCGGAAGTTCATCCCCACACCGTATGCCGGGTGGCCGGGGGTCACGGAACGGTGAAGTCGCGTGGTGAGACAGGTGTCGGAGGAACTGTCCGGACGGGTACAGACGTTGCGGTGAGACCGGCGGTCCTGCAGCCGGCCTCCGCGGAATCTTGAAGTTCACTTGAACGTTGATCCGCATGAGTGACGCGTGGGCAGAGTGCCCTCGTCTGGACACGAAGGGGGTGCACCCGATGCGGCAGAGGAAGTACGAGGAGTTCGAAGAGGACAACGGCATGATGCTGCGCTACGTCCGTCACGAGAACGGCGGCGGATTCGTGGAGTCGCACGCCCACGTCGACCCGACCGCCTACATCGGGCCGTCTGCGTACGTCGACCGCGGTGCGGTCGTCGGAGCCGGAGCCCGTATCGGCAAGGGCGCGTGGGTCGACCGTGAGGCCGCGGTCCACCCGCACGCCGTCATCGGCTCGACGGTGCACGTCGGCGCCGGAGCCGTCGTCGGACGCGACGCGAGGATCGGGGCGCGCGTCAAGATCGGCGCGCACGCCCACATCTGGGACGGCGCGAGGGTCGAGAGCGACGACGTCGTGCGCGAGGGCGCCGTCGTGCATGCCGGTTCACGGAGCCGTCGGGCGGCCTGACCGGCCGGATCACCGGGCCCGCCCGCTCGCGGACGGGCCCTGTCACGGCCGGGCGCTGCCAACAAGGTCGCGCACCGAGGTGCACGGCAGCCACGGGTATGCCGCCCGGCTGGCCGACGGGTCGAACCGCAGGTCCGCGCGGTCCATTGCCAGCCCCATCCGGGCCATGCGTGCCAGAGCGGGCCGGAACGGCCGAGCGGTCTGGCCCATGACGTGCAAGGCGACGCGCGGGACGTGACGGGGAGCCACGCCCGGCCGCACGAGCCGGGCGAGCTCGTTGAACGTCAGGTCCTCGGGCCCGCCGACGTCCACCACGTGGCCCCGAAGGCTCGGGTCCGTGGCGGCTCGCGCGACCGCGACCGCGACGTCCCTGACGCTGACGAGGTTCAGCGGGTTCTCGCCCAGCCCGAAGATCTGCGGCCCCTTCCCGTTGCGCGCCGAGGTCTGCATCAGCTCGATCCACATCTCGGCGAAGGCACTCGCTCGCACGATCGTCCAGCCGATCCCGCTGCCCCGCAGGTGCTGCTCGGCCTGCCACTTCATCCGGTGCAGCTCCAGCGGGTGGTCGGGCGACGCGTCCACGGTTGACACGAGCACGACGTCGACGCCCCCGGCAGCCCGGGCCGCGTCGATGAGGGCGATGTTGCCGTCCCGGTCGATCTCAGCCGGCGACTCCCCCTTGGTCGGGTCCAGGCCGTGGGCCGCCGCGACGACGGTGTCGACGCCGTCAAGGACCGCCATGAGACTGTCCGGCTCGCGCAGGTCGGCTGCGACGAACTGTGCACCGGGAACGGGCGTGCTCGGCGCCGAGCGGGCCACGACCCTCACGTCGTGCCCACCCTCCACCAGACGTGCTGCAACGAGCCGGCCGAGGCGGCCGGTGCCGCCGACGATCGCGATCATGGCCCTCCCCCTCTCAGCGCGCCGGGCCCTGCCGCGGCACGGACCCGGCCACACGGCATACGGCGGCGGCGACGGCGGGGGCGACCGTGGCGTCGAAGACGCTCGGGATGATGAAGCTCGGGTTGAGCTCGCCCGGCTCGACGGTGTCGGCGATGGCCGTGGCCGCGGCCACCATCATCTCGTCGGTGATGTCGGAGACCCCGGCATCGAGCAGCCCGCGGAAGAAGCCGGGGAAGACCAGCACGTTGTTGATCTGGTTCGGGTGGTCGGAGCGGCCCGTGGCGACGACGGCGGCGTGCTCGCCGGCGGCGATCGGGTCGACCTCCGGAACCGGGTTGGCGAGGGCGAAGACGACGGCACCGGGGGCCATGGTCGCGATGTCGTCGCCGGTCAGCAGGTCGGGCGCGGACACCCCGATGAACACGTCGGCGCCGACCAGGATCTGGCGTAGCGAGCCCGTCTCGTGCCGGGAGTTGGTGTGGTCGGCGATCCACCGACGGAACGGCTCCATGTTCTCGTCACCCGCGTGCACCGCGCCGTCGCGGCCCGCCGCGACGATGTCGACGGCGCCCTGGCTGAGCAGGAGCCGGATGATGGCGTGACCGGCCGCACCCACCCCCGAGACGACGATGCGGACGTCCTCGATGGACTTCCCGACGACGCGCAGCGCGTTCGTCAGGGCGGCCAGCACGACGATCGCCGTGCCGTGCTGGTCGTCGTGGAAGACCGGGATGTCGAGCAGGTCGCGCAGCCGCCGCTCGATCTCGAAGCAGCGCGGCGCCGAGATGTCCTCGAGGTTGATGCCGCCGTAGACGGGCGCGATGGCGCGCACGATCTCGACGATCTGGTCGGGGTCCTGGGTGTCGAGGCACACCGGCCAGGCGTCCACTCCCCCGAACTGCTTGAACAGCGCCGCCTTGCCCTCCATCACAGGAAGAGCCGCGAGCGGTCCGATGTTGCCCAGGCCCAGCACCGCCGTACCGTCGGTGACGACCGCGACGGTGTTGCGCTTGATGGTGAGGCGGCGGGCGTCCTCGGGGTGCTCGGCGATCGCCCGGCAGATGCGCGCCACCCCGGGGGTGTAGGCGCGGGAGAGGTCGTCGCGGTGCTTCAGCGGAACCTTGGGGACCACCTCGATCTTGCCGCCCAGGTGCAGCAGGAAGGTCTGGTCGCTGACCTTGCGCACCTCGGCGCCGGGGATCGCGGCGATGGCGTCGGTGATCATCCGGCCGTGGGCCTCGTCCGTCGTGTCGCACGTGACGTCGACGACGAGCCGGTCGGTGCGGCTCTCGGCGACGTCCAGCGCCGTCAGGGCGCCACCCGCCGAGGCCACTGCCGTGGTCAGGGCGGCCGTGGCGTTGGACCCGGCCGGGACCTCGACCCGGATGGTGATGGAGTACCCAGGACTCGGTGTGGCCATGACCGTCCCTCTCGCGCGTGCGATCCCGACCAGCCCATCCTCCACCCGCGCGAGCCTCAGCGCGGGTGATGCGTCAGAGCCAGGAACTCGGCCCTCGTGCGGGAGTCGTCGCGCAGCACCCCCAGCAGGCTCGAGGTGATCGTCGTGGTGCCCGGGGCCTGCACGCCCCGGAGCGTCATGCAGAGGTGCTCGGCCTCGATGACCACCCCGACCCCGACCGGCCCGAGCTGTGCCTCCAGCCAGTTCGCCACCTGGACGGTGAGCCGCTCCTGCACCTGCGGCCGCGACGAGAAGTGCTCGAGCACACGGGCCAGCTTCGACAGCCCGAGGATCCGTTCGCCCGGGAGGTAGCCGATGTGGGCCGTGCCGACGAACGGCAGCATGTGGTGCTCGCACAGCGACCGCACCGGGATGCTGCGGGCGACGATGAGCTCGTCGTAGCCGCCGTCGTTCGGGAACGTCGTCAGCTGGAACGGGCGCGGGGTGATGAGCTCGACGAGCGACGCCGCCATGCGTTCAGGGGTGCGTGCCATCGACTCGTCGTCCAGGTCGAGGCCGAGGGCCTCCAGGAGCATGCGGGCTCCGATGGTCGCCCGTTCGAGGTCGGGCTCGGTCACCGCGCCGGTGCCCCGCCACGGTGGGCGGGCACGGCGAGGCGGCTGCGACTCGGCAGCCGGGGACCAGGAGGCGGGGTTCATGTCACCAGTCCTTTCGGGAGACGGACAGCAGCGCCCCCTTCGGGGCGCGGAGGGCGGTCGTGCGCGACGGGGCGCTCGAGGTCCCGGTGCGTACGCCTGTGCGTGTGCGTGTGGAGGGCGAGCACGTCCACGCCGTCGTCGTGGCGGGCTGCCAGCCAGCGGGCGGTGCTCTCCCGCGCCCGGGCCACCAGGGCAGAGGTGTGGGTGAAGTCCGCCGGGGAGACCGCCAACGGGCACAACGGCGGTACGACGTGCAAGGTGGCCGGCCCCGAGTAGCCGTTCACCTGCGCCATGAGCTGCCGATGCAGCAGCAGACTCAGCGCCGTGAGGGCGGCACCCAGCGCCGACGTGGGGCGGCTGCCCGCGCACGGGTAGCCGGACGGCAGCAGGTAGATGTCGCTGACCCCGCGGGTCGACACGTGGTCGAGCACGTCGAGCTCGCCGATCGCGCCGTCCACGAGAGTCCTGCCGTCCCTGCTCACCGCAGGCAGCACCCCCGGGACCGCGGCACTGGCACGGACGGCGCTGACGACCGGCCCGGTGGTGAGCACCAGGCCCCGACCCGTCACGAGGTCGCTGGCCGTGACCTCGACGGTGACCCGGGCATCCTCGAGGTTGCCGTAGCCGAGGTTGCGGCGCAGGACGAGGTCGAGGCCCTCGCCGGAGAAGAGAGACGTACGCGTGCCCCGGGCCGCCCCGAACCAGCGGCGCAGGTCGACGGCGAAGACGTCCTGGCGACGCATCCGGTGCCACAGCAGGGCGAGCGTGCGGAGCCGCTCCTCGTGAGGTCCTGGGCCGCCGAGGTAGGCGGCGTTGACGGCCCCGACCGAGGTGCCGACGAGCAGGTCCGGTGTGATGCCGTGCTCGTGCAGGGCCGTCAGCATGCCCACCTGGACGGCGCCGAGACTTCCGCCGCCGGTGAGCACGAAGGCGGTGTGGTGGCTGCCGGTGACGACCATGTGCCCTCCCGGACGGTGACGGCGCCCGACCCGGTCTCACGGAGTCGTCGGCGCGGTGCGGACCCTGACGGGTGTTAGCCGAACGAGCCGACCCGCGTCTTACCGCGTCTTACCGCGTCTTACCGCGCTGTTCCTGCGTCCCGGGCCCACCTGTGGTCCTGCCGGACGCGCGGCCGGACCACGCGCCGGGTCTCGTCGACCCGACGCGTGGTCCGGGAGATGGGGTCAGTGCGCCTCTCGGTTGAGGCTGAAGCGGGCGGCGACACCCGAGACCAGCAGAGCCCAGCCGGTGAGGACCAGCGCCGCAGTGGTCGGGCTGAGCATGCCGTGCGCTGCCGAGCCGACGCTGGTCAGGGCGACGGCGGCCCCGGCAGGCAGCCACTGGGCCACGTCCGGGAGGGCACTGGCGAGGATCCCGACCTCGATGACCATGACCCAGGCGATCGCGCCGACGATGGCCGCGACCGTGTTGCGGGTCAGGGCACCGAGGGCGACGCCGACCAAGCCGTAGAGGGCGGACGCGACGGTCGCGCCGACCCAGAGCTGCACGACGTCGACGGGCAGGGAGTGGACTCCGCGCGCACCGTAGATGATGACGGCCTCCGCGTAGGCGATGCCGAAGGTGACGGCGCCGAGGATCGCCCCGAGGCCGAGGACGGTGACGGCCTTGGCCGCGAGCACCCTGGCGCGGCGGGGCTCGCCGAGGAAGGTCTGCATGATCGTGCGGTGGCGGTACTCGCCGGCGACGACGAGCACGCCGATCGCCAGCATCACCATCGAGGTGAGCGCCGAGACCGACAGCGCGTGGTTGACGTGGTCGGTCGAGCCGAAAGCGGGACCCCCCGGACTTGGCACGAGGGCGTTGGACGCGACGGACGCGGCACCCAGGACGAGGGTGACGGCCAGGCTGACCCAGGCGGCGGGCGTGGTGCGGAGCTTGTAGAGCTCAAGGGAGACAAGGGTTTTCATGACCAAGCTTCTTCGGTGTCGTTGGAGTGAATGAGGTTGTGGAAGACCGACTCGAGATCGGTGTCGTCGGTGACGATGTCGTGGACCGGGCCAGCCGCGGCGAGCGAGCCTCGGTGGATGACGACGAGGTCGTCGGCAACGGCAGCGACCTCGGAGAGCAGGTGGCTCGAGAGGAAGACGGTGCCGCCCGCGTCGGCGAAGGTGCGCAGGAAGCGGCGCATCTCGCGGATGCCGTCCGGGTCGAGGCCGTTGAGCGGCTCGTCGAGGACGAGCACGGACGGGTCCCCCACGAGGGCGGAGGCGAGCGCGAGGCGCTGGCGCATGCCGAGCGAGAAGCCGCCCACGCGCCGGCCTGCCGCGGGGCCGAGCCCGAAGCGCTCGAGGAGCTGGTCGGCCGTGGTGGCCGGGACGCCGGCCTGCATCGCGGTGAGCCGGATGTGGTTGCGGGCCGACCGGTTCGGGTGGAAGCCCTGGTCGAGCACCGCGCCGACGACGCGGGTCGGGTGCGGCAGGTCGGCGTAGCGGGTCCCGTCGACGGTGGCCGTCCCGCTGGTCGGATCGGCCAGGCCGAGCAGGATCCGCATGCTCGTGGTCTTCCCCGCGCCGTTGACGCCGAGGAACGCGGTGACGCGGCCGGGCAGCGCAGTGGCGGTGAAGCCGTCGAGGACGGTGACCGGGCCGTAGTGCTTGGAGAGCTGGTGGAACGAAAGGTTTGGCATGGTGCTGTGCTCCTGTGTCGGGTGCCGGTTTTCGGCTGACACCAACGATCCGGCGGCAGGGCGGGTCGGGTCGTCGCCCTGGCGGCCGAACGTCGGCGTGCGCCCGGGGGTGCACCCGGGGCGTCCTCAGCGGGACGGCATACGCCTCCGGGCGTACGCCCGAAAGCCGATCACCGACGTGCCCGCGCTCCCTACTGTTCAGGTATGGACACGTCGACGCGGCGACACGCGTGGCGGATCGACCCAAGGGTCACTGACGCGCTCGTCGCGCTCGCCTTCTTCGTCCTGCTGGTCCTGTCGTTCGGTGCCTCCGTCCGCGCCGGGCAGCGCCCCGTCGACGTGGGCGCGTGGGTGCTCGGGGTGCTCCTGACGGCGCCGTACGCCGTTCACCGGCGGGCGCCGTGGCTGGCCCTCGCGGTGACCCTGGGCGCTCTGCTGGCCTTCTCGCTGCTGCACTACGCGCCCTACCCGGGGTTGAGTGCCTTCGCGCTCCTCTTCGGGCTCGCCCTGCACGGCCGGCGCCGTGACTCGCTCCTGGCCCTGGGCGCGACCGCCGGCGCGTTCTCGGTGGCGCTCGTGGCCCAGCCGGCCGGTGTCGTCGCCGTCAACGACGTCATCTCGACGATGCTCGCCACCGCGGTGGCCTGGCTGGCCGGTGACAACCTGCGCCAGCGACGGCTCCGGTGGGCGGCCATGGAGGACAGGGCGCGGCTGCTCGAGCGCGAACGCGAGGACCGCGACCGTGCCGCGGTGGCCGCCGAGCGGCTCCGGATCGCCCGTGAGCTGCATGACGTCGTGGCCCACTCGATGTCGGTCATCGCCGTCCAGGCCGGGGTCGGGCGGCACGTCATCGAGACCGACGCGCAGGCGGCTCGCGATGCCCTCGGTGTCATCGAGTCGACGAGCCGGGACACCCTGACCGAGATGCGACGGATGCTCGGGGTGCTGCGCGACGGGTCCGAGGCCGCGGCGACGCAGCCGATGCCCGGCCTCGCCGACATCCCCGCGCTGGTGGCAGAGACCCGCCGAGCGGGGCTCGGGGTGATGGTGGACTCGACGGGCAGCGTGGCCGACCTGCCCGCGGGCCTCGACCTGGCGGCATACCGAGTCGTGCAGGAATCGCTGACGAACGTCCTCAAGCACGGCGGCCCGGTGGCGCACCTGCGGGTCGCCTGCTCGCGGCATCAGGTCGACATCGAGGTCGCCGACGACGGACGGCCGGAGCAACGCGGGACCACGGCTGTGGTGCGCCCCATCGGTGACGAACCCGGGACGGGGCAGGGACTCGTCGGGATGCGGGAACGGGTCGAGCTCTACGGGGGCACCTTCGAGGCCGCACCACGACCCGGCGGCGGCTTCCGCGTGCACGCCACCCTGCCGTATGCCGCGGGGTCGCCGTGAGCGCGCCGGTGCGCGTCGTCGTGGTGGACGACCAGGCGCTCGTCCGAGGGGCGTTCCGCGTACTCGTCGACTCGGCGCCCGACCTCGAGGTCGTCGGCGAGGGCGAGAACGGCGCCGAGGCGGTGGCCCTGGTGCGCGACCTCGAGCCGGACGTCGTGCTCATGGACATCCGGATGCCGGTCATGGACGGGCTCGAGGCGACCGGCGCGATCGCCCGGCTCGGAGTCGGCACGCGCGTGCTCGTGCTGACCACCTTCGACCTCGACGAGTACGTCTTCGGGGCACTGCGCGCCGGCGCGAGCGGCTTCCTGCTCAAGGACACTCCCCCGGTCCAGCTGCTCGACGGCATCCGCGTCGTCGCCGGCGGGGACTCGCTGCTGGGCCCGAGCGTCACGCGCCAGCTGATCGAGGAGTTCGTGCGGCGGGAGCCGGCCGGTGCGGGTGGCCGTCCGGAGCCGCCGGCGTCGCTCGACGTGCTCACAGATCGCGAGAGGGAGGTGCTGGTGCTGGTCGCGCGGGGGCTCTCGAACCACGAGATCGGCGCGGAGCTGTTCGTCACCCCGGCGACGGCCAAGACCCACGTCAGCCGGCTCCTGATGAAGCTGGGGACCCGCGACCGGACCCAGCTCGTGGTGCTGGCGTACGAGAGCGGCCTCGTCGAACCGCAGGCTCCCTGAGCGAGTCTCGTCGAGCACAGTGCGGTGGCAGGCGGCCCGGCAGGGTGTCAGATGGAGTCGGGAGGAGCCATGGGCAGACGAGTCGAGCGAGGGCTCCTGGGGGCATGCGCCGCCGTCGTGCTGGTGCTCGGGGCGTGCCAGGGCGGGCGCTCGCCGGAGCTCCCCGGGGCGACGTCGACCTCCCCTCCGCAGGCCACGGCGACCACGAGCACGCCGCCCACGAGCGCTGTCCCGCCATCCACCGGCCCGACCAGCCCAACTCGACGCCCGACGTCGAGCGCCCCCCGGCCCACGCCCACCGACACCGCGGGCAGCTGCCCGACCCGCATCCCCGCACGGCTGCTCGGTCGCGACCTCACGACTCTCGGAACCCCACGCAAGGAGGTGGCGCTGACCTTCGACGGCGGCAGCGGCAACGAGGCCGTCGCCTCGATCCTGCGCACGCTGGCCACGGAGCACGTCCCCGCGAGCTTCTTCCTCACCGGCGAGTTCGTGACTGCCTTCCCGGCGAGCGCCAGAGCCATCGCGGCTCGTCACCAGGTCGGGAACCACACCTACCGGCACCCTGACCTGACCACGTTGACGTCGTCGGCGATTCGCGCCGAGATCCGCACGGCAGCGGCCCGCATCAAGGGCGTGACGGGTCGCGACCCCCATCCATGGTTCCGCTTCCCCTTCGGCGCCGTGGACGCGCGCACCATCTCGGTCGTCAACGAGGAGTGCTACGTCCCGTTCCGGTGGACGGTCGACACGCTCGGGTGGAAGGGCACGTCGGGCGGACAGACCCGGTCCTCGGTCATCGCACGAGTGACACGAGCCGCCCGGCCAGGCGAGATCGTCCTCATGCACCTCGGAGCGCACCCCACGGACCACTCCACGCTCGATGCCGACGCCCTCCCCCAGGTCATCGCCGAGCTGAGGTCCCGCGGATACTCGTTCGTCGCTCTCTCCACCGTGATCGGCCCAGCGCCCTAGCCCCAACGCACACGCGCCCGCGCCTCGCCCAGGCCCACCGGGCCCCCGGGTGAGCTCGCACAGTGCTGGGCACCCACAACCTGGCGCGACGGCCCGGATGCCCACGCTCGCCGACGGCCAGTGAGTGGAAACCGAGCCACGAACCGCGAACATCCCGGACGCCGAAACGGCCCGACCCCCAGAGGGGTCGGGCCGTTTCCAGTCCGATCAGCTGCAGCCGCTGGTGCTTCCGCAGCCCTCGCAGACGTAGCAGGAGCCGGCGGGACGCATCTTGGTGCCGCAGGTCATGCAGATCGGCGCGTCGGCCGTGATGCCGCCGAACTTCTCGAGCAGCTCCGCCGAGGAGTGGACGTCACCCGAGGCCTCGCGGGCAGAGGCAGCGCCGGCACCGAACTTCACCTCGACGGGCGCGGCCTTCTCGACCTTGGGCTCCGGCTTCGCGGCCGGGGACTCCTTCCGGGCGACCGGCGTCGACTGCTGGAGCGTCTCGAGCTCCTCGGCCAGCTCGTCGTCGTCCTCGTCGTCGCTCGCCTCGATGGCCTCGTACGAACCGGTCTCGACCTGGCGAGCCCGCTCCTCGGCGGTGTGGATGCCCATGAACGAGCGAGTGTCGAAGTCGAGGTAGTCGAGCGCCAGACGACGGAAGACGTAGTCCATGAGCGACTGGGCCATGCGCACGTCGGGGTCGTCGGTCATGCCGGCAGGCTCGAAGCGCAGGTTGGTGAACTTCTCGACGTACGTCTCGAGCGGGACGCCGTACTGCAGGCCCACCGAGACGGCGATCGAGAAGGCGTCCATGACGCCGGCGAGCGTCGAGCCCTGCTTGCCGAACTTGAGGAAGATCTCGCCGAGCTCGTTGTTCTCGTAGGTGCCGGCGGTGAGGTAGCCCTCGGCGCCACCCACGGCGAACGACGTCGTCTGCGACGAGCGACGCTTCGGCAGGCGACGACGCACGGGGCGGTACTCGATGACCTTCTCGACCTTGACCTCGCTGGCGGCAGCAGCCTTGTCGGCGGCCGCGTCCTTGGCGGTGGAACCACCGTCGGAGAGCGGCTGGCCGACCTTGCAGTTGTCGCGGTAGACGGCGAGCGCCTTGATGCCGAGCTTCCAGCCCTGCATGTAGACGTCCTGGATCTCCTCGACCGTGGCGGTCTCGGGCAGGTTGACCGTCTTCGAGATGGCGCCGGAGAGGAACGGCTGCGTCGCGGCCATCATGCGCACGTGGCCCATCGGGGAGATGGCGCGCTGGCCCATCGCGGTGTCGAAGACCTCGTAGTGCTCCGGCTTGAGGCCGGGGGCGTCGACGACGTGACCCTTGTCGGCGATGTACTCGACGATGGCCTCGATCGACTCCTGCTGGTAGCCGAGCTTCTTGAGGGCCCGCGGGATCGTCAGGTTGACGATCTGCATCGAGCCGCCACCGACGAGCTTCTTGAACTTCACGAGCGAGAAGTCGGGCTCGATGCCGGTCGTGTCGCAGTCCATCATGAAGCCGATGGTGCCGGTGGGTGCGAGCACCGACGCCTGGGCGTTGCGGTAGCCGTGCTTCTCACCGAGCTTGACGACGTCGTCCCACGCCTTCGTCGCGAGCTTGTGGACGTCGGAGTCCATCGCGTCGAGCGTCTTGATGTTGTCGTTGGCAGCCTGGTGCTTGCGCATGACCCGCTTGTGCGCGTCGGCGTTGCGGGCGTAGCCGGCGTAGGCGCCGACGACGGAGGCCATCTCGGCGGAGCGCTTGTAGGCGGCACCCGTGAGCAGTGAGGTGATCGCAGCGGCGAGCGATCGCCCACCCTCGGAGTCGTAGCCGTGGCCGGTGGCCATGAGCAGCGCGCCGAGGTTGGCGTAGCCGATGCCGAGCTGGCGGTAGTTGCGCGTCGTCTCGCCGATCGGCTCGGTCGGGAAGTCCGCGAAGCAGATCGAGATGTCCATCGCGGTGATGACGAGCTCGGCGACCTTCTGGAAGGTCACACCGTCGAACGTGTCGTCGTCACGGAGGAACTTCAGCAGGTTGAGCGAGGCGAGGTTGCACGAGCTGTTGTCGAGCGACATGTACTCCGAGCACGGGTTGGAGGCCGTGATGCGACCCGTCTCGGGGTTGGTGTGCCACGCGTTGATCGTGTCGTCGTACTGGATGCCGGGGTCGGCGCACTCCCACGCCGCCTTGGCGATCTTGCCGAAGAGTTCGCGCGCGTCGACCTCCTCGATGACCGAGCCGTCGAGCCGGGAGCGCAGGCCGAAGTTGGTGCCGTCCTCGACGGCCTTCATGAACTCGTCGTTGACGCGGACCGAGTTGTTGGCGTTCTGGTACTGGACGGAGACGATGTCCTTGCCGCCGAGGTCCATGTCGAAGCCGGCGTCACGCAGCGCGCGGATCTTGTCCTCCTCGCGCGCCTTCGTCTCGACGAACTCCTCGATGTCGGGGTGGTCGACGTCGAGCACGACCATCTTGGCCGCGCGACGCGTGGCGCCACCCGACTTGATGGTGCCGGCGGACGCATCGGCACCGCGCATGAACGAGACCGGACCGGAGGCCGTGCCGCCGGAGGAGAGCAGCTCCTTGGAGGAGCGGATGCGCGAGAGGTTCAGGCCGGCACCGGAGCCGCCCTGGAAGATCTTGCCCTCCTCCTTGTACCAGTTGAGGATCGAGTCCATCGAGTCGTCGACGGCCAGGATGAAGCAGGCGGAGACCTGCTGCGGGCTCTTCGTACCGACGTTGAACCAGACCGGCGAGTTGAACGAGAACACCTGGTGCAGCAGCGCGTACGTGAGCTCGTGCTCGAAGATCTCGGCGTCGGCCGCCGAGGAGAAGTAGCCGTTGCTCTTGCCCGCCGCGACATAGGTCAGCACGACGCGGTCGATGAGCTGCTTGAGCGAGACCTCGCGCGCGGCCGTGCCGACGGCACCGCGGAAGTACTTCGTCGTGACGATGGTGCTCGCGTTGACCGACCAGAAGTCGGGGAACTCGACCCCGCGCTGCTCGAAGATCGTCTCGCCGGTCTTCCAGTTCTGCTGGACGACGTCACGCTTCTCCCACGTCACCTCGTCGTACGGGTGCACGCCGGGCGTGGTGTAGATGCGCTCGATCTTGACGCCCTTGGCGCTTGCCTTGGAGCGTGAGCTGCGGTTACCGATCTCCGTCATTTCGTGCGGCCTCCCTGACCGATGTGCTTCTGGTTTGAGTCTTGCTGGTGGCACCGACAGTGGCCGGCGCCAGGTGTTCGTGGAGGGTGGTTACCGCTGGGCGTCGAGCTGTGAGGGAGCACCGGGCTCCTCCCCCAGCGCGTCGCGCTCGGCCCGAAGGAGCGCGATGGCTCCCTCGAAGTCCTCGAGGCTCTCCCACGCCTGGTAGACGCTGGCGAACCTGAGGTATGCGACCTCGTCGAGCTCGCGGAGCGGCTCGAGGACGGCCATGCCGACCTCGTGCGCCTCGATCTCGGCGTTTCCCTGCGACCGGATCGCCTCCTCGACCTTCTGGGCGAGGAGGGCCAGGTCGTCCTCACTGACGGGCCGGCCCTGGCACGACTTGCGCACGCCGGACAGCACCTTGGCCCGGCTGAACGGCTCGGAGGCCCCCGACCGCTTGATCACGTTGAGGCTCGAGGTCTCGAGCGTCGTGAAGCGGCGGTTGCACTGGGGGCACTGACGCCGGCGTCGGATGCAGGCGCCGTCGTCGGTGGTGCGCGAGTCGATGACCCGCGAGTCGGTGTGGCGGCAGAACGGGCAGTGCACGTCTGGTCACCTTCCCTTCCCCGAGACCCGGTCGTTCAGCGTGGCGGCCATCCCGTATGCCGTCCGCGACGGTCCCGAGAGCCGCCCGGTGTTCGTGGGACCGGGCGAGGCTGGGGACGGGGCTGGGGACGACGTGGGGATGACCTGTGGGTAACCCCCGTCTGACTGGGGACTACATGTGGACGTCTTACATCTGTGTAACTACTAGATGTAGGGGTAACTGTAGGCATGCTGTGACCCCGATCGCAAGCGAATCGAGAACCTCCGGCGCGCCGCGTCGCTGACCTGCACAAACGTCACAGGAGCCCCACACGTCCCGGCGTGTCGGACCTCGCGCCCGGGCCGTCGAACCCCAACATCTTGGGGTGGGGCAGCGGTGCGAGTCCCCCATCTTCACATCCGGCAGAGCCCCCTACAGGGCCTGCGAGCGTGTGCCCGCCGCCTCCGTGGCGGCGGGCCGCCTCGGTGGTGGCGACGCTCAGGTCAGGCGGCCGATCGCGGGCCGCGTCGCGAACCAGAGGCAGAGCAGCGCCATGGCACCACCGAAGGCGGCAGCCGCCGTGAGCACCGAGGTCACGGCTGCGAGCGCCCCGAAGGCCGGGAGGGCCACGGGCACGAGGGCCATGTCGCCGAGGCTCGAGAGGGCCGACACGCGCCCTAGGTGGCTCGGCGCCACCGTCCGCTGGAAGACCCCCGACAGCCACACGGACGCCGTGCCGGCGAGGACGCCGACGGTCGCCATGGCGCCGAGCAGCGCCGCCCGCGAGTCGAGACCGGTCGCGGCGAGCGCCAGCCCCTGGACGACGAGCCCGAGGAAACCAGCACGAGCCGGGCGGGCGACCTTCCAACGGATCGCGGCGAGGCTCCCGACGATCGCGCCCGTCGCGAAAGCGCCCTCCGCGAGACCGAGCCACGTCGAGCCCCAGCCCGAGGCCGAGACGCGCAGCGCGATGCCGAGTGCGATGACGGGACTGACGAAGACGTTGAGGGAGCTGAGGCCCAGCACCAGCAGCCGGGCGGACTCGTCAGCACGCAGGTAGCACGCGCCGTCGCGCAGGCTGGCCGACCACGAGACGCGCGGCGCCCGCGGCAGCCGGTAGCGCGGTCGCACCCCGAACCAGAGGACCCCCGCGACGACGAGGAAGGTCACGGCGTCCAGCACCATGGCTCCGGGCACTCCCAGCCACGCGACGACCACACCGCCGGCCGGTGCGCCGAGCAGCCTGGCGACGCGGTTGCAGATCTGGTTCCACCCGCTGACGGTGGCGAGGTCCTGGGTGCGCACGAGCTGGCGAGCGAGGGTGGCGCCGGCGGGGATCGTCAGTCCCATGGCCACGCCGAGCAGCACACCCAGCGTGACGAGCAGTGCGGCTCCCCGCGCCCCGGCGACCCAGGCGATCGCGCCCGTGAGGAGGACGACCGCTTGCAGCACCCGACCCGTCACCAGTACGCGCCGGGTGTCGAAGCGGTCCGCGATGACCCCTCCGGCGAGGACGAGCACCGCCTGGGGCAGGGTCTCAGCCCCGAGGACGACCCCGGCGAGACCCGGCGACAGCGTCTGGGCAGCAGTCCACGCGAGCGCCACGACCCACATGGCGTCGCCGAACCACGACAGGGTGACAGCGGCGACCCAGCCCTGGACCATCCGGTCCCGGGTCACGTCAGGTGGCGCCTCGCCGATGAGCTCGGGCGCCTCCGCCAGCTCGGGCGGGGTCGGCACCGCCCGAGCTGACGTGGGTGCCTCGGCCCGGCTCATCGCCCGACCGGCCGGCTCGGGAAGACGCGAGCCGAGGCGCGCACCGGCACTCGGTCGAGGTGCGGGCGCTGCAGCGCGTCGGCCCGGCACGCAGCGCTCCACTCGACGATCATGTCGGTCAGCCGCTGCGACAGCTCGCGCATCTGGTCGAGGGTCGCCGGCACGAAGGTGTCGGTGGCGACGGCCGCGCGGCGCACCTCCTCGTCCACGTGCTGGCCTTCGACGAGCCACTCCTGCACGGCCCGCACGTGGTGGCGGAAGTTCTCGGCCTCGGCGGTCGCCGCCACGCGTCGCGCCACGGTGCCGTCGGCGAAGTCGACCGCGTCCCAGGTCAGGTCGCGGGCCCGGATGCGCCACCAGCTCTCGCGCGAGTCGCGGGCGAGCTCGGGCGCCGGCTCGACGAAGCCGTAGCGGTGCAGCACACCGAGGTGGTGGCTGACGGACCCGGCCGCGAGCCCGGTGGCCCCGCTGAGGCGGCCGACGCTCGCCGGGCCGTCGGCAGAGAGGAGCTCGCAGATCCAGCGGCGTGTCGGGTGGTGGAAGGCGGTGAGCGCGTCGAGCAGCGCAGACCCCGACTCGCCGCCCTTCACGGCGGCGTCGGCCGGGCTGGTGGCGAGGTGACGTTCGGCGGCAGTGAGTCGAGGCACGAGTGCCACCCTCGATGGCGGGCGAGACTTTGACAAGGGCTCTTGTATAACTGGCCGTCACGCAACCGACGACACGGGGCGAGAACCGCTTGCCCGGCTCTCGAACTCGATGCAGTCTTCGTATCGTGACAAACCGGACCACCCTCGAGGACGACCTGGACCGAGCGCAGCGGCGCGACGACGCCCTGTGGCGCTACGACGTGCTCGGCCGGGCACCGGCTCGGGAGCTGCAGGCCCTCGTCGACATCGCCGCCCAGCTCTGCGCCGTGCCCACGGCCGCGATCAACCTCATCACCTCGACGGAGCAGCAGCAGATCGCCACCACCGGCTTCGAGCCCTCCATCTGCGCCCGCGAGGACTCGATGTGTGCCGCCGTGCTCGAGCACACCGACCGGGTCGTGGTGCCGAACGCGAGCGTCGACGAACGGTTCCGCGAGAACCCTTTCGTCACAGGGATCCTGGGCGACGTCCGGTTCTACGCCTCGGCACCGCTGACCACCCCCCAAGGCGTCATCATCGGCCGGCTGTGCGTCTTCGACTCCACCCCCCGAGAGCTCGACGAGGCCCAGGAGCAGGCCCTGGTCGCCATCGCCGAGCGCGTCGTCGACGTGCTCGAGCTGCGGCTGCGCACCCGTGAGCTCGAGGACTCGCTGGCCGCCCTCACCCAGACCCGCGACGAGCTGCACCGCTCGAACGAGGCGCTGTCGGTCTTCGCCGGCCAGGTGAGCCATGACCTGCGCACTCCCCTCACGGCGATCATGGCGAGCACCGAGATGCTCGGCCAGCAGCCGGCCGTCATGGCCGACCAGTGGTCCGAGCGGCTGGTCGCTACTGCGTTCCGGTCCGCCACCCGCATGGCCGGGATGATCGAGCAGATCCTGGCGCACGCACGGGTCGGTGCCGTTCTGCACAAGGAGCCGAGCGACCTGCGCGTCGTGATCGGCTCGGTGCTCGAGGACCTGGCGCCCACGCTGACGGCGAAGGCCGCCACCGTCGAGGTCGGCGAGCTCCCGACCCTCCCGGCCGACGCCCAGCAGCTCTACTCCGTGCTGCTCAACCTCGTCTCCAACGCCGTGAAGTACGCCCGTCCCGACGTCTCGCCGATCGTCGGCGTCTCGGCGGAGCGCCACGGACGGATGTGGCGGACCTCGGTGCGAGACAACGGCGTCGGCATCGCGCCCGGCGATCGTGAGCGCGTGTTCGAGCTCTTCAGCCGCGTGGGCACAGCAGGCGACGGCAGCGGCATCGGGCTGGCCACCGTCAAGCGGATCATCGAGGCGCATGGCGGCTCCATCGGCATCAGCCACTCCGACGGTCCCGGGACCCTGGTCTGGTTCGAGCTGCCGGCCACCGACGAGACCGAGACCGTCCAGAAGGCCTGACCGGCTGTGCCGCTCTGGCCAGCACCGACCACGCGATCCCGAACGCGACGGGTGCACGCAGCTCGATGAAGCCGCCCTGGACGACCAGCAGCACGAACGTCCAGGCGGCGGACCCGTCGTCGATCGCGTCCGCCAGCGCCACGGCGCCACCCCGCGCGCCACTGTCGATGACCACCCCCGCTGCCGTCACGGCGAGCTGGGCCACGGCGGCCAGGCCGGCCCAGCGCAGCCGCGCGCGGGTGGTGCCCGGCGGTGCGCCGGGCTGCACCGGCTCGAGGAGCGCGGGCGGTGGTCGCTGCCGGTCGAGCGCGACGGCGATGACCACCCCGAACGCCACGACGCCCAGCAGCAGCGGGGACGACACCGCGACGACCGCCGCGTCTGCCGCTGCTCCGGCGCCGTAGCCGGCCCAGGCGACGAACACCGGAGCCACGGCTTGCACCAGCACTGCCGTGAGGCATGCCCTCACGACCAGGGCGTCCCCGCGCGGGGACGCCGCCGACGCGATCACGGGACCAGCCTCGGCCAACGCAGCGGGTCTGAGCCCAGGCTCGGCCCCGTGGTGGTGCAGGCTCGCTCGTCGGCGCCCTGCAGGATGCGCAAGTCGGGACGTCCGGCGGCGACGGCGACGAGGTTGTGCGCGCTGTCGGTGCCCGCTCTCAGGTAGTCGGAGTGCCCGGCCGACGTACGGCCGACGTCGACGAAGCTGGACCGCGGTCGCATCCAGTGGTTGCACCCCGTGCCCGGCTGCTTGGGTGCGAACGTCGAGAGCCGCAGGGCGCCCCCGACCTCCTGCGGCCGTGTGCCGTGCACCATCCAGCCGTAGCCGAAGACGTCGTCGCCGATCGCGCCGAGGACGTTGAGGGCTCCCGGTCGGAGGGCGGTTCGCGCGAGGTCGGTGAAGGGCATCCCCGGAGCACCGAACACGGCGATGTCGTCGATCCGGCTGGTGCGCAGGCTGGCGAACCCGGCGAGCGTGCTGCCGTAGGAGTGCGCCCACACGGTCTGGTGGGCCGGGCGCTGCCGGGCGGCCTCGACGCCGGTGACGAAGTCGGCGAGTGCTCCCGCGTTCTCGCGAGCGACCTTGGTGTTCAGGACGTTACGGTCGATCGACGACACGATCTCGTCCACCTGCGGGGCGTCGTAACCCATCCACGTGATGACAGCGACGTCCTGCCCGCGAGCGATGGCGCGCGCCTCCGACCGCATGCGCACGAACGTGTCGTCGTAGCGGCGCAGATCGGCGCCGACCATCGTCGACAGTCCGCCGACGAAGGTGACGACGTGCTCCGCCCGGTCGACGTCGCCGACGGCGACGACAGCCCTGAGGTCGCGCTGGCGCGTGTCGACGAGCAGCAGCCGCCGAGGCCCTCCGTCTCGACGGGCGAGCACGTCACGCACCGCGCGTATGCCGTCCACCTGCTCGTGCGCCCGCGAGCGCTCCCGGGCGTTCCAGGGCGAGCCGTCGCGCCGCGCGTCCGACTCGCGGGCGACGGCCGCTCGCTCGGCGCGGTCGAGGAGCAGCAGGTTCGCCTCGTGACGGGCGGCGGCCGGCACGCCGTCTCGTGGACCGACCCACTCGGGTCGCCCGCGGATGGCCTGACGCTGCTCCTCGTCGGTGAGCGAACGCCACCAGGCTGCCGAGGCGAACACGCCGGCCGCCTGTGGCGGCGGCGCCAGGACGTCGCTCGGGGCCAGGTGGGACGCCGCGAGCCCCGGGCCGACCGCCCCTGTCGAGCTCGCTCCTCGCGCCGCGACGAGGAGCGAGTGCTGGAGCTCCTCGTCGGTCCTGGAGGCTGTCTGGGTGGCCTGCCGGAGGCAAGTGACGACCTCGCTCCTCAGCAGCTCGTCGAGCCGGGCCCGGTGCGCCTCGCCGACCGGGTCCCCCAGGGAGGCGCGAACGGGGAGGAAGAGCCGCCCGTCCTCGTCGACCCACGCGCCCTCGTCGGCCGCCCGACGGTCGGCACGATCGACGAGGTCGAGCGCACTCTGCAGCCGGTGCGACGCCTCTCCCACGGCGTGTCCCGCGGCCGCGACGCTGCTCGCGAGCTGCCCGAGCCCAGCCACGACCGTGCCGTAGCGGTCGGCCGCGGCGGTCGCACCGGCCCCCGACCACCGGGGCGCGGCCGAGCGTCGCCAGAGCACCAGCTCGGACAGCACGACGAGGCGGCGGCGTCGCTCCTCCAGGCGCCGGCTCACCTCGAGCAGCAGCTGGGGACGTCCCGCGCGGACATCGCGCACCCGCAGGGCGCCGCCCGCCGCAGCCGCCGTCATCGGGCGCTGCGCCGGGGGCCGTCGCGCCGCGGGTCGTCCCCCGTGCCGAGTGCCTGCTGGACCACGCGCTCCACGGCGTCGTAGCCGTCGGCCGCCAGACTCACGCACCGGCCGAGCTCGCGCAGCTCCCACTGCGCCGTCGCCAGTCGCGCCTGCCACGCGGCAGCCACCTGCGACCTGCCCGAGGCGCAGCGGCCGCCCGGCAGCCCCGCGGCGACCGGCCGCAGGTCGTCGGCGAGCCCGAGCCGCCGCACCTCGGCGAGCACCTCCTCGATCGTGGCGACGCTGGCGCGCAGCGTCCGGATGTCGATCTCGTACCTCATCCCCTGCTCCCTTCCCGAGAGCAGCCACGCTAGGTCGCGGTCGCCGCGCCCGGTGCGCGTCATCCACAGCCCCGGCAAAGGGCACCACAGGGCCGGCAAAGGGCCGGCAAAGGGCCGGCAAAAGGGGCGCTGACACAGCAGAACGCCGCACCCCCTCCTCAGGGGTGCGGCGTCCGGGCGGGAACGGCGGGGTCGAAGCGCCGCATCCGCCAGCCGCTGGAGGTGGAGCCAACGCGGCCGATCGGAAGGGTCGAGGCACGCGGCCGCCAGCCGGACGGCATACGCAAGGGGCCTCAGACCCGGGAAACTCCGGGCGTCAGCGACCCGGGATGACGAGCTGCTGCCCGACGTGGATCTGGGTGGTGCTGAGGCTGTTGGCGACCTGGAGCTCGACGACGCCGTCGGTGACGGGCAGCTGCGGGAGCTCGCGGGCCGCGATGCCCGACAAGGTCTGGCCCGCGGTGACGGTGACGGTACGGGGCTCGCCCGAGGCCGAGGCGAGCTGGCCGGCGAGCCCGACGGCGAGCAGGGAGACGACTGCGGCGACGAGCAGGGCGACCACGAGGCGGCCGAACCGGGTCAGGCGCAGCGGCGGCTGGGCTGCACGGGCGGCACGAGCTGCACGGGCTGCGTCGCGCCCGGTCGGCACGAGGACGAGATGCGGGCGTGCGGCGGGCCGCGGCTCGCTGGTCTGCTGCTGACGAACGGCCTCGAGGACGATGGCGCTCATGGTGACCTCCCCTTGCTGCTGATCTGGCGAACACGTGTTCGATAGAACGTCTGTACGATTTGTAGCACGTATGTTCGAGGAAGTCGAGACACGCATCGAACAGGTGTTTGGCAACTGTGTTCGAACCTCGTTACTCTTTCCTCACACCACACACCTCACCAGCCACCACTGACACTGGGTCCCGAGCGGTTTCCCGAGCCGCTTGCGACCCGCGTTCAGCAGACGGTCTGACGAGCCGACGAAGGGGACACCATGGGCGTGACCGAGCTTCCCGACCGCGAGACCGGCGACGGGCTGACCGTGCGTCAGCGGCGAGTGCTCGAGGTGATCCGCAACTCCGTCGACCGCCGGGGCTACCCGCCGAGCATGCGCGAGATCGGCGACGCCGTCGGCCTCGCAAGCCCCTCGAGCGTCTCCCACCAGCTCAACGCCCTCGTGACCAAGGGCTACCTGCGACGTGACCCCAACCGGCCGCGCGCCCTCGAGATCGTCTCGCCCGACGCGACGGCGGAGGAGGTCGGCAGCCGCAGCGGCACCCATTACGACACCGAGACCGACTCGGGCGACGCCCGCCCCGAGGCCTCCTACGTCCCCGTCCTCGGGCAGATCGCCGCCGGCGTCCCGATCACGGCCGAGGAGGTCGTCGAGGACGTCTTCCCGCTGCCCAAGCAGCTCGTCGGCGAGGGCGACCTCTTCCTGCTCAAGGTCAACGGCGACTCCATGGTCGACGCGGCGATCTGCGACGGCGACTGGGTCGTCGTGCGCCAGCAGCAGCACGCCGAGAACGGCGACGTCGTCGCGGCGATGCTCGACAACGAGGCCACGGTGAAGACCTTCAAGCGCGTCGACGGCCATGTCTGGCTCATGCCGCACAACGAGGACTTCTCCCCCATCGACGGTGACCACGCGACGATCCTGGGCAAGGTCACCGCCGTCCTGCGCCGCATCTGACGGGCCGCCGGGGCTGCGTCCGACAGGCGCATCGCCCCGGCCCACGCCAGACTCTGGAGACGTGAGTCCTGCAGAGGAGACCACCATGGCCGCCGGGCGCACCCGCGACGTCGTCTACACCTACCGTTACCTGCGTGGCGCGATGATCGCACTCCTGCTCATGCTGCTGCTCTCGGTCGGCTACCAGTGGTGGTGGGAGACCGACCACAGCTGCTGGCTCGGGTCGATCAGCGCGTACTACTACACGCCCGCGCGCACGGTCTTCGTCGGCTCCCTCTGTGCGCTCGGGGCCAGCCTCATCGCCTACAAGGGGCACTCGTCCGAGGAGGACGTATTGCTCAACTTCTCGGGCTTCATGGCGTTCGTCGTCGCCATGGTCCCGACGGTGCCCGACTTCAGCTGCGGACCCAACGCCTACACCCAGACGCCCGCCGAGATCGCGGCGGCGGTGCGCAACAACATCTGGTCGCTCGTCGTCGTCGCGGCCATCGGTGCCGTCATCGTGGCGGCCCTGAAGCGGGGCGCCATGGTGCGCGACGCGGCCGCGCGCCCCACCGCGCGCTCGGTGGTCGTGACCCTGGCCTGCGCCGGTGTCCTCCTCGTCGAGCTGGCCCTCTTCCTCGTCCTGCGCGACCGCTTCATCGCGCTGAGCCACGGCATCGCGGCGGCCACGATGGTGGCCGGCGTCATCGCCGTCATGGCGCTGAGCGCGCTGCGCACCGAGGAGCGGCACCGGGCCGTCGGTGACGACTCCGGTGGCGGTTACCGCCGCATCTACCTCGCCATCGCCGTCGCGCTCACGGCCGCCCTCGCCGCGACGGTCGTCGCGGCGCTGACCGTGACGGGCTTCGCCCACCTCGTCCTCGTCGCCGAGGTCATCGTCATCGTGCTCTTCGCGACGTACTGGGGCGTCCAGACGAAGGAGCTGTGGGACCTCGGTGAGGTCTCCGCCGACGAGGCTCGCGACGTCGGCGCCCGGGCGGAGTGACGGCCGCATCGACGGTCCTCCTGGGTCCAGGTCAGTGGCCGAGCGCCTTGCGCAGTGCGGTCAGCGTCTGGCCCAGCGGCGCGTGCAGCCGGATCGTCGCCTCCGCGTCGCCGCGAGTGGCCGACCGGGTCACGATGGCGACGGGGACGTCGCGCTGGTGGGCCCGCCGCACGAAGCGGTAGCCGCTCATCACCGACAACGACGACCCGAGGACCAGCACGGCCCCGGCCGCCTCGACGAGGCCGAAGACCCGCTCCACCAGGGTCTTGGGCACGGACTCGCCGAAGAAGACGACGTCGGGCTTGACGGTGTCGTTGCCGCAGACGAGGCACCGCGGAGCGTGGAAGGTCTCGACGAGCGCGTCCGCGAGCACGATGTCGCCGTCGGGCCGCACCTGCTCGCCCCACTGCGAGCCCACCGAGGCAGCCGCCTCGGCGAAGCGGGCCATGAAGCCGGGGTTGGCCTCGGTCATCCTCTCGTGCAAGCCGATTCGCGACGTGTACTCACCACAGGTGAGACAGACCGCGCGCTCGAGCGAGCCGTGCAGCTCGACGACGTCCGTCGCTCCTGCCGCCTGGTGCAGACCGTCGACGTTCTGGGTGATCACCGGACCGACGTAGCCCGCGCGCTGCAGGTCGGTGACGACGCGATGGCCCTCGTTGGGCGACGCGGCGTTGAACCGCTGCCACCCGATGTAGCTGCGGGCCCAGTAGCGGCGCCGGGCGTCGCTGCTACCGGCGAACTCGCCATAGGTCATCGGCTCGACCCGTCGGGTCCCGTCGGGCCCGCGGTAGTCGGGGATGCCCGACTCGGTGGAGAGGCCCGCCCCGCTCAGCACCGCGACGCCCCCGCCGCTCACGAGATCGACGAGGTCGTCCAACGTGCCGAGGTCGTGCGTCTCGAGCGGCAGCGTGCGCGACGTCGAGAGGCGTGTCGTCGCGCCGGCGCTGCCGGTGGGGCGAGGAGGTATGCCGGTCGGCTGGTGCACCCGGTCAGCCTACGTCTCCGAGCCGGCGTCACCCGAGCGTGCAGAAGTGACGGAAAACCATAATCACCGGTTATGATCGGTCCATGATCGATGCTGCGGGCCTACGGGTCATGAAGGCCATCGCCGACGAGGGAAGCTTCACGAGCGCCGCCAACGCCCTCGGCTTCACCCAGCCGGCCATCTCGCAGATGGTGCGACGTCTGGAGCAGCGCACCGGCACGGTGCTCGTCGAGCGCTACGGCCGGCAGGTCCGGCTCACGGAGGCCGGCCAGGTGCTGGCGCGTCACGCCGTGGGGGTCCTCGCCGCCCTCGACGCGGCCGAGGAGGAGATCACCGCGATCGCCGGCCTGCGCGCCGGTCGCGTGCGCCTCCAGGCGTTCCCCAGCTCGTCCGCCACGCTCGTGCCGCGAACCCTCGCGATCCTCAAGTCCAAGCACCCCGACATCACGGTGACCTTCACCGAGGCCGAGCCGCCCGAGTCGCTGGCCGCCCTGCGCAACGGCGACTGCGACGTCGCCGTCGCCTTCGCCTACGAGGGGGGCGACCTCGGCGAGCTCGAGGAGGACCTCTCGCTCCTCGTGACCCGCCGCCTCATGGACGACGAGGTGCGCCTCGTCGTGCCCGGCTCGCACCCCCACGCGGGCGACGCGGCCGCGGTGCTCACCGACTTCTCCGGCGACGAGTGGATCGCCGGCTGTCCGCGGTGCCGGGGCCACCTGCTCTCGCTCGCCGACACCGCCGGCTTCCGGCCGAACGTCGCCTTCGAGACCGAGGACTACGTCGCCCAGCTCGGCCTCGTCACGGCCGGCCTCGGGGTGGCCCTCGTGCCCGACCTCATTCTCAACGCGGCCAAGCACGACGACGTCGCGACCCTGCCCCTGTCGCCGGCCTCGCGACGACAGATCCTCGCGGTGACGACCCCCGACCTGCAGCGCGTGCCTGCCGTGGCCGCGGCGCTCGACGCCCTGTGCGAGGCCGCCGGCGCCGACCCCGCGACCTCCACCGCCGAGCTCGTGGGTGCGAAGGCCTGACCCTCCGGACACTCCCGCCGGTCACGACGCCGCGCCAGACGTCGTCGTGACCGGCAGAATGCGGTCATGACACGGGTCGCTCTCGCTGCCACCGGTCCCGCACCCCTCGAGGCAGGCCTCGAGGCGGCGGCCGACGGCGGCAACGCGGTCGACGCCGCCATCGCAGCGGCGCTCAGCGCGATGAGCACCGAGCCCGGTGTCGTGAGCCTGATGGGCGGCGCCTACGTCAACGTGTGGCCCGCCGGCGCCGACCCCGTCGTCGTCGACGGCAACGTCGAGATGCCGGGCCGTGGCCTCGACGCGTCGGCCTTCGGGCACGGCGTCCGCGAGGTGCGCACCGACTACGGCGGTGGCGTGACCATCGGCGCCGGACACGGCTCGGTCGCGAACTCCGGTGCCCTGCAGGCGCTCTCGCTCGCTCGCGACACGTTCGCCGTGCTGCCGTGGCGACGGCTCGTCGAGCCGTCCGCGCGCGCCTGCCGCGAGGGCTACCGCATCGGCGCCGCTGCCGCCCTCTACCTCGGCATCGTGCGCGACACCCTCTTCGGCGACGACGCCGAGGCCCACGCCCTCGTGACCGGCGCGGACGGCGGCGCCGTGCAGCCCGGCGAGACCTGCCTCAACGTCGACCTCGCCGACATCCTCGAGCTGCTCGCCGTGCAGGGGGTGTCCCTCTTCACGACCGGCGCCGTCAGTCGGGTGCTCGTGGACGACATGGCCGCGAACGGTGGGCTCGTCACGGCGGCCGACCTGACGGCATACGAGGCGGTGGTGCGCACCCCGACGATGCGGTCGGTGGGCACGTGGAGCGTCGCCCTCAACCCGCCTCCGTCGGTCGGCGGTCCGATGCTCGCCGCGATGCTCGGGCAGCTCGCCCGGCACGAGCACTGGACCTGGCCCGAGGTCATCGACATCCAGCGCCACGTGCTCGCGTACCGCCTCTCGGTGCACGACCGCTCGCGCGACCTCGACGCGGACGGTCACGCCCTGCTCGAGTCGATCGAGCGCCACGGCCTCGCCGGTCTGCCGACCTCGGCGTCCACCGCCCACGTGTCCGCGGTCGACGAGCACGGAAACGCCTGTGCCATCACCATGTCCGCCGGCTACGGCGCCGGCATGGTGATCCCCGGCACGGGCATCCTGCTCAACAACGCACTGGGCGAGCCCGAGCTCAACCGGCTGGGTCTGCACGCGGTGCCTCCCGGCACACGACTCGCGTCGAACATGGCCCCGACGACTGCGCGGAGCGCCGTCGGGGCCGCTCTGGCGGTCGGCTCCCCCGGCGCCGACCGCATCACGACGGCGCTGATGCAGGTGCTGGGTCGCAGCCTGCTCCTGGGCGACGACCTCCAGCACGCCATCGACGCCCCTCGGCTGCACGTGCGCTTCCTCGAGGACGGTTCGCCGCGGGTCGAGCACGAGCCCTCCGAGGAGATCGCCGCCGCTGTCACGGCCCAGGGGCTGCCCGCGCACCGCTACCCGGGCCCGCACATGTACTTCGGCGGCGTCGGCGCGGCCCTCCTCGGAGCGGGCGGGCTCGTCGCGGCGGGCGACGCGCGGCGCGAGGCCGCCGTGGGGGTATCTCCTTGACGGACCTTGCCGGCGCGCAGGATCGCCCGCCGGCACCGGGCACCCGCCTTCTTCGCGAACGCCACCCATCCGACGAGCAGCCCGCGCCGAACCCTTGTGCGTCGACCCCTACGAGAGGCCTTCTTCGATGACCATGACCGACGACCGCCCCGACGCCGGCTCCTCCACCTCGGCAGCGCTGACCCGTCCTCGGCCCGACTCTGTCGCCGCCCGGGTGGCGGCCGTCGTCTCCCCCCTCTTCGGGGGGCGGCTGCCGGTGCGCCTCAGGGCGTGGGACGGCAGCGTCACGGGGCCTGTCGACGCACCGACGGTCGTGCTGCGCGACCCCGCCGCCCTGCGGCGTCTCGTGCGCCACCCCGGCGAGCTCGGCCTGGCCCAGGCGTACGTCACCGGCGAGCTCGACGTGGACGGTGACCTGCTCGACGGCTTCCGCCGGGTGTGGTCCACGGCCCGCACGCTGGCCGACGGACGCCCGTCCCCCACAACGCTCGCATCGGTCGCCCGGACCGGCATCAGGACGGCGCTCGACCTGGGCGTGGTCGGCCTGCCGCCGGAGCCCCCGGCGTCGCAGGCGCGGCTGCGAGGACGGCTGCACACCAAGTCCCGCGACCGCAGCGCCATCGAGCACCACTACAACCTCTCCAACGAGTTCTACGCGCTCATCCTCGACCCGCATATGGCGTACTCCTGCGGGTACTGGACCAGCACCGAACCCGGCTACACCGTCGAGGACGCCCAGCGCGACAAGCTCGACCTCGTCTGCCGCAAGCTGGGCATAGAACCCGGGGGGCGCCACCTCGACATCGGCTGCGGCTGGGGCTCGCTCTCGCTGCACGCCGCCGAGAAGTTCGGCGCACAGGTCGTCGGCGTCACGATCTCGAGCGAGCAGAAGGCCTTCATCGACCAGCGCATCCGCGAGCGCGGGCTCGCGGACCGCGTCGAGATCCGCCTGCAGGACTACCGCGAGGTGCCCGACGGCCCGTTCGACACCGTCAGCTCCATCGAGATGGGCGAGCACGTCGGCCAGCGCAACTACCCGACGTTCACCCGGCAGATCGAGCGGCTGCTGCGCCCGGGCGGGCGCGCGCTGATCCAGCAGATGTCACGCACCACCCGACCGGGCGGGGGGCCGTTCATCGAGGCCTTCATCGCTCCTGACATGCACATGCGGCCCGTGGGCGAGACCGTCGACCTCATCGAGCAGGCCGGGCTCGAGGTCCGCGACGTGCACGCGCTGCGCGAGCACTACGTGTGGACCGTGAACGCCTGGTACGACACGTTCGAGGCCAACTGGGACAGCGTCGTCGACCTGGTCGGCGAGGAGGTCGCCCGCGTGTGGCGGCTCTACCTCGTCGGGGGCGCTCTCGCCTTCGAGGAGGGCCGGATGGGCGTCGACCAGATCCTCGCGGTCAAGCCCACCGCCGACGGCCGCAGCGGTATGCCGCCCGTCCGGGCCTGGTGACGCCGTGAGCTTTCTCGGGGTGGTGCTCTGGACGGCTCTCACGGTCGTCGTGGTGCTCGGCATCACGTTCGCGGTCGCACTGCGCGTCGGCAAGCAGGCGGTCATCGACGTGACGTGGGGGCTCGGGTTCGTCGCGATCGCGCTCACGGCGTTCCTCGTCACGGGCGGCCAGGGCGACCCGCTGCGCCGGTGGCTGGCGCTGCTGCTGACCGCGGCATGGGGGCTGCGGCTCGCCACGCACATCTACCTGCGCTCGCGCGGCAAGGGCGAGGACCCGCGCTACGAGGCGATGCTCGCGCGAGCGGACGGCAGCCCCAACGCGTACGCGCTCCTCCACATCTACCTGCCGCAGGGCCTCATCATGTGGTTCGTCTCGCTGCCCGTGCAGGTCGCCATGGTGGTGAGCGACGGTCTGTCGTGGGTGCTCTGGGTCGGCGTCGTCGTGTGGGCCGTCGGCTTCTTCTTCGAGTCTGTCGGCGACCTGCAGCTCACGCGCTTCCGCGACGAGCCGTCCAACAGGGGCAAGGTGCTCGACACCGGCCTGTGGCGCTACACGCGCCATCCCAACTACTTCGGTGACGCGTGCGTCTGGACGGGCCTCTTCCTCGTCGCGGCGAGCGCGTGGCCGGGTGTGCTGACCCTCCTGTCGCCCGCCGTCATGGTCTGGAACCTCTACGGCGGCACGGGAAAGAAGCTGTTGGAGAAGGACATCGGTGACCGACGGCCGGAGTATGCGGAGTATGTGCGCCGAACGAGCGGCTTCTTCCCGATGCCGCCGAAGCGGGCTCGCTGAGTCACAGCCGGGACCCTTCGCGGGCCGCCACCGCGAGCCGGCGCGCGTCTCGGCCATGATGGGCGCATGCGCCCGCCCCTTGCCGACCTCCTCGACCTGCAGCCACACCCTGAGGGCGGCTGGTACCGGCAGACGTGGGTCGCCCCCGAGACGGTGACCCTGCCGGACGGCCGGACGCGGGCCACCGCGACCCTCATCCACTTCCTGCTGCCTTCGGGCGAGTCGTCCGCGTGGCACCGGGTCGCCTCGGACGAGGTGTGGATCGCGCACACCGGTTCGGTGGTGCTCGAGCTCGGCGGCGCGGGCGCGGCTCCCGAGAAGACCGGGCAGTCGGTCGTCGGGCTCGACCTGGCGGGCGGCGAGGTGGCGCAGGCGGTCGTGCCTGCCGGCGTGTGGCAGCGCACCGTGCCCGGCGACGGGGATGCGCTGGTCAGTTGCCTCGTCTCCCCCGGCTTCGACTTCGAGGACTTCGAGCTCGTCGAGGACGCCGGTGTGCGTCGCGCCCCGGCAGGCCCGGAGGATGAGCCCCTCGACCCCGCGGAACCCACGAACCCTGCCTGAGCCCGCCCGGTCACCCCGACACGGCGGACACCTCCGTGCCGTCGGTGACGATGGCGACGTCACCCTCAGTGTCGGTGCGGTGAACGGCGAAGCCTCTCTGCTGCAGGGCGTTCATGAGAGCCGGTGCCGGGTGGCCGTAGTCGTTGCCCTCGCCGACGCTGATGACGGCCAGACGCCCCGCGACCTGGTCGAGGAGGCGGTCGTCGCGGTTGCTGGAGCCGTGGTGGGCCACCTTGAGCACGTCGATGCTCCCCCAGCGCCCCGGATCGAGCAGGGACTCGCGGTACACCTGCGCGGCGGCCTCGCGCTCGATGTCGCCCGCGAGCAGGACACTGACGCCGCGAACGTGCATCGTCAGCACCACCGAGCCGTTGTTGGGCACCGATCCGGCGTCGATGCGACGAGCCGGCCACCAGACCTCGGCTCTCACACCGCCGACGGTGAGCGACTGCCCTGCCCGCAGCTCCCCGAGCGGCGTGTGGTGTGCGGCGGCCAGCTGCGCGACGCGCCGTGCCTCTGCCGGCGGGTCAAGCACGGGTGAGGCGCGGATCTCGGCGACCGGACGCTCGAGAACCGCGGCGAGCCCGCCCACGTGGTCCGTGTGGTAGTGGGTGAGCACGACGAGGTCGACGACCTCGGCACCGATGCGGTCGAGGCACTGGCGCATGGGCTCGGGGTCCGGACCGGCGTCGATGACGACCACGTGTCCGCCGCCGCTGTCGGCGACCAGCCCGTCGCCCTGCCCGACGTCACAGGCGATGAGCACCCAGCCCGGAGGCGGCCACGAGATCGACGTCGTCGGAGCCGCCATCCCGGCGGTCAGGACCACCACGGCGACCGCGACGGTCGGGCGGTGCCGCGTACGGTGCCAGGCCCACGGCGCGAGTGCGACGGCCACCACGGTGATGACGCCGAGCAGGACCGCCGCACCCGCCGAGTCGCCCCACGTGATGCTCCCCAACGGCAGCCCGGAGCACCAACGCGCAACGCCGGCGATGGCCTGCGCGGGCACGGCCGCGCCCCACGCCAGCCAGGCGGCTCCGGTCGTCCACACCACCGACACGATGGCCACGGCCACCCCGACGAGCGTCGTGGGCGCCACGAAGGGTGCCGCGAGCAGGTTCGCGAGCACCGCGACGACCGAGACGCTGCCCTGGAGCGGCACGACGACCGGCGCGCACACGGCCTGCGCGGCCACCGGGATGGCGAGGACCGGCCCGAGCGGTTTGAGCGGGCCGGGCAGCGCGCGCGCGAGCGCGCTCCCCCAGGAGGGTGCGAGGACGAGCAGGCCCAGCGTCGCCAGGCTCGACAGGGCGAAGCCGTACGAGCGGGAGAGCCACGGGTCCCACACGAGCAGCACCACGAGGGCGCCGGCGAGCGCCGGGACGCCGGCGCGACGCCTCGAGCTCGACAGCGCCAGCAGGCCCACGAGACCCATGACGGCTGCGCGCACGACGCTCGGCTCGGGCCGTGCGAGCACGACGAACCCGAGCAGCGCCACGACCGCGACCGGCGGACGCCAGCGCCGTCGCACCCCGACGAGGCCGCACACCCACATCACGCCGGCCAGCACGAAGGTGACGTTGCTGCCCGAGACCGCGCTCAGGTGCGACAGCCCGGTGTCGAGCATCGCGGTCGTCAGGTCGGATGGGGTGTGCGAGGTGTCGCCCACGACGAGCGCCGGCACGAGCCCGCGCGCGTCTGCCCACAGGGAATCGGTGGCAGCCCGGAACCGCTCCCGCACGACGTCGGCCGCCGCGAAGACGCCGCCGGCGTGCGCGACCACCGCCACCGGCCCCTTGGGAGCCGCCACGGCCACGACGTCGTCGCCCGGCTCGGCCGCCTGCAGTCGCGCGACGACCTCGATCTCGTCGTGCCAACGCAGGCCCGACCAGGCCGGGCCGCCGCCGATCACGAGGACCGGCGACGCCACCGCAGTGACGTGCCCACGGCCGCGGACCTCGGAGACGTCCAGACGCACGACGCTGAGGACGGGCCGACCGTCGCCCGACCCTCCCGCTCCACGGTCGGTGCGCACCGGACGCGGCTCCGCGGCCACCGTCGCGTGCAGCGTCACGACGGCCCGTTCGGCTGCCAGCGCGCCGAGGGGTCCCGCGGACGCGACGGCGCGGTGCCCGGCAGCGGCGCCCAGCAGGAGTGCCAGCACGGCGCCCGTCACCGCCCAGCCGCGCAGCGTCCTGCGGCGCCGGGCGAGGACCGCGACGGTGCCGGCCCCGACGGCGGCCAGGGCCACGAACCGGGGCGACGCGACGAGCCCCCAGAAGGCGACGACCGGCCAGGCCACGAGCACCGGCACGAGCAGCCGCAGGTCAAGGGCGCGGGCGGACCGCGGTCGCACCCGGCGCACGGTCGGACGGCCGGTCAGCACGACGAGCGACGGCCCTCGCGGCCGCTGCTCCCTCGCCACGCGGCGGCTCCGCTCCTCCGTCACAGCGTGACCAGCGGCCGGAGCCGCGCCAGCAGCTTGTCGCCGATGCCGCTGACCTCGCCCAGCTCGTCGACCGACGTGAAGCGACCGTGCTCGGCGCGCCAGTCGATGATCCGCTGGGCCAGCACCGGGCCGACACCCGGCAGCGCGTCGAGGCCGGCGGTGTCAGCCGCGTTGAGGCTCACGGAAGCCCCGGAGGACGCTCCTGCGCCTCCGCCGGTCGCGGATCCAGCACGTCCGCCCCCGGAGCCGGCACCCGTGCCGGTGGCCGCCGACTCACCGGGGCGAGGCACCCGGATCTGCTCCCCGTCCGTGACCGGGCGAGCCAGGTTGAGGGCGCTCAGGTCGGCGCCCGCCCGCGCCCCACCTGCCTGCTTGATCGCGTCGGCCACCCGGGCGCCTGCCCTCAGGCGCACGAGCCCCGGGCGCAGGACCTGACCCACGACGTGGACGACGATCTCGGCGCTCGCGGTTGAGCCTGCGGCACCGGCACCGGCACCGGCACCGGCACCGGCACCCGCACCCGGAGCCCCCGTCACCGCTCCGGTGGACGGGACCGTGGCCGCAGCGGCGGTGCCGCCGACGACCTGGACCGACCGGGACGGACCGGGCGCCACCTCCGGCACCGCGGACCGCTCGGCCCAGAGCACGCGCACCACGAAGGCGCAGCCCCCCGCGACGACCAGCGCCAGCAGCGAGACGAGCGCCGCGCTGCTGACCGCCCGCCGCCCCGACCGCAGCTCGTCGGGAACCGTCAGCAACCCGGGTCTCCGCGCCCGGCGCAGGTCGGCGTCGAGACGTGACACCTCGTCGTCGGTCGCCCGCGCCGTGAGGCGGCGGACGGCCTCCCCCACCGCCTTCGCCGACCCGGAGCCGGAGCGCGTCGCCACGGACGTGGCTTCGGTACCACCCGGAGGACGGGGCACCCAGCCAGTGTCGACATCGGGTCGCTCCCGCCCAGCGGGAGCATCCGGGTCGAGTCCGCCGACCGGCTCCCGCAACCCGGCGCCCTCGTCCCTGCCGTGACGACCGGCCCCGAGGACCCGGGCGGCGCGCTCGAGGTCAGGCGGTCGCTGGGAGGGGCGGAACGGCATACGTCGACGGTAGGAAGCCCACCACCCCGACGACCCGACCCACCAGGCCGCTGGGGACAACGCCGACAGCGGCCGAGGGGGTGTGGACGGCCACAGCCCGAGACACCCCGCGCGTCGATTCACGCCTGCGCCGCCCGCTGGGCCAGAATCTCCGAATGGCCCGCCACATCATGACCCTCACCTGCGACGACCGACCCGGCATCGTGGCGGCTGTCTCCGGAGCGCTCCTGCAGGTCGAGGCGAACATCGTCGAGAACCAGCAGTACTCCGACGAGGACACCGACCTCTTCTTCATGCGCACCGTCTTCGACGCCTCGGCCGCCGACGTCGAGCAGGTGCTCGAGGCGATCCGCGAGAGCCCCGCCATCGCCCACCAGCACCTCGCCGTGCGGCCCGAGGACGAGCACTGCCGCACCATCATCCTCGTCAGCAAGTTCGACCACTGCCTGCTCGACCTGCTCTACCGCTGGAAGTCCGGCGACCTGCCCATCGACATCGTCGGCGTCGTCTCGAACCACGAGGACTGCCGCGCACTCGTCGAGTACTACGGCCTGCCGTTCACGGTCATCCCCGTGACGCCCGAGACGAAGGCGGACGCCGAGGCCGAGCTGCTGCGCATGGTCGACGCGAACGACGTCGGCCTCGTCGTGCTCGCCCGCTACATGCAGATCCTCAGTGACTCGCTGTGCCGCGCGCTCGAGGGCCGGGCGATCAACATCCACCACTCGTTCCTGCCCGGCTTCAAGGGCGCAAAGCCCTACCACCAGGCGCACGACCGGGGCGTCAAGCTCATCGGTGCCTCCGCGCACTACGTCACGGCCGACCTCGACGAGGGCCCGATCATCGAGCAGGACGTCGTGCGCGTGACGCACGCCGAGACGCCCTCGCGGCTCGTCGCGCTCGGGCGCGACGTCGAGCGGCGGGTGCTGTCGCGCGCGGTGCGCGACCACGCCGAGTCGCGCGTCTTCCTCTCTGGCCGACGCACCATCGTCTTCTGACCCACCGGGGCGTATGCCGTCGGGCGGGGGCGCGTGGCCCGCACCGGTAGCGTGCGGGCATGAGCGACAGGCAGTTCGTCGTCGGGCGCCCCCACTTCGGGCGCTTCACCCGCACGCCGGAGGAGAATGCGCAGGCCCTGACCGAGGCCCGCGACGCGCTCACGGCGGCCGTCGCCGCAGACCTCACGGAGCCCGGGGCTCCCGACCTGCTGGACGCCACGGTCGACCTGGCCGAGGCGCTCACCGTCGCCGGCCACGAGCGCGAGGCGGTCGCCCTGGCCGGACCCGCCGTGCAGCTCGCCCGCGACGCCGGCCGCGCCGAGAGCCTCGGCTGGGCCCTGCTCGCGCTCGCCACGGCCGAGCACTACGCCGGCCTCGCCGCCGAGTCCGAGCCCCACTTCGAGGAGGCGCTGGCCGCGGCGCGCACCGGCGCGGACCGCGAGCTCGAGCACTACGCGCTGCACCACCTCGGCCGGTTCCTCGTGGACGAGGGGCGCACCGACGACGCGGTCGAGGCGTTCACCGCGTCTCTGGCCATCCGCGAGCAGCTCGGCGAGCCGAGGGCGGCCAGCACCCGGGCCGCTCTCGGGGCGCTCCTCAGGTCTCGTCGGTGAGGTGCCGCTGACGCCACCAGCCGACGACGTTGTTCTTGTGGCGGGCGAGCACGACCAGCCCGATCGCCGTGAGCCACAGCCCGGTCCAGATGTCACCGGGCGCGTGCCCGGTCCAGATGACGACGGCGACCGCGAGCATCGCGAGCGACCCGAAGATCGACCCCGCCGCCACCCAGCGCGTCAGGGCGACACCGACGCCGAAGACCACGACCACGACGAGCGCGACCCACGGGTGCACGCCCAGCAGGGCGCCGAGCGTCGTGGCGACGCCCTTGCCACCCCGTCCCTTGAGGTAGGGCGACCAGATGTGGCCGAGCACGGCGGCGATGCCGGCGGCGTACGCGGCCTGCGCCCCACCGAACCAGTGACCGGCGACGAACGCCGGCACGAGGCCCTTGAGCACGTCGAGCACGCCGACGACGACACCCCACTTGCGCCCCAGCACGCGGCCGGCGTTCGTGGCCCCCGGGTTGCCGGAGCCGGACGAGGCGAGGTCCTTGCCGAGGAGCCGCGCGATCATCGTCGCCGGGTTGAACGAGCCGACGAGGAAGGCCACGACGACCACCCCGGCCCAAGCGAGCACGGTGCCGGCGCTCACGACCCGGCGTGCCCGTCAGCAGTGACGCTCTGCTCGGGCAGGGCCTCGCCCGGCCGCGGCGACACGGCGATGGCCACCGTACCGGGCCCCACGTGCGCCCCCACGACCGCACCGAGCTCGACGACGACGACCTTCGGTGAGCCCGGCACCAGCTCGCGCAGCTCCGCGGCGATCTGGTCGGCTCGCGCTGCGGCGTCGAGGTGGTGCACCGCGATGTCGGCGACGGTGCCGCCCTTCTCGACGTGCTCGACGACCATGGCCTCGATGCGGGCGACGGCCCGCGACGAGGTGCGCACCTTCTCCACAGGGACGATGCGGCCACCGCGCACGGCGAGGATCGGCTTGATCGAGAGGGCCGACCCGAGCAGCGCCGAGGCGGCACCGATGCGCCCGCCCCGTCGCAGGTGCTCTAGCGTGTCGACGTAGAAGAGCACGCCGGACGGCTTCAGCCGCGTGTTGATCACCTCGAGAACCGTTGGCACGTCGGCTCCTTCGGCTGCAGCCTCTGCCGCCGCGATGACTGCGTAACCCATCGCCATGCCGATCGTCTCGCTGTCGACGACCTC
Organism: Terrabacter koreensis; assembly: GCF_054783315.1. Taxonomy (NCBI): domain Bacteria; kingdom Bacillati; phylum Actinomycetota; class Actinomycetes; order Micrococcales; family Intrasporangiaceae; genus Terrabacter; species Terrabacter koreensis. Next base: position 306,083 of record NZ_BAAGQU010000002.1, on the reverse strand, counting down.
GACGGGGACGGGTGCCTCGGCCGCAGCGAGCCGGGCGGCCTCGACGGTGCCCGACATCTGCGACGACAGGTGGACCGAGACGATGGCGGTCGCGCCGTCGTCGGCAAGCCGCTGGTAGGTCTCGGCGAAGACCTGCGGGGTCGGCCGCGAGGTCGTGACGATCGTGTAGTCGCGCAGCGCTGCCGCGACCTGCTGGGCCGTGATGTCACGCCCCTCGACGTGGTCGCGGCCGCCCACGACGACGTGCAGCGGCACGACCTCGATGTCGTGCTGCTCGATGGCGTCAGGGGGCAGGTATGCCGTCGAGTCGGTGACGATGCGCGTGGTCACGGCGCGCTCCTTCCGCGGGTCGGCCCGTTGGCTGGTCCCAACCTAGCGGCGCCGCTCCCGCGCACGCGGCAGCCCGCGCCTCGTCGGGCCTCGATCGAGAGAGCCGTCGATCGAGAGAACGCTCCGTTCGTCACGGAGCGTTCTCTCGATCGGGGAAGGGGACGACGTCAGAGGGGGACGACGTTGACGAGCTTGGGGGCGCGGACGATGACCGTGCGCACGCCGGCCCCGGTCGCCGCCTTGACCTTGTCGCGGCCGAGCGCCAGCTCGCGCAGGTCGTCCTCGGAGATGTCGGGGCTGACCTCGACCCGGTCGCGCACCTTGCCCTTGATCTGGATGACGCAGGTGACCTGCTCCTCCACGATCTTGGCGGGGTCGCTCACGGGGAAGGCGGCATACGCCACCCCACCCTCGTGGCCGAGGCGCTGCCACATCTCCTCCGCGATGTGCGGGGCGACGGGGGCGAGCATGAGCACCATCGCCTCGACGACCTCGCGGGGCGGCACGTCGAGCTTCGTCACTGCGTTGTTGAGCTCGATGAGCTTGGCGATGGCAGTGTTGAACCGCAGCCCCTCGAAGTCCTCGCGCACGCCGGCGATCGTCTGGTGCAGCTGGGTCGTCAGTGCCTGGTCGACCTCGACGTCGGCGACGCGCACGTCACCGGTGGCCTCGTCGACGACGTTGCGCCACAGGCGCTGCAGGAACCGCTGCGACCCGACGACCGCCCTGATCTCCCAGGGCTTGCTCAGCTCGAGCGGGCCCATCGACATCTCGTAGACGCGGAAGGTGTCGGCGCCGTAGGCGTCGTACATCTCGTCGGGGCTCACGGAGTTCTTGAGCGACTTGCCGATCTTGCCGTACTCGCGGTTGACCTGCTGGCCCTCCCACGTGAAGGTCGGCTCCGCACCGTGCGCGCCGGGCGTCTCCTCGACCTCGGCGGCCGGGACGTACTGTCCGCGGCTGTCGGTGTAGGCGTACGCCTGGATGTAGCCCTGCGAGAAGTACTTCCGGAACGGCTCCTCGCTGCGCACGTGGCCGAGGTCGTAGAGCACCTTGTGCCAGAAGCGGGCGTAGAGCAGGTGCAGCACGGCGTGCTCGACACCGCCGACGTAGAGGTCGACGCCGCCCGGGTCACGCGTACCCGTGGGCGCGCCGTCGACCGGCTCGTCGTGGCGGCCCAACCAGTAGGCCTCGTTGGCCGGGTCGACGAACTCGTCGTGGTTCGCGGGGTCGAGGTAGCGCAGGTAGTACCAGCACGAGCCGGCCCAGTTGGGCATCGTGTTCGTCTCGCGGCGGAACTTCCGCAGGCCGCGTCCGTCGCCGAGGTCCTTCTCGACCTCGACCCACTCGGGCACGCGCGACAGGGGCGGCTCGGGGCTGCTCTGGGCGTCGTCGGGCTCGAACGTCTTCGGGCTGTAGTCGGGCACGTCGGGAAGCGTCAGCGGCAGCTCGTCGTCGGGCACGGCATACGCGACGCCGTCCTCGTCGAACATGATCGGGAACGGCTCGCCCCAGTAGCGCTGGCGGCTGAAGAGCCAGTCGCGGATGCGGTAGCTGATGGTGCCCTCGCCGATGCCCCTGGCCTCGAGCACCTCGATGATGCGCGCCTTTGCGTCGGCGACGTGCAGGCCGTCGAGCGAGACGAGGTCGTTGCTCGAGTTGATCGCGACGCCGTCGCCGAGGAACGGCTCGTCCTCGGGGTGACCCTCGGCCGGCTGCACGGTGCGGACGATCGGCAGGTCGAACTTCTCGGCGTACTCCCAGTCGCGCGTGTCCTGGCCCGGCACGGCCATGATCGCGCCGGTGCCGTAGCCCATCAGCACGTAGTCGGCGACGAACACCGGGATGCGCTCTCCGGTAACGGGATTCGTGGCCCACGAGCCGGTGAAGACGCCGGTCTTGTCCTTGCCCTCGGTCTGGCGCTCGACGTCACCCTTGCGCGACGCGGCGAGCTGGTATGCCGCCACGGCCTCCTTCGGGGTCGCGCTCGCGCCCTCGTCCGTCCCCTTCCAGGCCTCCTTGGTCCCCTCGGGCCAGGAGCCCTGTGGCACCAGGACGTCGACCAGCGGGTGCTCGGGGGCGATGACCATGAACGTCGCGCCGAAGATCGTGTCGGGGCGGGTCGTGAAGACGTCGATGCCCGCCTCCTCGCCCGATGTGGTCACGGCGGGGAAGGTGACGCGCGCGCCCTTGGACCGGCCGATCCAGTTGCGCTGCATGAGCTTGACCTTCTCGGGCCAGTCGACGCCGTCGAGGTCGTCGGCCAGGCGGTCGGCGTACGCGGTGATCCGCATCTTCCACTGGCTGAGGTTGCGGCGGAAGACGGGGTAGTTGCCGCGCTCGGAACGCCCCTCGTTCGTGACCTCCTCGTTGGAGAGCACCGTGCCGAGCCCGGGGCACCAGTTGACCGGCGCCTCGGACGTGTAGGCCAGGCGGTACCCCTCGAGCACCTTCGCCTGCTCGGTGGCGGACAGGTCGGCCCACCCACGGCCCTCGGCGTCATCGACGGCGCGACGGCCCGATGCGAAGTCCTCGACCAGCTCGCTGATGGGGCGGGCCCTGCCCTTGCCGCCGTCCTCGCGCACCGCGTCGGCGTCGTACCACGCGTCCCAGATCTGCAGGAAGATCCACTGGGTCCACTTGTAGTACTCGTCGTCGATCGTCGCGAAGGTGCGCCGGTTGTCGAAGCCCAGCCCGAGGCGGCGCAGCTGGCGCTTCATGTTGGTCATGTTCTCCTCGGTGGTCTTCCGAGGGTGCTGCCCGGTCTGGACGGCGTACTGCTCGGCCGGCAGGCCGAAGGCGTCGTAGCCGAGGGCGTGCAGGACGTTCTTGCCGAGCATCCGGTGGAACCGGCTGTAGACGTCGGTCGCGATGTAGCCGAGCGGGTGGCCGACGTGCAGGCCGACGCCGCTCGGGTAGGGGAACATGTCGAGCACGATGAGCTTCTCGCCGCGCGCGGCGACCTTTTCGGGCTCGGCCCACGGACCGGCCGGGTTGGGGGCGTTGAACGTGCCCTCCTCCTCCCAGCGGTCCTGCCAGGCCGTCTCGATCCGCTGAGCCATCGCGGCCGTGTAGCGGTAGGGAGTCTCGTTCGTCTGCTCGCTCATGTCGTCTCTCTCGTCGCTGCTCGTCGGGCAAAAGAAAACCCCTCGCACAGGAGGGGAAGCCGCGTTGATGTCGGGAGTCCCGACCTTCGTCAACGCGGCTGCGGAAGGAGCAGCAGGCCAGCCATGCGCCCAAGGTTAGCGCAGCCGTAGACGCGCCCGCGTGGAGGTTTGTGGTCGCCGGGGCAACGGCAAACCTCCATGGGCTCCGGTCGGTGCGTCTAGCGGAAGAGCGCGACGACGATGAGGGCCTGGGCCAGGTGGTAGGTGACGATGACCGTCACCGGCGCCCAGCGGCGCGCCTGCACGAACCGGTCGTGTCCCAGGACGGCGTCGGAGGTGACGAAGACGGCGCACCCGAGGAGCAGCAGCCAGTCCCCGCTCCACGCGGCGACGAGGAGCAGAGCACTGAGGACGAGCTGGTAGACGAGCACCGGCACCTTCTGCTCGCCGGAGTGGCGCACGATGTCGCGCCCCACCTTCGCGTGCAGCAGCACCACCGCGGGGGCTGCGACGACGAGCAGCCACGGGAAGCCGCCGGCGGGAGCCATCCCGACGATCGCCCAGATGTAGGCGACGTGGGCGAGCAGGAACGCCCCGAGCCCCACGAGGAACCGGGTCTCGGTCGAGTCGAGGAGCGCCACGTCGCCGACGAGGCAGAGGGCGAGCGCCACCACGACCGGGAGCAGCTCGGGCGAGCCCGGCACCCGTCCCTCCCAGTGGAGCGACCAGGCGACGGCCATGAGCAGCACGACGACGAGCGGCTTCGTCACCCGCTCGACGACCTGCTCGCCGCGCAGCACCGAGCGCCAGTTCGTCACTGCGGTCACGGCGAGCGCCACGCCGAGGACCCAGAGGTGTGTCGTCACGGGGCAACGCTCCCAGCCTTCGGCCGCTCCCGCCTCACGGACACGCGGCGCGGGTTCACCACCTGTCGAGACGAATCGGCAGACGAGTCGTTCTCTGCCAGACTCGACCAATGCCCATGCGCAAGTTCCAGCACACCGTCTCGGCCGACGACACTGCTGCCCAGGTCGGCAGCGGTGACCTCGACGTCCTCGCCACCCCTCGCCTCATCACGTGGTGCGAGAACGCGGCCTTCCAGGTCTGCAAGCAGAACATCGACGCCGACCACACCACCGTCGGCACGATGGTCAAGATCGAGCACGTCAAGGGCAGCCCGGTCGGCTCCGAGGTGACGGTGCACTGCGCCGAGCCCATCAACGACGGCCGGCGCCTCGTCTGTCACGTCACCGTCACCGACCCGGAGGGCGAGGAGCTCGCCAAGGGCGAGATCCACCGCGCGGTCGTCGATCCTGACCGCTTCATGAGCAAGTGCCAGCGCGTCCTCTGACGCGCCGGCCTCAGCGGCGACGCAGCCGCTCGATCTCCGCCGCCACCTGCGCCTCGGTCGGCTCCTCGCGCACGTAGACCTCGTAGAAGTTGGCGACGAGGCCGATCCCCCATCCGGCGAGCACGAAGACCGGCCAGAAGAAGCCGTGGGTCGTCATGGCCCACACGACGACCACCACCGCGTTGACGAGGCAGTAGATCAGCAGGTGCGCCCGGAAGTCGGCCTTCTTCTTGAGCCGGTCGAGCGCTCTGCCACGCAGGTCCCCCTCGGCGACGGGGGTCTCGGCGGAGCTGTCGACCGTGGGGTCGGGCGTGCCGGAGGTGGGTTCGACCGGAAGCTGGTTCGCGGTCATGGTCGTCACCAGTCCTTCTCGGGCCGCCGCGCGCGTTCCACGCGGCTCCCTCCCTCCAGCGTAGGCACAGCGAACCCGCCCGGCTGCCGGTCGTGCGGCGGATCACCCCGCTGCCGGGCGCGGGCCGTCAGAGCACGTACGCGTCGCCGTCGCGTCGCAGGCCGAGGCCGGAGTAGTAGGGCTCGACCATCCCCGGGGGCGGCAGGAATCGCCGGTAGCCGCGCTGCCGCAGCAGTCCCTCCTTGCCGAGGATGAACTCACCCGGCGACAGGTCGCGGTAGCGCGGGGTCACCCAGTCGAGGAGCAGCTGCGCGGTGCCGTTGCCCGCGTCGCGGCCGATGACGACACCGACGGTCTCGTCGCCCTTGAGCACGAGGTAGCTGACGTCGCCGGAGAAGGGGTCGTAGACAAACTCGGGGTTGAAGCGGCGGATGTCAGCCTCGTGGACCCGCAGGACGTGGCGCAGGTAGGTGTCGTCGCCTGCGACCTGGAGCACCTCGAAGGCGCCGGCGTCGTGCTTCTCGCGCGACATCCGGGCGAGGTAGAAGACGTTGATGGCGGCGAGGACGACGTTGAGCCCCACCATCGGCCAGACGTGGTTGACCGTGTTGTAGCCGATGAGGACGATGCAGCCGACGAGGTTGATGACGCGCAGCCGGTGCAGCTGCGTCTGCAGCAGCGACCAGACGAGCACCGCAGACCCGATCCAGCCGATGACCTCGAGCCACCACGAACCCATGCCGCGACACTAGTGCGACGCGAGAACGGCGGCGAGTGCCCCGGACCCGGAGGTCGGCGGGGCACTCGCCGGCACGAAGGCGTGGAGCCGGCTCAGGCGTCGGGCGCGACGAGCTCGGGCAGCATCGCCTCGAACTGCGCGTCGAGGGTCAGCGACGGCAGGACGTGGCCCTGCTTCTGAGCGGCCTTGGCGACCGACCAGCCCCACGTGGACGCCGCGAGGCGCTGGTTCGGCGTGCCGTGGTGCCCGGGCTTGTCGAAGTTGCAGTCGCCGACCTGGAAGAACGACTGCTCCGCCTCGAGCACGCGGGCCGCGTTGAGGGCGAGACCGCGCTTGTGCGTCACGAAGTACGTGCCGAACGCGTCGGCCATCAGCTCGGTGCGGCGGGTCGCCTCGGCGCCGGTGAGGGGCGAGGCCGTGAGGCCGGCGTCGTACTGCACGTGGTGGGCGTACTCGTGGCCGAGCACTGCTCGCGGGCCGACGTCGCCGACCCCGATGGCCTGCAGCGCGGCGAGCATGCCGTCGCCGAAGACGAGCTTGTCGGGGAGGCGGCGCAGGACCGGGTCGGTCTCGCCCGCCGCGGTGAAGGCGAAGGCGTTGAGCGTGAAGATCGGGCTCTGGCCGCCCTCGAGACCCGGGTCGGTGGCGACCAGCTCGACCACGGCCCCGGCGATCGCGTCCGCCGGGGAGCGGGGCACGCCGAAGGCGACCTGGAGGACCTGGCTGACGCGGGCAGGGTCGGTCATGACGTCGCCGTGCATCGCCATGAGCTGGATGTCGGACCCATCGGTGTCCCAGAACCTCTGGGCGGCCCGGAACGACTGGGACAGCTCGTTGGCGTAGGCCTTGGGCAGCGCGTAGCCGGGGGCACCCTGCGCCCCGAACAGGATCGCGTCGTAGGTGGCGTAGTCGAGCGCACCCACGCCGGCGAGCGCCGCGAAGACCTCCGGGTCGACCTTCGCCAGGACGCCGCCCACGTACGCGTTGAGCCGGGTGGGCGCGCACTGGTGCTGCGCCGGGTCGATGACGCGCTCGACGACCTCCTGCGCTGCGGACCGCTCGATGCCGAACCGGTCGAGGGCGGCAGCCTGGCGCGCCTCCCAGTCGGCCGGCCGGTTGGCCTCGATGGTCGCCAGCAGCCGTGCGGTCGTCGGGTCGTGGGTGGTGGCGCCGGTCGCCGACGGTGCCGCTGCAGCAGTGGGCGCGATGGTGGTGGCCGCCGAGGCGACCGTTGCTCCGGTGGCCCCCGAGATGGCCAGCGACGTGACGAGAGCGATCGACCAGGTCGTGGTCCTGCGCACGTGAGAGTCCCTTCGTGTCGTGCCCCGGCCGACTGCCGTGGGCGACGCGACCATCATCACCGGCAGCGGCGACACGCACCACGGAACGGCCCAAACAACGCACTTCGGACCACGACCCGAGCGGACTCGTCAGCCGGGCGGCGCCTGCGACCCCGCGCCATGCTCATGACCGACGAGCTTGAGTCCGATGACCGCCCCCACGATGCCGGTGAGCAGCAGCACCCTCACGAACGACGGCTCCTCGCCGCCGGTGGCCATGGCCCACGTGACGGTGAGGGCGGCACCCACACCGGTCCAGACGGCATACGCGGTGCCGATGGGGATGGTGCGCACGGCGCGCGCGAGCCCGACCATGCTGAGCGCGCCCGCGACGAGGAAGACGACGGAGGGGACCGGACGGCTGAGGCCGTCGGAGGCCCCCAGGGCCGAGGCCCAGACCGCCTCGAGCACCGCGCTGGCGAGCAGGACGAGCCACGGCATCACGCCACCGCCTTGAGGCCGGCGACGCAGCCGACGAGCACGACGAGCAGCACCGCGCGGGCCGCGCCGAGACGTTCCTCGCGCCGGGCGACGGCGAGCAGCACGGTGCCGACGGCACCGATCCCGACCCACACGGCATACGCGGTGCCGGTGGGCAGGCCCGTCATGGCCCACGCGAGCCCGACCATGCTCAGCACGAGGGAGACGGCGAACAGCAGCGTCGGGCGGCGGCGGCGGAAGCCGTCGGAGGCGGCGAGCGCCGTGGCCCAGACCGCCTCGAGCGCGCCGGAGAGGATGAGGACGAGCCAGTGCATGGCGTTCCGATCTGGCCGTCTTGTCGCTGGGCGGGTACGGCTCCCTCGTCCGCGAGCGCGGCTGGCGCGCTCGCGGACGATTCTACCGAGACGTCGCCTTCGGGTCGAAACGACGTATCAGACCGGCCCGCCCGGCGTACTGTCTTTCGCAAGCGCGTACCTGCGGACAGAGGACCGCCATGGGTCGTGAATACCTCGACTTCGACGTCGCCGTCACCCGTGAGGGCCAGGGGTATGCCGCTCGCGTCCTCGCGTCGCCCGTCGGCGAGGCGTCGGCGCCGTTCACGCTCCCGTTCTCGGCGACCGACCTCGCCCAGTTCATGCTCGCGGTCGGGCCACCCCGGGTCTCCTCGCGCCGGCTGGCGCCGGCCGAGGCCCGCGTCGTCGACGTCAAGGAGTACGGCCGCCGGCTCGGTGACGCCCTGCTCGGTGGTGACGTCGGGCGGGCGTTCCGCGACAGCCTGTCCGCTGCCGGCGCCCAGGGCCGGGACCTCCGCCTGAGGCTCCGGCTCGACGCCGTGCCCGACCTCGACCCGGTGCCGTGGGAGTACCTCTACGACTCCGCGCTCGGTCGCTTCCTCACCCTGTCGCAGGAGACCCCCGTGGTCCGGCTCATCGACTCGCTGGAGCGGCCCCCGGTCGTGACCGTCGACGCGCCGTTGCGCGTCCTCGTCATGGTGTCGAGCCCGAGCGACATGCCTCCGCTCGCCGTCGACCGCGAGGAGCAGCTGCTGAGGGCCACCACCGGCGACCTCGTCGCAAGCGGCCGGCTCACCGTCACGGTGCTCGACGACGCGACCCTGACCGGTTTGCAGCGTGCCCTGCTCGACGACTACCACGTGCTCCACTTCATCGGGCACGGCGGCTTCGACCACGAGGCGCAGGAGGGCGTGCTCGTGCTCGAGCGCGAGGACGGCACCGCGCACCGGGTCTCGGGCGCCCGCCTCGGCACGCTGCTGCACGACGCGCGGACGATGCAGCTGGCAGTGCTCAACGCGTGCGAGGGGGCCCGCACCTCGGGCCGCGACGCCTTCTCGGGGGTCGGGCAGGCGCTCGCCCGACAGGGGCTGCCCGCGGTCGTCGCGATGCAGACCGAGATCTCCGACCGCGCCGCACTCGTCTTCAGCCACGAGTTCTACTGGTTCCTCACCCGCGGGCTCGGCATCGACGCCGCGATCTGCGAGGTGCGCAAGGCGATGGCGGTCTCGGACGAGGCGTCGGAGTGGGGCACTGCGGTGCTGCTGCGGTCGGGCGTCGACCAGCCCTTCAGCTTCACTGCGAGCGCCACCGACGCGGCCGACCGGCCGGAGAGCCGGCTCGAGTCCCTCTACGACGCCGCGCAGGGAGCCATCAAGGCCAACGCCCCGAGGATGGCGCTGCCGCTGCTCGAGCAGATCGCCCGTGTGCGCCCCGACTACCAGGACGTCACCCAGCTGCTCGAGCGCGTGCGACCGACCGTCCAGCAGGAACCCGTTCACCCCGAGACCGTGACCCCACCCGTCGAGACGGGCCCCCGCCCCCACCGGACCGGCCCCCGACCCCTCGAGACCGGCCCCAGACCTGAGACCAGCCCACGCCCCTCCCCCACGCCCGAGGGGCCGGACCGGCGGCACCGCGAGCGACCGGTCGGCACCTGGGTCCGGGCCGTCGTCCTCGTCGCCGTGCTCGTCGGCGGCTGGTTCGCGTGGCGGGTCCTCCCGACGCTGCTGCAGAAGGCCGACCCGCTGGTGTCGGCGGCGTGCGGGTCGAGCGCCGCGGCCCCCGGCACGACCGACCTCGTCATCGGGTGTGCCCCCATCGCGCCGACGGCCGACGGTTCGTTCGACGACTGGCGCTCGGTGCCCGAGCACGACGTCGACGCAGCCGTCTTCGGTGGCGCGAACCGTCGCGCGGGACTCACGGGCACGTGGCAGGCGCTGTGGGACGGCGAAGCCCTCTACCTCCACGCCATCGTGGCCGACCCGGTCGTCACCACCGCGGAGGGGGCCGCCCCGCAGTGGTGGAACGGCGACGCCGTCTCCTTCGAGATCGGGCCCGACGCGCGCAAGCTCGGCCGCACCGTGCCGGTGCGCAAGGGGCAGGACTTCCACGTCATCCTCGCCCTGCGCGACGGCACCGACCGCCGGGCCGCAGCCGACGTCAACACGGTCGGACCCAGCTCGAAGGGCAGGCCCGTCTTCGCGAACGGCGCCGCGCAGCCGGCCATCTCGGTCGTCGCGCGCCTGCGCGACGGCGGCTACGAGCTCGAGGCACGCGTCCCGTGGTCGGCGGTCGGCCGCACGGTCGCCCCCCAGCGCGGCGACGTGCTGGCGATGAACGTCAACATCAGCGACGCCAAGGGGTCGGGCGCCGACTGGATGCTCCGGACGATGCTCAGCAGCAACCCCCAGCGCACGGGACCGAACCAGAACCTGCCCGCTCGCTGGCAGAGCGTCGCGCTCGGGGACTCGGGCTGACCGATGTCCGGCCGGCTCTACGCCCTGCTCGTCGGGATCGACGCCTATCCCGCCCCGATCCCGCCGCTCTCGGGCTGCGTCAACGACGTCGCGGGCATCGCGGCGCTGCTGCGCGAGCGGGTCGGGGACACGGCGCTCGACCTCGTCGTCCTCACCGACGCCGAGGCAACGAGGGCTGCCGTGTCCGACGGCTGCGCCCGGCACCTCGGCCGGGCCGGACCCGAGGACGTGGCGCTCTTCTACTACAGCGGCCACGGGTCCCAGCAGGCGGCGCCGGAGGAGCTGTGGGACCGTGAGCCGGACCACCGCAACGAGACCCTCGTCTGTGTCGACAGCCGCACCGAGGGCAGCTGGGACATCGCCGACAAGGAGCTCGCCGGGCTGCTGGAGGGCATCGCCGCGACGGGCTGCCACACGCTGGTCGTCCTCGACTGCTGTCACGCCGGGGACGGAACGCGCGACGCCGACGACGTCGTGCGCCTGGCCCCACCCGACCCGCGGCCACGTCCCGCAGCGAGCTTCCTCGGCCTCGCCACCCGCTCCGGACGGTGGACGCCGGTCGGACGCCACGTGCTGCTGGCTGCCTGCCGCTCCTCCGAGACCGCCAAGGAGGTCACCGTCCAAGGGCGCCAGCGGGGAGCTCTGTCGGCGGCGCTCGAGGCCGCGGTCCTCGACACCGACGGGCGCCCGTCCTACCGCGACGTCCTGCGCATGGTGACCGCCGACATCGCGAGCCGCGTCCGCGACCAGCACCCGCAGGTCGAGACCGCCGACGCGACCGAGCTCGACCGCCCCTTCCTGGGCGGCGCGCTGCCGTCCACGCCCCGCCCGCTCACCCTCAGCCACCTGCCCGACGGCTGGTCCATCGACGCGGGCGCCGTCCACGGCGTGCCATCCCCGATCGGCGACGACACGACCGAGCTCGCCGTCTACCCGCTCGGCGGCGAGACGTCGGGTTCGCCGCTCGCCACGGCGGCGGTGACCCGCGTGCTGACCGATCGCAGCATCGTCACCCTCACCCCCGACCTCGACCCGGCCTTCGTCTACCGCGCCGTCGTGACCTCGATCCCGCTCGAGCCGGTCCGGGTGTCGGTCGTCGGCGACAGCGCGGGGGCGGCCGCCCTCAGGCGGGCCGCCGACCATGCCGATCAGACGCTCGTCGACCTCGTGGAGGGCAACGAGGTGGTCGACGCCGACCTCGTCGTCCAGGCCAACCCAGGTGGCTTCGTCATCACCCGCCCCGGCGTGACGCGACCGCTCGTGCCCGTCGTCGAGGGCGAGGCCCGCGAGGAACGCACCGTCGGTGCGCTCGAGCGCGTGGCCCGCTGGCTGCGCCTCAGCGCCCTGCGCAACCCGGCCACCCGCCTCCCCGACGACGCCGTGCAGGTCGAGGTCGACGCCGGCACCGGCCCGGTCCGGGCGGGCGGCACCGCCACCATCGCGTATGCCGGCAGCGAGCCTCCCCGTTTCACCGTCCGTCTCGCCAACACCACCCGACACCCCCTGTGGGCCGCGCTCATCGACCTGACGGAGACCTACGGCATCTTCACCGACGCCTTCCCCGCCGGGTCGATCGCCCTGCGCCCGGGCGAGTCGACCGCCGTGGACCTCGTCGGACAGGTTGCCGACGAGCTCTGGCGAGCGGGAACGGTCTCGCTCCGCGACCAGCTCATGGTCGTCACGAGCACCATCGAGTTCGACCCCCGCAGCCTCGAGCAGGACGAGCTCGACGTCAGCGCCGCGCCCACTTCGCGGCCGGGCCCGAACCGCGGTGCCGACCTCCCGGAGGCGGCCTCCAACCTCGAGCGAGCGCTCCAGGGGACGCGGACCCGGCGCCTCGGCCCCAGTGCACGCGCCGCCGCCGTCGCCGACTGGCGCACCGACTCGGTCTTCGTCGTCACCAAACGACCGCGCTGACAAGGTGCCTGCAGAAGGGCGCCGAGAACGAAGAAGGACCGGACGAGATCGTCCGGTCCTTCTTCGCATGTGTGGAGCTGAGGGGACTCGAACCCCTGACCCCCTGCATGCCATGCAGGTGCGCTACCAGCTGCGCCACAGCCCCTTGCGGGTGGCCGCTCCGTGAAGCGACTGCGTAACCATAGCGAATGGTCAGCCCTTCGCCAAAATCGGGGGCGGCCCTGGGTCTCAGACGTTCCAGGGCCCGAGGTTCCACCCGCTGATGCGCCAGCGGGTGAGCGCGGAGAAGCTCTTGCCGACCTCGACGAGCTCGATCCAGTGACAGTTGTCGAGGCCACGGAAGACGGCGTCGGAGAGCTCCTGGTCGAGCCCCACGAGGTCGCTCGCGGCCACGCGCGCGGAGACCCCGTGCGCGACGACGACGGCCGTCTCACCGGGCAGCAGCTCGCGTGCGACCTCGCGCAGGACGGCCCCGGCTCGCACGGCGACCTCGGCCCGGGTCTCACCCGTGACCCCACGCGGCGGGTCCTCGCCACGGTCGAGGGCGGCGACGAGGTCGGGGTACTGCTCGCGCACGTCGTCCGCGTGCATGCCCTGCCACTCCCCCACGTGGACCTCGCGCAGGCGAGCGTCGAGGCGCACCTCGACATCGGTCAGCCCGGCGATGGCATCGGCCGTCGACGCGGCCCGCTGGAGGTCGCTCGACACGATGAGTGCCGGCGCGTACGCCGCCAGGTGCGGGGCCGCGGCAGCGACCTGCTGACGGCCGAGGTCCGACAGGGCGGTGTCCTTGTGGCCCTGCCAGATGCGCGCCGCGTTGTCGACGGTCTCGGCATGCCGCACGACGACGATCCGCCGTGGGCCCGGCGAGCCGGTGGTCACGCCTGCTCGACCTCGTCGTCGGTCCCGACACCCGCGCCGGCAGGCGCGTCGACGGTCGACAGGTCGATCTCCGGGCAGTCCTTCCAGAGCCGCTCGAGGGCGTAGTACTCGCGCTCCTCCTCGTGCTGCACGTGCACGATGATGTCGCCGAAGTCGATGAGCACCCAGCGGCCCTCGCGCTCGCCCTCGCGTCGCACGGGCTTGCTGCCGAGGTCGCGCAGCCGGTCCTCGACCTCGTCGACGATGGCGCCGACCTGCCGCTCCGACGGGGCCGACGCGATGACGAAGACGTCGGTCAGCGGCATCTGCTCACTGACGTCGATCGCGAGCACCTTCTCGGCGAGCTTCTCCTCGGCGGCGAGGCCTGCGGCCTTGGCGAGCTGGAGCGAACGGTCTGCTGCGGTCACGGATCTCCTAGGGGCGCTGCCGACGACGGAGCCGGCACAGTGCCTGCGCTCGCCAGGTCGGCGGCATACAGGCGGTACTTGTTGATGTACTGGACGACCCCGTCGGGCACGAGGTACCAGACGGGCTCGGCGTCGGCCACGCGCTGGCGGCAGTCTGTCGAGCTGATTGCCATGGCGGGCACGACCTGGAGGGTGACCCGGTGCTCCGGGAGACCCTTGTCGGACAGCTCGTGGCCCGGCCGGGTCACCCCGACGAAGTGAGCCAGCTCGAAGAGCTGCTCGGCGTCCTTCCACGACAGGATCTCGGCCAGGGCGTCGGCGCCGGTGATGAAGAACAGCTCGTCGTCGGGACGCTCGGCCTTGATGTCGCGCAACGTGTCGATCGTGTAGGTCGGGCCGGGCCGGTCGATGTCGACCCGGCTGACCGTGAAGCGCGGGTTGGAGGCCGTCGCGATGACGGTCATGAGATAGCGGTGCTCGGCGGGAGAGACGTGCCGGTCGGCCTTCTGCCACGGCTGGCCCGTGGGCACGAAGACGACCTCGTCGAGGTCGAAGAGCGACTGGACCTCGCTGGCGGCCACGAGGTGGCCGTGATGGATCGGGTCGAACGTCCCACCCATGACGCCGAGGCGCATGGTCAGTGGTGGGCTCCGTCAGGTCCGCTCGCCGTGCCGTGCGTGCCCTCGCCGCGTCGCGGCGCCTGCACCTTGTAGGCGGTGTTGCGGAAGCTCCACGTCACGGCCAGGGCCACGAGGAAGAGCGCGAAGGTGATGAAGAAGTAGGCGATCACCGGCATGGGAAGCTCGCGGGCGGCTTCCTCCCCCTCGGTGACGAGTGCGAGGACACGATCAGACATGCGGCCAGCCTAGCGCCCGGACAAGCGCCCCGACTCACCAGCCGTCCCCCTGGCTGCCGAGGCCCGCCGCAGCCAGGCGTGGCCCACGGACGCGAACGGCTCGTCCCCGGCGGCGACCGCCGCGAAGACGAGGTCGCGCCACCGCTCGGCCAGGGCCACCACCTCCTCGGGGTAGCCGAGCTCGACCTGGTGCTGCGCGAACTCGTCCTCGTCGTCGACGTAGAGGTGGTGGCCCTCGCGCGTCAGCACCACGTCGAGGTCCAGGTCGACCATCGTGACCTCCCACGCGGGGCCGCCGTCCGTGTCGTCGCGGGGCTGCCACACCGGCTCGTCGGTCATGTCGACGTAGACGCTGACGTGCTTCGACTCGGGATAGAACCCGGCGGCATACGCCCCCTCGTGCGGGACGAACGACACCCAGTCGTGCTCCTCGACGAACGCGGCGCCCGGCCGCGAGCACCACGTGCCCGCCGGGGAGAACCACCAGTGGCCGTGCTCGTCGGCGCCCAGGTAGCTGCCCGTCCACTCCCAGTGGCGGCCGCCGCCCCACTTCGTGCACCGCCCCGCGACCGGGGTCCCGGGTGCGAGCCCACCCGGCGGCATACCTCGGCTGTCGGTGGCACGTGGCACGAGAGGGGCGTCGTCGGTCTCGGTCACGCGCGGCACGCTACCCGCAGCGGCGTCGACCCGCCCGACACAGCCCGGCCACAGCACGGTGACAGCGGCGCCCCACCAGCGGCCGTACCCTTGTTCGCATGGTTCCTGAGTTGTCCGTGGTCATCCCGATGTACAACGAGGAGGAGGTGCTCCCCCTCCTCGTCGAGCGGCTCCGCCCGCTCCTCGACGGCATGGGCACGACCTACGAGGTCGTCGCGGTCGACGACGGCAGCAAGGACCTCACCGCCGCGTTGCTCCAGCGCTACCACCGGGAGTGGCCGCAGCTGCGGGTCGTGCGACTGCGCGCCAACGCCGGGCACCAGGCCGCCATCTCGGCGGGGCTGGTCAGCGCCCTCGGCGACTACGTCGTCACGCTCGACGCCGACCTGCAGGACCCGCCCGAGATCATCCCGCAGATGCTCTCCGCCGCGAAGGACGACGGCGTCGACGTCGTCTACGGCGTGCGCAACGACCG
This sequence comes from Terrabacter koreensis, assembly GCF_054783315.1. Classification (NCBI taxonomy): domain Bacteria; kingdom Bacillati; phylum Actinomycetota; class Actinomycetes; order Micrococcales; family Intrasporangiaceae; genus Terrabacter; species Terrabacter koreensis. The sequence goes on along the minus strand of NZ_BAAGQU010000002.1, from coordinate 290,459 downwards.
CTCGACCGACACGTGGTTCAAGCGCGTCTCGGCCCAGGCCTTCTACCGGCTGATCGGCCTCATGTCGCAGACCTCGGCGCACGCCGACGCCGGCGACTACCGCCTCATGTCGCGTGCCACCGTGGACGCCATCAACAGCCTCCCTGAGCACAACCGGGTGCTGCGCTTCATCGTGCCGGCCCTGAACTTCCCCTCCGACACGGTCGAGTACAAGCGCGAGGAGCGCGCGGCCGGCGACTCGAAGTACCCGCTCCTCAAGATGGTCAAGCTCTCGCTCGACTCGCTCACCGGCTTCTCGACGGCGCCGCTGCGGGTGGCGACGTTCGCGGGCTTCGCCGGAGCCGTCCTCGCGGTGCTGCTCTTCCTCTACACGCTCGTTGCGCGGGCCCAGGGCCACACCGTCGCGGGCTGGACCTCGACCGTCGCCATCGTCTCCGGCGTCGGTGCCGTGCAGCTGGTCTGCGTGGGCATCCTCGGCGAGTACATCGGACGGATGTACTCCCACATGCAGGGTCGGCCCACGTACTTCATCGCCTACGACTCCCTGACCGCCGACACCGGTGCGCACGGTCCGACCGACACGCCCCTGCCTGCCCAGCCGAGCGAGGCCCACATCCACGGGACGACCACGTCAGCGCCCGCGGTCGCTCCGGTCGCCGGCCACACGCCCGGCAGCGCCGCCGCAGCTAGCACCACGGGCGCCGCTGGCACCACGGGTGCGGCGGGTGTCGCGGGGCCAACGGGTGCCCCGACCAACGGGTCGGCGACGGTGGCCGAGCCCGAGCGGACTCAGCTGCGCGGCTGAGCCCGCACGAGCAGGCTGACGCCCGGCAGCTGCTTCACCGGGAGGTAGCGCTCCGCGGTGATGATCGTGCGCAGCCCGAAGTTCACGATCGGGTGCAGGTCGTCGAGGTCGGAGCCCGAGCTGACCTTGCGGCGCATGGCGACGACCGGGCGCAGCAGCACGTTCCACGAGCGCACGTCCTTGATCTCGAATCCACCGCGCTCGAGCAGCGAGAGCAGTCCGTCGCGGGTGTAGCGACGCACGTGGTCGACGGCCTCGTCGTGGCTCGACCACAGCTTGGGGTCGGCCGGCACCGCCACGAGGTAGGTGCCACCGGGCTTGAGCACACGGTGCACCTCGGCGACTGCTGCGTCGTCGTCGTGGAGGTGCTCGAGCAGGTCGAACGCCATGACGAGCTCGAGGGAGTCGTCGGCCAGCGGCAGCTTCGTGGCGTCGCTGCGCAGGGTCGGGAGGCCGCGGCCCTTGGCGACCTCGGCCCCGTCGGCGCCGTACTCGAGGGCGACGGCGTCCCAGCCGTGCTCACGCAGGACGCGGGTGTTGCCCCCGCCCGCCGCGCCGATGTCGAGGGCGCGTCCGGGGGTCAGCCCCGAGATGGCCTTGGCCAGGAGGTGGCGCCGCTCGCGGTACCACCAGTGGTCGTCCTCCAGCTCGGCGAGCTTGCGGACCTCGGTGCCTTCCATGGACGGACATCATGCCACCCAGCCGGGGCGGGCGTTCCGCCGCCCGTCAGCGCGTGTGGCCGTCGCCCTCCACGACCCATTTCGTCGTGGTCAGCTCGGGCAGCGCCATCGGTCCGCGGGCGTGGAGCTTCTGCGTCGAGATGCCGATCTCGGCGCCGAAACCGAACTCTCCGCCGTCGGTGAAGCGAGTACTTGCGTTGACCATGACGGCAGCGGCGTCGACCTCGGCCGTGAAGCGGCGGGCTGCGGCGCGGTCCTCCGTGACGATCGCCTCGGTGTGCCCCGTGCCGTAGCGGCGGATGCGGTCCATGGCCTCGTCGACGTCGTCGACGACGGCCACGCTCATCTCGAGGCCGTGCCACTCGGTGCCGAAGTCGGTCTCGCTCGCGAGGTCGTATGCCGCACCGGCGGCCTCGGCGTACTGCGTGACCTCGGGTGCCACGTGCAGTCGCACGCCTGCCCCGGCGAGGTCGGTGAGGGCCTTGGGCAGGAAGTCGGCAGCGACGTCGCGGTGCACGAGCAGCGACTCGGCCGCGTTGCAGACGCTGGGCCGGTGGGTCTTGGCGTTGAGGGTGATCGCCTGCGCCTTGTCGAGGTCGGCGGCGCGGTCGACGTAGACGTGGCAGACGCCGACGCCCGTCTCGATGACGGGCACGGTGGACTCGCGCACGACGGTCTGGATGAGGTCGGCGCCCCCGCGCGGGATGACGAGGTCGACGTGGCCGCGTGCGGTCATCAGGGCTCGCGCGGCGTAGCGCCCGCCCTCCTCGAGCAGAGTGATGGCCTCGACCGGAAGCCCTTGTGCCGCAAGGGAGTCGCGCATCGCCTGGACGAGGGCGTGGTTGCTGCTGGCCGCGGCCGAACCGCCGCGCAGCAGCACGGCGTTGCCCGACTTGAGGCAGAGGCCGGCGGCGTCGACCGTGACGTTCGGGCGGGCCTCGTAGATCATCCCGATGACACCCATCGGTACGCGCACCTGACGGATCTGCAGGCCGTTCGCGAGCGTCGAGCCCCGGACGATCTCACCGACGGGGTCGGGCAGGGCCGCGACGTCGCGCAGGGCCTGGGCCACCGCCGCGACGCGGGTCTCGTCGAGGCGGAGCCGGTCCTGCAGGCTCTCGCTCATGCCGCCGGCACGGCCGCGCTCGATGTCCTCGGCGTTGGCCTCGACGATCGACGGGGTGGCGGCCTCGACGGCGTCGGCCAGGCGCAGCAGCGCGGCGTCCTTCTCGGCGCGTGACATGAGGGCGAGGCGGCGCGAGGCCACCCGCGCACCGTCGGCCAGGGCGTTGACCTGCTCGACGACGGTGGGGTCGATCGTCTGGGACATGCGACCAGCGTAATTCGTGCTGCGAGGCACTGGCCCGGGCTTCCGCGCCGTGGACCGACGGACCGCCACCAACAACGTCGCCCGTGCTTGCGGCGCTGCGCTCGTGCCGCTCGTGACGCTCGTGACGCTCGTGGCGCTCGTGCCGCTCGTGACGGTCCGGCCGGCGAGAGGGCTGACCGTGGTCCCCGGATGCGGTGGGCATCGCGGTGTGGTTATGGTTGCGGCGTCCTTCACGGGAGTCCGGCGCACCGGGCTGAGAGGGGGCTGACGCGGCCCCGACCGTCCACACCTGATCCGGATCATGCCGGCGCAGGGACCAAGGAGTCGCGTCCATGCCACGAACCACCGGGGGCCTCGTCCCCGCCCTGCACGTGCTCACCGACACCCGCGGGGGTCGTGACCCGTTGCCCGACGTGCGAGCCGTCGTGTCCAGCGGTCCGTGCGCGATCCAGGTCAGGGCCAAGGACCTCTCCGACCGCGACCACCTCGCCCTCACCGCCGCCGTCGTCGCGGTGGCCCGCCCGGCCGGCTGCCTCGTCCTCGTGGACGACCGGGTCGACGTGGCGATCGCCGCGGACGCCGACGGCGTGCACCTCGGCGCCTCCGACCTCCCGGTCGACCTCGTGCGCACCATCACCCCGCCGGGCTTCGTCATCGGCGCCACCGCCCGGGACGCCGCAGCGGCCCGTGCGGCCGAGGCCGCAGGCGCCAGCTATCTCGGCGTCGGCCCGGCGTACGCGACGACGACGAAGCCGGGGCTTCCCGACCCGATCGGGCCCGATGGAGTCGCTGCCGTCGCCGCGGCCACGGACCTGCCGGTCATCGCCGTCGGTGGTGTGAGAGTGGCCCACGTGCCGGCCCTGCGTGCTGCCGGCGTGCACGGCGTCGCGGTCGTCACCGCCGTGAGCGAGGCCGCCCACCCGGCTGCCGCTGCCGCCGCCCTGGCCGCTGCGCTCGGAACCCCACCGACACCACCGGCGGCGCCCTGGGCGCCGCGGTCCGAGTCCGGGGCGACCACCATCCGCCGTTGAGCCGGGCCTCCGCTCCGCGGGGAGCGCGACCGTCCGGCTGGCAGCGCGTCGCCGTCATCGGCGGCGGGATCATCGGGCTCGCCTGTGCCTGGCGCCTTGCCGAGCGCGGGCACGCGGTCACCGTCTTCGACCCGAATGTCGCGGGCGGAGCGACGCACGCGGCTGCCGGGATGCTGGCTCCGGCGAGCGAAGCCGTCTTCGGCCAGGACGCCCTGCTCGCGGCGGGGTTGGCTGGTGCACGCGAGTGGTCAGGCTTCGCTGCCGACCTGACGCGCGTGGGCAGTGAGGACATCGAGCTGCGCCCCCACGCGACCCTGCTCGTCGCCCTCGACGCGGACGACGAGGCCGCCCTCGCGCGGCACGCCCGACACGTCGAGCGCCGGCACTGCCCCGTCGAGAGGCTCGCCGCCCGCTCGGCCCGGCGGCTAGAGCCGGCGCTGTCGCCCAGGGTCCGGGCTGCGGTGCGGCTCGCCGAGACCGCCGTCGACCCGAGGGTCGTCGCACGAGCCCTGGCGACCGCGCTCGTCGCGAACGGCGGCGCCCTCGTCCCCCTGGAGGTCGAACCCGACGTACGCGCGGGGCGGGCCACCGGCGTACGTGCTCGAGGGACCGGTGGCGTACGCGATGGGCAGCCCACGGGTGCAGCCGGGCTCGCCGACGAGGGGCGCACCTACAATTCGGACGTCGTCGTCGTGGCCGCGGGCTGGGCGTCAGGGCCGTTGGCCTCAGCGCTCGCTCACCCCGTGCCGATCCGTCCCCTGAAGGGACAGGTCCTGCGGCTCGGCGCCACGCCCGGTGCGCTCACCCACACCGTTCGCGCCACCGTTCGCGGTCGGGAGGTCTACATCGTGCCCAGGCCCGGCGGCGAGGTCGTCGTCGGCGCGACGAGTGAGGACGTCGGCGAAGACCCGACCGTGACCGCCGGCGCCGTCCACGACCTGCTGCACGACGCGATCGAGGTCGTGCCCGAGCTCGCGGAGGCTGGACTTCTCGAAACCACCGCCCGGCTCCGGCCGGCGACCGCCGACAACCTGCCGCTCGTCGGTCCCACGTGCGTCGAAGGACTCGTCCTCGCGAGCGGCCACGGGCGTGACGGCGTGCTGCTCGCACCCATCACCGCCGACGCCGTCGTCGCCCACGTCGAGGGGCGGCCGCCTCCCCGGGCCATGGAACCCCTTGCCGCCCGACGCCTCTGCCATAAGGAGCATGCATGACCATCCACCTCAACGGCGCCGAACGCATCGTGCGACCCGGGACGACCGTGAGCGACCTTCTCGCCGACCTGGGGCTCACCCCGCGAGGCATCGCCGTGGCGCTCGACCACGTCATCGTCCCTCGCTCGGCCTGGGCCGCGACCGTCGTGACCGTCGGCGCGCGCGTCGATGTCGTGACCGCGATGCAGGGCGGCTGACGATGGCGGAGCTGAGTCCCGCGTCCTCCGTATCACCGGATCCCCTTGTGGTGGCGTGCCGCTCGTTCGGGTCGCGGCTCATCCTCGGCACCGGTGGCGCGACGAGCCACACCTCCCTCGAGGCTGCGGTGCGGGCGTCCGGCACCGAGCTCGTCACCGTCGCGATGCGTCGTGTCCCCCGGGGTGGCGCCGGCGGGCTGCTCGACGTGCTCGCGCGCTGCGACGTCTCGCTGCTGCCCAACACGGCAGGCTGCCGCACAGCCCGCGAGGCGCTGCTCACCGCCCGCCTGGCACGCGAGGCCCTCGGCACCGACTGGGTCAAGCTCGAGATCGTCGCCGACGACCGCACCCTGCTGCCGGACGTCGTCGAGCTCGTCGAGGCCGCCGACCAGCTCGTGCGCGACGGCTTCGTCGTGCTGCCCTACACGACGGACGACCCGGTCGTGGCCCGGCGGCTCGTCGACGCCGGGTGCGCGGCGGTCATGCCGCTCGGTTCGCCGATCGGCACTGGCCTGGGCGTCCGCAACCCGCACGCCATCGAGCTCGTCCGCGACGCCGTGGACGTGCCCGTGGTGCTCGACGCAGGGATCGGCACGGCATCGGATGCAGCGCTCGCGATGGAGCTCGGCTGCGACGCCGTGCTCCTCGCCACCGCGGTAACGCGCGCTGAGGACCCGGCCGCGATGGCGGCCGCCATGCGTCACGCCGTGGTGGCCGGTCGACTCGCCCGCCTCGCCGGGCGGGTGCCCATGCGCCGGCTCGCTCTCGCCTCCTCCCCGAGCGAAGGCCTGGTCGAGCCATGACGCGCCGGGCTCTCGGTGCCCCGCGGGTGCTCGTGCTGACGGACCGGGCCCAGGTGCGCACGGGCAGACGTCTGCTCGACGTCGTCGAGGCAGCGCTCGAGGGCGGCGCGGACACCGTGCTCGTGCGCGAGCGAGATCTCGCCGACGACGTACGCGCGGAGTTCGTCCGCGACGTGGCTTCCCTCTGCGCGGACGCCGCTGCGCTCCTCGTCGTCGCTGCACCGGCGCCCCCGGGCCTCACCTCAGCCGTCGGGCTGCACCAGCGCGGCACCGACCTGGGACGGGCGCCGGCGCCGATCGTCGGCCGTTCGTGCCATGGCGCCGCCGACCTGCTGCGGGCGGCAGACGACGGGCTCGACTACGTGACGCTCTCGCCGGTGTCGGCGACGGCGTCGAAGCCCGGCTACGGCCCTGCGCTCGGGATCGCCGGACTGAGGGCCTCCATCACGACCGCTCACCGCAGCCGCGCGTCGCTGCCGCGACTGCTGGCACTCGGCGGCATCGGCCCACACGACGCCGGGCGCTGGGTCACCGCCGGAGCCGACGGCGTCGCGGTCATGGGCTCAGTCATGCGCTCCGACGACCCGCTCGGCACGACGAGGGCCGTCGTCCGCGCCGTCTCGGCCGCGCTGCACGGGCGCAGGACCCGTCCCGAACCCGCCCCCCTCGCCCACCTCGGCGCGGGTGTCGATCGACGGCATCGCAGATGAGCACGCCCCCCGTCGTGCTCACCATCGCCGGCTCCGACTGCGGGGGTGGCGCCGGCATCCAGGCCGACCTGGCGACGTTCGCTTCCCTCCGCGTCCACGGCACCAGTGCGGTCACCGCCGTCACCGTGCAGGACACGACCGGCGTCCATGCCGTCCACCGGGTTCCGACCGCCGTCGTCGTCGACCAGGTCCGGGTGCTCCTGCGCGACCTGGCGCCCCACGCGACGAAGAGCGGGATGTTCGGTGACGCCGAGACGGCCCGAGCTGTTGCCGCCTTCGCCGCCGACGGGCGCCTGCCCCGCCTGGTCGTCGACCCCGTTCTCGTCTCGACGAGCGGCCACGCCCTCGCCACGGACGACGTCCTCGCCGTGATGCGCGACGACCTGATCCCGCACGCAGATGTCGTCACGCCCAACACCGACGAGGCGGCAGCCCTGCTCGGCTGCTCACGGGCGGGCTCTCTCGAGGACCAGACCGACCAGGCCCTGCGGCTGCTCGAACTCGGGTGCGCAGCCGCCGTCATCACGGGAGGCCTCACCGAGGGAGCCCGGCACGACGTGCTCGCGACACGAACCGGCATCCACGTCCTGACCGGCCCGGACCTCGTCACCTCGAACGACCACGGCACCGGCTGCACCTTCGCCGCCGCGGTCGCCGCCGGACTGGCCCACGGACGCCCTGTCGAGAGGGCCGTGGGCGACGCCGGGGCGTTCGTCCGGAGCTGCCTCACCGCAGCAGCCGGCTGGCAGCTGGGCCGTGGCCGCGGACCCGTCAGCCACCTCGCACCGACCACCACCGACTCCAGAGGAGACTCCGCATGACCGACAGGCAGCCCGACACCGAGCCCGACACCGAGCCCGAGACCCGGCCCGCCGCCAGACGCAAGGTCCACACGCCGAGCCGGCCACACGGCATACCCGTGCCGTCGACCGAGGTCACCCTCTCGGGGGGCCACGCCCCCTTCCACCTCTACGACACGTCGGGTCCCGGCAGCGAGCCGGAGGTGGGGCTACCGCCGCTGCGCGCGGACTGGGTGTCCGAGCGGGCCGACGTCGAGGCGTATGCCGGCCGCGAGCGGTCGCTCGCCGACGACGGGCGTTCGGCGGTGCGCCGCGGTGAGGCGTCCCGCGAGTGGCGTGGCGAACGCCGGGAGCCCCTGCGCGCCAAGGGGTCCCGACGCGTCACCCAGATGGCGTACGCCCGTGCGGGCATCGTGACGAAGGAGATGGAGTTCGTCGCCACCCGCGAGGCCTGCGAGGTCGAGCTGGTGCGCTCGGAGGTCGCGGCCGGGCGCGCCATCATCCCGAACAACGTCAACCACCCGGAGAGCGAGCCCATGGTCATCGGGCGCGCCTTCCTCGTGAAGGTCAACGCCAACATCGGCAACTCCGCCGTGACGAGCTCGATCGCGGAGGAGGTGGAGAAGCTGACGTGGGCCACCAAGTGGGGCGCCGACACCGTCATGGACCTCTCGACCGGCGACGACATCCACACGACCCGCGAGTGGATCGTGCGCAACTCCCCCGTCCCGATTGGCACCGTCCCGATCTACCAGGCCCTCGAGAAGGTCGACGGCGACGCGAGCCGCCTCTCGTGGGAGGTCTTCCGCGACACCGTGATCGAGCAGTGCGAGCAGGGCGTCGACTACATGACCGTCCACGCGGGCGTGCTCCTGCGCTACGTACCGCTGACCGCCCAGCGAATCACTGGCATCGTCAGCCGCGGAGGCTCGATCATGGCCGGCTGGTGCCTCGCCCACCATGAGGAGAACTTCCTCTACACGCACTTCGACGAGCTCTGCGAGATCTTCGCCCGCTACGACGTCGCGTTCAGCCTCGGCGACGGCCTGCGGCCGGGCTGCACGGCCGACGCGAACGACGAGGCCCAGCTCTCCGAGCTGCGCACGCTGGCCGAGCTCACCTCTCGCGCCTGGGAGTTCGACGTCCAGGTCATGGTCGAGGGTCCCGGCCACGTGCCGCTCGACCTCGTCAAGGAGAACGTCGACCTGCAGCAGGAGTGGTGCCACGGAGCGCCCTTCTACACGCTCGGGCCGCTCGCCACCGACGTCGCCCCCGGCTACGACCACATCACCTCGGCGATCGGCGCCACCCACATCGCCTGGCACGGCACCGCGATGCTCTGCTACGTCACGCCGAAGGAGCACCTCGGCCTCCCGAACCGCGACGACGTCAAGACCGGGGTCATCACCTACAAGCTCGCCGCCCACGCCGCCGACGTCGCCAAGCGGCACCCGTACGCGCGTGACTGGGACGACGCCCTGTCGCGGGCCCGGTTCGAGTTCCGCTGGGAGGACCAGTTCAACCTCTCGCTCGACCCCGACACCGCGCGCGCCTTCCACGACGAGACGCTGCCGGCCGAGCCGGCCAAGACGGCGCACTTCTGCTCGATGTGCGGTCCGAAGTTCTGCTCCATGCGGATCAGCCAGGACGTCAGGAGGTATGCCGCCGAGCGGGGTCTCACGCACGACGTGGCCTCACGGGCCGGCGTGGAGGAGAAGAGCCGGGAGTTCGTCGAGCTCGGCTCGACCGTCTACCTGGCCCCCTGACCCGACGACGACATGTGGTCAGCCCGGCTGACGGCGCCCGGCCGTCACTAGGCTGACCACGTGTCTCCTCGGTCGGTCATCAGCAGCGCCCGCCGCCTCGTCGTCAAGGTCGGCTCGAGCTCGCTGACCGGTGTCGACGGTGGCCTCGACCACGCCCGGCTCGTCGCCCTGGCCAACGCCCTGGCCCGCAAGCACCTCGACGGCACGCAGATCGTGCTCGTCAGCTCGGGTGCCATCGCGGCGGGCATCCACCCGCTCGGCCTCGCCACCCGGCCGCGCGACCTCGCGACGCAGCAGGCGGCGGCCTCGGTCGGGCAGGGTGCGCTGCTCGCGGCCTACACGCTCGCCTTCGCCGGCCACGACATCACGGTCGGTCAGGTGCTGCTCACGGCAGACGACGTCACCCGGCGCACCCACTACGCGAACGCCCGCCGCACCCTCGAGCGGCTCCTCGACCTCGGCGTCCTGCCGATCGTCAACGAGAACGACACGGTCGCCACGAGCGAGATCCGCTTCGGCGACAACGACCGGCTCGCCGCGCTCGTCGCCCACCTCATCGACGCCGACGCCCTCGTGCTGCTCTCCGACGTCGACGCGCTCTACGACGGACCGCCGAGCCGGCCCGGGGCACAGCGCATTCCGGTCGTCCGCGGCCCCCATGACCTCGTCGACGTCGAGATCGGCGGCACCGGCTCGAAGGTCGGCACCGGCGGCATGACGACGAAGATCGAGGCCGCCCGCATCGCCACCGCTGCCGGGGTCATCACCTCGGTCACCGCCGCCGACCGGGTCACCGAGGTGCTCGCCGGCGAGGACGTCGGCACCGTCTTCCTGCCCATCGGGGTGCGCGGCCGCTCCCGCCGGCTGTGGCTCGAGCACGCCACGACGGCGCGCGGCCGGCTCGTCATCGACGACGGCGCCGTCACCGCGCTCGTCCACCGCAAGAAGTCGCTGCTGCCGGCCGGCATCACTGCGGTCGAGGGCACCTTCCACGACGGGGACCCCGTCGACGTCTGCGCACCCGACGGCACCCCCGTCGCCCGTGGCCTGGTGAACTACGACTCGAACGAGCTGCCGTCGCTGCTCGGCCGCTCCACCCGCGAGCTCGCCCAGGACCTCGGTCCGGAGTACGAGCGCGAGGTCATCCACCGCGACGACCTCGTCATCCTCTGACGCGCCTGTCCGCCGAGAAGCCGAGTGGCCGTGCACCTGACGGTGCACGGCCACTCGAACGGTGGGTCGCTCAATGTCGACGCGACCTCAGTGGTGGGTCGCCGCCTCGGCGCCGTGGCCGGTGAGCGAGCGGACCTCCATCTCGGCGTACTTGGCCGCGTTGTACTCCTTGCTCGTCACGGTGCCGATGTAGCCGAGCAGGAAGCCGAGCGGGATCGAGATGATTCCCGGGTTGTCGAGCGGGAACCAGTGGAAGTCGACGCCCTGGAGCATCGAGGGGCTCTTCTTCGTGACCGGGTCGATTGCCTTGCCGGAGACGACCGGGCTGAAGATGATCAGCGTGATCGCGCTGACCAGGCCGCCGTAGATCGACCACAGCGCGCCCCGGGTGTTGAACCGCTTCCAGAACAGCGAGTAGAGGATCGTCGGCAGGTTCGCGCTCGCCGCGATGGCGAAGGCGAGGGCGACGAGGAACGCGATGTTCTGGCCGAGGGCGAAGATGCCGCCGACGATCGCGATGGCGCCGAGCACCAGGGCGGCGATGCGGGCGACCTTGACCTCCTCCTCCGGGGTGGCCCGGCCCTGCTTGACGACCGTGTTGTAGATGTCGTGCGACAGGGAGGCACTCGCCGTGATGGTGAGGCCGGCGACCACGGCGAGGATCGTCGCGAACGCCACCGCGGAGATGATGCCGAGCAGGATCTCGCCACCGAGCTTGAAGGCGAGCAGCGGGGCTGCGGAGTTCACGGCACCGGGCGCGTTCTTGATCTCGGCGGCACCGACGAGGTCAGCGGCCCCGAACCCGAGCACGAGGGTGAAGAGGTAGAAGATGCCGATGAGCCAGATCGCCCAGACCACCGAGCGGCGCGCCTCGCGGGAGGTCGGCACGGTGTAGAAGCGCATCAGCACGTGGGGCAGGCCCGCGGTGCCGAGGACGAGTGCCATCGACAACGAGATGAAGTCGATCGGGTTCTTGTACTGCAGCCCGGGCTGGAGCAGGTCCTTGCCACCGGCCGACTGTGACGCCGTCGACGCGTCGCCGAGCAGGCTCGAGAGGTTGAGCCCGAACTTGCCGAGCACCCAGACGGTCATGACGCCGGCGCCGATGATGAGCAGCACGGCCTTGATGATCTGGACCCAGGTCGTGCCCTTCATGCCGCCGTAGATGACGTAGAAGATCATGATGACGCCGACGACGGCGATGACGAGGCGCTGGCCGACCGCACCGTCGATGCCGAGGAGCAGGGCCACGAGACCACCGGCACCGGCCATCTGGGCGAGCAGGTAGAAGAACGAGACGACGAGCGTCGAGATGGCGGCGGCGATGCGGACGGGCCGCTGGCGCAGCCGGAAGCTGAGCACGTCGGCCATCGTGTACTTGCCGACGTTGCGCAGCAGCTCGGCGACGAGCAGGAGCGCGACGAGCCAGGCGACGAGGAAGCCGATCGAGTAGAGGAAGCCGTCATAGCCGTTGAGCGCGATGGCCCCCGCGATGCCGAGGAACGACGCGGCTGAGAGGTAGTCGCCTGCGATGGCGATGCCGTTCTGCCGTCCGGTGAAGGCGCGGCCCCCGGCGTAGTACTCGGCGGCGCTGCGGTTGTTGCGCGACGCCCGGATGACGATCGCCAGAGTGACGACGACGAACAGCGCGAAGATGCCGATGTTGATCGCGGGGTTGCCGACGGTCGTCGCCGCGGGCGCGATCGAGGGGACGGACGTGACGAGCGCGCTCACTGGTGCTCTCCCATCTTGCGGGCCAGGGCCTCGGCCTCGGGGTCGAAGACGCGGTCGGCCCAGCGGGCGTAGACCATCGTGATCACGAACGTCGACACGAACTGCAGGAGCCCGAGGATCAGGCCCCACGTGACGTTGCCGACGACGCGGGTGCCCATGAAGTCCCTGGCGAACACGGACAGCAGGACGTAGAGGAAGTACCACGCGAGGAACAGCGCGGTCAGCGGGAAGACGAACTTGCGGAACTTGGTCCGCAGCTGGGCGAACTCGGCGGAGTTCTGCATGGCGACATTGGCGTCGTCCACCACGCGCTCTGGAGCTTCTTTGCTCACTTGGCCACCTCCGGGGCGGTTTGTCGTGACGGCCACGCGGCCGGCGACACCCAAGGTAGGAGCGCAGGAGGCCCACCGGCAGCCGCAGCACCGGCGGCATCGCCCAGTGGCGGCGACGACTCGCCGTGCGCGGGCTCAGCCGCGACGAACGGTCGTTCCCCGGCGACGAGCGGTCGGCTCCCCGCTCCCGTATGCCGTGTGCGGCGCCCCGGACGACGCCGCAGTTCCCGGGTCGGCAGGCCCTCGCGCGTCGCTCGGACCGTGCGGACCGGACACCTCGGCGGAGGTCGTGCCGGTGCGGGCGCTGCTGCGGTTCCAGCGTTCCGGGTGGAACGAGCCGCGGTTGAGGTCGATGTGCTCGGGCGCGTGGAGCCGGACCATCGTCTGCGACACGTGCTCGGGGGTGCGCGACCGCGTCGCGAGCGAGACGAGGACCATCGTCGCGAACGACAGCGGCACGCTGACGGCCGCCGGCTGCGTCATGACGACGCCGAACCACCCGTCGCTGCCGTGGCCGAAGGTCGTCGACAGCACCGCCCCCATGGAGAGCCCGCCGCCGACGAGCAGGCCGGCGATCGCGCCGGTCGCGGTCAGGCCGCGCCACCAGATGCCGAGCAGGAGCATCGGGCAGAACGTCGACGCGGCCACGGCGAAGGTCAGCTCCACGGCCCGGGCCACGGGCACCCCGGCCGCGACGAAGGTGAGCCCGAGCGACACGGCGACGACGACCACGGTCGAGATGCGGAACGCGCGAATTCCCTGTCGGTGCCCGCTTCCCCATCGCACGAGGTCCTGGCTCAGCACGCCTGCGACGGAGACGACGAGGCCGGTCGACGTGGACAGGAAGGCGGCGAAGGCACCGGCTGCGAGCAGGGCGGTGAGCCCCTCTGCGAGGGGTCCGTCGAAGACGCGGCTCGGCAGCTCGAGCACGACGGAGTCAGCACGCCCGGCGGCCACGAGGTCGGAGGCGAACCAGCGCCCGAGGGCGCCGTAGGCGACGGGCAGCAGGTAGAAGCCCGAGAGGATCACCAGCACCGCGAGCGTCGTGCGGCGCGACGCCCGGCCGTCGGGGTTGGTGTAGAAGCGCACGACGACGTGGGGCAGCCCCATCGTGCCGAAGAAGGTGGCGAGCACGAGCGAGTAGGTGAGGTAGAGGGCGTTCTGACCCCCGAGGGGCTCGACCCAGTCGGCGACGAACACCGTGCCGACGTCGGGGCCGCCGCTGCGCGAGCCGACCGCCCCGAGGAAGAAGAAGAGCGGCGTCAGCAGCGCGAACAGCTTGAGCCAGTAATGGAACGCCTGCACGAGCGTGACGCTGCGCATGCCACCGGGCAGCACGTTGAGACAGACCACGAGGGCGACGACGAGCTGGCCGGCCCAGGACGGCGCCCCGGTCAGGGTGCGCAGGGTCAGGCCGGCGCCCTGGAACTGCGGGATGAGGTAGAGCAGCCCGATGGCGACGACGAGCAGGCTCGAGACGCGGCGCGCGACGACGGACTCGAGCCGCAGCTGGGCGAAGTCGGGCAGCGTGTAGGCACCCGAGCGACGCAGTGGAGCCGCGACGAAGACGAGCAGCAGCAGGTAGCCGGCGGTCCAGCCGATCGGCAGCCACAGCATGTCGACGCCACGCGCCAGGATGAGGCCAGCGACGCCGAGGAACGATGCGGCAGAGAGGTACTCGCCGCTGATGGCCGACGCGTTGAGCACCGGGCTGACGCCACGCGAGGCGACGTAGAAGTCGCTCATGGTGCGCGACAACCGCAGCCCGAACGCCCCGACGGCGAGCGAGGCGATCGACACGAGGATGACGGCGACGATGCTGGCCGTGTTGGTCACGGCTCGCTCCCCCGCGTCGGAGCGGCCACGTCGCTCACCGACCCTCGAGCAGGTCGCTGAAGGTCGCCTCGTTGCGCTCGGCCCGACGCACGTAGAGCCATCCGAGCGTGATGATCTCGGCGAACGCCACGACGGTGAGCAGCAGCCACGGCAGGGGCACCCCCAGCACGTCGACCCGCCCGATCTCGGGAAAGAGGTGGAACGCGAGCGGGAGCAGCCCCAGCGTCGAGGCGATGACGAGCAGCACGCCGAGGGCCAGGCGCAGCTGGCTGCGCATGAGCGAGGTGATGTAGACCTCGCCGAGCCGCGTCTGCTCGTCGATCTCGGAGGCGATCGAGACCGTACGCGTGCGGGCGGCCGACGTGCGAGGGCTCGTCACCCGCACCCTGGCACGCGCTGCCCCTCCGGGCGCCGGGGCAGGGTCGGCGGCCGGCCGCTCTCCCCCGCCCGGCGGCATACGGCCAGGGGTGGTGTCGTCGCTTGCGCTCACGACCCGCCCCGCCCGAGCGGCTGCGCGCGACGCACGAGCAGGTCGCGCAGGGCACGCGTGTGGCGACGGCTCACGACGAGCTCGTGGCCACCGACGACGACGGTGGTGCGGCCCGCCTCGGTGCGCCACTCGGTGATGTGACCGAGCGCGACGAGCGATGAGCGGTGGATGCGCACGAAGCCGGCCTCGCGCCACTGGTCGGCGAGCGCGGAGAGCGGGACCCGCACGAGGTGGCTCTCGCTCGCTGTGTGCAGGCGTGCGTAGTCTCCCTGGGCCTCGACGAAGAGAACCTCGGACCTCGGCACGAGCCGGCTCACCCCGGCCAGCTCGACGACGATCTGCTCGTCGTCGTAGGTCTCCGCCGCGCTCTCGCGGCCCTGGACCTGCCGCACGACGCGCCGGACGGCCTGGTCGAGCCGCTCGTCACGCACCGGCTTGAGCACGTAGTCGACGACGTTGAGCTCGAACGCGTCGACGGCATGCTGCTCGTGCGCCGTCACGAAGACGATGGGCGGCTGCGTCGAGAACCGCGAGAGCACCCGCGCGAGGTCGAGGCCGCTGAGGCCGGGCATCTGCACGTCCATGAAGATCGCGTCGACCTGCCCCTCGTGCAGCACCCGCAGCGCGGCCTCGCCCGAACCCGCCGGCACGACCTGGCGCACGCACTCGTGGCGGCCGAGCATCCAGACGAGCTCGTCGAGCGCGGGAGCCTCGTCGTCGACGGCGAGCACCCGCAGCAGCTGGTTGCCGTTCGGCGCGGGCGAGGTGGCTGTGCTGCTCACACGTGCACCCCCGGTCGGAACTTCGGCAGGCGCACGACGACCTTCGTGCCCGCGCCGGGCGCCGTCTCGACGACGAGCCCGTAGTCGTCGCCGAAGGCCGTGCGCAGCCGCTCGTCGACGTTGGCCAGCCCCACGGAGTCGCTGCCCGGGTCGCCCGCGAGCACCCGGCGTACGCGTTCGGGGTCCTCCCCGACACCGTTGTCCTCGATCGTCACGACGCACTCGTGGTCGACGTCCTGCGCGAGGATGCTGATCTGGCCCTCGCCGGCCCGGCCCTCGATGCCGTGCTGGACGGCGTTCTCGACGAGCGGCTGCAGGCAGAGGAAGGGCACGACGACGGGCAGCACCTCGGGCGCGACGCGGACCGTCACCGTGAGCCGGTCGCCGAAGCGGGCCTTCTCGATGACGAGGTACGCCTCGATCGAGCGCAGCTCCTCGGCGAGCGTCGTGAACTCGCCGTGCCGACGGAACGAGTAGCGGGTGAACTCGGCGAGGTCCACGAGCAGCTCACGCGCGCGCTCGGGGTCGGTGCGGGTGAACGAGGCGATCGCGGTGAGCGAGTTGTAGATGAAGTGCGGGCTGATCTGCGCGCGCAGGGCCCGCACCTCTGCCTCCATGAGACGGGTGCGCGACGCGTCGAGCTCGGCCAGCTCGAGCTGACCCGAGACCCAGCGCGCCACCTCGGTGGTCGCGCGCACGAGGCCGGCGGAGGCGTTGCCCGTGAAGACCTGCAAGGTCCCGACGACCTTCTCGTCGACGTCCAGCGGTGCGACGATCGCCTGGCGCACCACGCACGACGGTTCGGCGCAGGCCACGTCGGCGCCGTCGACGACCGTCGTGCGGCCGTGACCGAGCGTGCCCGCGGAGATCACGGCCGGCTGGTGCGAGTGGTGCGAGCGGCCGCCGTCCCAGGCGAGCAGTCCGTTCGTGTCGGTCATCGCCACGGCCGGCGCGCCGAGCAGCGAACGCAGGTGCTTGAGCGAGCGCTCGGCTGCCGTGGGCGTCAGGCCCATCCGCAGCGGCGGCGAGGCGAGCAGGGCCGTGTGCAGGGTGCGGTAGGTGGCGCGGTCGGCCTCGGTGCCGAGGTGACCGCGACGCCACAGCGTGCCCCACGAGCTCATGCCGACACCCTAAGGCGCGACGGCCGCCCCCACCGTCGAGTGGGCACTTTGCCGCGCTCCCGTCACGTCGAGTGCTCACTTTCCGACCTCAGGAACTGAGCACTCGACGGGGCCATGCCGTCAGGAAGTGAGCACTCGAGTGGGGTTGGCGTCGAGTGCGCGCTTTCCCGTCAGGCGTCGTCGTCGGAGTCGGCGGCGAGATGCCACAGGCCCGAGCGGCGCTCGGCCTCGAGCTCCTCCTGCGTCGCGGCTCGCGCGGCGTAGCGGTCGCGCTGGGCCTCGCGCTTCTCGTCACGCGTCGGACGCGAGGACTCCGCGAGGCGCAGGTCGGTGCCACGCGAGCCGAGCAGCTCGGCACCCGCCTGCAGCGTCGGCTCCCAGTCGAAGACGACGGCATCGTCGGTCGCGCCGATGACGACGGTGTCGCCCGCGACGGCCCCGGCCTTGAAGAGCTCGTCCTCGACGCCGAGCCGCCCGAGGCGGTCGGCGAGGTAGCCGACGGCCTCGTCGTTGCTGAAGTCGGTCTGGCGCACCCAGCGGACCGGGCGGTCGCCGGTGACGCGGAAGAAGACGCCGTCGGAGCCGTTCTCCTTCGTGACGGCGAAGCCCTTGTCGTCGACCGACTTCGGCCGGAGCACGACCCGCTTCGGCACCGCCGCCTCGGCCTCGATCTCGGCCCGCGCCTGGTCCACGTGCCGGGCCATCGCAAAGGTGAGCTCGCGCAGGCCCTGGTGGGCGACCGCCGAGACGATGAACACCTCGATGCCGCGCGCCTCGAGGTCGGGCTTGACCATCTCGGCCAGCTCGCGCGCCTCGGGGACGTCGGCCTTGTTGAGCACGACGATGCGGGTGCGCTCGGACAGCGGCCGGCCACCGAGCGAGGCGTCGGGCACGTAGAGCGACAGCTCCTTCTCGATGACGTCGAGGTCGGTCATCGGGTCGCGGCCCGGCTCGAGCGTCGCGCAGTCGATGACGTGCACGAGCACCGAGCAGCGCTCGACGTGGCGCAGGAACTCGAGGCCCAGGCCCTTGCCCTCGTGGGCGCCCGGGATGAGACCCGGCACGTCGGCGATCGTGAACCGGCTCGAACCGGCCGTCACGACGCCGAGGTTCGGCACCAGCGTGGTGAACGGGTAGTCGGCGATCTTCGGCTTGGCCGCCGACAGCACCGAAACGAGGGAGGACTTGCCCGCGCTCGGGAACCCGATGAGGGCGACGTCGGCGAGCGACTTCAGCTCGAGCACGACCTCGACGTCCTCGCCCGGCTCGCCCAGCAGGGCGAAGCCCGGAGCCTTGCGCCGGGCACTGGCCAGAGCCTTGTTGCCGAGTCCCCCACGGCCGCCCGCGGCTATGACGTGCTCGGTGCCCATGCCGACGAGGTCGACGATGACCTCGCCCGAGCGGTCCTTGACGACGGTCCCCTCCGGCACGGGAAGCACGAGGTCGTCACCGTCGGCGCCGTTGCGCTCGTCACCGGCACCCGGCGCGCCGTTGCCGGCCTTGCGGTGCGGGTGGCGGTGGTACTCGAGCAGCGTCGTCGACTGCGGGTCTACCCGCAGGATGACGGAGCCGCCCCGGCCGCCGTTGCCGCCGTCAGGGCCGCCCAGCGGCTTGAACTTCTCGCGCTTGACGGAGGCCACACCGTGCCCGCCCGCTCCGGCGCTGAGGTGCAGCACCACGCGGTCGACGAAGGTCACTGCCATGGGAGGTCACTCTTCCAGATCAGGGTGGCCCACCGGCATACGCGATGACGTATGCCGGGTGGGCCGGGAAAGGCGGAAGGGCGGGCCACGCGGGCCCGCCCTTCCGAAGAAAGCTCAGTGCGTGATCAGGTGATCACTCGGCAGCGGCGGTCTCGACCTGCTCGATGTTGACCGTCTTGCGGCCGCGCTTGGTGCCGAACTTGACGGCGCCGGCGACGAGGGCGAACAGCGTGTCGTCGCCACCGCGACCGACACCCTCACCCGGGTGGAAGTGCGTGCCGCGCTGACGGACGAGGATCTCGCCCGCGTTGACCTTCTGGCCACCGAAACGCTTGACGCCGAGGAACTGTGCGTTCGAGTCGCGACCGTTGCGGGTCGAGGACGCACCCTTCTTGTGTGCCATGTCAGTTACTCCTTGAGAGGTTCTGTGCCGAGCCGGTCAGGCGTCGATCACGCGGTGATGTCAGTGATCTTGACCTGGGTCAGCGGCTGACGGTGGCCCTGACGCTTGCGGTAGCCGGTCTTGTTCTTGTACTTCATGATGACGATCTTGGGGCCCTTGGCGGCCTTGACGACCTCGGCCTTGACCGACACCTTCGACAGCTTGTCGGCGTCGGACGTGACGGTCGTGCCGTCAACGAGGAGCAGCGGCGTGAGCTCGATGGCATCGCCGGGCTGACCCGTCACCTTGTCGACGAGCAGGACATCGCCCACCGACACCTTCTCCTGGCGACCGCCAGCGCGAACAATCGCGTACACAGTGAAACTCACTCTCTCATCAGGGTTCGGAACGCCGCTTTCGGCACCGGCCCGTCAACACGGGCCCGGTGGGCGCACCAAGGAACAAGATTACCGGCTGGGACGGCCCAGCTCCAAACCGAGGTCAGGCCTCGCTCGACGGGCCTGACCCACCGGTCGCACGCGGCGGCCCGGCAGGGGCCACCACCCGGCCGCGACGACGTCGGCCACGCGCTGCCGGCTGCACGTCCACGACGGCCTCGACCCGGGTCGGGCCCTCAGACTCGACCGACGCGGCGACGGGCACCTCGGCCGGCTCCTCGGTGGGCGTCTCGGTGGAGGTGTCGGTGGAGGTCTCGGTGGGCGTCTCGTCGGTGACGTCGGACTCGAGCTCGACGTGCGAGCCACCCTGAGTGCCCTGGTCGTCGGACGCACCCTCGTGGGCGTCGTCACCGGACCAGGGCCCGGAGTCCTCGGGGAACGCGTGCGGGTGCCCGTCGGCCTTCGCCCCGGCTGCGACCTCGGCTGCCACCTCCGCCTTGACCTCGGCGATGGCCTCCTCGGCCGCCTCACCGGCGGGCTGGCCCGAGGCACTCTTGAGCGCCGCCGCGTGGGCAGCCGCGGCGATCTGCGCCGCCGTGGGCCCGCTCGGCTTGCTCTCGGCGTGGCCGGGGGCCTGCTGGCCGTTGCCCTGCGAGCCGCCCTGACCGGAGCCCTGGTTGCCGCCGGACGAGCTGCCGCCCTGACCGCCCTGGCCGCCACCCTGACCGCCCTGACCGCGCCCACGCCGGCGGCTGCTGCTGCCGCCCCCGTCGCCCTGGCCGGACTCGTGCTGGTGCGCGCCGCGGTCGACCGGGTCGGCGTGGATGATGAAGCCGCGCCCGTTGCAGTGCTCGCACGTCTCGGAGAAGACCTCGATGAGGCCCGAGCCCACCCGCTTGCGCGTCATCTGGACGAGGCCGAGCGAGGTGACCTCGGCGACCTGGTGCTTGGTGCGGTCACGGCCGAGGCACTCGAGCAGGCGCCGGACCACGAGCTCGCGGTTGCTCTCGAGCACCATGTCGATGAAGTCGATGACGATGATGCCGCCGATGTCGCGCAGCCGGAGCTGGCGCACGATCTCCTCGGCCGCCTCGATGTTGTTCTTGGTGACGGTCTCCTCGAGGTTGCCACCCGAGCCGACGAACTTGCCGGTGTTGACGTCGACGACCGTCATCGCCTCGGTGCGGTCGATGACGAGCGAGCCACCGCTGGGCAGCCAGACCTTGCGGTCCATCGCCTTGGAGAGCTGCTCGTCGACGCGGTGGTGCGTGAAGAGGTCCTCCTCCGCCGTCCACTTCGTGACGCGGTCGGCGAGGTCGGGAGCGACCGCGCTGATGTAGGGGTGGATCTCGTTCCACGCCTGGTCGCCGGCGACGACGAGCTGCTTGAAGTCCTCGTTGAAGACGTCACGGATGACGCGCACCGTGAGGTCGGGCTCGCCGTGGAGGAGCATCGGGGCCTGGCCGCCGCCGGTCGCGGAGCCCGAGCCGCCGTTCTTCTTCTTGCCCTTGCTCTTGCCGGCACGAGGGGTCGACGAGGCCTCGGCCTTGGCCTGGATGTCCTCCCACGTACGCGTGAGGCGCTCGACGTCGGCGCGCAGCTCCTCCTCGCTCGCCCCCTCGGCCGCGGTGCGTACGATGACGCCCGCCGAGTCCGGGACGACCTCGCGGAGGATCTTCTTCAGGCGCGCCCGCTCGGTGTCGGGCAGCTTGCGGCTGATGCCGGTCATCGAGCTGTTGGGCACGTAGACGAGGTAGCGGCCGGGCAGTGAGATCTGCGAGGTCAGACGCGCGCCCTTGTGGCCGATCGGGTCCTTCGTCACCTGGACGAGCACCGTCTGGCCGGAGCTCAGCGCGTTCTCGATGCGCTTGGGCTGGTTGGCCTCGAGACCGGCGGCATCCCAGTTGACCTCACCGGCGTAGAGCACGGCGTTGCGACCCTTGCCGATGTCGACGAAGGCGGCCTCCATCGAGGGCAGCACGTTCTGGACGCGGCCGAGGTAGATGTTGCCGGCCATCGACACGTTCGTGGCCTGGTCGATGTAGTGCTCGACGAGGACGCCGTCCTCGAGCACACCCATCTGGGTGCGACCGTCCTTGTTGCGCACCACCATGACACGGTCGACGGCCTCGCGGCGGGCGAGGAACTCGGCCTCGGTGATGATCGTGCGGCGACGCCCGGCCTCGCGGCCCTCGCGGCGGCGCTGCTTCTTGGCCTCGAGGCGGGTCGAGCCCTTGACCGCCACCGGCTCGTCGCTCTGGGCCCGCGGCTGGCGCACGCGGGTGGACACGTTGGGGCTGTCGTCACCCGCGTCGGAGGAGGAGCCCGCACGGCGACGACGCCGGCGACGGCGGCTCGAGCCACCCTCGTCGTCGCCCTCGCCCTCGCCATCGGCCGAGTCGCCGGCCGACTCCACGTCGGACTCGTCGCGGTCTCCCGCATCGGCGGAGGAGCGGCGCGAACCGCCCTCGTCGTCGGCCTCGTCAGCTGTCTGGTCCTGCGACTCGTCCTCGTCGGAGGCGCGACCCCGGCGGCCCTTGCCACCACGACGGCGGCGCGAGCGTCGAGGGGCGTCGTCGTCGGTCTGCTCGTCGACTGGGCCCCGCTCGTCGGCGGCCTGCGGCTCCTCGACCTCCTCGACGTCCTCGGCGTCCTCGGCGTCCGCGGCAGGCTGGGGAGCCTGCTCGGGCGCGGAGGCCGCGCGGCGGCGTCGGGTCGGCGCCGCCTTGGACGCGTCGGGGGCCTGGAAGAGGACGCTGAAGCTGGGGACCACCGCCGCGGGGCGGTCGTCGTCGCCCGAGTCGTCGCTGCCCTTCGCGCCGAAGATCGCCTCGGGCTCCTCCGTCTCGTCGAGCGCCTCGACGTCGACGAGCGACGCGGGGTCGAGCGGTGCGTCCGTGGGCGCCTCGGTCAGACCCTCGGTCACGGCGTCGGTCGGCGCCTCGACGGGGTCGGAGGACCCCACTTCTGCCATGAGCTCCTCGAGGGCCGCGGCGGCACGGTCTGCCTTGGTGGTGCGGGATCCGCGCCTCGAGGTCGCCTTCGCGGCCGGTGCCACCTCACCGGCGTCGGCGGCCTTCTTGCGGGTGGCGCGCTTGCGGGCCGGACGCTTGGTGTCGGTGGTGTCGGTGGTGTCGGTTGTGCCGGTGGTGTCGGCGGCCTCCGCAGGCGCCGCTCCGGTGTCACCGACCTCGGCACCGGCCTCGGCAGCGGCCTCCGCCTCCTGCACGGATGCCGGCTCGAGGGCCGGCTCGGCGGCGGCTGCCTTCTTCGTCGTGCGGCGCGTGGCTCGACGACGGGGGGCCTTCTCGGCCGGGAACAGCGTGTCGTCGCCCGCGCTGTCGCGGACGCTCTCGCCGAAGCCCTCGCCGGAGTTCTCGCCGTTGGTGTTGTCGTTGGGTGCCATCAGGCAGTCTCCCGTCAGGTGCGGTGTGACCCACACGCCGGCCGGGGCCGTCAACACCGCACGAGTGCGGTTGCAGTCGTCGCGCCGCGAGTGCGGCGGGACGGAAGTCGTCTCGCTACACCCGAAAACGGTTCGCGCTGGGCGCGGCCCCGTGATCGAATGCCGTCGGCGTTCTCGTCGGCAACCGCTTCGCCGTCATGACCTGGTGGGTCATTCCAACGGGTCGGTCACCCTCGCGGTTGCGGTGTCGAGCGGTCCCTGCGCCAGACGCGTCACCAGTGGCGGACGCGGAGGCTGCAGGTCGGCGATCTCACGCAGCGCGGTCAGAATGTCGTCGGGGCGTACAGCAGGTGTGGTGTGCCGTACGACCATGCGCAGTATCGCACAGTCGTCGCCGACAACGTGAGTCGCCACGACGTCCGTGAGCGCGTCGGCAGAGGTCGTCACGCGTGCCGACACGATGGATCCACGCACGTCGAAGGTGCGCGGACCCGACTTCGTCATGCGTGTCACCTCGGCCGTGTCGCGGGCCAGCAGCGCCTGGACGGCGGTCTCGAGGACCTCGACGGGGAGCCCCGCGAACTCCAGCACCCAGTCGCTCGCCTCGAGGCGGTCGGCGAGCGCGCCGGGCGCCGCCTCGACGACCTGGAGGATGTCGATGCCGTCGGGCAGGGCCTCGTCCAGGGCCTCCCGCACCGACTCGACGTCGACGCGCTGCGTCACCGAGATCTCGAAGTACTCCGCCTCGCTCGCCGTGCCCGTGGCCGCGGCGTTCGCGTAGCTGATCTTCGGGTGCGGGTGGAAGCCCGCGGAGAACGCCATCGGCACGTCCGCGCGGCGCAGGGCGCGCTCGAGCGCACGCTGGAAGTCGCGGCTCGAGGTGAACCGC
This sequence comes from Terrabacter koreensis, assembly GCF_054783315.1. Lineage (NCBI taxonomy): Bacteria > Bacillati > Actinomycetota > Actinomycetes > Micrococcales > Intrasporangiaceae > Terrabacter > Terrabacter koreensis. The sequence continues at coordinate 266,877 of NZ_BAAGQU010000002.1, read as the reverse complement.
AGGCGCCCCCGCTTCGTGTAGCGGATCCGGAGCTTCTGGACCGCGGGGTCCGGGGCCGGACCCTCGGGGACGCGCTGACGTGCCTGACGAGCCATGCCCGAAAGGCTACCGGCGCGGCGGAGGTGCCCCTGTCACGCGTCGGACGAGAAGCCGCGCCGCTCGTCGGCGCGACGCTGCCGCTCGGCCGACTCGGCCTCGTCGAGCCGGGTCGCCTCGGCGAGCGTCGGGGCGGTGCCGCCCATGCTCGCCGGGAGGTACTTGAGGTCGGGACCGGTGAGCGGCTCGTAGGCGGCCCGGGCGACGTCGAGCATGTGCGCCATGACCGCCTTGTAGCGGGCGGTCACCTCCTCGGGGTCGGCGTCGGCCGCGACCGGGATGGGCTCGCCGACCGACATGATGATCGGCACGTTGGTGCGCCCGAGGCGCTTCGGGTGCCCCTTGGTCCAGACCCGCTGCGAGCCCCAGATGACCACGGGGAGGATCGGCACCCCGGCCTCGGCGGCCATCCGGGCAGCGCCGGTCTTGAAGTCCTTGAGCTCGAACGAGCGCGAGATCGTGGCCTCCGGGAAGACCCCGACGATCTCCCCCGCCTTGAGCGCGTCGACGGCGGCGGCATACGACGCCGCCCCCGCGGTGCGGTCGACGGGAATGTGCTTCATGCCGCGCATGAGCGGGCCGCTGACGGGGTGCGAGAACACGCCGTCCTTGGCCATGAACCGCACGAGCCGGCCCGACTTCTGCGCCGCGAGGCCCGCGTAGGCGAAGTCCATGTAGCCCGTGTGGTTGACGACCATGACGGCGCCGCCGGTGCGCGGCACGTTGTCGTCGCCGAGGATGGTGAACTTGAGTCCCTGCATGGCGAACACCCCGCGGGCGAAGCCGATGACGGACGAGTAGACGGGCTCCATGGGGACACTCTGCCCTGCGCGGCTACGCTTCGGCACGCCGGTGGCCCCGCGCGCCTCGCAGGCCCCGGCTGACGACAGGGGACGACGTGATGAGCATCACCTGGCCGGGGGTCGGGCCGATGGTCGGGCAGGCCGGCGCGTACGCCGCCGCGCCGGCCCTCGTGGACCGCCAGACCTTCGTGGGTGCCACGGCCCTCGGGCTCGTGCCGCTCGCGCTCGCCGGTCTCGTCGTCCTCGTCAAGTGGTGGCGCGGCCGCGACGAGGTGTTCGACGCCGTCACCCCCGGGCTGGTGCCCGACGACCCGGCCCACGCCCCTCGCCACCGGGTGCGAGGCGGGGAGTGGTCGGGCGTGGTCGCCCCCGCGTTCGCTCCCCCACGCGACGTGCGGCCCGGCGTCGTCGGCACGGTCGTGGACGGCGTCGCGCACGCCCACGACGTGAGCGCGACGGTGGTCGACCTCGCGGTGCGCGGCTGGTTCCGGATCGTCGAGGTCGGCGCCGACGCCAGCCGCGAGCGCGACCCCGAGCACGGCTCGGCCGACCCGGCCACGGACACGGGTCGGGGCCGGCCCCGGGACTGGGAGCTGCGTCGAGCCGCCAGTCCGCCCGCCGAGTCACCCACGGCCTTCGAGCAGCTGCTCCTGGACCGACTCTTCGAGGGGCGCGACACCGTGCGGCTCTCGAGCCTCGAGGGCTCGTTCGCGATGACGATGCGCGAGGCCCAGGTCGGCCTCTACCGCGAGGTCGTCGACCGCGGCTGGTACGCCCGGCACCCGCGGGCCCGCAACGGACGCACCCGAGCGGTCGGCCTCGTCGTGCTCGTCCCCCTCACCCTCGTCGCGGCGGTCGTCCTCGCCACCGACCTCGCCGACGCGCACGACTGGTCCCTCACGCCGCTGCTCGTGGGACTCGTCCTCGCCCTCGTCACCCTCGCCCGCTGGGGCGGGGCGCGCACGCCGCGCACCGCGGAGGGCAGCGCGCTGCGCATCCAGGCGCTCGGCTTTCGCGAGTACCTCGCGACCGCCGAGGCCGACCGCCTCCGCTTCGAGGAGAAGCGCGCCCTGCTCAGCAGCTACCTGCCGTATGCCGTCGCGTTCGGCCTGACCGGCCACTTCGCAGGGCTGCTGCGCGAGCTGGCGAAGGACAGCCACTGGACCGACTACGTCGACGGGCTCGACTGGTACGACTTCGGCGGCGACGGCGGCGACGTCTCCCTCGGCGACGCCCTGACGGACTTCGGCGACGCCGCGGGCGACCTGGGCGATCTCGACGTCGGCGACGTCTTCGACGGCGTCGACGGCTTCACCGACGCCACCGACTCGCTCTTCTCGTTCGAGGGTCTGTCCGGGTGCGGCGACGGGCTCGACGGCTGCGACTTGCCCGGCTGCGACTTCTGACGGAACGGGCGACGGCGCACACGGAACGCAGCCGCTCACCCGGCGCGACGGCATACGCCCTGAAAGCCGGTCGAGGGCACCCTCTCGCCCATGGAAGGATTGGGCGCATGACTGACGCACCCGCCACCACCGACTCTCGGATCCCCGAGCGGCCCTCGCTCGACGGCCTCGAGGAGAAGTGGATGCAGGTATGGGCGCAGGAGGGCACCTACTCGTTCGACCGCGCCAAGGCGCTCGCCGCGCCGCGCGACCAGGTCTTCGCGATCGACACCCCACCGCCGACGGCCAGCGGCTCGCTCCACGTCGGGCACGTGTTCTCCTACACGCACACCGACTGCATGGCGCGCTACAAGCGCATGCAGGGCTTCGAGGTCTTCTACCCGATCGGCTGGGACGACAACGGGCTGCCGACCGAGCGCCGTGTGCAGAACTACTACGGCGTGCGCGGTGACGCGACGCTGCCCTACGTCGAGGGCTACGAGCCGCCGTTCACCGAGGGCGTCGACGCCAAGGGCAAGGCGATCAAGCCGGCCGACCAGCAGGCGATCAGCCGCAAGAACTTCATCGAGCTCTGCGACATCCTCACCGTCAAGGACGAGGTCACCTTCGAGTCGCTCTTCCGCCGCCTCGGCTTCTCGCTCGACTGGAACATCACCTACCGCACCATCGACGAGCGCTCGCGCGCCGTCGCGCAGCAGGCCTTCCTGCGCAACCTGGAGCGCGGCGAGGCCTACCAGAGCGAGGCACCGGGCCTGTGGGACGTGACGTTCCAGACCGCGGTGGCGCAGGCCGAGCTCGAGGCCCGCGACTACCCGGGCGCCTACCACCGGGTGGCGTTCCACCGCGCGGGAGGCGAGCCCGTCCACATCGAGACGACCCGTCCCGAGCTCATCCCGTCGGTGGTGGCCCTCATCGCGCACCCCGACGACGAGCGCTACCAGCCGCTCTTCGGCACGACCGTGACCTCGCCCCTCTTCGGCGTCGAGGTGCCGGTGCTGGCCCACCACGCCGCCGAGATGGACAAGGGCGCCGGCATCGCCATGTGCTGCACGTTCGGTGACCTCACCGACGTGATGTGGTGGCGCGAGCTGCAGCTGCCGATCCGCTCGCTCATCACCCGCAACGGCCGCCTGCAGGCCGAGACCCCCGAGTGGATCGCCGGCGGCCCGGGCGAGGCCCTCTACGCCGAGTCGCTCGCCACCAAGACCACCTTCAGCGCCCGCGAGGCCGTCGTCGCGGCGCTGCGCGAGTCGGGCGACCTCGACGGCGAGCCGCAGAAGACACAGCGCAAGGCGAACTTCTACGAGAAGGGCGACAAGCCGCTCGAGATCGTCACGTCGCGCCAGTGGTACATCCGCAACGGTGGCCGCGAGGAGTCCCTCCGCGGCAAGCTCGTCGGCATGGGCGACGCCGTGGACTTCCACCCCGCCTTCATGCGCTCGCGCTACAAGAACTGGGTCGAGGGCCTCAACGGTGACTGGCTCATCTCGCGCCAGCGCTTCTTCGGCGTCCCGTTCCCGGTCTGGTACCCGCTCGACGCCGAGGGCGAGACCGACTACGACCACCCCATCGTCGCCCCCGAGGCGTCGCTGCCGGTCGACCCGCAGGTCGACGTGCCGCTGGGCTACGACGAGTCGCAGCGTGGCGTGCCCGGTGGCTTCGTCGCCGACCCCGACATCATGGACACCTGGGCCACGTCGTCGCTGACGCCCCAGATCGCGGCCGGCTGGCCGGTGCGCGAGGGCGCCCCCGACGGCGAGCGCCTCGGCTCCGACGAGTCGCTGTTCGGCTCGATCTTCCCCTACGACATGCGCCCCCAGGGGCACGACATCATCCGCACGTGGCTCTTCGCCACCGTCACGCGGTCGTTCTTCGAGCACGGCGTCGCACCGTGGCGCCACGCCGCCATCAGCGGCTGGATCCTCGACCCCGACCGCAAGAAGATGAGCAAGTCCAAGGGCAACGCCGAGACGCCCGAGGACGTCGTCAAGGCCAACGGCGCCGACGCCGTGCGCTACTGGGCGGCCTCCGGTCGCCTCGGCACCGACGCCGCCTACGACACCGGCCAGATGAAGGTCGGGCGCCGGCTCGCGATCAAGGTGCTCAACGCGAGCAAGTTCGCCCTCGGCTTCGGTGACGTGTCGGGCGACCTGCGCTCCGCGGTCACGAACCCCCTCGACCTGTCGATGCTCGCGGCGCTCGCCGACGTCGTCGAGAAGGCGACGCAGGGCTTCGAGGGCTGGGACTACACGCGTTCACTCGAGGTCACCGAGAGCTTCTTCTGGACCTTCTGCGACGACTACCTCGAGCTCGTCAAGGACCGCGCCTACGGCGGTCAGGGTGACGAGGCGGCGGCGAGCGCCCGCGCCGCGCTGCGCCTCGCGCTCGAGACGCTGCTGCGCCTGCTCGCGCCGTTCATCCCCTACGCCACCGAGGAGGTCTGGTCGTGGTTCGGCGAGGGCTCGGTGCACCGCCAGTCCTGGCCGACGCGCGACGAGCTGCCGTCCGGCGGCGACGCCGCGGTGCTGCCCGCGGTCGGTGCGGCCCTGGCCGGCGTCCGCAAGGTCAAGTCCGAGGCCAAGGTCGGCATGCGCGCCGAGGTGCGCACCATGACCCTCGTGGCGCCGGCCGCCTCCGTCGAGCGCATCCGTGCCGCCGAGGCCGACCTGCGCGCGAGCGGTCGCATCAGCGAGCTCACGTACGCCGAGGGCGAGTCCGTCGAGGTGCGTGACGCCGAGCTCGTCCCCGTCGAGAAGTCGCCCGCCAAGGCGTGAACGACCCCTCGTTGCCGTCCCGACCTCTCGGGACGGCAACGATCTGACGCCAATCCGGGTGGGCGCGACCTCGCTGGCATAGGGTTTCGCGCATGTCGAGGCGGGGGGTGCAGCTGAGCATCGCCGTCGGTGCCGTCGTCATGGCCGCACTGGTCGTGGCGTCCACCGGCCGCCCGCTGCCGCTCCTGTCGAGGCCGTCCGCCTTCGTACCGACGGTCCCCCCGGTGCCCACCGCGACGCGGACCTTCGACACGAACGCCCTGCCGTCCGCGACGGTCACCACCGACACGGCTCCCTTCGAGCCCTCGCCGTTCCTCATCGCCCTCGTGCAGATCTTCCTCGTGGGGACGGTCCTGGTCGTGCTGCTCGCCTTCGCGCGGCTGCTCGTGGCACTGCTGCGCAAGCCGCACCTGGTCGTGCACGAGGAGCCGACCTTCGCCGTGCCGCTCGTGCCTGCCGAGCTCCTCGAGGCGGCGCGGGAGCGCCTGCGCGACCTCGAGTCCGGTGAGCCCCGCAACGCCATCGTCGCAGCCTGGCTCGACCTCGAGGGGTCCGCGGCTGCGACGGGCCTGCCGCGACAGGCGTCCGAGACGTCGACCGAGTACACCGAACGCGTCATCACCGTGTGGGCGGTCGACCGCGAGCGCCTCGCCGACCTCGCAGCTCTCTACCGTGAGGCGCGCTTCTCGGTGCACCCGCTGGGCGAGGGGCACCGCGCGCGGGCGATCGGCGACCTCCGGATCCTCATCGCCGACCTCGAGCGGGTCGCGGACGAGCAGGCGAGCGTCGCCAAGTCGGCACGTGCCAGCTCGACGAACGGTGCCGGGGCGTCCGCGCGTGCGGTCGGCCGACCCGACGAGGGGGCGCCGTGAGCGTGCGGACGTCGACCATCGCCGCCCTCCGAGAGGCGCTGCGGCCGTGGAAGCGGCGGCTCGCGGGCCTCGTGGCCGTGTGGGCGGGGGTCGCCCTGCTCACTGCCGCCCTGGGCCTGCAGCCCGACGTGCCAGGCCTGCTCGCGATCCTGGTCGCCGTGGCGCTGATCGTCTGGCAGGTGCTCGACCACACGGCGCCCCAGCACCTCACCGTCTGGCCACTCGTCGACAGCGAGCTGGGCAGCCAGGGACGCGGCAACGACTTCCGGGTGGCCAACCTCGCCGGCCGGCTCGAGGCCGCCGACACCCGGGGCGAGGGCCGCGAGTCGCTGGTCCACGACCTGCACCTGCAGCTGCAGGTGCTCATCCGCGAACGGCTCTTCGCCAAGCACGGCATCATCGCCGAGGAGGAGCCGAAGTGGGCCCAGGGGGTCACGCCGCCCGACCTCTGGGACCTCCTCGTCGGGCTGCCGCCGACCGACCTCTACCGTCCGCAGCGACTCGACCCCATCCTCCGACGAATCGAGCAGTGGTGACCATGACCGACATGCCCGTGATGCCTCTCTCCCGCGTCAGCGAGCGCAGCCGCGCGGTCCTCGACGAGGTCGGACGCGCCGTCGTCGGCAAGGACGAGGCGCTGCGCCTGGTGCTCGCCGGCATCCTCGCCGGTGGCCACGTGCTCATGGAGGACTTCCCCGGCCTCGGCAAGACGCTGGCCGCCCGCAGCTTCGCGCAGACCCTCGGTCTGGAGTTCAAGCGGGCCCAGTTCACGCCCGACCTGCTGCCCGGCGACATCACGGGCTCGTTCATCTACGACCAGCGGGCGGGCGACTTCGAGTTCCGCGCGGGCCCGCTCTTCGCCGGGCTGCTCCTCGCCGACGAGATCAACCGCACGCCTCCGAAGACGCAAGCGGCCCTGCTCGAGGCGATGCAGGAGAAGCAGGTCACCGTCGAGGGTCGCACCTTCCAGCTGCCCCGGCCCTTCCACGTGCTCGCCACCGCCAACCCCGTCGAGTACGAGGGCACCTACCCCCTGCCCGAGGCCCAGCTCGACCGCTTCCTCATGCGCATCTCGTTCGGGTACCCCTCGCTCGACGAGGAATGGCAGATCCTCGCCAACCGGATGGCGCGGCAGCAGGAGGAGCAGCAGCTGCGGGCCGTCGTCGACTCCGAGACGCTCGTGCAGATGCAGGCCGCGATCGAGGCGACCGTCGTCGACGAGTCGGTCGGCCGCTACTGCGTCGCCCTCGCCGCCGCAACGCGTGGCCACGGCGACGTCCTCATGGGCGCCTCGCCGCGCGGTGCGCTCGGCCTGCTGCTCTGCTCCCGGGCGTATGCCGTGGTCGACGGTCGCGACTACGTCACCCCCGAGGACGTCAAGGCGGTGGCCGTGCCGGTGCTGGCCCATCGCATCACCGTCAAGCCGGAGCTGTGGATGAGCAACGCCTCGGGGGCGGCGGTCGTCGAGAGCCTGCTGCGCACGGTGGCGACGCCGTCGGCACGCGAGGCCGTGGTGCCGGGCCCGTCGGCGGGCTGACCGGCCGTGACCAGCTGGCGCCCCCATCGCACCTCCTCGCGCCGACTCGGCACGTGGGAGCCGACGGCTGCCCACCAGCGGGCGATCCTACTGGGGTCCGCGGGCGCGGTCACCGCGGTGCTGGGCCGGCGCCCCGACCTGCTCGTCATCGTCACGCCCCTCGTCGTGGCCGCCGTCTGGGGGCACCTGACCCGGCCCCGCGCCGAGGTGACCGGGACGGCCCGGCTCGGCGAGTCGACCCTCCGCGAGGGGTCGGTGACCGGCCTCTACGTGCACACGGAACCGGAGCTGCCCGACGTGCACGGAGTCGTGACCGTCGCGCGCGTCCCGTGGATGGACCGCAAGCCGTCGAGCGGCATCGCCGAGCTCGACGACGGCTCGGCCACCATCGGTCTGCGCTCGACCCGGTGGGGTCGTCGCCGCATCGGCACGGTGAGCATCACCCTGTTCAGCTCGTGGGGGGCGTTCCGGGCCGGGCCGGTCGACCTGCCCGACCTCGACGCGGCCACGCTCCCGGTGCCGGCCGCGTTCGACGCGAGCGCGCCGACGCCGCACCCCCGGGGGATCGTCGGCCTCAACCGCTCCAACCGGCCCGGCTCCGGGTCCGAGTTCAACACGATCCGCCCGTTCCACCCTGGCGACCGGCTGCGCCGGATCCACTGGCCGGTCTCGATGCGCACCGGGACCCTGCACGTGGCATCGACGTTCACCGACGAGGACGCCCACGTCTTCCTGCTCGTCGACTGCTTCAGCGACCTCGGCCCCCGAGAGGGAATCGACGGGCGCCCGACGAGCCTCGACGTCACCGTGCGGGCGGCGGGCGCGATCAGCGAGCACTTCCTGCGCAGCAACGACCGGCTGACCCTGCGCACCGTCGGGGCTGCCGAGGTGCCCACCCTGGGGGTCGGCTCCGGGACGAACCACCTCCGGCGCGTCCTCGACACGCTCGCCACGATCGTGCCGGCGACCGAGCGGCGCGACACCGGCGAGCACGCGATCCGCGGGGTCGACCCGGCGGCCCTCTGCCTCGTGCTGTCGCCGCTCGTCGAGCCGACCATGGTGAAGCTGGCGCACACGCTCGCCGCCCGCGGCATGACGGTCGTCGTCGTCGACACCTTCCCCGACCATCTGGTGCACGACCCGAAGAGCATCTACCAGGCGCTCGCGTGGCGCATCCGACTGCTCGGGCGCGAGGCCGACGTGCACAACCTCCGGATGCGCGGCGTGCCGGTCGTGCCGTGGCGCGGCCCCGGGTCGCTCGACAACGTTTTGCGCGACATCGCGCGCCGCGCCTCCGCGCCCCGGATGGCGAGGCGATGACCGTGCCCCAGGCACCGATCGGGCCCGGGACGCCCGACGGGCACCCGGACGCACACCGGGCAGTCCACCCGGTGCGCCGCACGCTCAGCTTCGGCTCCGGCCCCGAGTGGTCCCTCAGCCAGCTCGGCGCGACGGCCGCGGCGATGGGTGGTGTGCTCGTCTACCTCGTCAGCCTGTGGCTCGCCGCCGGCGGCTTCGACGCCGTCTGGTGGTCCCTCGTCCTGCTGCCGCTGCTGACGATGATGTGGGCCGGCTCGGCCGCTCCGCTCCTCTACTGGGGACTGCTGCTCTTCGGATGGTTCACCCTCACCCCTGCCGGCTCCTTCTCGTGGTGGTCGCTGCCCGGTGCGGCGGGATGCGTGGTGGGCCACGCGGCCACGGCCCTGTCCGCGTCGTCGCCGCCGGCCGGCTCGTTCACGCCGCGCACCGGCCGCCGCTGGTTGCGCCACACCTGGGTGGCCTTCCTCGCGGCCGTCCCCGTCACACTGCTCGCGGGGCTGCTCGCCGGGCGCTCGAACCCGCTCAGCCCGGCGGCATACGTGATCGGTCTGCTCGGCGTGTCGGTCGCGGTCTGGCTCATGCGCACGAGCCCGCCGCTCGAGCACCAGTGAACCCCCCTCCCCCGGGTACGGCACGGAAGGCGCTTGCACTTCGGTGAGACGCGATCTACTCTTCGGATGAAACGAAACAGTTTCGTTTCATCCATCGGAGAGTGAGGACGGGATGAGCACGAGCGCAGACGCGACCGGGGCGCAGCCCGCCAGTCGCCCTCGCGTGGCCGGCGACCGCGAGGTCGAGATCCTCGAGTCGGCGATCGACGTGCTGCGCGACCTCGGCTACGACCGACTGACCTTCGATGCGGTGGCCACGGCGGCGCGGGCGTCCAAGGCGACGCTCTACCGGCGCTGGCCGCACAAGCGCGACCTGGTCATCGACGCCGTGGGCCTCTTCGTCGACTGTCCTGCCGAGCAGGACCCCGACACCGGCTCGCTCCGTGGCGACCTGCTCGCACAGGCGTGCGCCGACGGCGGCCTCGACGACGAGGTCGTCCTCGGCACGTGGAGCGCCCTGCTCCCCGTCATCCACCGCGAGCCCGAGCTGGCCCGCGGCATCCACGAGCGGTTCGTGGCCCCGAAGATCGCGGCCGCCCGCACCGTCTTCGAGAACGCCCGGGGCCGGGGCGAGGTGGGCGCCGACGCCGACCTCGACACCCTGCTCATGATCCTGCCGTCCCTGTCGATCCACGAGGCGCTGCTCTCGGGGAGGCGGCCGGGGCCGGAGCGCATCGCCGAGTTCGTCGACGCCGTCGTCCTCCCGGCCTGCGCCGCCACCCTCGCCCCCGCGCCCGAGGCGCGCTGACCGGGCACCCGACCAACAGCACCCCCGCACCAAAGCACGACACGCACCACACGCACCACACGCACCACCGGCCCGACCACACCACCCGCCGGCCTCGGCCGGCCCCATCGCGCCCGCCGACGTCGCCGCGCGCCGATCCCGCACGCGCCACGGCGCATCCGTTCCGCACGCCCGAGGCGTGCTCCCGAGAGGAACCCCATGTCTTCGACCACATCGCTGCAGGTGGGAGAGCCCACGGGCGACTTCACCTCGCACGACACCCCGCCCCGGCGGCTCGGCCTCGCGCTGATCGTCATCTGCGCCGCCCAGCTCATGATCGTGCTCGACGGCACGATCGTGAACATCGCACTCCCCCACATCGCGACCGACCTGGCGTTCAGCCAGGCCAACCTCCAGTGGGTCGTCACCATCTACACGCTCGCGTTCGGCGGCGTGCTCCTGCTCGGCGGCCGCCTCGGCGACCTCTACGGCCGGCGCCGCATGTTCGTCTGGGGCATCGTGCTCTTCACGCTGGCCTCGCTCGTGGCCGGCGTCGCCCAGAACGAGGCGATGATGCTCGCCGCCCGTGCCGTGCAGGGTCTCGGCGGCGCGCTCGCCGCCCCGAACGCGCTCGCGCTCATCACGACCACCTTCCCCGCCGGCAAGGAGCGCAACCGCGCGATGGGCGTCTTCGCCGCCATGTCGGGCGCCGGCGCCGCCATCGGTCTCATCCTCGGTGGCGCGCTCACCGAGGTCGACTGGCGCTGGAACTTCTTCATCAACCTGCCGATCGGCGTGCTCGTCGCCGTCTTCGCGCAGCGCATCCTCACCGAGTCCGAGGACGGCCGGGGCTCCCTCGACATCCCCGGGGCGATCACCTCGATCGCCGGTCTGTCGGCCCTCGTCTACGGCCTCACCCACGCGGCGAGCACGTCGTGGGGCGACGCGACGACCGTCACCTACCTCGCGATCGGCGCGGCGCTGCTCGTGGCCTTCGTCGTCATCGAGACCCGCGTCGCGCACCCGCTCCTGCCCATGCGCATCCCGGGCGACCGCACGCGCGGCACCTCGTACTTCGTGATGCTCGTCGTGGGCGCCGGGATGTTCGCCATGTTCTACTTCCTCGGCATCTACATCCAGAACATCCTCGGCTACTCCCCGCTCAAGTCGGGCCTCGCGTTCCTGCCCTTCTCGGTCGGCATCGTCGTCGCGGCGCAGGTCGCGTCGTTCCTCATCGCGCGGGTCGACCCGCGATGGATCTCCGGCGCCGGCGCCGCGTTCGCGACGCTCGGCATGTGGGGTTTCACCCATCTCACGCCGCAGAGCACGTATGCCGCCGACCTCCTGCCGTGGATCGTCGTCCTCGCGTTCGGCCTGGGCCTCATCTTCGTGCCGCTCACGCTGACCGCCGTGCACGGCGTGGCCCACGAGGACTCGTCGGTCGCGTCGGCGGTGCTCAACACGATGCAGCAGGTCGGCGGCACGATCGGCCTGGCGACGCTGAGCACGATCTTCGTCAACAACCTCAACGACAAGGTCGCCGAGCTGACGGCGAAGCTGCCGCAGGGTGGTCCCGCACCGACCCGCGAGCAGCTCGCGGCCGCGCAGAAGATGATCTCCGACGAGGCCTTCACCTACGGCGCGAGCCGGGCCTACCTCGTCGCCGCGATCATGATCGCCGTCGGCGGCGTCATCACCCTCGTCGCGCTCAACGTGCGCCACAAGGAGCTCGCGAGCGACGGAGCAGCCCCCGCCCACATGGGCTGACTCCCCATCGAAAGAGCGATCCGTCCCTGCCCGTGCGACCCCGTGGTCGCGTGTCACCGGGGGACGGATCGCTCTTTCGATCGTGCCCAGACGGCGGCCCAGGGATGGTTCCAGCCACCGACCTGCAGGCGCTTCTCGACGAACGCGTGCTGCGGCAGGTCGACGACCCGCCCCACCGACGGCTCGTAGACGTCGAGCTCCTGCTCGCCCGTCGCGGGCATGACGAGCACGACGTGGCGCGGCGCCCACGCACTGCCGACGTAGAGCAGCGCGGGACGGCCGGCGCGCACCCGGGCCCGCAGGTCGGCGTACGTGTGCGCGAGGCCCACCCGCCCCCGCTGGCGGAACCAGGCCACCTCGTAGTCGGCCTCGGGGTCGGACGCACCGAGCTCGAGCTCGTTCAGAGCGCCCCACGGAGGGGTGCCGAGCGCCCGCGGCCACGGCAGCTGCAGCCGGCGGCCGGCCCCGACCAGCGAATTCGTGCGTGCCGCGACGACCTGCTCGTAGGCGGCGAACCGCTGCGCCTCGGTGCCGGTGTCGGGCAGGTCCCCCTCACGGGCGTCCTTGCGTATGCCGTCACGGATCCACGCCGCGAACGCCGTGTTCACGAGCATGCGGGCGATCGTCAGCGACGCCGACCCGCACGTCGTCGACGTCTGCTGCACGGGCGCGTGGTCACCCGCGACGAGGCGGAAGGGAGCGGGCATCGCGTCGGCCTCCGGTGACGTGGGCTGGGCGCACGCGGCGGTGGGCGTCAGGCAGATTCCTTGCGCTGGCGCTTGGCGCGCGGCTCGGCCTCGCGGCGCACGATCGTCGGGTTGACGTTGTCGAGCACGACCTCGCGGGTCACGACGACGCGTGCGATCTCGTCGTCGCTCGGCACGTCGAACATGACGGGGAGGAGGACCTCCTCCATGATCGCGCGCAGGCCGCGAGCACCGGTGCCGCGCAGCAGCGCCTGGTCGGCCACTGCCGCGATGGCGTCCTCGGTGAACTCGAGGTCGACGCCGTCGATCTCGAACATCTTCTGGTACTGCTTCACGAGCGCGTTGCGGGGCACCGTGAGGATGTTGACGAGGGCCTGCTGGTCGAGCGGCGCGAGCGTGGTGAGGACGGGCAGGCGGCCGATGAACTCGGGGATGAGCCCGAACTTCAGGAGGTCCTCCGGCATGACGTCCTGGAAGCTGTCGCCGAGGTCCTTGGGGTTGTGCAACGGCTGGCCGAAGCCGAGGCCCTTGCGCCCGGAGCGCGACTCGATGATCTTCTCGAGGCCGGCGAACGCGCCGCCGACGATGAAGAGCACGTTGGTCGTGTCGATCTGGATGAACTCCTGGTGCGGGTGCTTGCGCCCGCCCTGCGGCGGCACCGACGCGGTGGTGCCCTCGAGGATCTTGAGCAGCGCCTGCTGCACGCCCTCGCCCGAGACGTCGCGGGTGATCGACGGGTTCTCGCTCTTGCGGGCGATCTTGTCGACCTCGTCGATGTAGATGATGCCCGTCTCGGCCTTCTTGACGTCGTAGTCCGCGGCCTGGATGAGCTTGAGCAGGATGTTCTCGACGTCCTCGCCGACGTAGCCGGCCTCGGTCAGCGCCGTGGCGTCGGCGATGGCGAAGGGGACGTTGAGCATCTTCGCGAGGGTCTGCGCGAGGTAGGTCTTGCCCGAACCGGTGGGCCCGATGAGCAGGATGTTGGACTTCGCGATGTCGACGTGGTCGTCGTCGCGCTTGACGCCCTCACCGGCCTGGATGCGCTTGTAGTGGTTGTAGACGGCGACGGCGAGCGACTTCTTGGCGACGTCCTGACCGATGACGTAGTTCTCGAGGAAGTCGAAGATCTCGCGGGGCTTGGGCAGGTGGTCGAGGCCCAGCTCGCTGCTCTCGGCGAGCTCCTCCTCGATGATCTCGTTGCAGAGGTCGATGCACTCGTCGCAGATGTACACCCCGGGGCCGGCGATGAGCTTCTTGACCTGCTTCTGGCTCTTTCCGCAGAAAGAGCACTTGAGGAGGTCTCCGCCTTCTCCGATGCGTGCCACCGATTCGCTCCTGGTCCGTCGGCGCCGAACGCTGAGGTGCACCCGGCCGACCCCAACCTAGGGGCCGACTCCTATTAGACGACGGAGGGGTGTGCCCCCGCTCGCGCAACGCCGTTCGTCCGCTGATGGCGGACAAACGACGCCGGTGTCACTTGAACGGGGTTCCAGCCGAATCCCGCCGGCCGGACGCCCGATCCGAGGGTCGCGCACGTCGCCTGCCGCCCACCGCGAGGCCGGTCAGCAGGGCGACCACGAGGCCGCCGACCACGAGCACGAGCAGGCCGCCCACGGCGACCGCCACCAGCCCCAGCGGGCTGGACCACCACGGACCCGTGCCCGGGATGTCGGGCGGGGTGCTGCCGAGCAGCGAGTCGGCGACGGCCGGCGCGCGCGCGGCTCCCGCCGTCGCGATGGTCGCCTCGGCCTCGGTGGTGCCGAACGGGTAGACCGCGCAGTCGTTCACGACGAGACGGTCACCGACCTGCCGGAGCGGGATGACGTAGCGCGACCCGGGGTCGGCCAGCGTGTTGCCACTCGCCTCGACGTAGAGCGTCTGTGGCGCCTGACCGCGGTGGACGCCGAGCACCTCGATCGTCCAGAGCACCGGAACGGGGTGGCGGTCCGCCGCGGCCTCGCCGACCTCGGTGAGGCGGCCGGTGACGACGACGTCGGCCTCACGTGCCACCGCGGCCGGGTCCTGCGGCACGCACGAGGACGCGACGGCACGGGGCGCCGCTCCCCCGGTCACCCCCAGGAGGGCGAGGCCGAGCACCGCGACGACCCGAACGGCATACGCCCTCATGGGGCGAAGCGTACGTCGGTGGCGCTCAGCCTGCGCTGAGGTCGCGGACGATCGCGACGTACTGCTCCTCGGCCGCCTCCTGCGACGTGCCGGAGAGCTTGGCCCAGGCGTCGTACTTCGCGCGCCCGACGGGGTTCGTGAAACCCGGCCGGGAGCCGCTGACGTCCCCCTCGGTCACCTGCTTGAACAGGCCGTAGAGCCTCAGCTTCACGTCGTTGCCCGGGTCGTCGGTCAGCCCCTTGACCGCCTCGACCGCCTGCTCGAACTCCGCACTCGCCATGACTGGACCTCCACCCTCGACGTCAGGAGCCCCCATCCAAGCAGGTATGCCGCCGGGCCCGGTCAGGTGACCGGGCCCGGCGGCATACGGGGTCGCCCGTGGGCGCAGGAGGCTCAGACCTCGAGGGAGGCCTTGCGCGAGGCGAGCACCTCGTCGATGAGGCCGTACTCCTTGGCGTCCTCGGCGGAGAGGATCTTGTCGCGCTCGATGTCGTTGCGGACCTGCTCCGACGTGCGGCCCGTGTGGCCGGCGAGCGTGTCCTCGAGCCAGGTGCGCATGCGCAGCACCTCGTTGGCCTGGATCTCGATGTCGGAGGCCTGGCCGTAGTCGCCGCCCGAGAGCGCCGGCTGGTGGATGAGGATGCGCGAGTTCGGCAGGGCGTAGCGCTTGCCCGGCGCGCCGGCGCCGAGGAGCACCGCGGCGGCCGACGCGGCCTGACCGATGACGAACGTCTGGATGTCGGGCCGGACGAACTGCATCGTGTCGTAGATCGCCGTCATGGCGGTGAACGAGCCACCCGGGCTGTTGATGTACATGAGGATGTCGCGGTCGGGGTCGAGCGACTCCAGCACGAGCAGCTGGGCGATGATGTCGTCGGCCGACGCGTCGTCGACCTGCACACCGAGGAAGATGATGCGGTCCTCGAAGAGCTTGTTGTAGGGGTCGGACCGCTTCATGCCGTAGGAGGTGCGCTCCTCGAACTGCGGCAGGATGTAGCGGCTCGACGGGGCCGGGACCGCAAGGCGGTTGGTGGGTTCGATGTTCATGTGTGTGGTCTCCAAGTCCTGTTCAGGCCGCGGTCAGTTCTCGCCCTTGGCGTCGGCCTGGCCGACGCCCTTGCCCTCGACCGCCTGGTCGGACCGGCTGAAGACGTGGTCGACGAAGCCGTACTCCTTGGCCTCCTCCGCGCTGAACCAGCGGTCGCGGTCGGAGTCCTTCTCGATCTGCTCGACCGTCTGGCCGGTGTGCTCGGCGATGAGCTGTGCCATCTGCTTCTTGACGTAGAGCATCTGCTCGGCCTGGATCTTGATGTCCGTGGCGGTGCCGCCGATGCCGCCCGAGGGCTGGTGCATCATGACGCGGGCGTGGGGCGTGGCGTAGCGCTTGCCCTTGGTGCCGGCCGACAGCAGGAACTGGCCCATCGAGGCGGCCATGCCCATGGCGACGGTCGCGACGTCGTTGGGGATCCAGTTCATCGTGTCGAAGATGGCCATTCCGGCCGAGATCGACCCGCCGGGGCTGTTGATGTAGAGCCAGATGTCCTTCTCGGGGTCCTCGGCCGAGAGCAGCAGCAGCTGCGCGGCGATGGCGTTCGCGTTGTCGTCGCGGACGTCGGACCCGAGGAAGATGATGCGTTCCTTGAGCAGGCGGTTGTAGATGTGGTCGTCCAGACCACCCGGCATGCCGTTGCCGTTGGCGGAGGTCTCCGAAGTCACCCAAGTCTCCATCGTCGAAGTGGTCCAGCCTCTCGCCGCGGGATGCGGCGCCGGCTGGCTCGTCACTGACCCTAACGCCCGACCCCCGGACCAGATTTCCCGAACCGCACTCTGTTCGCCGTGAGCGCACAAGCTTGAGTGGATGACGCGCAACCGGACGCACGAGACCCCGCCGACGTATGCCGTCGGGCGGGGTCTCGGGGGATGCGTGGCCTACTCGTTGAGGCCGTTGTCCTGCCCGGAGTCTCCGGCGTCGGTGTAGGACGACAGGTCGTCTCCGCCGACGGCGTCGGCGCTCGCGCCGGACGGGTCACGCACGGCGTCGCTTGCGTCGTCGAGCGACTGCTCCCGGGACGTCTCTCCAGCAGTGCTGCCATCGAGGTTGCCCCGGTCGGCGTCCGAGCTGTCGACGCCGGGCCCGGCGCTGGTCTCGTCGTCGGCACCGCCCAGCCCGTCACCGAGGTCGGCGTCGCCACCGGGGTCGCCCGACGGGTCGACCTGGTCGTCGCTGCCACCGATCCCGCTGGGCGTCTGTGCCGCGCCGCCCGGCTGGTCGGCGAGCGACTCCGCGTCGGTCGACGGCGGGCTCTCAGGGCTCGAGTCGGTCAGGTCGTCGTACGCGGTCATCTCGGCTCCTTCGTCCAGGTCACGCTTGGTGGCCCTCGACGGACCGAGGACCAGCAGACACGTACCCACGGGCCGGGGCTCGGGAACCACCGCTCCTGCGGTGGCCCGGGCCCGGAGACGGCACCGGGCCGGCTCCCGTGCGGGAACCGGCCCAGTGGCGTGCAGGAGGGGACGCTCAGGCGTCGGCCTTCTCGGTGCTCTCGGTGCTCTCGGTGCTCTGGGTGTCCTCGGCCTCGTCGTCGATCTCCTCGATCTCGACGAGCTCGTCGCCCTCGGTGCCCGGGACGGACTCGTTGAGGTCGATGGTGTTGCCGGCGGTGTCCTTGACGGAGACCTTCTCGAGGACCGTGGCGAGCGCCTTGCGGCGGGCGACCTCGGCGACCATCGCGGGGATCTGGCCGTCCTGGTCGAGCGACTGCGCGAACTGGTTCGGGTCCATGCCGTACTGCTGCGAGCTCATGACGAGGAACTCGATGAGCTCCTGCTGCTCGACCTTGACCTCTTCCTTCTCGGCGATGGCGTCGAGCACGAGCTGGGTCTTGAGGCCCTTGCGGGTGCTCTCGTCGACCTCGGCGCGGTGCTCGTCGTCCTCGAGACGACCCTCGCCCTCGAGGTGGCTGTGCACCTCGGCCTCGACGACGCTCTCGGGGATCGGGACCTCGATCTTCTCGAGGATGGCCTCGAGCAGCTTGTCGCGGGCGGCGACGCCCTGGGCGAACTTCGCGTCGACCTCGGCCTTGGCGGTGAGGTCGGCCTTGAGCTCGTCGAGGGTGTCGAACTCGGAGGCCAGCTGGACGAACTCGTCGTCGAGCTCGGGCAGCTCGCGCTCCTTGACCGCGGTGACGGTCACGGTGCAGTCGGCGTCCTGGCCCTCCTTGTCGCCACCGGCGAGGGGGGCGGTGAAGTTCTTGGTCTCGTCGGCGGTCATGCCGATGAGCGCCTCGTCGAGGCCCTCGAGCATGTTCTTGCTGCCGACCTCGTAGGAGACGCCGGTGACCGAGTCGATCTGCTCGCCGTCGATCTCGGCCGACAGGTCGATGGAGACGAAGTCGCCGTCCTGGACGGCGCGGTCGACACCCTTGAGCGTGCCGAAGCGGGCACGAAGGTCGGTGAGGCGCTGCTCGACGGCCTCGTCCTCGACCTTGGCCTCGTCGACGGTCAGCTCGATGTCGCTGAAGTCGGGCAGGTCGATCTCGGGGCGCTTGTCGACCTCGGCGGTGAACGTGAAGTCCTCGCCGTCGGAGGCGGGCACCTTGAGGTCGGTGATCTCGGGCTGGCCGAGCGGGCGCACCGAGTTCTCCTCGAGAGCCTGGCCGTAGAAGGTCGGGAGGGCGTTGTTCACGGCCTCCTCGAGGACGGCCGCGCGACCGACGCGCTGCTCGATGATGCGGGCCGGGACCTTGCCCTTGCGGAAGCCGGGAACCTGGATGTGCTCACCGATGTGCTTGATGGCCGCATCGAGGCTCGGCTTGAGCTCCTCGAACGGGACCTCGACGGTCATCTTGACCCGGGTCGGGCTGAGGGTCTCGAGCGCACTCTTCACTGCGGGGTACTCCATTGGGGTGGTGCCGACGTGGTCGTCGACGGTGAACGGACGGGCCAGCGCACCATGCTATAGGCCATGCGGCCGATGGCTAAATGCGCGGATCGTCCGTGGTCGTGCGACGCCTATGCTCGGGGGCCATGAGCACACCGCCGAGCCCCTTCGCCTCCTCCGCGAACGCCGCCCTGCGGCCGATCCAGATGGTGTCGGTCGCCGTCGGCATGGGCGCGCTCATGATCAGCGCGGTGCGCATCATCGTCGACCCGTCGGCTCCGCTGCCCTCGCCGTGGGCGGTCGCGGTCACGCTCGTCGCGCTCGTCGGCTCGGCCGCGCTCATCCGTTACGTCGGGTATGCCGTGCCCGCCCTGCCGCACGGCCTGCCGCGTGAGAACGCCGAGGCGACCAGCCTGCGCTACTTCACGTCGACGACGACGCTGCGCACCGCCCTGGCGGAGGCTCCCGTGCTCGTGGCGTTCGCCTGCTCGTTCGCGTTCACGCCCCATTCGTGGCTGCCGCTGCTCATCGCCCTGCCCGGCGGCCTGGCCCTCTTCTGGGTGCACGGCTGGCCGTCGGCACGCACTGCGGCCGCGGTCGAGGCCGGGCTCGAGGCCGACGGGGCGGAGAGCCACCTCAGCGAGGCGCTCGGCTTCCGCTGAGCGCCCTCGACTGAAGGCCGTCAGTCGACGGTGCCTCCGGCGCGCCAGTAGAGCCCGTCGGCGCGGTCGAGGAAGCCCTCCTCCACGAGGTAGCGCCGCAGGGCCGCGACGTCGGGGTGGAAGGCACGGAGGCGGTGGTTGACCTGGGTCTCGTCGTACTTCTCCCCCGGCTCGAACTCCTGCGCCAGCAGGTCGAGCACGACCAGACGCTTGCGGATCTTCGTCGGGATGCTCGTGAGGGTGCCGTCGGGCGAGAGGAACGACCGGAGCACCGCGTCGCGGTCGCGCAGGGCGTCCTGGAGGTCGGGGCTGAACATGGCCCCAACGGTAGGAAGACGCGGCCGGTGCGGCCAAGTGGGTTTCGGAGCGGGCGACGAGAATCGAACTCGCGTAATCAGTTTGGAAGACTGAGGCTCTACCATTGAGCTACGCCCGCAGGCCGTCGGACGGTGCCGGCGATCCGAGGCGACATCCTACTGGCTTGCCCCCGCTCCACCGAATCGACGCGCCCACGGGCGCTCCGGCTCGGCTCGTCACCGCACGTCGGCTACGATTCCGACGCCACGGGGTGTGGCGCAGCTTGGTAGCGCATTGCGTTTGGGACGCAAGGGCCGCAGGTTCAAATCCTGTCACCCCGACTCATCGACGCTGTGGCAGCAGGTCGAGGCGCAGCTCGTTGATCGTGCGCCCGGCCGCGATGCCCTTGGCCTCGAACCCGTCGCCGGGGCGCCACGTCGGCCGCTCGACGCGCTGCGCCTCGAAACGCGGGTGCGCGGCCACCTCGGCGAAGACGTGCTCGGCGTAGAAGTCCTGGTCGGTCGCGACGAGCACGTGCCCGCCGGGCTTGAGCACCCGCGCGAGCAGGTCGAGGTTGCCGGGGCTGACGAACCGGCGCTTCGTGTGCTTCTGCTTGCGCCACGGGTCGGGGAAGAAGAGGTGCACCGCCTCGAACGTGGCGTCCGCGACCCGGTCCTCGAGGAAGAGCACGGCGTCGCCGATCTCGACGCGGAGGTTGGGCACCCCGGCCTCGTCCGCGTCGGCGAGCATCCGCGCGAGCCCGGGGGTGTGGACGTCCATGGCGAGGATGTCGTGCTCGGGGAACGCGGCGGCATACGCGATGGCCGCATGCCCGTGACCGCAGCCGATCTCGAGGACGACGGGGGCGGTGCGACCGAAGGCGGCCGCGGCGTCGAAGGGGCCCTCGGGCAGCGAGCGGGCCGGGCCGAGCCGCTCGACGCGGTCACGGGTGAGCGACGAGAGGCGACCGCGACGCACGAAGGTGCGCACCCGAGCGGGTGTCACGCCGGCGGGGAGCTCGGGCACCTGGTGCTCCTTGCGCCGGACCGGGCGCGCCGGCCCGTTCTGCCCGGTCGGTTCGGTCAGGTCGCTCGGGTCGCGTGAGAGGTCGGTGGGGTCGTCGGTCACGCAGGAATCGTAGTGAGCCGGTCGCGGCGGTCCGAACCGCGCTGCGTGGCGGCCGGCCCTTCGCGCGTCAGCTGCGCCAGATCGTGACGACCGCGCGGTCGTCACCGAAGCCGGCCGCGGCCTGGTCGCAGAGCCGCTGGGCGAGCCCCTCGAACCCGGTGCGGATGAACGACTCGGCGCGACCCAGCATGCGGTCGATGCCGTCGTCGAGCGCCTTGTCACGCGCCTCGATGACGCCGTCGCTGTAGAGCACCAGCGCATCGCCGCGGCGGAGGGTGCCGTTCTCGCGAGGGAACTCGGCGTTCTCGATCACCCCGAGCAGCGGGCCGCGCCCGCCCGCGAGCATGCGCCACCGCCCCGAGCCCGCGGTGAACTGCGCCGCGGCGGGGTGGCCGGCATACCCGATGGTGAAGTTGCCGGTCTCGAGGTTGACGGCCACGTGCACGGCCGTCGCGAACCCCTCGCTCCAGCGCAGCCGCAACAGGTGGTTGTTGGCCGACTGGAGGAAGCCGCGCTCGCTCAGCTCGCCGAGGAGTCCCCCGAGCGCGCCGGAGAGCAGCAGCGAGCGGGCGCCGACCTCACGGCCCTTGCCCGACACGTCGACCAGCGCGACCTCCAGGGTGCAGCCGTCGGTCGACCGGCTCGCGACGACGAAGTCACCCGAGAAGCCGTCGCCGAACGCCGACTCGAGTGCGACCTCGGCGCCCCACGACGGCGGCAGCTCGGGCAGCTCACCCTGGGCCCGCAGCCGGTCGCGCATGTCGACGAGCATCGACTCGCCGCTCACGCCGACGACACCGACCTGGGCCCGCGCGTGCGAGAGCCACAGCATGAGCATCATCGTCGCGACGGTGACGATCTGCGCACCGGTCGTCGTCGACTTCACGCCGCCCAGGTACGCGCCGAGGATCGCCATCGAGAGGAAGAGTCCGATGTAGACGACGAGCAGGTACCGCGGCTCGAGGAAGAGCCCGGCGAGGACGACGACGAAACCGTAGACGCCCCAAGGGACCTGGTCGGGGAACTTACCGACGGCCGCGGTGGCGAAGACGCTCAGCAGCAGGAACAGGCAGACGAGGGCCCACGGGGCACGGCCGAGCCAGGGGCCCAGCAGGCGAAGGCGTCTGATCGGTCCGGCACCGTAGCGCGAGTGTCGAGAGACGATGCTCTCGTTGTGGGCCACGGGCCTCCCTTGCGGCGTTGAGGGGAAACGACAGGGGGAAGTGCCGACGCGGTCGCGTCAGAGCGCGGCGTCCGGCAGTGCAGGCAGATCCCCCGTGTCTTCGTACGCGGAAACCATACCCAGACGCCGGCTGTGGCGCTCCTCATCGGTGAACGCGGTCGCCACGAACGTGTCGACGATCTGCTTCGCGACGGCATCAGAGGTGAACCGCGCCCCGATGGAGACGACCTGCGCGTTGTTGTGCTCGCGGGCCAGGCTCGCGAGCTCGGCGCTGTACGCCAAGGCGGCGCGGATGCCCCGCACCTTGTTGGCGGCCATCTGCTCACCGTTTCCCGACCCTCCGAGCACGACCCCGAGCGAGCCCTCCTCGGCGGCGACCGCCTCGGCCGCGCGCAGCACGAAGACCGGGTAGTCGTCCTGCGCGTCGTAGGCGAAGGGCCCGTGGTCGACGACGTCGTGGCCGGCCTCGCGCAGGTGCGCGAGGAGGGACTGGTGGAGCTCGTAGGCCGCGTGGTCGCCGCCGATGTGGATGCGCATCTGGGTCCTTGGGTGCGTCGGGTGCCGGGGGTTGTCAGTCGAGGATCGGGCCGAGCGTACGGGTGCGCTTCAGCTCGAAGAATCCGGGTGTGCTCGCGACGAGGACGCAGCCGTCCCACAGCTTCGCGGCGTCCTCGCCCTTGGGGGCGGGAGTGACGACCGGACCGAAGAAGGCGACGCCACCGACCGAGATGATCGGGGTGCCGACCTCGGTGCCCACGAGGCTGATGCCGCGCTTGTGGCTACGGTGCAGGGCGGCGTCGAACTTCTTGTGGTGGGCCTCCTTCGCGAGCTCGGCGGGCAGGCCGACCTCCTCGAGGGACTCGCGGACGACCTGGTCGAAGTCGCTCATCTTCCGCAGGTGGATGCGCGTGCCCATCGCGTCGTAGAGCGGCTTGATGACGGAGTCGCCGTGCGCCTCGACCGCCGCGATGATGACGCGGACCGGGCCCCACGCCTCGTCCATGCGCGCCCGGTAGGCGGCGTCGAGGTCGTGACGGTGCTCGTTGAGCACGGCGAGGCTCATCACCGACCAGGTCACGTCGATGTCGCGCAGGGTCTCGACCTCCATGAGCCAGCGCGACGTCATCCACGCCCACGGGCAGATCGGGTCGAACCACATCTCCACCTCGGCGCGCTGCGCGTCCGTGCGAAGGGCCTTCTGCGGGTCTGTCGTCTCGGCCATGCGGCCCATCATGGCACTGCTCGCCACCTGCCCCGCGCGGTGGTGGAGGCCGCGGCTTTCCGTGCGAGGATGGCCCGCGACGGCGCCGTCGGACCGACGCTGCGCCGCGCCCACACACCGTCCCAGGAGGTCCCTACGTGCCCGGCAAGAACCTGACCCGCGACGAGGCGGCGACCCGCGCAGGCATCCTGCGCGTCGACGCGTACGACGTCAGCCTCGACCTGACGACGGGTCCGGAGAACTTCCGCACCGTCACCACGGTCACGTTCTCCTGCTCGGAGCCCGGCGCCGACTCGTTCATCGACCTCATCGCCGACTCGGTCGAGCGGGTGACCCTGAACGGTGTCGACCTCGACCCCGCAGAGGTCTTCGCGGACTCGCGCGTCGCGCTGCCGGGCCTCGCGGCCGAGAACGAGCTGACGGTCGACGCCACCGGTCGCTACACCAACACCGGCGAGGGCCTGCACCGCTTCGTCGACCCCGTCGACAACGAGGTCTACCTCTACACGCAGTTCGAGGTGCCCGACTCCCGCCGCATGTATGCCGTGTTCGAGCAGCCTGACCTCAAGGCGTCCTTCCGCTTCACGGTGACCGCGCCCGCCCACTGGAAGGTCATCAGCAACTCCCCCACGCCCGCTCCGACGGCGGCGGGCGTGGCCGACGGTGTCGAGCGCGCGACGTGGTCGTTCGAGCCGACGCAGCGCATCTCCTCGTACATCACGGCTCTCGTCGCGGGCCCGTACGACGAGGTGCGCGACGAGGTGCAGACGCGAGGTGGTGTCGTGCCGCTCGGTGTGTTCTGCCGCAAGTCGCTGACCCAGTACCTCGACGCCGACAACATCTTCGACTGCACGAAGAAGGGCTTCGCCTTCTTCGAGGCGGAGTTCGACCAGCCCTACCCCTTCGCGAAGTACGACCAGATCTTCACGCCCGAGTACAACATGGGCGCGATGGAGAACGCCGGTGCCGTGACGTTCACCGAGATCTACGTCTTCCGCTCCAAGGTGTCCGAGGCGAAGATCGAGCGCCGCGCCCTCACGATCCTGCACGAGCTGGCGCACATGTGGTTCGGCAACCTCGTGACGATGAAGTGGTGGGACGACCTCTGGCTCAACGAGTCGTTCGCCGAGTGGGCGTCGACGACGTGCCAGGCCGAGGCCACCGAGTGGACGAGCGCGTGGACCACGTTCGGCACGTCCGAGAAGGCGTGGGCCTACACCCAGGACCAGCTCTCCTCGACGCACCCCATCGCGGCCGACATGCGCCACCTCGAGGACGTCGAGGTCAACTTCGACGGCATCACGTACGCCAAGGGTGCGTCCGTGCTCAAGCAGCTCGTCGCGTACGTCGGTCGTGAGCCGTTCGTCGCCGCGCTGCGCGAGTACTTCCGCAAGCACGCGTGGGGCAACACGACCCTCTCCGACCTGCTCGGCGAGCTCGAGAAGGCTTCGGGCCGCGAGCTGACCGAGTGGAGCAAGCTGTGGCTCGAGACGGCCGGTGTCAACACGCTGCGCCCGGTCTTCGAGGTCGACGCCGACGGCCGCTACAGCTCGTTCGCGATCACCCAGACCGCCACGGACGAGTACCCGACCCTTCGCCCACACCGCATCGGCATCGGCCGGTATGCCGTGCGGCAGGGTGACGCGGGCGACGTGCTCGAGCGCGTCGGCTACGACGAGGTCGACGTCGCCGGCGAGCGCACCGACCTCGCCGCCCTCGTCGGCCAGGAGCAGCCCGACCTGCTGCTGCTCAACGACGACGACCTCGCCTACGGCAAGATCCGCCTCGACGAGCGGTCGCTCGCGACGGCGCTCGCTCTCCCCCGAGGCTTCCAGGACTCGCTCCCCCGCTCGCTCGTGCTCGGTGCCACCTGGGACATGACGCGTGACGGCGAGATGCCGGCCCGCGCCTTCGTGCGCTTCGTCCTCGAGTCGCTGCCGGGCGAGACCGACTCGACCCTGCTGCGGGTGCTGCTCGGCCAGGCCTCCACGGCCGCCCGTCTCTACACGGCCCCCGAGCACCGCGCCGAGGTCTCGGCCCTGCTCTCGTCCTCGCTGCGCTCGCTCGCCGAGTCCGCCGAGCCGGGCAGCGACGCCCAGTTCCAGCTCGTCGAGGCGTGGGCCGGCAACACCGCCGACCGCGACGACGAGCCGCGGCTGCGCGCCCTGCTCTCGGGCGAGGAGTCGCTGCCCGACCTGAAGGTCGACACCGAGCTGCGCTGGACCTTCACCAAGGCACTCGCGGCCCTCGGTGCTGCCGACGAGGCGGAGATCAAGGCCGAGCTCGACCGCGACCCGACCGCCACGGGCAAGGAGCGCGCCGCCGAGGCGCTCGCGGCTCGGCCGACAGCCGAGGCGAAGGCCGACGCGTGGGCCAAGGCCGTCGAGCGCAACGACCTGTCGAACCAGATGGTCGAGGCGATCGGCGCCGGCTTCCGTCGCAGCACCGACCTGTCGCTGCTCGAGCCGTTCGTCGAGCGCTACCACGCCATGCTCGTCGACGCGTGGGCCGAGCGCAGCGTCGCCATCGGCGAGCGCGTCGTCGGCGGCTTCTACCCGTTCTCGCTCGCGAGCGAGCAGCTCAAGGCGGCCTCGGACGCCTGGCTAGAGGCCCACCCCGACGCCGCCGCCGGACTGGTGCGTACCGTGGCCGAGAACCGCGACACCGTCGCGCGGGCGCTCGTGGCCCAGGAGCGCGACCGCCGCGGCTGACCTGATCTCGTCGTGGGCCGACCCTGCACCGCCGGGTCGGCCCACGACCTCACGCCCGAACCCGACCCCTGACTGAGACCCTGTGATCCACGCCTTCACGAACCTGACCGCACTGCCCGCACTGCACACCGCCGACGGCACCCCGCCGCCGAGCCCCACCCCCTCCCCGTCTCCCTTGCAGGAGCTGCCCGTGGACCTCTCGATGCCCGACCTCTCGAGCCTGACCTGGTCCGGCGTCGGCGACTGGCTGGTGGGCACGCCGCTGCTCATCATCACGGTGGTCGCCGTCGGTCTGCTCGCCCGGTTCCTGCTCCACCGGCTCATCAACCGGGTCGTGACGACCGCGACGTCCCGCCGGGCCGAGCGGATCGCCAGCCTCCCCGGCGCCGGCCGCGCGCTCCAGGCCGTCGGCGTCGCCAACGTGCGCCACGTCCAGCGCACCCAGACGATGGGCGCCCTGCTCAAGAGCATCACGACGTTCGTCGTCGGCGGCATCACGGCCCTGACCGTGCTGTCGCTCGTCGGCATCCCGCTCGGTCCGATGCTCGCCTCGGCCAGCGTCGGCGGCGTCGCCCTGGCCTTCGGCGCGCAGAGCCTCGTCAAGGACTTCCTCTCCGGCGTCTTCATGATCGTCGAGGACCAGTACGGCGTCGGCGACGTCATCGACACCGGCGAGGTCGTCGGCACCGTCGAGAACGTGTCGCTGCGCGTCACGCAGCTGCGTGACGCCGACGGCATGACGTGGTACGTCCGCAACGGTGAGATCATCCGCATCGGCAACAAGACGCAGGGGTGGTCGACCGCGATCGTCGACATCGCCATCGCCTACGACCAGGACGTCGAGAAGGCGATCTCGGTGATCCGCGACGTCGTCAGCGTCATGGACGACGACGGCGCGTACAAGGACATCCTGCTCGACGAGCCGAACGTCGTCGGCGTCGAGTCGATCGCCAACGGCGCCATCACGATCCGCATCATCGCCAAGACCATCGCCAACGAGCAGTTCGGCGTGCAGCGCGAGATGCGCGAGCGGATCAAGGTGGCCCTCGACCGGGAGGGTGTGCGCAGCCCGATGCCGATGCTGCCGCCCTTCGGCGGAACCCCTCACAAGTGAGCTGCCCCACGGCTCTGGGAGACTGGCCGGCGTGAGCTACTACGACGACTTCGGCGGCCACGACACGTTCGCGAAGCTCGTGCGCGAGTTCTACCGAGGCGTCGCCGAGGACGAGCCGCTGCGCGCCCTGTACCCGGAGGACGACCTCGGCCCCGCCCAGGAGCGCCTGCGGATGTTCTTCGAGCAGTACTGGGGCGGTCCCACGACGTACTCCGAGCAGCGTGGCCACCCGCGGCTGCGCATGCGGCACATGCCCTTCCAGGTCACGCCCGACATGCGCGACCGGTGGCTGCTGCACATGATGAACGCCGTCGACACGCTCGAGCTCTCGCCCGAGAACGACGACCGGCTGCGCGACTACCTCACACGGGCCGCGTACTCCCTCGTCAACAGCCCGGGGCCCGACGGCACGTTCTGAGCCGCCGGCGCTGCGGGGACTCACAGCAAGTCACAGCCGTTTCACGGGTCGCGGCGCCCCCCTCTGGTGTTCTCTGGAGACAGGCGAACCCACGACGAGAGGGATGCGACATGGTGTCGATCAACAAGAAGGCGGCCAGCGTGGCGGCGGTCGGTGCCGCAGCGGCCGTCATCGGGCTCGGCGTCTCCCAGGTGGCGCGCGCCGACGACGCGACAACGACCAGCACGACCAGCACGACCACCCCGACACCGACGGTGACCTCGACCCAGGGCGACCCGAACAAGGGCACGACCGACGGCACGACACCAGGCAACGGCAAGGGCTGGGGTCCCGGCGGTCGGCACGGCGGACCGGGCGGACCGGGCGGGCCGGGCCTCGGCGTCGGCCGCGGCGCCGACCTCTCCGCCCTGGCCACCAAGCTCGGGGTCGACGAGACGAAGCTCAAGGACGCCCTCAAGGCGGTGCGTGACGAGATCCGCGCCGCGCGCACCCCTGGTCAGGCTCGACCCGACTTCTCGGCGCTGCAGGACGAGGTCGCCACCAAGCTCGCCGCCAAGCTCGGCATCGACGCCGCCAAGGTCAAGACGGCCATCGCCGACCTGCGCGCAGCCCACGAGGCCGACGAGCAGAAGGCGTTCGACGACCGGCTCGCCCAGGCGGTCAAGGACGGCAAGCTGACTCAGGCCGAGGCGGACGCGGTGAAGAAGGCGGCGAAGGCCGGGATCATCGACATGCACGACGGGATGCACGACGGGCCGCGCTGACACGGACGCCGTTCATCACGGGCGCCACCCGTCGACGTGGAGGTCGGTCGGGTGGCGTCGCAGCACTCAGTCGGTGCCCAGACGGGCTCGGAGCGCCGGCACGACGTGGTTGCGCAGCAGGGGCGCCAGGTCGCCGGGGAGCTCGTCGTCGAGCCCGAGCCAGCGCTGCTCCGCGATCTCGGCGAGGGGCGTCGGCGCGTGGTCGGGGTCGAGGTCGGTGACGAAGACCGTCGCGTCCACCCACGAGTCCTCCTCGTTGGCCGCGACGTCGTGGAACCGGCCGAGCGGCAGCCCCATCCCGGCCACGTCGAGCCCGACCTCCTCCATGACCTCGCGATCGGCTGCCTCGCGGGCGCTCTCCCCCGGGTCGATCTTGCCGCCGGGGAGCATGAACCGCTGGGAACCGGCCTTGCGGACGGTCAGGAGCTGACGGTCGCGCACGAGGCAGAACGCGGCCGTGACAAAGGTCGTCATGTCCCAGACGCTAGTGCGGGGTCGTCGGCCGGCCGCCACCGACGCCGTCGCGCAGGACCGCCGTCCGCCGGCTCGCTAGCCTTCCTCACGAACATCGGACGTTCCGATCATCGAAAGGCAGGGTCCATGGCGCCGGCCGGTCACCCCTCTCAGGCCAGTCTGGTGCACGCACTCGGCGAGGCGATGCAGGGCTACCAGCGGTCCGTCCAGGCGTTCGACGACGCCGTCGGACGGCGCCTCGGGCTGGGGCCCGCCGACCTGCGCTGCCTCGACCGGCTCGCCGACGGCCCGGCGTCGGCCGGCGCGGTCAGCGCCGCCACGGGTCTGCGCCCCGCCGCGACGACGGCCCTCATCGACCGGTTGGCGCGCCGTGGCCTGGTGCGCCGCAGCCGACCTGACACCGACCGCCGCACCGTCCTCGTCGAGGTGACCGAGCTCGGCCACCGGCTCATGTGGGAGGCCTACGGCCCGCTCGTCCGGGCGGGAGAGCCGGTGCTCGAGCAGCTGT
Organism: Terrabacter koreensis; assembly: GCF_054783315.1. NCBI lineage: Bacteria > Bacillati > Actinomycetota > Actinomycetes > Micrococcales > Intrasporangiaceae > Terrabacter > Terrabacter koreensis. Next base: position 237,769 of record NZ_BAAGQU010000002.1, on the reverse strand, counting down.
CGGCCGAGCAGCTGTCGATCCTCACCGATCACCTGCAGCGCCTCACCGCGCTCACGGACGAGCACCGCGAGCTCCTGGCGCGGCAGGACGTCCGGGACCGTTAGGCCGTCTCAGCGCAGGCCCGGAGGCCCGGACTCGACGCGCCGGCGCACCTCGGCCAGCCCCTCCGGACCTTGTGGGACGTCCCACCAGCTCTCGATCCACCACGTCGCCCCGGCCTGCTCCAACGCTGCCGGCTCCGCCGGCTCGAGGCTCGTGAAGTCGCCCCACGAGTCGGCCTCGATGACGACGTCGTAGCCGTCCCACGGCAGGCCCAGGCCCTCGCGGAGCCGGCGCACCGGCTCGACGACCGCGGCGAAGGCGTCGAGCGTCTTGGGCCCGTCGTCCGTGGGATGGATCGCCGGGATGAGCCCCTGCCAATGCGCAGCCCGCTCCAGGGAGCGCTGCCGGCCCCCGCCCGGTGTCGGCGCCCCGACGACCCAGACCGGTGGATGCGGGCGCTGCGGTGTGGGCGGCGGGAGCATGAAGTCGTTGGCCTGAGCGCTGTAGTGCTCGCCGGCATACGTGAACGTGGCCGCGTCGCCGAGCAGGCCGGCGTAGACGTCGAGGCACTCGTCGAGCTTCTTCGCGCGGACGGCGCGGCCCTCGTCGGGCTCGTAGGCGAGCCAGCCGGGGTGCAGCGCCCCGAGTCCCACCGACATGAAGGCCCTGCCGCCGCTGACGCGGTCGACGGAACCGACCTTCGAGGCGAGGTCCCACGGACGGTGCCGGGCCGCGGGCGTGAGCAGGGTGCCGAGGCGGATGCGCTCGGTGACCATGGCCGCCGCACCGAGCTGCACCCACGCGTCGACGCCGTAGAGCGCCTCCCAGCCGAGCACGGCGTCCCATCCGCACTGCTCCCCCAGCCGAGCCAGGTCGGCGAACTCGCGCTCGGTGGCATACGGGATGACGAAGCCGCTCCTCATGTCCTGTTCCTACCAACGGGCACCGACAGAGCGGGGCCCGGTCGACCGCACTGCAAGAAGTTGCAGAACTTTCTTTGAGTTTTCGCCCTGATGGGGAACGATGGTGGCCCGTGACGCGATCAGCAACCCAGACCTTGACCCACCCCCTCGGCGACCTCGAGGTGCGCGAGGAGATGACCCCCGTCCACGCGGCGGACCGGCCCGACGCCGCCTGGTGGCGGCAGGCCGTCATCTACCAGATCTACCCGCGCTCGTGGGCCGACGCCGACGGCGACGGCATCGGCGACCTGCCCGGCATCACCTCGCGACTGCCGCACCTCAAGGCTCTCGGCGTCGATGCCATCTGGCTCTCGCCGTTCTACACCTCGCCGCAGGCCGACGCCGGCTACGACGTCGCCGACTACCGCGACGTCGACCCGATCTTCGGCACGCTGGCAGACGCCGACGCCATGATCGCGCGCGCCCACGAGCTCGGCCTCAAGGTCATCGTCGACATGGTGCCGAACCACAGCTCCGACGAGCACGTCTGGTTCCGGGCCGCGCTGGCCGCGGGCCCCGGGTCTGCCGAGCGCGATCGCTACATGTTCCGCGAGGGCCGTGGTGAGCACGGCGAGCTGCCCCCGAACAACTGGGAGTCCGTCTTCGGTGGCGCCGCCTGGACCCGCGTCACCGAGGCCGACGGCCGCCCGGGCCAGTGGTACCTGCACCTCTTCGACCCGAAGCAGCCCGACTTCAACTGGGAGCACCCCGAGGTGCGCGCCGAGTTCGAGTCGATCCTGCGCTTCTGGCTCGACCGGGGCGTCGACGGGTTCCGCGTCGACGTCGCCCACGGCCTCATCAAGGAGCAGGGCCTGCCCGACACCGAGGAGGAGCGCACCGTCATGCTCGGCCACGCCGAGCACGACGACGATGCCACCCCGGCCGTCCAGCAGGAGGACGCGCCGCGCATCGACCACACCAAGCGCAGCCCGATGTGGGACCAGGACGGCGTGCACGAGGTCTACCGCGCCTGGCGCACGATCCTCGAGTCCTACGGCACGCCCGACCGCATCCTCTGCGCCGAGGCGTGGGTGGAGCCGCAGGAGCGTGCTGTGAAGTACGTCCGCTCCGACGAGATGCACCAGGCGTTCAACTTCGACTTCCTCACCTCGTCGTGGATCGCCGAGGACCTCAAGGCGGTCATCACCTCGTCGCTGGAGGCCGCCGACTCGGTCGGCGCTCCCTCGACGTGGGTGCTGTCGAACCACGACGTCGTGCGCCACGCGTCGCGCCTCGGGTTCGCGCCGGGCACGCCACGGATGAACGGCATCTCGGCCACCGACCCGCAGCCCGACCGGGCCCTCGGCCTGCGCCGCGCCCGCGCCGCGACCACCCTGATGCTGGCCCTCCCCGGTGGCGCCTACATCTACCAGGGCGAGGAGCTGGGCCTGCCCGACTCGACCGACATGCCGGCCGAGTTCCGCCAGGACCCGACCTTCGCGCGCACCGACGGCGCCGAGACCGGCCGCGACGGCTGCCGTGTGCCGATGCCGTGGTCGGCCGACGGCCCCTCGCTCGGCTTCGGCCCGGGCGCCAGCACCTGGCTGCCGCAGCCCGACGTCTACGCGCAGTACGCGGTCGACCAGCAGGAGGGCGTCCCCGGGTCGACCCTCGAGCTCTACCGCTCGCTCCTCGCGCACCGTCGCCGCCTCTCCCTGGGCACCGGGTCGCTGACGTGGGTCGACGGGTATGCCGCCGACGTCGTCGCGCTGACCAACGGCGCCGACCAGCGTGAGCGGCTGCTCGTGGTCGCCAACCTCGGTGCCGAGCCTGTCGGCCTGCCCCAGGGCGCCGAGGTCGTCGTCGCCTCCGGTCCGCTGGAGGACGGCCTCGTGCCCACCGACACGACGGTCTGGGCGATCTGGTCCTGACCTGCTGAACCACTGACCGGCCACCGGCCGACGACGTCGTGAGGCCCCGTCCGCCCGGACGGGGCCTCACGGCATACGTGGGCCTCGCGAGCCTGTGGATGACGCCCGACGCGTGGTCGGCCGCGCACCTACGGTCGGGCCATGACGCGCTACTCGATCGACGTCGGCGGGGTGTCCCGCGAGCGCCTGGCGCTGGCCCACGACCCCGCCGAGCTGCGGGCGTGCGCGTCGGCCGTCGCCGTGGCCACCGCGGGAGCCATGGCGGCCGCCGGGTCGCAGGCGGCCGGCCTGCGCGCGTCGCTCGACCGCTTCCGCACGGTGCACGCTCGCGCGCTCGACGCGGTCGCCGATGCCGCGGCGGCGCTGGGTGACCGTTTGGACGAGTCCACCGCCGAGGCCCGGTCGGTCGAGCTGCTCGTCACGTCGTCACTGGCCGAGGCGGCAGGCGTCGTGGGTGGCCGATGAGCCGAGTCCACGAGGAGAGGACGACGGGTGCGGTTGCCGGAGCCGATGCCCTGCCCACCCCGACGGGGCGACCGGACGAGCTGCACCACGCCGCCCGCACGCTCGACCGCGCTGCCGCCCGCGCGCGTGCCACGACGACCGTCGCGGGCACGATGGGCCCGCGCCTCCGCGCCGTGTGGACGGGCGATGCTGCGTCGGCCGCCGAGGCCGAGGCCCACCAGCTCGGCCTCAGGTCGCGAGGCGCCGTCGATGCCCTGACCGTGGCCGCACACTCACTGCGGGCGTATGCCGTCGCGCTCGAGATCGCCCGACGCCGTGTCCTCGCGCTGCAGGGTCAGTGGGACGCGCTGGAGCTCGAGCATGCCGTGGCCCTCGTCGGGGTCACCCACTCGCCGGACCTCACGGGGGCGCTCGGTGCGGCGCTCCGACAGCGAGCCGACGAGGTGCGACTCACGGGTCGGGTGCGGCTCAGCCGCGCGTATCGGGGCGTCATCGACGAGCTCGAGACGGTCGCTCTGCGGAGCAGTCGAAGGCTCCTCGCCGTCTCCGACGTGACCGTCCCGCACGGCAGCTCGGCGAGCCCGTCCGCGGTGCGCGCCGCCGTGACCGGTGGCATGTGGTTCGCCGACGGGATGGAGGCCACGCGACGGTCGGGCGACGTGGCTCTCGCCGACGGCGCACTGCTCCGACGGCTCCTGTCCTCCTTTGCGGGCGGTCGCACACCGGTAGGTGAGGACGACGTCGCCGCGATCGTCGCACGCCTGCGAGCGCACGCCGAAGACCCCGTCTACGCTCAGGCGCTCGTCGAGGAGGTCGGCACCGACGGGCTCGGTCGTCTGGCCCTGCAGGCCGGCGACCCGTCGTCCTCAGTGAGCCTCGACACCGTCCGACAGCTCCTGGCCGTGCTGGGGTCCGTCGTCATCACGGCGGCCCAGCAGTCGGCGCCGGCCGGCACCGACCCGCGCACCAGGGCGCGGCTCGCCTCGGGGTCGGCCCTGCTCGCCGACCACCTCGTCGCGGGTGCCACGCGCACGGTCTCCGGCGGGGCCTCCGGGCAACGTGCCGGCGGCTACTGGCTTCTCGGCCAGATGATGGCCGGTGCCCGCCTGTCCGGCGACTCGCGGCCACTGCCCGCCCGGCTCGTGCGCCGTGCCGCCGCCGCGACGGCGACTGCCGAGGTCGCCGAGACCCGGGACGCCGACGCCGAACTGCGGCACGGCACGACGATCCACCCGGCAGGCGATGCCACGTTCGCGTCGTGGTTCGACCGGTCCGACTTCGGCGGCGACGCCCTCCACCTGCTCCTGACGGAGGTGTGCGACGACCCCGCCGAACAGGCCGCCCTGCTGGCCGAGCCCCTTCCGGGCTCGACCGTGGCCGGCGGTGCGCTCGCCAACAGCCGCGGCGACCGGCTCACGGTGGGCGAGCACCTTGTCAGGCGCTGGATCACGTTCGAGGCCAACGGGACCCAGACGCACCACGACCTTCGCCTCGAGACCGACGCCGCCCTCACGCGCTTGCTCCCGAGCATCTCCACGGCCACGACCGTCGAGGCGGCGGAGACGCGTGCCCGCCTCATGCTCGAGGTCTCGCGCACCAGCGACTTCGCGATGCGCGAAGCCTCCACGACCCGCATCTACGACCGCGGGCCAGCAGTGGTCGAGCAACAGGTGATCGAGTGGCTCTCTGCGATGCACGCGAACATCGACCGCGCTCTCGGCCAGCCGCTCGACAGCTTCACTCGCGGCTACAGCGCGGACACCGCCGACGGGCCGCAGCCGATGCTGGACGCCCGCGAGCTGGCCGGTGTGGTGGCGGCCCTCGCCGTCGACACCGGCACGGGACTGCACGCGCGGGAGCCGGCCACGGCGTACGAGAGCCTGCTCCGAAGCGAGCTGCAGCGAGCAGAGCAGGCTGCGGCATCTGGGCTCGACGTGATGCCCGCAGTCGCACGACTCGGCTTCTTCGACCAGGCCGCCTCCGCGGCCCTCGTGGCGGTGGCACGCCGCCAGGACGAACTGAACAAGGCGGCGTGGGAGGGCCTCGCGGAGGCCGTCCACGTCGTCGACGAGATCCGTCGCGGCGGGCCGGCCGGGCTCGTCTCCATGGCGCAGACGTACGCGTCCGGCGGGTCCCTGCGCACCGCCGAGGAGGACCTCCTCATCGCCGCGATCCGGTCGGACGTCGAGCTCGAGCAGACCGAGCTCGACGACGAGCGGCGCGCTGCCCTCCTCGCGAGCATCGAGGCCCTCGTGGGTCGCGCCTCAGTCGGCGCCGCTGGCGCGTTCACCCGGGGAGCTGGCCGGGCTCCGACCCTGCCTACGGCGGAGGCGCTCCGCCAGGCCCGCGAGGACGAGATCCGGGCTGCGTGGAACGCCGTCCGCGACGGCGGGACGACGGAGCGCCTCAAGGAGACTCGGCCCAAAGGCTTGCCGGAGCACGCGATCTCCCGGGCCGATGGCACTTACACTACGTCCCCAGCCGAAGCTGCTGACCGGCTGACGAGAGCTCATCCCACCGGGTCGGCTCTCAAGGACGACGTCTGGCATCGTTCGGGTTCCTGGGTGACGGACGAGATCAGGACCAAGGGAACCGCTTTCGTCATAGTGGGTGGAGACGGAGTCAAGCGCACGCTGATTCAGCTCCCCGGTAACGTCAACGGCGTCGATGGACGCTTCGAGTGGATCATCGATGGAGATCGCATAACCCACCAGATGTTCGTTCGCGGCGGCGGGATTAACGGAGTGCCGATCAAGCCATGAACCACAAACTCACTCACGGACCGATCCCGGCTTCATTCGTGCTGGGACTCGTGGCCCTTACCCCGAACGAACTGACCGCGGGCTACCGGGCGGCTTTCCTCGACGCCAGCGGAGCTGTGCAGGTGGCAGAGCGCCTGCTGAGCGACGGCGGGACCGTCCCGGACTGGATCGAGGAGACAGCCCTCCTCCTGTCCGACGACTACAGGCGAATCGATGACTTGATCCCGGAGCGGGCTGACCAGGACCCGGCTGCTGCGGACCCTCTACAGGTCTGGCTCTTCCTCGTGCTGGCCGACCTGTGGAACAACCGCGATGCCGTCGCGGATCCCTTGGCAGAGGTCGAATCGGTCTACGCAGACTTCGACTATCCCGAGGAGATGCAGGGTTTCGTTCGCTTTCTCCCGGTGCATGAAGGCACCGAGGTGGGCACTGCCGCGATCGTGGCGCGCTGGCGCTCCTATCTCGATCGGCGCGCGGAGTACTACGCGGGCAGATCTGCGTCGTGAGATGGGGCAACCGGCTTCGCAGATGACACGCGAGGAGCAGCTGGACGAGATCCTCGCACGTGCGGCGGATGACTGGGTCCAACCCGGTGACGTCTTCGACGTCGCCAGGTTCGCCTGGCCGACCGACGAGGACGCCTTCGTCGAGCAAGCCATCGGCCTCGTCACCGAGCTCGTCCTGTCACAACTGCTTATCCCGGGTGATGTGACTCGAGATGGTTTCCGACCGTGGCCGGTGACGTCCGACGAGGCGTGCCGCCGCATCGCTGAGGTCTGGCGCAGCGACCACGACGAGGCACAGGACTCGTTCTTCGTCTGGTTCGAGGCCACCACCGAAGGCGAGGAGCGTGGACGGCGCGCGTGGCTCGTCGAGCGTCCGATCGACGACTGAACGTCCGCCGGGCCGGCGCTCGGTCGGCAGTGAAGCTCGTGTGCCCGCGTCCATTCGGACCTTGCTCCGCGGAGGGGAGCAAGATCCGAGTCCTGGAGGCGGACTGCGCGAAGCCGGCAGCGGAGCCGGATAGCCTCGGCGGCATGGTGACGCGCAGGCCCTACCTCGACCGCACGCCTGTGGCGCTGGCCCACCGCGGCGGCTCGCTCTACGCGCCGAACATCGGTCTGGAGAACACGATGACCGCCTTCGGCAACGCCGTGGCGCTCGGCTACACGCACCTCGAGACCGACGTGCACATCACCCACGACGGGATGCTCGTGGCCTTCCACGACACGCGGCTCGACCGGGTGAGCAACACGCGCGGCCTGATCCGCGACCTCCCCTGGTCGCAGGTCTCGTATGCCGTGATCGGCGACGGCGAGCACGTCCCCCTGCTCACGGACGTGCTGGACGCGTGGCCTGACATCAACCTCAACATCGACCTCAAGGCGCCGGGCACCGCGCTGCCGCTGTGGCGGCTCATCGAGGAGCGGAGCCTGCACGACCAGGTGTGTGTCGGCTCCTTCTCGCAGCGCAACATCTCCCAGTTCCGGCGCCTCTCCCGAGGCCGCGTCGCCACCGCCGCCGCCGAGGTGGGCACGGCGCTGGCCAGGTTCGGTCCGCGCTGGGTGACCGCCCTGCTGCGGACGCCCGCCGACGTGTTCCAGGTCCCACCGAGCGTGCCGCTGCGGGGGCGGTCCGTCCGGGTGGTCACGCGGGGCCTCGTCGAGGCCGCCCACCGCTACGGCAAGCAGGTCCACGTGTGGACGATCGACGAGGCCGACGAGATGCACCGGCTGCTGGACCTCGGGGTCGACGGCCTCGTCAGCGACCGCATCGACGTCCTCAAGGACGTCCTCGTGGAGCGCGGGGAGTGGACGGGGCGGCCCTGACAGCAGCCGTCGACTCAGCGCACGAGCACGTGCCCGCGAGCGGTGCTGAGCCGGGTCCAGCGCCCGTGGGCGGAGATGGTTGCCGCCTCCCCCGCCGCGGTGAAGCCGAGCACGTGGGCCCCGAACGCGAGACCGCCCGCGATCGGCGGCACCGTGTCGCTCATGGCCGCCCACGTGCGGCGTCGCAACGCGTCGACGGCGTGTGCTCCGGCGCCGTCGGGTGTTCCCTCCGCGACCTGCGAGATTCCTTGCCGCGCAATCGAGTCCACGACGTCACCGTCGAGCTGACCCACCGGCTCCCAACCGTCACGCGGTGGCGTGAGGCCGCTCCACGGAGCGCGCACCGTCGTCGGCGGCACGCTGAGGACGGAGCCTGCGCCGTCACGGGCGAGCCGATCGGCCACCGACGTGAACGACACCGTCGTGTCGACCGCGTCGGACGGCGCGATGGTCACGACCCGCATACCGAGGACCGTGCCGTCGCCCATCAGGCCGCTGCCCTCGATCACGGCGACAGTGGTGACGAGCAGCGTCCCGAGCACCTGCAGGCGCACCGCACCGTCGGGGTTCGCCTTCCGTGCGCGCCCCAGGTAGGTGCCGAGGTCGGCGAGGCCCCGGGGGTCGCCGAAGTCGATCTGCGCGGTGCCGGTCACCGGCGCCGCCGACGGAAGGGTGCCGGCTCGCCCTCGTGGGTGCGCAGTGATGCGCGCTCCTCGGGGCGCATTCGGCGGGGCGACTCGGTCGCGAAGTCGTAGAGAGCGAGCTCGGTCTCGGCCACGGCGTAGACGCGGCGCTCGCCGTCGGGGGTCTCGACCCCGTCGGGGTCGGTGACGATGTACGCGACGTCGAAACCGGCGCCGCCCACCCGGGAGACCCACAGCTGGATCTCGACGGGCTCGTGCCGGAAGCCGAGCGGTCGCCGGTACTCGATCTCGTGGCGCGACACGAGCACGCCCTCGTCGAGCAGCGACTTGTCCCCTGCGCCGCCGCCGTCGAACCAGTCGCGGAAGGCGATCACGCGGGCGTCCTCGAGCAGCCGGAGGAACTGCACGTTGTTGATGTGGGCGTACGCGTCCATGTCGGACCAGCGCAGCGACACCTGCGCGGCATAGGGCTTCACCTGCGGTTCGCCGGTCTGCGTCATGGGCCCATCCTTCCAGCCACGGTCGGGCGAGGTCGTCCCCATCCCCCTGGCGGACGAGCCGCCTCGTCCACAGCCCGGGTATGCCGGTCGGCGCCGTCTGTCCCGCCACGTAGGTTGGGTGCCATGTCGACCTCCCCCGCCGCCCTGTCTGCAGCCGACGTCGACCCCGGGCTGCGCGAGCGGGCCACGACGGCTCTCCGACGTCTCGTGGGTCGCGACGACGTCGACTTCCGTGACGGCCAGCTCGAGGCGATCAGCGAGCTGGTCGCGGGCCGGCGACGGGTGCTCGTCGTCCAGCGCACCGGCTGGGGCAAGTCCGCCGTCTACTTCGTGGCGACGGCCCTGCGCCGCGCCGAGGGTGCGGGCCCTACGGTCATCGTCAGCCCCCTGCTGGCCCTCATGCGTGACCAGATCGCTGCCGCCGGGCGCGCCGGCATCCGGGCCGTGACGCTCAACTCCACGAACGCCGACGAGTGGGGCGCCGTCTCCGGTGCGCTCGCCCGGGGCGAGGTCGACGTGCTGCTCGTCAGTCCCGAGCGCCTCAACAACCCTCGGTTCCGCGACGAGCAGCTGCCGGCGCTCGCCGAGTCGTGCGGTCTCCTCGTCGTCGACGAGGCCCACTGCATCAGCGACTGGGGGCACGACTTCCGGCCCGACTACCGCCGCATCCGCGACCTGCTGACGACCCTGCCGGAGCGCACCCCTGTGCTCGCCACGACGGCCACGGCGAACGCCCGCGTCGTCACCGACGTCGTCGAGCAGCTGGGCGCCGGTGGCCGTGACGTGCTCACGCTGCGCGGCCCTCTGGCCCGGGCCTCCCTGCGGCTCGGGGTGCTGCCGCTCGCCGCTCCCGAGCAGCGGCTGGCCTGGCTCATCGCCCACCTCGGCGAGCTGCCGGGCTCGGGCATCGTCTACGCCCTCACCGTGGCCGCCGCCGAGGACGTCGCCGTCGCGCTGCGCGAGGCCGGCCACGAGGTGGCGGCCTACACCGGGCGCACCGAGCCGGCCGAGCGCATCAGGCTCGAGGAGGCCCTCCGCGACAACCAGGTCAAGGCCCTCGTCGCGACGTCGGCCCTCGGCATGGGTTTCGACAAGCCCGACCTCGGCTTCGTGCTGCACCTCGGCGCCCCGTCGTCACCGGTGGCCTACTACCAGCAGGTCGGCCGCGCCGGACGAGCCACCGACCGGGCCGACGTGCTGCTCATGCCGGGGCCCGAGGACAAGGACATCTGGCGCTACTTCGCGTCGGCCTCAATGCCGCGGCAGGACCAGGCCGACGCCGTCGTGCGCGCCCTCAGCGAGTCGGAGCGGCCCCTGTCGACGATGGCCCTCGAGACCATCGTCGACGTGCGCCGCACCCGTCTCGAGCTGCTGCTCAAGGTGCTCGACGTCGACGGTGCCGTGCAGCGTGTCCCCGGCGGCTGGACCGCGACGGGCGAGCCCTGGGCCTACGACGCCGAGCGCTACGGCCGAGTCACGGAGGCCCGCGAGCGCGAGCAGCAGCTGATGGTCGACTACGAACGCACCGACCGCTGCCGCATGGCGTTCCTGCAGGAGTGCCTCGACGACGACTCGGCCGAGGCGTGCGGCCGGTGCGACCGGTGTGCCGGCGCCTGGTTCGACGCCACGATCCCCGAGGCGGCCGTCAACACGGCCCGCTCGCGCCTCGAGCGTCCCGGCGTCGTCCTCGAGCCCCGGGCCCAGTGGCCCAGCGGCATGGACCGTCTCGGTGTGCCGCTCAAGGGGAAGATCGCCCCCGCCATCGCCATGGGCGAGGGCCGGGCGGTCGCCCGCCTCAGCGACCTCGGCTGGGGTCAGCGCCTGCGCGAGCTGCTCCGCGGAGACGACCGGGAGATCCCCCAGGAAGTGGTCAGGGCCTGCGTCGACGTTCTCGCCGGTTGGGGATGGGCCGAGCGCCCCGCGGCGATCGTGTCGGTGCCGTCGCGCCGCAGACCACAGCTCGTCGGGTCGCTGGCGGCCGGTCTCGGACAGCTCGGGCGGCTGCCCTATCTCGGCGCGCTCGACCTCGTCGAGGGCGGGCCTGTCGGCGACCCCGGCGGCAACAGCGCCTTCCGCCTCGCGAACGTGTGGGGCCGGCTGGCGGTCGGCCCCGAGCTCGCGGCCTCGCTGGCGGGCGTGCCCGGACCCGTCCTGCTCGTCGACGACGTCAGCGACTCACGCTGGACGCTCACCGTCTGCGCGGGGCTGCTGCGCGAGGCCGGGGCTCCTGCCGTGCTCCCGCTCGCCCTCGCGCTCGAGGCGTGACACTCGTCGCCCCGGCAGGCACACCCGACGAGCACGACCGCCGGGCCAGTAGGGTCGACGTGTGAGTGCCGACGCCCCCGCTGAGCCGCGCCCGCTGCCACCCCTCGAGGACCTCCTCGACGTGCTGACCCTCCGCGACATCGGGACCGCGCGGATAGCCGTCACGGACGTGCTCGGGCGAGACGCCGCCGAGTCGATCGGGGCGACCTCGGCGCGCGTCTTCGAGGGCCGCAGCCAGAAGATGCCGCACGGCCGCGTGTTCGGCGGTCAGGTGCTCGCCCAGTGCGTCATGGCCGCCGGCATCACCGTGCGCGACGTCAACGACGGCGACGGCTCCCGACCGATCCACTCGCTCCACGGCTACTTCATGCGCCCCGGCGACGACACCCTGCCGATCCGCTTCGCGGTCGAGGAGATGCGCGACGGCAACTCGTTCTCGACGCGGCGCGTCCACGCCGTGCAGAAGGGCGCCCCCATCATGTCGATGACGTGCTCGTTCCAGGAGCGTGCCGGCGGCCTCGACCACCAGGACCCCATGCCCGAGGTCACCGGCCCCGACGACCTCCCGTCGCTCGCCGACGCCTTCCGCGGCGTCGACCACCCCGGCGCGAGGCACATCGCCGAGTCCCGGCCGATCGAGATGCGTCCCGTCGAGAGCAACATTTTCGTCGACGCGGGCGAGCAGCAGGTGGCCACCAACCACGTCTGGATGCGGGCGATCGACCGGCTGCCCGACGATCCCCTGCTCCACGCCGCGGTGCTCGCCTACTCGAGCGACTACTCGCTGCTTGAGCCCGTCCTGCGGCGTCACGGGTTGGTCTGGACCGACCCGCGGCTGCGCGTGGCGAGCCTCGACCACTCGATGTGGTTCCACCGCGACGCGCGCGCCGACGAGTGGCTCCTCTACGCCCAGCAGTCACCGTCGGCGATCAGCGGCCGTGGGCTCGCGATCGGCGAGATGTACACGCAGGACGGCACGCTCGTGGCCACGACCGCCCAGGAGGGCATGGTCAGGGTCAAGGAGTCCTGACCCAGCGGCGCTGAGGCAGCCTCCTCCCCGCGACCGGGGCGCGAGCGCTCAGTCCTCCAGCCGGAAGCCGAGCTTGACCGTGACCTGCCAGTGCGCGACGGAACCGTCGGCGAGCTGGCCACGGATGTCGGTCACCTCGAACCAGTCGAGGTTGCGCACCGTCGAGCTCGCCTTGGCGACGGCGTTGCCGACCGCTGCCTCGATGCCCTCAGGAGACGACCCGACGACCTCGGAGATCGAATACACGTGGTTGGCCATGGCTTCTCGATTCGCTCAGGGCACCCGGGCTCTCCGAGCCGCCTCGAACCAAACTAGACCCGGACCCCGAGCACCGACCCGGCTTCCGGACCCGATCTTCGCGGCGGACGGCACGGCCCTCAGGCGGTGCGCACCACGGCGACGTCGTGGCCGTCGAGCCAGACGCCGTGCTCGTCGACGATGGGCGCACGGCCCCACGACGCGAGGACGTGCTGCACGTCGCCGTCGAAGGGCACGACCTGGCTGCGGCTGGCGAGGTTGCACACCACGTGCACGGAGCCGCGCGACATGATGAGCCAGCCGCCCGCCTCGTCGTAGGCCGTCGACGTCGCGCGCAGGTCGCCGGACGCGACGTCGGGCTGGGTCCGACGCACCCGGATCAGCTCTCGGTAGAAGTGCAGCATCTCGATGTGGCCCGGCGCCGTCGGCTCGCCCCAGTCGAGCACGCTCCCGTCGCGGGTGGCAGGGTCCTGTGGGTCGGGCACCTCGGCCTCGTCCCAGCCGTGGGCCGCGAACTCCGCGCGGCGACCCGACCGCACGGCATCGGCGAGCCACTCCTCCTCGAACGAGGTGAAGAAGGCGAAGGGCGTGCTGGCCCGCCACTCCTCACCCATGAACACCATCGCCGTGTAGGGCGAGAGCAGGTAGAGCGCAGCCCCGATGGCCTGCTGCCCCGGGGAGACCTGCTCGCTGATGCGGTCGCCGGTCGCGCGGTTGCCCACCTGGTCGTGGGTCTGCAGGTAGGCGAGGAACTGGTGGCCCGACCGGGTCTCCTTGTCCACCTTGGCCCCCCACTCCGCGTCGCGGAACGTCGAGTAGCGACCGTCGTGGAGGAACGCCTCGGTCAGGGTCTTGGCCAGCACCGACACCGGGCCGCCGTCCGGCCAGGCCCGCGTGCCACCGGCGAAGTCGGCGTAGTAGCCCTGCGTCTCGCCGGTGAGCGTGACGTGGAGGGCGTGGTGGACGTCGTCGTCCCACTGCGCCGTCATACCGCGGCCGCCCTCGGCGGTCGGCGTCACCATGACCGGGTCGTTGAGGTCACTCTCGGCGATGAGGTCGAGCGGGCGACCGAGCTCCGTTGCGAGAGAGGCGGTCTCGTCGGACAGCTGGGCAAGGAGGTGACGCTCCGAGCCGTCTCGCAGCTCGTGGACGGCGTCCAGGCGCAACGCGTCGACGTGGAAGTCGCGGAACCAGCGGAGCGCGTTGTCGACGACCCACCGGCGCACCTCGTGGCTGTCGTCGGCGTCCAGGTTCACGGCGGGGCCCCACGGCGTGGTGTGGGTGTCCGTGAAGTACGGGCCGAACTCGGCGAGGTAGTTGCCGGTCGGGCCGAGGTGGTTGTAGACGACGTCGAGGCAGACGCCGAGCCCCGTGGCGTGGCAGGCGTCGACGAAGCGCTGGAAGGCCGCCGGGCCGCCGTACGCGTGCTGGACGGCGTACGGCGCGACGCCGTCGTACCCCCAGCCGTGCGTGCCACCGAACGCCGCGACGGGCATGACCTCGACGACGTCGACACCGAGCTCGACGAGGTGCCCGAGGTGGCCGATCGCGGCATCGAGGGTGCCCTCCGGCGTGAAGGTGCCGAGGTGCAGCTCGTAGACGACCCCGCCGAGCACGCCGCGGCCCTCCCGGGTGCCGGGCCAGTCGGTGTCGCCCCATGTGTGGGCCGCAGGGGCGAAGGTGCGGCTCGGGCCGTGCACCCCGTGCGGCTGCCACGCGCTGCGGGGGTCGGGTCTCGGGTCGCCGCCGTCGAGGCTGAACGAGTAGTCCAACGGCCCGTCGGTCGAGGGCGTCCAGGACCACCAGCCGCCCCCGGTCGGCTCCATCGCGTGCCGCTCCCCGGCAGCGACGGTGCCGGTGACCGGGCTGACGAGCACGTGGACACGATCGCTCGAGGGGGCCCAGACGCGGATCGCTTCGGCGGTCATGCGTCGTCACGTACCCGCACGAGCAGGGCCACCGGCAAGGCGTTCCGCTCACTGTCCCGCCCACTGTCCAGCCCACTGTCGCCGGCCTCGCCGCCGACGAGCTCTGCGAGCCGCAGACTGCCGCCGCCGAGCGTGCGGCCCGAGAGGACGTCGGACCACCGGCCATCCGGCAGGTCGAGGCTCTCGTCGCCGAACCCGCCGGCGTCGGAGAGACGGCCGGCGAGGCGGGTCACCACCGTGACGACGTCGACACCCGTCGAGGTGCCCCGACCGAAGGCCACCGCGTGGTCCGAGCCGCTCGGCAGTGGCTGGTAGGTCGCCGCCTCGCCGGTGAAGCACTCGGGTCGGTCGCGGCGGGTGCGCAGGGCGGCGACGGTGACGAGGAGCTTCTCGTCCGACAGGTCGGCCGGCGCGCCGCCTGCGTCGAGCCGGGCCAGCCGCTCGCGCCGGTCGTCGTAGTCGACGGGGCGCCGGTTGTCGGGGTCGACGAGCGAGAGGTCGACGAGGTCGGTGCCCTGGTAGACGTCCGGCACGCCGGGCATCGTGAGCTGGACCAGCTTCTGCCCCAGCACGTTGGCGCGCGTCTCGTCGGCGGTGTCGGCGACCCACGTCTCGACGTGAGCGACGACCTCGGGGGTCGACAGCACTCCGGACAGGAAGTCCTCGACCGCCGACTCGTAGGTCTCGTTCGGTTCGGTCCACCGCGTGTGCAGCTTCGACTCGCGGATCGCCTTGAGGGCGTAGGCCTGCAGCCGTTCCTCGGTGATCGGCCAGGCTCCCACGACGGTCTGCCACAGGAAGTACTCGGTGAGCGCGTCGAGCTCCGCGCCGCGGAACCCGCGGGCGAGCTCACGCGCCGTGCGCACCCAGCCAGCCCACGCCTCGGGGCGTTCCGCGAGCACGAAGAGCCGCGCCCGCACGTCCTCGGAACGCTTGGTGTCGTGGGTGGACAGCGTCGTCATCGTCTGGGGCCAGGTGTCGAGGATCCGTCCGGCGAAATGGTGGAACGCCTCGGCCGGGACGCCTACCTGTCGGGGGTCGCCGCCCACCTCGTTGAGGCCCACCAGCCGCACGTAGCGGTAGTACGCGGTGTCCTCGATCGCCTTGGCCATTGCGGGGCCGCACGTCTGCTGGAAGCGCACGAGGAACTCGTCGGCGGCCGGGATGTCGGCCCGTTCGCCCCTGCCGAGGGCGAGGTCGACGAGACCCTGGACGACCGCGGGGTCGAGGTCGAGCCCCTCGAGCGACTCCCGACCGCGGACGACGGCTGCTTCGAGCTCGCCGACGTCCGCCGCCGTCGGCTCGGTGCCGGGCCGACGGTAGATGCGGTAGCGGTCCATCCCGACGAGCATCGTCTCGAGGGCACGCCTCACCTCGGCCTCGTCGAGGTCGGGCCGGGCACGCTCCACGAGGCGCACGAGGCGGCTGACCTCCGTCGCCAGCATCACCGACACGACCCACCGCTTCGACTCCGCGACGATGGCGTCGAGGTCCTGCGACTCGCCGAGGATCTCGTCCGAGAGGCGGGTGAGCGGCATCGCGCCGGTCGGGTCGACGAAGAGGCCGCCGATACGCAACATCGCGTCGTAGCCGGTCGTCCCCGCCGTCTTCCAACCCTGCGGCAGCGGCTCGTCGCCCTCGAGGATCTTCTCGACGACGACCCACGCGCCGTCGGTGGCGTCGGCGAGCCGCTCGAGGTAGCCCTCGGGGTCGGCGAGGCCGTCGGGGTGGTCGATGCGCAGCCCCTGGATCGAGCCAGACCGCACGCCCTCGACGAGGAGCTCGTGCGTCGCGTCGAAGACCTCGGGCTCCTCCACGCGCACCGCGATGAGCGAGGTGACGTCGAAGAAGCGTCGGTAGTTGAGCTCCGAGTCCCCGACGGTCCACGACGCCAGCCGGTAGTGCTGGGCGTCGAGCAGCGCACCGAGCGGCTGGTCGAGGTCGGTGCCGGGTGCCACCGGGAAGACGTGGTCGTAGTAGCGGACGACCGGTTCGCCGTCCTGCTTCCCCAGCGTGATCTCCCCGCCGGCGAGCACGTCTTCCAGCGGCCCGCCGAGCACCGGGAGGAGGAGGCGCCCGTCCTGGGCGTCCCAGTCGACGTCGAACCACACGGCATACGGCGACGTGCGCCCGTCGCGCAGCACCGACCACAAGGGGACGTTGAGCGACAAGGGAGTCGGCGTCGTCATGTGGTTGGGCACGACGTCGACGACGATGCCGAGGCCGGCGGCGTGGGCACGCTCGACGAGGCGGGCGTATGCCGCGCCGCCGCCGAGTCCCTCGGCCACCTTCGAGTGGTCGATGACGTCGTAGCCGTGCTTCGACCCGGACGCGGCCTGCAGGATCGGCGACAGGTAGAGGTGCGTGACGCCGAGGCTCGCGAGGTGGTCGACCAGCGCCGCCGCGTCGTCGAGGGTGAAGTCCGGTTCGAGCTGGAGCCGGTGGGTCGAGACGGGCGCGCTGGCATACCTCACGCGGTGGCCTCCTCTGTGACGCCCGGGATGATGGGCGAGACGACTTCGCGCGGGCACCTCAGCACGACGGTGCTGCGGGGCTGGACCTGGATCTGCCACGTGGGCTCGAGACGGTTGACCTGCACGTCGTGCAGGGCCGTGTCGATGACCGGGATCCACTCGGCGCCGTACTCGTCGTCTGGCAGCGTGAAGGTGAGCGGCTCGTCGTGGGCGTTGAACATCACGAGGAACGAGTCGTCGTAGATCGTCTGCCCCCGCGGGTCGGGCTCGGGGATGGCCGAGCCGTTGAGGAAGACCATGAGCGACTTCGCGAGGCCGTTGCTCCACGCCTCGTCGTCCATGTGCTGGGCGTCCGGGGTGAACCACGCGATGTCACCGAGCTCGCTCTCGCCACCGTGGTCCGCGCTGCCGGCGAAGAAGCGCCGGCGACGGAAGACCGGGTGCTCGCGGCGGAGCTTGACGAGCGACTGCGTGAAGGTGAGCAGCTGCTGGTCGTCCTCGTCGAGGATCCACTGGATCCACGAGATGTCGTTGTCCTGGCAGTAGCCGTTGTTGTTGCCCTGCTGGGTGCGGCCGAGCTCGTCGCCGTGCAGGATCATCGGCACGCCCTGCGAGAAGAGCAGGGTCGTGAGGAAGTTGCGCTGCTGCCGCAGCCGGAGGTCGCGGACGGTCGGGTCGTCCGAGGGGCCCTCCACGCCGCAGTTCCACGAGCGGTTGTGGCTCTCGCCGTCGTTGTTGCCCTCACCGTTGGCCTCGTTGTGCTTCTCGTTGTAGGACACGAGGTCGCGCAGCGTGAAACCGTCATGGGCGGTGACGAAGTTGATCGAGGCGATGGGCTTGCGCGCCGAGTGTTCGTAGAGGTCGCTGGAACCCGTGAAGCGAGAGGCGAACTCACCCAGCGCGCCGCCTTCCCCCCTCCAGAAGTCGCGCACGGTGTCGCGGAACTTGCCGTTCCACTCGGTCCACAGCGGCGGGAAGTTGCCGACCTGGTAGCCGCCCTCGCCGACGTCCCACGGCTCGGCGATCAGCTTGACCTGGCTGACGACCGGATCCTGCTGGATGAGGTCGAAGAACGCGGACAGCTTGTCGACCTCGTGGAACTGCCGGGCCAGGGTCGCCGCGAGGTCGAAGCGGAAGCCGTCGACGTGCATCTCGGTGACCCAGTAGCGCAGCGAGTCCATGATGAGCTGCAGCACGTGCGGGCTGCGCATGAGCAGGCTGTTGCCGGTGCCGGTGGTGTCGTAGTAGTGGCTGAGGTCGTCGCTGACGAGCCGGTAGTAGCTGTTGTTGTCGAGGCCGCGGAAGGCGAGCGTCGGGCCCATGTGGTTGCCCTCGGCGGTGTGGTTGTAGACGACGTCGAGGATGACCTCGATGTCGGCCGCGTGCAGCGCCTTGACCATGGCCTTGAACTCGAGCACCTGCTGCCCGCGCTGCCCTCCGGCGGCGTACTCGTTGTGCGGAGCGAGGAAGCCGATCGTGTTGTAGCCCCAGTAGTTCGACAGGCCGCGGTCGACGAGCGGCGCGTCCTGGACGAACTGGTGCACGGGCATGAGCTCGATGGCGGTGATGCCGAGGTCGCCCAGGTGCTTGATCATCGCGGGGTGCGCGATGCCGGCGTACGTGCCGCGGATCTCCTCGGGGATCTCGGGGTGCAGCTTCGTCAGGCCCTTGACGTGGGCCTCGTAGATGACAGTCTCGTGGTACTCGTGGCGCGGCGGACGGTCGTCGCCCCAGTCGAAGAACGGGTTGATGACGATCGAGTGCATCGTGTGGCGCACGCTGTCGTCGGTGTTGATCTTCGTCGTCGTGGCGGCCTTGGCGTCGCCGAAGGTGTACGAGTAGAGCGACTGGTCGTTCTCGGCCTGCCCCTCGATGGCCTTGGCGTAGGGGTCGAGGAGGAACTTGCTCGGGTTGCAGCGGTGCCCGTTCGCAGGGTCGTAGGGACCGTGCACCCGGAAGCCGTAGCGCTGCCCGGGCTGCACGTAGGGCACGTAGCCGTGCCAGACGAAGCCGTCGACCTCGGGCAGGTCGAGACGCGTCTCGTTGAGGTCGTCGTCGAGCAGGCAGAGCTCGATGCGCTCGGCGACCTCGGAGAAGACCGCGAAGTTGACTCCCGAGCCGTCGTAGGTGGCCCCAAGGGGGTAGGGCTTGCCGGGCCAGATCTCCATGGACCTTCTTCCGTCGTCGGTTGCGGCCGGATGGCCGCGGTGCCACCTCGTGGCACTGGGCGGACGACGGTGGCCGCAGGCGCCATTCTTGCCTGCCTGCCCCGGAACCACGCAACACCGGCCGTATGCCGGTCGGCGCGTCGCGTGGTCGGGGTCAGCTCGCGCGTCCCTGCTTCCAGTACCCCATGAAGGCCACCTGATGACGCGGCATGCCGCCCTCGCCCACGAGCAGGCGCCGGCACGCCTTGACGGTGTCGGAGTCGCCGGCCACCCAGGCGTACGTGTCGTCGGGTCCGAGGTGGGCGGCCTCGTCGCGGGCGCCGGCCACGTCGTCGCCTGAGGAGCTGTACATCGCGGTCTCCCAGACGTCGTCGTCGAGGTCGTCCGCCCGAACGGGCGACGGTTGGTCGTCGACGCGACGGCCGAGGATGTCCAGGTGCAGGCACTCGCGAAGCGTGGCGACCGTCTGGGCGCCTCGGGGCCGGTCGCCGCGGGCGATCCAGTGCGCCTCGATGCCGGGCGGGAAGGGGACGTCGAGGAAGTCGGTGGCGTCGGGCACCTCGACGACGACGACGCCGTCGGCGTCCGCAGGCAGCGCCTCGGCGATCGAGGCGAGGGCGGGCACGGCGGTCTCGTCGGCGACGAGGATGAGCCGTCGTGCGTCGGCGGGCGCGAACTCGATGCCGCCGAACGAGCGCTCGTGACCACGGCGCGGCGCGAGGAGCCCGATCTCGTCACCGACGCGGGCCTCTTCGGCCCAGGTGGCTGCCGGCCCGGCTGCCGCGGGCCCGACCGCGCCGTGCAGCACGAAGTCGACGACGAGCTGTCGCTCGTCACCCTCACCCTCGAGGGCGCGGGCCGTGTAGGTGCGCACGACGCCACGTTCCTCCTCGGGCAGCGCCAGCCAGGCGGCATACCACGCCGTCGGGTCAAGGCGTGGCACGACGTGCCCGGGCGTCGGGATGAGCAGCTTGACGCGCTGGTCGAGCGTCGGCCCCTCGGGGCCCAGGTGCTCGAAACCCTCTCCCCCGAAACGGATTCGCACGAAGGAAGGACTGAGGCGCTCGACGCGGCGCACCGCCGCGGTGAGCAGCAGGAGGGGGTTGACGGTGGTCGTGGTCACGGCGTGGCTCCGGTCTGCTCGTGCGTGGGGGCGGGCACGACGAGCGGAGAGCCCGTCACGGGGTCGGCGATGACTCGGCTGCCGAGCCCGAAAACGCGGGCGACGAAGTCCTCGTCGACGAGGTCGGCAGGGGCACCGCAGCCGACGAGGCGGCCCTCGCGCAGGGCCACGACGTGGTCGGCGTAGCGCGCCGCGAGGTTGAGGTCGTGCAGCACCATGACGACGGTGGTTCCGTCGCGGCGGTTGAGGTCGCGCAGCAGGTCGAGCACGTCGATCTGGTGGGCGACGTCGAGGTAGGTGGTCGGTTCGTCGAGCAGGACGACGTCGGTCTCCTGCGCGAGCGTCAGGGCGATCCAGACCCGCTGGCGCTGGCCGCCGGAGAGCTCGTCGACGTGCCGGTCGGCGAGGTCGAGCGTGCAGGTGGCGTGCATGGCTCGGGCGACCGCATCGTCGTCGGCGGCCGACCATCGGCGCGCGAGCGTGTGGTGCGGGTGGCGGCCGCGGCCGACGAGGTCGACGACGGTGATGCCGTCGGGCAGCGGCGGGCTCTGCGGCAGCAGCGCGACCCGTCGTGCGAACTCCTTCGGCCGCAGGGACCAGATGTCCGCCTCCGCGCCGTCCGTCGCGAGGCGCACCGCGCCCGCGCTCGGCCTGAGCAGTCGGGAGAGGCCGCGCAGCACCGTCGACTTGCCGCAACCGTTCGGGCCCACGACCACCGTGACCTGCCCGGCCGGGACGTCGAGGTCGAGACGGTCGACGACCGTGCGGCCGGCGTGGGAGAGCGTGAGCCCGCGGGCGCTCATCGCGGGGGTGCGGGGACCCGCGACGTCGGTGGACGCGGGGGTGAGGGTCGTGGTGGTCATGTCACGCCTTTCCGGCTCGACCCGCGGTGACGAGGACCGCGAGCATGAGGGGGGCACCGAGGGCGCCGGTGACGACGCCGACAGGGAGGTTGACGTCGGGGATGAGGTAGTCGCCCGCGAAGTCCGAGAGCACGACGACGACGGCGCCGACGAGGGCGGCTGCCCAGAGCGAGGGCCGGCCGCCGCACAGCTGCCGGGCGATGGGGCCCGACAGGAAGGCGACGAAGGCGATCGGACCGGTCGCGCTCGTCGCGACAGCCGCCATCGCGACCGCGACCACGAGACCCCGCCGGGCCCGTCCGGCCGGCGCCCCGAGGGTCGTCGAGAGGTCGTCGCCGAGCTCGGCCAGCCGCATCCAGCGAGCGCAGAGGGCGAGGACCGGCGCGAGCACGACCAGCGCGACCGCGAGCAGCCCGATGACCGGCCACGTCGCCCGGGCGAGCGAGCCGGTGAGCCAGACGAGCGCGGCCTGCGCGTCCTGGATCGACGTGCGGGTCATGACGAGCTGGATGACGCTCGAGAGCATCGCCGCGATGCCGATGCCGACGAGGACCATCCGCTGGCCGGCGAGCCCGGTCCCGCGCCCGACGGCATGCATGAGCAGGCTCACGGCGAGCGCGCCGGCGAGGGCCGCCGCGGGCAGCCAGAGCCCTTGGGCGTCGAGCGTCGTGAGGGCGACGACGGCCGCGGCCGACGCGCCGAGGCTGATGCCGATGATGTCGGGGCTCGCGAGCGTGTTGCGGAGCGTCGTCTGGAACATCGCGCCCGCGGCGCCGAAGGCCAGCCCGGCCAGGGCGCCGAGGAGGGCACGGGGCAGCTTGGCCTCCATGACGATGAACGAGGCGCCCGGGGCGTTCGGCAGCGGCTCGCCGCGCAGGATGGGCACGAGGTCGGCGAGGGCCACGACGTACTCGCCGAGGAGCACCCGCACGAGCACGGCTGCGCAGGCGGCGGCGGCGAGCGTCGTCAGCACGAGCCGCACCCGGCGGGCCGGCCGGCGCCGTGCGCGCCGCACGCGGTCCACGGCGGAGGATGCGGCGGGCGCCGGGGCAACGGCCGTGGCGGTCACAGGCTCGCCATCCGTCCGCGACGCACGAGCAGCACGAAGATGGGCACGCCGACGACGGCGGTCATGATGCCGGCCTGCACCTCGCTGGGCTGGGCGACGAGTCGGCCGACCGTGTCGGCGAGCAGCAGCAGCGCCGGCCCGCCGATGAGACACACGGGGATGATGCGGCGGTGGTCGGGTCCGACGGCGAAGCGCGCGCCGTGCGCAACGACGAGGCCGAGGAAGCCGATCGGTCCGGCAAGCGCCGTCGAGGCGCCGCAGAGGACCGCGACCCCGAGCGCGACCGCGGCGCGGGCCAGCACGAGGTTCTCACCGAGGCCGCGCGCGAGGTCGTCGCCCAGCGCCAGTGCATCGAGCCGTCGCACGGTAAGGAGGACGAGGGCGAGACCGACGGCGAAGAAGGGCAGCACGGTGACGACGAGGTCGAGCCCGCGGCCCCCGATCGTGCCGACCTGCCAGAAGCGGAAGGAGTCGAAGGACTGCTTGCTCGACACGAGGAGTCCCGACGACCAGCTTGCGAGGCCGGCGGTGACCGCCGCCCCCGCGAGGGTGAGCCGCAGCGGCGTCACCCCTCCCCCGGCCAAACCGGCCAGCGCGTGGACGAGCACCGCGGCGAGCCCGGCGCCCGCCATCGCCCACCAGACGTAGCCGGTGAGCGACCCGACGCCGAAGACGGCGATCGCGACGACGACGGCTAGGCTCGCGCCGGCGTTGACCCCGAGCAGTCCGGGGTCGGCGAGCGGGTTGCGGGTCAGTCCCTGCATGGCCGCGCCTGCGACGGCCAGCGCTGCGCCCACGAGGACCCCCACGACGGTGCGGGCGACCCGCGCCTCGATGATGCCCCGGTCGGCGATGCCGTCACCGTCACCGGTCAGCACTCGTGCGACATCGGTGAAGGGAACCGCCTTGGAGCCCAATGTGATCGACGAGAGCACGGCGACGAGGAGCAGCACGAGGAGTACGGCGACGAGCACCGGGCCGCTGCCGGAGCGGGTGGCGGCCGGAGGCGTGACACCCGTCCGGTCGGCGGTCCGTGTGGTGCTCATGAAGGGGCGTCGGCCCTGTCGGCGGCGGCTGCGACGAGCGGGACGAACAGCTCGGTCATGTACGGGATCGACAGCGGGGTGGGCGAGCTCATCGTCAGCCCGACCTTCTCGTCCTTGGTCGCGACCAGGGCGCCGGATCGGATCGCCGGAACCTGCCCGACGAGCGGGTCCTCCTTCATGGCGGCGACCTGCGAGTCCTCGGTGACGTAGGTGAGGAACACGTCTGAGGTCAGCGAGGCGGCCTGCTCGGAGCTGACCGTCAGGTAGAACTCCCTGGAGTTCCTGGCCCGCTGCTCCACGAAGGGGGCGTTCTTCATGCCGAGCTCGGTGAGCATCCGCGGACGCAGGTCGCTCGGGGTGTAGAAGCCGATCTGCGAGAGGTCGGTCGGGGCGATGTAGCCGTAGATGAACGTCTTGCCCGCGAGCTGCGGGTACTTCGCCTTGGCGGCGTCGAGGGCGGCGACGGTGCTCTTCTCGACCTCTGCGGCCTGCGTCGTGCGGCCGAGGGCCTTGCCGATCGTCTCGAGGGAGTCCTGCCACGGGGTGCCGTAGGCGACCTCGGGGTAGGCGACGACGGGTGCGAGCTTGCGCAGCTTGTCGTACTCCTCCTTCGTGATGCCGGAGTTCGTCGCGAGGATGAGGTCGGGCTGCAGTTTCGCGATCTCCTCGACCGGGTTGCCGTCGGCGTCGTCGAAGCGGGTCGGCTGCGCTCCGCCGATGGCGGCGAGCTGCGTGTCGAACCAGTCGGTGGAGAGGTTGGCGTTGCCGCCCCACGTGACCTTGGGGGCGCCGACCGGGGCGACCCCGAGGGCCGCGACGTGGTCGGCGTCGGACCACCCGAGGGTGACGACGCGCTTCGGCTCCTTCGTGATGGTGACGCTGCCGAACGCGTCGGTGAGCGTGACGGGGTATGGCGTCGCGTCGGCCCCTCCCGGCCCGCTCGTCCCGCTGGCGGGGGCCGGGTCGGCGCCGCCGCCGGTGGGTCCGGTGGTGCAGCCCGCGAGCACGAGCAGCGCCGCGGCAGCGGTGAGGAGGGCAGTTCTGAGGCGGGGCACGGCGACGGTCTCTCTCTGAGGTGACGGGAACCCGGTCCACCTCGGACACCCGAGCGGACTTAGGTAAGGCTCACCTTAGTAAGGCCTGCCTAAATCGTGTCAACTCGTCCCAGCTCGGCACCCGGTCACCACGGGATCGGGTGTCCGTCGCGCAGGAAGGCGCCGGACGGACCGCCGTCGGGCAGGACGACAGCCGCGATGACCGAGGCCGCCCCCTCCTCGACGGGCCGCGCGCCCATCTGCTCCGCGCCCGGCCACGTGGCCGTGAGGCCCGGGCAGACGGCATTGACGAGGACCCCGGTCCCGGCGAGCTCGGCCGCCAGGGTGGCCGTCAGGGCGTTGAGGGCGGCCTTGCTGATGCCGTAGCTCGCGGCGGCACCACCGCGACGGGTGAGGCCGAACTGCTCGTCCCCGTGCGACCCTCCGCCGCTCGAGACGTTGACGACTCGTGGGTGCGGGCTCTCCCGCAGCATCGGCAGCAGCGCCTGGACCATGCGCCACGCGCCGAAGAGGTTGGTGTCCATGACGTCTCGCGCCACGTCGAGATCGGCGGCCGAGGCGACCTCGGTCCAGTCGACGAAGGCGGCCGCGTTGTTGACGAGCACGTCGAGCCGCCCGGTGACGTCCCGGACCGCGGCCGGCACCGCCGCGACGGCTCGCACGTCGGCGACGTCGAGGCCGAGCCCCAGGGCTCGCACGTCGCCCCGGTCGGACAGCTCGGCCGCCGTCGCCAGAGCCGCGGCCGCGTCACGGCCCGAGACGACGACGGTGAACCCCCGCGCGGCGAGGTCGGCGGCGACCTGGCGCCCGATCCCGCGTGCGGCTCCCGTGACGAGTGCGACAGTGTCGGACACGACTTCCTCCTGGGTCCTGGTGAGTGCCAGGTCAACGCTGGCACCACCGGGCCGACCCGGGGAAGGTTCCTGTCCACCCATGGCCCACGGCGGCATACGTGATCGACGTATGCCGCTGTGGGCCAAGGGGACTCGCTACAGGGCGCCGCCCAGGGTGACGCCACCGTCGATGGTCAGCGTCTGGCCGGTGATCCACGAGGCGTCGCGGCTGAGCAGGAAGCTGACCGCGCCCGCGACGTCCTCGGGAAGGCCGAGACGCTTCATGGGGTACGCGCGGACGACCTTCTCCTCGCGCCCCTCGTAGAGCGCCTCGGCGAACTTCGTCTTGACGACAGCCGGCGCGACGGCGTTGACGCGCACGTCGGGACCCAGCTCGTAGCCGAGCTCGGTCGTCAGGTGGATGAGCGCGGCCTTGGACACGCCGTACCAGCCGATGACGCCGCTGGCGCCCTGTCCGGCGACCGACGCGAGGTTGACGACCGCGCCCGAGTGCTCGGCGTCGCCGAGGCCTGCCGCGACCGCCTTCCTGATCCACGAGAACGCGGCCACGACGTTGACGTCCAGCACCTTGCGGGCGACGTCGAGGCCGCTGTCGAGCATCGGGCCGTAGGCGGGGTTGATGCCCGTGTTGTTGACGAGCAGGTGCAGACCGCCGAACGTCTCGCGCGCCGCAGCGACGACCTCGTCCTGGTGTGCCTCGTCGGCGGCGTTGCCGGCGATCCCGAGCGCGTGCTCGGGGCCGCCGAGCTGCTCGACCGCCTCGGCGAGCGCCTCGGGCTTGCGTGCCGTGATGACGACCTTGGCGCCGTCGGCGACGAGCCGCTCGGCGATGCCCAGGCCGATGCCGCGGCTCGCACCCGTGACGATCGCGACCGCTCCGGAGTGGACCCCCATCAGAAGCCGAGGTCCCGGCCGATGAGCTCCTTCATGATCTCGTTCGAGCCGGCCCAGATCTTCGTGACGCGGGCGTCACGCCAGGCGCGGGCGACGCGGTACTCGTTCATGAACCCGTAGCCACCGTGCAGCTGCACGCAGTGGTCGAGCACCTCGTTCTGCACCTGCGAGCTCCACCACTTGGCCTTGGCCGCGTCGACGGCCGACAGCTTGCCGTCGGCGTGGGCCGCGACGCAGTCGTCGACGTACGCCTCGGCGACCTCGATCTTCGTCACGAGCTCGGCCATGAGGAACTTGTTGTGCTGGAAGGCACCGATCGGCTGGCCGAAGGCCTTGCGGTCCTTCGCGTACTGGATCGTCTCCTCGAGGATCTTCTTCGCGTGGGCGACGTTGGAGACGGCGGCGCCGATGCGCTCCTGCGGGAGGCGCTGCATCATCGCGATGAAGCCCATCCCCTCCTCGCCGAGGCGGTTCTCGTCGGGCACGCGCACGTTCTCGAAGAAGAGCTCGGCGGTGTCGGACTCGTCCATGCCGACCTTGTCGAGCTTGCGGCCGTTGTTGAAGCCCTCCATGCCGCGCTCGACCATGAAGAGCGTGATGCCCTTGGCGCCCTTGGACGCGTCGGTGCGGGCGGCGACGATGACGAGGTCGGCCTGGTAGCCGTTGGTGATGAAGGTCTTGGACCCGTTCAGCAGCCACGCGTCCCCGTCGCGGACCGCGGTGGTCTTGAGGGCTGCGAGGTCGGACCCGCCCGAGGGCTCGGTCATCGCAATGGCACAGATGAGGTCGCCGCTCGCCATGCCGGGCAGCCAGCGCTGCTTCTGCTCCTCGGTGCCGAGGTCGACGATGTAGGGCGGACAGACGTCGGAGTGGATGCCGAAGCACGAGCTCGTCGCGGCGTTGAAGCGCGACATCTCCTCGGCGACGATCGCGTTGAACCGGTAGTCGTCGACGCCGGCGCCACCGAACTCCTCGGGGATGTCGAAGCCGAAGAAGCCCTGCTTGCCGGCCTCGGTCCAGATGTCGCGCGGGATCGACTTGAGCTCGACCATCTCCTCGGCACGGGGGGCGAGCGTGCGGGCGACGAACTCTCGCGCGGAGGCGCGCATCGCCTCGTGGTCCTCGTCGTAGATGTTGCGGGGCATGGCGTCCTCCATCGGGCGTGCTCACGGGTGCGACGCGCCAGTACCGATCGGTAACTAAGCGCTTGCTTAGTCTGACTCCGCTGCGGCATGCTGTCAACGTGCCGCAGCCATCCACGACGTCCTCCGCGACCTCCTCAGCGGCGCCCGCCGCGTCGGGCGCATCGGGCGCGTCGTGCGCGCCGACGTCCGACCCCGACGCGACCACCGTCGACCGCCTGCTGCAGGCTGCCGCCCACGCCTTCGCCGACAAGGGCTTCCACGCCACGACGACCCGCGACATCGCCTCAGGCGCCGGACTCTCCCCCGCCGGCGTCTACGTCCACTTCGGTTCGAAGGAGGAGCTGCTCTTCAACCTCAGTCGCAGCGGACACGAGTCGGCGCTGCGGCTGCTGCGCTCGGCCATCGCCGAGGGCCCGACGCCTGCCGACCAGCTCGCCAACGTCATGGCACGGTTCTCCGAGTGGCACGTCGAGCAGTACCAGGTCGCGCGAGTGGTGCAGTACGAGCACCACCACCTCACCCCCGAGCACCACGCCGAGGTGCTGGCCCTGCGCAAGGAGATGGACTCCCTCGTGCGCGACGTCCTCGAGCGCGGCGTCATCGACGGCGCCTTCACGGTCGACGACAGCGCCCACACGGCGCTCGCGCTGCTCTCGATCGTCGTCGACGTCGCCCGGTGGTACTCCCCCACCATCCGGCGCACGCCGGCCGAGATCGGGTCGACGAACGCGGCCCTCGCCCTGCGGCTCGTCGGCGCCGAGCGCTGACCAGCGAGGACGCCCGGCGGGTGGTGCCGCACGGGCACAGCGTGCTGCAGGTGCCGGTGCCGCAGCTCGAGCCCTACGTGCGCACGCGCCACGAGCACTACGACCAGGCGTACGTCTCCGACGACCCCGACTTCGGGCACGCGCACGTCACCGCGCTCGCGCCGTTCCTGCCTGCCGAGTCGCTGACCCCTGCGACTCTGGCGGCAGTGGCCGAGATTGCTTCGGAGACAAGGTCATTCGAGTTCACCCTCCAGCGCATCGACACCTTCCCCAACGGCATCGTGCACCTCCTGCCCGACCCTGCGACGTCGTTCGCGTCCCTGACCCGACGGCTGTGGGCGGCCTTCCCGGAGTGCCCGCCGTATGCCGGCGAGTTCGGCGACGTGGTGCCGCACCTGACGCTCGACGCCCTCTCGGGGGACGTCACCGAGGCCTCGACGGCGCGGGCGGTAGGTCCGTGGCTGCCGGCCCGCTGCCGCGCCGAGCAGCTGCAGCTCGCGTGGTACGAGCCCGGCGCCTGCCGGGTGCTGCAGACCTGGCCTCTCGGGGGCTGACGAACGCGCGCCGCGCTCAGCAGGGCGTCGCGCCGATGGCGGACGGCGGGGTGACCGCAGCCGCGGCCGGCTGGGGCGCCGCGGGCGCGAGCTCGACGGTGAGCCGCGGGAGGAAGAACTGGACGAGTGGACCGATGGAGACGGCATACAGCACGGTGCCGAGCCCGACGGGGCCGCCGAGCAGCCAGCCCACCGAGAGCACGACGACCTCGATCGTCGTGCGGACGAGGCGGATCGAGAGGCCGGTGCGGCGGGCGAAGCCGGTCATGAGACCGTCGCGTGGGCCCGGGCCGAGCTGGCTGCCGATGTAGAGGCCGCCGGCGACACCGTTGAGCACGATGCCGGACGCGAGCAGCACGATGCGGGCCCAGAGCGACTCAGGTGCCTCGATGAGCGCCAGCCCCGCGTCGGCGGCGAGGCCGATGACGACGACGTTGGCGACGGTGCCAAGACCCGGCCACTGCCGCAGCGGCACCCAGAGCAGCAGCACGAGTGCCCCGACGATGATCGTCACCGTGCCGAACGACATCGGCACGTGCGTCGTGATGCCGGCGTGGAACACGTCCCACGGGTCGAGGCCGAGCGTCGAGCGGATCATCATGGCCATCGAGACGCCGTAGAGGGTCAGGCCCACGAGCAGCTGGACGACGCGGCGCGGCAAGCGGCCGGCGCGCAGCTGCTGCCGCGGGGAGAGGTTCGCGAGGGGCACGTGGCGTCTCATGTCGTCCATCCTCAGGGCCACTGGCCTGACTTTTAAGGGCCAATCGTGCAAGAGTGGCCCGATGCGCACCATCTCGGCTCGCTCTCTGGCCCTGCTTCTCGGGACCGACCCGCTCCCCCGGCCGACGTACCGGGGACTGGCCGACGGCATCCGGCGCCTCGTCGCGGACGGCCGCGTCCTCGTCGGCACCCGGCTGCCGAGCGAGCGCACGCTCTCGGGCGAGCTCGGGCTCAGCCGTACGACCGTCGGTGCCGCCCTGGACGCGCTGCGCGACGAGGGGTTCATCGCCACCCGCCGCGGGTCCGGCAGCGTCGTCTGCCTGCCCGCCGGCCCTTCCGGCCTCGCGTTGTCGCAGGCCGGCCTCATCCCCACCGATGTGCCACCGGACGTCATCGACCTCACGTATGCCGCCCTCCCGGCCGCGGCGGGGGTCACTGCAGCCTACGAGCGCGCCCTGACCGAGCTGCCCCGCCACCTCGCGACGGCCGGCTACGACCCGAGAGGGCTCCCTGAGACACGCGCCGCGGTGGCTGCCTGGTTCGAGGGCCGCGGGCTGCCCACGTCGCCCGACCAGGTCGTCATCACGTCCGGCGCCCACGGCGGACTGTCCGCCGTCCTGCGCGCGTGCCTCGAGCCCGGCGACCGCGTGCTCGTCGAGAGCCCCACCTACCCCAATGCCATTGTGGGAGTGCGTCGTTCGTCCTACCGCGCGGTCCCGGCCCAGCTCACGCCGACGGGGTGGGACGTCGAGGCCATCGAGGTCGGGCTGCGTCAGAGCGGCGCGCGAGCGGCATACCTCATACCCGACCACCAGAACCCGACGGGTCTCGTCATGGACGGCGACACCCGGGAGGCCCTGGCGCCGGTGCTGGCCCGGTCGAGCACGGTCCCCGTCGTCGACGAGACCTTCGTCGAGCTCGGCCTCGACGACCCCACCGGGTCGGCGCTCCCGCCGCCCTTCGCCCTCACCTCGCGCGGGACGCACACGCTCGGCAGCGCGGGCAAGACGTGGTGGGGTGGGCTGCGGGTCGGCTGGGTGCGGGCCCCCGAGGGCGCCGTGGAGGCGGTCATCGAGGCCCGGCACAGCCTCGACCTGGGCACCGCGATCCTCGAACAGCTCGTCGTGGCCGACCTGCTGCGCCAAGGTGACACGCTGCTCGTGGAACGCCGCCGCGAGGCGCGGGCACGACGCGACGCGCTCGTGGCCGCCCTGCACCGGCACGTGCCGCAGTGGCGGTTCGACGTGCCCAGCGGCGGTCTCAACCTCTGGTGCGAGCTGCCGGCCCCACGCGGCGACGAGCTCGCGCGCGTTGCGGAGTCCGCCGGGGTGCGGCTCGCCCGTGGCGGCCAGTTCGGCGTCGAGGGCGGCCTCACGCGCTGGGTGCGGGTGCCCTTCTGCGTGGCCCCCGACGAGGCCGACGAGGTGGGCCGCCGGCTCGCCGTCGCCTGGCAGCTCGCCCTCGGAGAGCGCCCGACATCACGCGAGGTCACGCCACTGATCGCGTGATCGGCTGCGAGACTGAAGACGTGAGCAGCAGCGGAGCGGGACGCGTGACCAGCTGCCGGTGGGAGCACGGCAAGGTCGTCGAGGAGGGCTTCCCGCTCGACGACGTCTCCGAGCACCTGGGCGACGAGGCCTCGCTCGTCTGGGTCGACCTGTGCGAGCCCGACCACGTGGGGCTGCTCGCCCTCGCCGAGGAGCTGGGCCTGGACCCGCACGCGGTCGAGGACGCGGTGACGGCCGGCGAGCGCCCCAAGGCCACACGCCACGCGCGCCACACGTTCCTCACCGTCTATGCGGCGAAGCTCGACACGGCCACCGCGCGGTCAGAACCCCTGACGCCCAGCGCCGTGCGCCTCGACCCGACGGCTCGCGAGTCGCGCCTCCGGACGACCCGCATCTCTGCCTTCGTGCTGCCACGTGGTGTCATCACGCTGCGCAGCGACGACTCGTTCGACCTGCAGCCGGTGGTGGAGCGCTGGAACGACGACCCCGAGCTGCTGCGGCTCGGCGTCGGCGCGCTCGTGCACGGGCTGCTCGACACCGTCGTGGACGGGCACTTCGAGGCGATCCAGCAGCTCGACGACGCGATCGAGGGGCTGGAGGATCTCCTCTTCGACGAGAGCGGCAACGTGCACGCCGTACAGCTGCGCACCTACCGGCTGCGCAAGGAGCTCGTCGAGCTGCGCCGCGCCGTGCTGCCCATGCGCGACGTCGTCAACGCCGTGCTGCGCCACCGCAGCGACCTCGAGCAGCGCCACCCCGAGCTCGACGGGTTCTACGACGACCTCTACGACCACGTGCTGCGCGCGGCCGAGTGGACCGAGTCGCTGCGCGACATGGTGACCACCGTCTTCGAGACCAACCTGTCACTGCAGGACGCCCGCCTCAACACCGTCATGAAGAAGCTCACCGGGTGGGCCGCCATCATCGCGGTGCCCACGGCCGTCACCGGGTGGTACGGCCAGAACGTGCCCTACCCCGGTTTCGGCCAGCCGGTGGGAGTGCTCGTCAGCGCGGCCGTCATCCTCGGGATCGCTGCCACGCTCTACGTCGTCTTCCGGCGCCGGAACTGGATCTGACCCCGCGAGAGCCGGCCCCGGGTCGACGGTCACGAGCAGCCAGCACGAGTCGCGGCACGACGACGGACCGGGCACCGAGGTGCCCGGCCCGTGGCCTGCGACGGCGAGGCCCCAGGGTCTCAGCCTGGTGTCAGTCGCGCGTCAGCTTGCGGTAGGTGACGCGGTGCGGGCGCGCCGCCTCGGGGCCGAGCCGCTCGACCTTGTTGGCCTCGTAGGACTCGAAGTTGCCCTCGAACCAGTACCACTTCGCCGGGTCGTCCTCGGTGCCCTCGTAGGCGAGGATGTGCGTCGCGATGCGGTCGAGGAACCACCGGTCGTGGGTGATGACGACGGCGCAGCCGGGGAAGTCGAGCAGGGCGTTCTCGAGCGAGCCGAGGGTCTCGACGTCGAGGTCGTTGGTGGGCTCGTCGAGCAGCAGCAGGTTGCCGCCCTGCTTGAGGGTCAGCGCGAGGTTCAGACGGTTGCGCTCACCACCCGACAGCACGCCCGAGAGCTTCTGCTGGTCGGGGCCCTTGAAGCCGAACTGCGACACGTAGGCCCGCGACGGGATCTCGACGTTGCCGACCTTCATGTAGTCGAGCCCGTCGGAGACGATCTCCCAGAGGTTCTTCTTGGGGTCGAGGCCCTCACGGCCCTGGTCGACATAGGAGATCTTGACGGTCTCGCCGATCTTGACCTCGCCCGAGTCGGGCTGCTCGAAACCGACGATCGTCTTGAAGAGCGTCGACTTGCCGACGCCGTTGGGGCCGATGACACCGACGATGCCGTTGCGCGGCAGCGAGAACGAGAGGTTGTCGATCAGGACGCGGTCGCCGAAGCCTTTCTTGAGGTTCGTGACCTCGATGACCGTGGAGCCCAGACGCGGGCCCGGGGGGATCTGGAGCTCCTCGAAGTCGAGCTTGCGGGTGCGCTCGGCCTCGGCGGCCATCTCCTCGTAGCGGGCCAGGCGCGCCTTGCTCTTGACCTGACGGCCCTTGGCGTTGCTGCGGACCCACTCGAGCTCGGTCTTGAGACGCTTGGCGAGCTTCGCGTCCTTCTTGCCCTGGATCTGGAGGCGCTCGGACTTCTTCTCGAGGTAGGTCGAGTAGTTGCCCTCGTAGGGGTAGAGACGCCCGCGGTCGACCTCGGCGATCCACTGTGCGACGTTGTCGAGGAAGTAGCGGTCGTGGGTGACGGCGATGACGGCGCCCGGGTAGCCCTCGAGGTGCTGCTCGAGCCAGAGCACCGACTCGGCGTCGAGGTGGTTGGTGGGCTCGTCGAGCAGCAGCAGGTCAGGCTTCTGGAGGAGCAGCTTGCACAGCGCGACGCGTCGGCGCTCACCACCGGAGAGGTTGGTGACCGGCGAGTCGGCCGGCGGGCAGCGCAGGGCGTCCATCGCCTGCTCCAGCTGGCTGTCGAGGTCCCACGCGTCGGCGTGGTCGATGTCCTCCTGCAGCTTGCCCATCTCAGCGAGCAGCGCGTCGTAGTCGGCGTCGGGGTCGGCCATCTCGGCGGAGATCTCGTTGTAGCGGTCGAGCTTCGCCTTGATCTCGCCGGCGCCCTCCTCCACGTTGCCGAGGACGGTCTTCTCCTCGTTGAGCGGTGGCTCCTGGAGCAGGATGCCGACGCTGGCGCCGGCGGCGAGGCGGGCCTCGCCGTTGCTCGGCTGGTCGAGTCCGGCCATGATCTTGAGGATCGTCGACTTGCCCGCACCGTTCGGACCGACCATGCCGATCTTCGCGCCGGGGTAGAACGACATCGAGACGTCGTCGAGGATGACCTTCTCGTTGTGCGCCTTGCGCGCACGGGTCATGGTGTAGATGTACTCGGCCATGCGCACACGCTATCTGTCTGCGCACGCCCCACCGAAATCGGTGCCGCCCTGCCAGGACGGCTGCGGGCTGCGGCGACGGGAGTGGTCCGGCCGCCGCAGCCGTGCGCCTTCGTCACGGGCACCGACGACTCAGGCCGAGGCGCCGACGACCTCGTAGTCGTCCGTCTCGGGGTCGCCCGTCGCGAGGACCCCGGCATCCCGCCCGGCCTCGGTGCCGATGGCGTCGACGTCGGGCTGGTAGTCGTCGTCGACCACGCCGTCGGCGTCGACGTAGTCGGGCCGGTCGCCGACGGCCTGACCGCCGCCCAGCGCCCGCACGGCCTGCTGGACGTCGGGGTCGGCGGTGCGGTCGTGGCCGAGCGCGGCCGCGCGGCTGACGCGCTCGAAGCTCGCGCGCCCCCAGGTGAAGTCGTGCCCGATGTGGTCTGCGTCGATCTGGGGAGAGGTGTGCGCGTTGCCGTCGTTCCCGATGTAGGTCCTGATCGCGAGCTTGCCCTCGACGAGGACGGGCTGGCCCTTGCGCAGCCCCGCTGTCGTGTTGGCCGCGAGCGCGTTGAAGGCGATCACGTCGTAGAAGCTCGTCTCGCCGTCGACGAACTTGCCGTCCGCGGTGCGGCGGTAGGGCGTCGTCGCGACACGGAACGTCGTGTACGGGGAACCGTTGCGCGCGACGCGCTCGACGGGCTCGCTGACGACGTTGCCGTGCAGGGTGATGCGGATCTCGTTCACTGGTGGGCTCCTTGGCTCGTGCGTGACGGCTCGGTGCCGCCTGCAGCCCACCCTCGGGTCAGGTCGTCGGCTGCGACAGCCTGCGCGTCGCCGCTGTGGACAGCAGGGCCGGGCGCCGAGGGGATGTGGACGACCCGTCTGCAGGCCTCGCGCCGAGGTGTTTCGCGCCGTCCCACGCGACGGCCTCGACCGGGGAGGAGGGGGTCAGCCGGCTGCGGCGTCCAGGTGCTCGCGGGTCGCACGGTGGCGCGCGAGCACCTCGTCGACCGGGACCAGGATGTGCTCGTCTGCCACCGCAGCCACCGACTCGGAGAGCCGCTTGCCGACCACCGCGCGCCGGTGCCGTGCCCCGATGCGCGCCCAGAAGCGCGACAGCACCCCGAGCCCCAACCCCAGCAGCACGCCACCGACGAGCATCACGAGGGGCAGCGGCACGATGCCGACGGCAGGCGTCTCGGGCCGCGGCAGCTGGAGCAGCGCGAAGCCCCACAGCACGGCGTACCAGACGAGTCCGGCCAGGGCGACGAGGCCGAGCACCCACTGGATGACGTTGACGGTGAACCACCACACCGGGCGACGGGCGCGCAGTGAGGTGCCGATGACGGCGCGGTCGAGCGCGTCGGTGAGGGTGCCCTCGCCCCGGTCGACGGCGTCCTCGACGGTCTGGGCCCAGCGCACCGGGAGCGACTCCGACGCGTCGCGCACGAAGGCTCGGGTGGCCACGTCGACGGCCGACACCGTCGACACGCTCGGGGCCGGGATCGACGACCGGCCGAGCACGGCCCGCACGTCGGCGCCGTCGATGGCGACGGGGATCGGCGGCCGACCGCCGGTGCGGTCGAGACGCAGCCGGCGCAGCGGGTCGGCCGCGAAGCCCTTGGTCCAGCGGGCGAAGAGCCAGCCGGTGTGCGCGAACGCCTCTCGCCGGTAGTCGCGGGCGACGGCGTCCAGCACGATCGGCACACCGGCGGCACGTGCCAGCGACGCGTCGAGCTCGTCGCGCGGGATCGCGCCGACATCGGCCTCGCCGTCCGCCACTCCCGACCGGAGACGCGCGGCGGCGCCGACCACGTCGGCCTTGAGCCGTTGACGCGAGGCCGCATGTCCTGCAACGGCATTGGCGAGACGCTGCTTCAGCTCGGCGACGCCGTTGCCGGTGACCGTGGACGTGGCGAGCACCTGTGCGCCGGTGACGCCGTCGGCGACCAGGAGCCGCGCGAGGTCCTTGCCCACAGTCCTCACCCCCTCGCCCGGGAGCCGGTCGGCCTGGTTGAGCACGGCGAGCGTCACCGCGTCGTGCTGCGACATGAGGCTGACGAACTCGTCGTGCAGGCGGGCGTCGGCGTACTTCTGCGGGTCGGTCACCCACACGAAGACGTCGACGAGCTCGAGGATGCGCTCCGCCTCGCGCCGGTGTGAGAGCTCGCGCGAGTCGAAGTCGGGCAGGTCGAGCAGCACGAGCCCGTCGAGCGAGCCCGCCACCTCGACCCGGACGGGACCGGGGGCCGCCGCACCGTCACCGCGGGGAGCCGAGGCGTCGACGACGTGCCGCTCCTTCACGCCGAGCCAGTCGAGCAGCTCGGACGCGTCGGCGTCACCCCAGATGGCCGCCGTCGGGAGCGAGGTCGTCGGACGGCGCGCGCCGATGGTGGCGACGTCGGCGCCGACGAGCGCGTTGAAGAGCGAGGACTTGCCGCTGCCCGTGGCGCCCGCGAGCGCGACGACGGTGTGCTCGCCGGCGATGCCCAGGCGTTCCACGGCCTTGTCGACGACGCGGCGCGCGCCCTGCACGTGGGTGGGGTCGAGCTCGTCGGCGCCGGACACCAGCGCCATGGACAGCTCGGTGGTGCGGGTGCCGAGCTCGGCAGCCGAGACGGCCTGCACCGACGCGCGCCCCATCCTGATCGGGCTCATCGCGCGTCCTCGACGGCAGCAGCTGCGGCAGTCAGCCGGTCGGTCTGGTCGGTGGCGACCTGCAACGTCGAGACAGCTCCTTCGTAGCGGGCGAGCTCGACGGCATACAGCTCGTCGACGCGGGTGGTCAGCAGCTCCCTGGCCTTGCGCGCCAGCTCGCGGACGGCCTGGTCACCGAAGACGGCCTCGAGCAGCTTCTGGCCGACGACCGCGGTGCCGCCGGCGATGCCGACCTCGGCGCCGGTGATCCCTGCAGTGCTGGCGAAGGTGACGAGCATGAGCACGACGCCGAGCCCGTTGACGCCGTAGGCCATGATGCGCGCGGTCGTGCGACGGTCCTTGCCCTCGTCGCGCACCATCTGCAGGATGTCGCCCTGCCAGTCGCGCACGAGGCGCTGGATGCGGGTCTCGAGGTCGTTGCTGGAGCGGGCGAGCCCGGGGTGGGCGACGATCAGCTGGTCGCCGCCGGGCAAGGTGCGCCAGACCCGGGCGATGGAGCTGGCAGCGAGCTCGGCGCGGTTGACGACGAGGGACTCGACCCCCGACTGGAGCGCCTCCCCGAGGTGGTCGGCCCGGGCCGGCTCGCCGCGCAGGAACGACGTGAACCGGTCACGCACGCGCGACACCGTCGACTCGACCTGCCGGAAGAACTCGCCGGTGCCGACGAACTCCTGCCAGCGCGCGAGCACCTCTCCACGCAACAGGGTCCCGTCGACCATCCCCTCGTGCACCTGGGCACTCGCCTCCGCGTATGCCGCCTCGGCCGCTCCCACGAGCGTGTGGCCTGCCGCCGTCTGCTCCTTCGAGGCGGTGACGAGCGACGTGGTGCGCGCGTCGAGCGAGACGAGGGCGCCCTGGAGCGTCTGGCGGACGACGTCGGCGCGCGCCTGGGCGTCGCCCGCGAGCGCCGCGAGCCAGCCGCGCAGCCGTTGGGTCTGGTCGTCGGGGAGCAGGCCGTCGACGAGCTCGGACTCGACGACGGTGAAGATCGGCGCCTGGTCCAGGCCCTGCTCGCGCAGCATCCCCGCCAGATGGGTGCGGATGTCGTCGACCGCGTTGGGGGGCACGCGGTCGAGCACGACCGCGACCGCGGTGCCGCGCTCGGACGCCTCGCGCAGCAGCTCCCACGGCACGGCGTCGGCGTAGCGGGCGGCGGTGGTCACGAAGATCCAGAGGTCCGCGGCGGCGAGGAGCTGGGCAGCCAGGTCGCGGTTGGCCTCGACGACGCTGTCGATGTCGGGGGCGTCGAGCAGCGCCAGACCTGCCGCCACCTCGTCGGTGGGCACGAGGCGCACGGCGTCCGGCCCGTCGGACGCCGAGTGGCGGCCGGTGATCCGGGCGAGGCCGGGCAGGATGCGGGGGCCGGACAACCACGCCGCGTCGGACGGGTGGTGGATGAGCACCGGCGAGCGGGTGGTCGGCCGAAGCACCCCCGGCAGGGTCACCTCACGGCCCACGACGGAGTTGACGAGGGTCGACTTGCCGGCGCCCGTCGACCCGCCGACGACGGCGAGCAACGGGGCGTCGAGCGACGTCAGCCTCGGGATGACGTAGTCGTCGAGCTGGTCGAGCAGCCGCGTGCGGGTCAGCCGGGCGGCCGGGGCGCCGGGGAGGTCGAGCGGGAGGGTGGCTTCGGAGACGGCGGATCGCAGCGCCTGCACCGCCGAGAGGAGACGGGCATTGCCCACCCCTGTATCACCTGCCACGCCTGAATCCTTCCGTGTTGCGTCGGCACAACCAAACCCATCGGCGGGCGTGCCGTGAACACGTACCCAGTCGTGGCGCCGTCCATGGCGAGAGCGCCCCCGGCAGGACTCGAACCTGCGACCAAGAGATTAGAAGGCTCTTGCTCTATCCGCTGAGCTACAGGGGCGGGCGCCCGAAGCGGGCGCCGTCCAATGATAGGCACCGGCGGCGACGCGCCGGACCGCCCGCCTCGCTCAGGTGACCGGCGAGCCGACGAAGGCGCGACGGTGCGCCGTGATCGCCTCGAGCAGCACCATCTCGCGCTCCGACGCGCCGTCCTCGGCGGTGCCGTGCACGAGCCTCGAGCGCAGCAGCGCCAGGTCGCTCGCACTGTCCTGGAACGCGTCCATCGACCTCTTCGCCGCCCGGCCCCCGTTGCGACGCGCCCACGCCCGCGCGGACCGGCGCAGCCGCAGGTGCGACAGCATCGTCACCTCGGCGTGCGTCAGCCAGCCTGCGTCGGCATACGGCGAGAGGTAGCGGCCGATGAGCCGCCCCTCACGACGGCGCAGCCAGAAGAGGAAGGCCACGAAGGCGAGGAAGAGAGGGACCTGGTAGGTCACGTACGCCTCGAAGAACCCGTCCATGCCGGCGAGCGCGGAGAGGTTCCAGAGGCCGTGGAGGATCATCGCGCACACCCAGCCGACGAGGACCGCCAGCACGCGCACGAGGGGCCGGCGGGCGGACACTGCGATACCGATGCCGATGCCGGTGAGGGACGTGAAGAGCGGGTGGCCGAATGGGCCCATCAGGCCGCGCACGAGGAAGGTGGACGTGAGGCCCTCGTTGCCGTACTCGTTGTAGGCCTGGCCCAGGTAGAGGATGTTCTCACTGAAGGCGAAGCCCGCACCGATGAGACCGGCGTAGACGATGCCGTCGACGATCCCGTCGAACTCGCGGCGACGCAGCAGGTAGATGAGCAGGATGCCCAGGCCCTTGAGCGTCTCCTCCGTGACGGGTGCGAGGTAGACGGCGCCGGTCTGCAGCGGGTCGGTCCAGCTGGCCTCGACGAGCAGCTTGAGGCCGAACGTGTTGAGGAAGAACGCTCCGACGACAGCCACCAGTGCGCCCCACAGGAACGAGAACAACTGGTATCGAACGGGTTCCGCCTCATAGCGGTCGAGCCACAGGAACGTGGGCACGATGATGAACAGCGGGATGATCGCCATCAGCGCCGACGTGACGATGGTCTGCGAGCTGAGCCGCTCGCCGAGGATCCCGAGCAGGATCAGCAGGCACACGAGGAAGACGGAGGCCGAGATCCCGATCGTGAGCGCGGTCCGGAGCATCGGTCTGCGGGTCGGGTTGCGCACCGGGCTCCACTGCTGCGGATGGTTGCCCGCGCCGCCTCCCGGCTGCTGGGTCGTCACGTCCCCTGAGGTCATGCAGGCAGGCTAGTGCAGGGCGGTGCCCGTCGGCCGTCCGTGCGCCGGGACCGTGAGGCCCGAACAACTATGGTGGAGCGGTGAGCGACACCAACCACCGAGCCATCGCCGACCGGATCATCTGGATCGACTGCGAGATGACGGGCCTATCGCTGAAGTCCGACGCCCTCGTGGAGGTCGCCGCTCTTGTCACAGACTTCGAGCTCAACCAGCTCGGTGACGGCATCGACGTGGTCATCAAGCCCCCGGCCGAGGCCCTCGAGCAGATGGACGACTTCGTGCGCGACATGCACACCACCTCGGGCCTCATCACCGAGCTCGACTCGGGTGTGACCCTCCAGGAGGCCGAGCACATCGTCCTCGACTACATCCGCACCTTCGTGCCCGAACCGCGCAAGGCTCCGCTCGGCGGCAACACGGTCGCCACCGACCGCGGCTTCCTCTCACGCGACATGCCGGTGCTCGAGTCCTACCTGCACTACCGCATCATCGACGTGAGCTCGATCAAGGAGCTCTCGCGCCGCTGGTATCCCCGGGTCTACTTCAACGCACCGAAGAAGTCGGGTGGCCACCGGGCGCTGGCCGACATCCGGGAGTCGATCGCCGAGCTGCGCTACTACCGCGAGGCCGTCTTCGTGCCGCAGCCCGGTCCGGACTCGGCCACGGCGAAGGCCCTCGCGTCGCCGCACGTCATCGAGCACTGAGCTGTCCGCCGCACGACGCGGGGTGGTCACGAGCACCCTTGGAGAGCCTGTAGCATTGTCGTCGCCGTGACACGGCGCCGAGCCCTCGGGCCCGGCTCGTGTTGTGCATGGTGGGTGTAGCTCAGCTGGTAGAGCACCTGGTTGTGGTCCAGGTGGCCGCGGGTTCAAGTCCCGTCACTCACCCCAGAAGCGAAGGGCCCCGCACGTGGTGCGGGGCCCTTCGCGCGTCGACGCGGGTCTCGCCCGGTCCGGGTCGACGCGTCAGCGGCCGCAGAGGCGACGCATCGCCGCCACGTCGCCACGGATCACGGCCTCGATGTCGGCGCGCCGGTGGGCGGCTTCCGGCGGGTCGCCCGCCACGGTCGCCAGGGCCACGCGCAGGGCCGCGAGGTCGTCGGCGAGGTTCTGGGTCGCCTCACGCACGTCGTCCGAGCTCGTGGCGCGCGCCGCGGCGGCGGCTCTGCCCCGGAGGGCGTGCACGGACGCAGGCGTGCCGGAGGACGCGGCGGCGCCGGCCGCGTCCTCCGCGAGGGTGCCCATGGCGGTGCACTCGGCGGTCGACGGCAGGGAGGACACCGGGGCCGTCCGCGACACGACGGATGCCGCGTCGCGCGCTGCCTCTCCGGTGGCGCCGTTCGCCGCGACCGCGACTCCCGCGGCCACGCCGAGCGCGAGGGCGGCGCCCAGCAGCGGGCGGAGACGGGCTGATGACCGGTTCATGGCGTCACCTGGCTCAGGGTCGAAGGCTGGTACTCGTAGGCGCCGCGGTCGTCGTACGCGCGGGGGCCGGTGCCGGTGTTCGCCGTGGCCGGGTCGTCGACGCGCGCCCGACCGGCCGCGTCGGTGGTGGGCTCGCCGGGCGCGCCGGAGTTCGCCGAGTCGATCGCGGGCGAACCGGCCCGCAGGGAGAAGTCGCCTGCGGTCGGGTTGCCCAGCCTCGGGTCGCCCTGCAGTCCGCGCGACTCCTGTCCGCTCGCGGTCCGGAAGGCGGCCATCGAGGTGTAGGACGTCGACCCCCAGACCATCATCGTGCCGGTCGTGCTGAGGTTGACGAGGTCGGAGTCGACCGTGGTGCCGAGCTGCGACGTGGAGTCGACGCGGATGTTGCCTCTCGTCCGCGGGCACTTGACCGTGCCGCCGGCGCCGTCGGGGCAGCCGATCGCGTTGTCGACGGCGACGTTGTTCGCGATGGTGAAGCCGGTCGACGTCCCCGAGGCGACCCCTTCGAGGTTGATGCCGGCGCTGACGTTGTTGTAGACGGTGTTGCCCACGACGGAGCTTCCCGTCACCCCGAAGTCGTCGATGCCGTGGTCGCCCGTGATGCACCCCGACGTGTTGCCGGTGGGAGGTGGGCTGCAGTTCGACAGGGCCGCGGTGGTGAACCCCATGTTGTGGTGGCTGACGTTGCCGACGATGGTGTTGCGGTCGCCGCCCGGGTACGACTGGATGCCGGAGTCCTCGTTGTCGTGGGTCCGGTTGCCGGTCACGAGGTTGCCCGGTGCGCGCAGGTCGATGCCGACGGCGTTGCGCACGTAGCCGTACGCGTTCCACGAGCTCTCGTTGCCGACGAGCTGGTTGCCGGTCGAGCCGTTGGTCACGAAGATGCCGGACGCCGAGTTGTCGGTCACGAGGTTGCCCTGCACGACCGATCGGGTCATCGAGTTGAGGTACATCCCGTATGCCGTCACGCCCGACGCGCGCTGGCCCGAGGTGCGCACGGTGTTGCCCGAAAGGGTCAGGCCGGTCGCGTTGAAGACGTAGATGCCGTTGCTCGTGGAGCGCTGGATGGTGAAGCCCGACACCGTGATCCAGCTCTGGTTGGAGATGGTGAACCGTGCTTGGCCCCCGAGATGGTCACCGTGGCTCCGGGTGCGGGCCGGAACACGATGGGCGAGCCGGAGACGCCCGAGTGCCAAGGAAACACCTCGTCGGTGTACGTGCCGCTGGAGACGAGCACGGTCTGGCCGGCGACGGCCACCTTGGCGGCCTTAGCGATCGTGCAGTACGGCACGCTCGAGGTGCCCGTCCCCGTGTCGGAGCACCCGGTCTTGGCCACGTAGAGGGTGCTGACCGCGCCCTCCGCGGCCCCGAGCGGGACTGTCGCCAGCCCCAGTGCGGCGGCGACGCTCGTGGCGAGGCCGATCCGTCGCCGTGACCGTTCGTGCCGGCGTGCCACTGGACGTGCCATCGGCGGGCCCCCGTCTTTCTCGTCCTGCTCTTGGACCTTTCATTGTGGGCAGGAGCGAGCGACGCGTCCTCGCTCCCGCGCACGAGGGGTGCCTACGTCGAATGGTGTACTCCCCCAGTCACGTCCCGAGCACGGAGGCTCGACCGGGTAGGTTGCTGTGACGAGAGGAGTGCGCATGAGGATCGCCTTGTTCGTCACCTGCCTCGGCGACGTGCTCTTCCCCGACGTGGCGCGGGCGACGGTGGCCGTGCTCGAGCGGCTCGGCCACGAGGTCGTCTTCCCCGAGGCGCAGACCTGCTGCGGCCAGATGCACACCAACACCGGCTACCAGCACGACGCCGTCGGCCTGGTGCGCCACCACGTCGACGTCTTCGAGCAGGCAATGGCACGGGGCTGCGAGGCCGTCGTGGCGCCGTCGGGCTCGTGCGTCGGCTCGGTGCGCCACCAGCACGCCGCCGTCGCGAGGCGCAGCGGTGACGAGGCGCTCGCGGTCCGCGCCGAGGCCGTCGCCGCGCGCACCTTCGAGCTGTCCGAGCTGCTCGTCGACGTGCTCGGGGTCACCGACGTCGGCGCCGCCTACCCGCACCGCGTCACCTACCACCCGACCTGTCACTCGCTGCGTCTGCTCGGGGTCGGCGACCGGCCGCTCCAGCTGTTGCGGGCCGTCCGGGGCATCGACCTCGTCGAGCTGCCTGCCGCGGACTCGTGCTGCGGCTTCGGTGGCACCTTCTCGGTGAAGAACGCTGACACCTCGACCGCGATGCTCGCCGACAAGATGTCGGCGGTGCTCGCGACCGACGCAGAGGTCGTCACGGCCGGCGACGCGTCGTGCCTCATGCACATCGGCGGCGGCCTGTCCCGGCTGCGCACCGGAGTGCGCCCGGTGCACCTCGCCGAGATCCTCGCGAGCACCGCATGAGCACCTTCCTGGGTATGCCGCAGGGCCGGGTCCCCGGTCCCGCCGCCGACACTGCGGTGGGCCAGCTCACCGGCGACCGGCCCTTCCCGGCCGCCGCGCGCGACGCGCTGGCGAACACGCAGCTGCGCCGCAACCTCGCCCACGCGACCTCGACGATCCGCGCGAAGCGCGCTGCCGTCGTCGGCGAGGTGCCCGACTGGGAGGCGCTGCGCGAGGCCGGCTCGGCGATCAAGGCCGACACGATGGCCCGGCTGCCCGAGCTCCTCGAGCAGCTCGAGGCCAACGTCACCGCGCGCGGCGGCACCGTGCACTGGGCGCGCGACGCGGCCGAGGCCAACCGCATCGTCCTCGACCTCGTGCGGGCGACGGGCGAGAACGAGGTCGTCAAGGTCAAGTCGATGGCCACGCAGGAGATCGGCCTCAACGAGGCCCTCGAGGGCGCCGGCATCACCGCCCACGAGACCGACCTCGCCGAGCTCATCGTCCAGCTCGGCCAGGACAAGCCGTCTCACATCCTCGTGCCCGCCATCCACCGGGGTCGCTCGGAGATCCGCGAGATCTTCGCCCGCGAGATGCCGGGTGTCGACCCCGGCCTCACCGACGAGCCGGCCGTGCTCGCCGCGGCCGCCCGGACCCACCTGCGTGAGGTCTTCCTCCGGGCGAAGGTGGCCGTCTCGGGCGCCAACTTCGGTGTGGCCGAGACCGGCACGCTGACCGTCGTCGAGTCCGAGGGCAACGGGCGCATGTGCCTCACGCTCCCCGAGACGCTCATCACCGTCATGGGCATCGAGAAGGTCGTGCCGACCTGGCGAGACCTCGAGGTGTTCCTCCAGCTGCTGCCCCGCAGCTCGACCGGTGAGCGGATGAACCCCTACACCTCGAGCTGGGCCGGCGTCACGCCCGGCGACGGGCCGCAGGAGTTCCACCTCGTGCTGCTCGACAACGGTCGCACGCGCGCCCTGGCGGACGACCTCGGCCGCACCGCGCTGCACTGCATCCGCTGCTCGGCCTGCCTCAACGTCTGCCCGGTCTACGAGCGAACCGGAGGGCACGCGTACGGATCGGTCTACCCCGGTCCGATCGGGGCCGTGCTCACCCCGTTCCTCACCGGCATCACCGGCGGGTCCGACCCCAACGACTCGCTGCCGTACGCGTCGAGCCTCTGCGGCGCCTGCTACGACGTGTGCCCGGTCAAGATCAACATCCCCGACCTGCTCGTCGAGCTG
This sequence comes from Terrabacter koreensis, assembly GCF_054783315.1. Classification (NCBI taxonomy): domain Bacteria; kingdom Bacillati; phylum Actinomycetota; class Actinomycetes; order Micrococcales; family Intrasporangiaceae; genus Terrabacter; species Terrabacter koreensis. The sequence continues at coordinate 193,273 of NZ_BAAGQU010000002.1, read as the reverse complement.
CGCGCCGAGCACACCGAGGCGCACGCTGCCAAGCACCGGCTCCCCACATCCGAGGCCGCGGCGATGAGGGCAGCCGCCTGGGTGATGGCCGACCCGAAGCGCTTCGCGCGGGCGGGGCGCGCGGCGACGAGGGGTCGGCACGGCATACGACAGGGCAAGCCGGTGCTGCCGCTCCCGCCGCCGCTCAACGGCTGGACCGCGTCGCGCGACGTGCCGAGCCCGCCCGCCGAGACGTTCCGCGACTGGTGGGCGCGGACGCGAGGTGACCGGCCGTGAGCGCCCGCGACGAGATGCTCGCGCGCATCCGCCGGGCGCGCGGGGACGCGTCCGAGGGGCTGCCCGTGCCCCGCAGCTACCGCGTCGCAGGGGAGCACGCACCCGGCTCCGACGCGGTCGTCGCGCAGCTCGTCGACCGGCTCGAGGACTACCGGGCGACCGTGGTCCGCGCCGGCGGCGACGACGTCGCGATCGGCGCCGCCGTCGCCGCCGCCCTCGCCGGGCGCGGCATCCACGAGGTGCTGCACGCGCCCGGCGTCCCCGACGCCTGGGTGCGCGGGGTCCACGTGGCGCGCAGCGACGACGGCACCGCCTCCGCCCGTGACCTCGACGCGGTGCCGGCCGTCGTCACCGGCAGTGTCGCCGCGGTCTCCGAGACCGGCACGATCGCGCTCGACGGAGGTCCACTCTGCGGGCGGCGCGCGCTCAGCCTCGTGCCCGACACGCACGTCTGCGTCGTACGCGTGCAGGACGTCGTGCAGACCGTGCCCGAAGGCCTGGGCCGGCTCGACCCGACGCGGCCGACCACCCTGATCAGCGGGCCGTCGGCCACCAGCGACATCGAGCTCAGCCGTGTCGAGGGCGTCCACGGCCCACGCACGCTCGTCGTCGTGCTGGCCGGCTGAGACGCACGACCGCCCGTGCCCGACAATGGGTGACATGCTCATGGGAAAGAAGAAGGCCCAGCGGATCACCGTCGGCATCGTCATCGGAGTGATCGTCGTCAGCCTGGCGCTGTCGCTCATCTCCACGGCGAGCGCGACGCCGTGACGCGCGCGCGGCCTCGGCCCGCGTCCCCGGGAGGACGAATCCGCCCGTCGGCAGGGGCTGCCCGCGCCGCCGCGGCGCTCTCGAGAGGCCGACGGACCCTCGATTTTGTACCGGCCGGGGGCGGCTGCTAACGTTTCCCCTCGTTGCGCCGTTAGCTCAATTGGCAGAGCAAGTGACTCTTAATCACTGGGTTCGGGGTTCGAGTCCCTGACGGCGCACTTTCACGAGTAAGGCCCGGTCCATGCGGACCGGGCCTTACTCGTGTCCCCGAGAACGGTCTCGTCCGGGCTGCCCGTTTCCGATGACGAGTGGTCGTCGTCACGTCCGGCGAGCCGTCGGGCGCCGCGCACCCGGCCCTTCACGCACGGACGTGACCCACAGACGACGCCTTGGTGAACGTTCGGCTCGTCTCCGTCACCCCCCGGACACAAGCACCGTTGACGCTGCATGACCATGATCGAACGACGCAGCTTCCTCGCAGGCTCCGCAGCCGCCGCCGGGTCCGTGGCGCTGGCGGTCGGCGCCGCCCCCTCGGCCGGCGCCAGCACCCCCGGGTCCGCCGCCACCTTCCGGCACGGAGTCGCCTCCGGTGACCCGCTCCCCGGAGCGGTCGTCATCTGGACTCGCGTGACCCCCACCGCCGAGGCGACGCCGGGATCGGGCACCGGCCCGAGCACGACCGTCGCCTGGCAGGTCGCCACCGACGCGGGCTTTCGCTCGGTCGTGCGCAAGGGAACCGTGACGACCGGTGTGGAACGCGACCACACCGTCAAGGTCGACGTCACCGGCCTCGCCGCGGCAACCACCTACTACTACCGCTTCACCCTCGGGTCCGCTGTCTCCGGGACGGGCCGCACCCGCACCGCCCCGGCTCGCGGCGCCTCCGTCGACCGCCTCCGGCTCGGGGTCGTCTCGTGCTCGAACTGGGAGGCCGGTTGGTTCTCGCCGTACCGCCACCTCGCCGCGCGCGGCGACCTCGACGCCGTCGTCCACCTCGGCGACTACGTGTACGAGTACGGCACCGGCGAGTACGCCAACGGCCGGGCCAACGTCGTCGTGCGCCCGCATGAGCCGACCCACGAGATGGTCTCGCTCGCGGACTACCGCCAGCGGCACGGCCAGTACAAGACCGACACCGACCTGCAGGCGCTGCACGCCCACGTGCCCTGGGTGACGACGTGGGACGACCACGAGACCGCGAACGACGCCTGGTCCGGCGGCGCAGAGAACCACCAGCCCGGGGAGGGCGACTTCGCCGCGCGCAAGGCGGCCGCCCGGCGCGCCTACGACGAGTGGATGCCGATCCGCCTCTCCGGCACCGCGGCCCTCGGCGACGGCGTGCAGGCCTACCGGCACCTCCAGTGGGGCAGCCTCGCCGACCTGACGATGCTCGACCTGCGCAGCTACCGCAGCCAGCAGGTCACGACGACAGACCTCGCCGCCGTCGACGACCCGGCCCGGACCATCACCGGCGACGCCCAGATGCAGTTCCTCAAGGACCGCCTCATCGAGAACGACGCGGTGTGGAAGCTCGTCGGCAACCCCGTCATGGTCACCCCCGTGCTCTTCCCGCCGCTCGACAACTACGTGGCGGGACCGATCGCCGACATGACCGGCCTGCTGCCGCGGCAGGGCGTCCCGTACAACGTCGACCAGTGGGACGGCTACACCGCTGACCGGCGTGAGCTCGTCACGTTCCTCGCCGACCACGGTGTGACGAACACCGTGTTCATCACCGGCGACATCCACTCCGGCTGGGCGTGCGAGCTTCCCGTCGACGCGGGCACCTACCCGCTGAGCCGGACCGTCGGGGTCGAGCTCGTCGCGACGTCGGTGACCTCGAACAACCTCGACGACCTCACCGGCGCGGCGCCGCGCACCACGTCGCTCGCGGTGGAGGACGCCATCCGCGCGAACAACCGGCACGTGAAGTGGCTCGACTTCGACAGCCACGGATACTCGGTGCTGACGCTCACCCCCAAGGCCGCCCAGATGGACTGGTACGTCGTCACCGACCGCACCGACCGCGCTGCGACGTCGTCGTGGGAGACCGGGTTCACCGTGCCCGTCGGCACGAACGCCCTCACGGCGGCGGCTGGGGCGGCCCGATGAGTACGCCCATGACCTCCCGCCGGACCTTCCTGCGGCTCGCAGGCGGGGGTGGTGCCGCCGTCGTGCTGTCGGCGGCAGCCGGCGCCTCCCTGGCCGCCGCACCGGCGACGGCCGGCACGCCCGGGGGCCCCTCCCGCACCCGCGTGTACGTGCTCGTGACCGACGGCATGAGACCGGACGAGCTCGACGCCACCCTGATGCCGAACCTCGTCGCCCTGCGCGACGGCGGCACGTGGTACCCGAACGCGCGGTCCCTGCCGGTCATGGAGACCATCCCCAACCACGTCATGATGATGACCGGGGTGCGTCCGGACCGCTCCGGCGTGCCGGCCAACTCGTTCCTCGACCGCGCCGACGGGGTGGTGCGCGACATGGACCGTCCGACCGACCTGCACTTCCCGACGGTCATCGAGCGCCTCAACGCGACGGGCCGCACCACCGGGACCGTCCTGTCGAAGAAGTACCTGTACGGCGTCTTCGGGACGCGCGCGACCTACCGATGGGAGCCGTCGCCGACGCTGCCGGTGACGAACCACGCGCCCGACGCCGCGACGATGGACGCGCTGCTCGCGATGGTCGACAACGTGGACCCTGACCTCGTCTTCGCCAACCTCGGCGACATCGACCGGGTCGGGCACTCCGACCTCACCGGGTCTACGACGCTCGCCGTGGCCAGGAGGGCAGCGCTCACGTCAAGCGATGTCCAGGTGGGCCGCTTCGTGCAGCACCTCCGGGACACCGGCCGCTGGACGAACAGCGTCGTCATCACCTTGGCCGACCACTCGATGGACTGGTCGGTGCCGACGAACGTCGTATCGCTCGCCGCAGCGCTCGCCGCCGACCCGGCACTCGCCGATCGGGTGCGGATCGCCCAGAACGGCGGCGCCGACCTCCTCTACTGGACCGGCGCCGACGCCGACCGGGGGGCAGCCGTCGACCGGATGCGCCGCGTGGTCGCGACGGTGCCCGGCGTCCTCGAGTCGCACCTGCCCGGCGAGCTGCGCCTCGGCGCCGAGGCCGGCGACCTCGTCGTCTACTGCCGTGCCGGCTGGCGCTTCAGCGACCCGCAGGTCTACTCGAACCCCATCCCCGGCAACCACGGTCACCCGGCCACCGAACCCATCCCGTTCGTCATCTCCGGCGGCTCGCCGCTTGTCGCCGCAGGTTCGGTGCGCACCGACGTGGCCCACACCCTCGACGTCGCCCCCACCGTCGGTGCTGTGTTCGGGCTCGGCGCGCCCGGCGGCGGCTACGACGGCGTCTCGCGGCTGTGAGCCACGCTGGCCGTGCGTTCCGGCAACAGCTGTCAACCGCGGCTGGGGTGCACAGGCGAGGCGCCGTCGGCGAGCTGGCCGTGCAGTAGGGAGGTGGGCGCCGGGCTCCCGGGTCGGTGGACCCGGAGCCCGGCGCGACGGCATACGCCGCGTGGCGCGGTCAGCCGCGGGTGCGACCCAGTGCCGGCTCGCTGACCGAGGGGTGGCCGGTCTCGAGGTGCCCAGCGAACGCCCGAACGAACCGGCCGCCGTCGGCGACGACCGTGAGGTCGTACCAGCCTCCGGCGGACGAGGTGTCGACGACGACGGGACGCGCGCCGACAGTCGTTCGGCCGCCGTACGCGTTCTCCAGCGTCACGCTCGTGCCGCGCGGTGCGCCGACAGTGACGGACAGGTGCTGGGTGCGACCGACGCGTTCCACTCGCACCGTGACCGGGTCGCTCGCAGAGTCGCCGGCGTAGCGGCGGAAGAAGCCGTTTGGCCCGTGCAGGTGGATGTCGTAGTCGCCGCTCACCGGCCAGGTGGCCCGCAGGTGATCGTCGGCCCCGACCGTGTAGCTGTGCGGCACCCCAGCCGGCTCGATCAGGCGCGCCTGCAGGTGCGCTCCCCGCTGCCCACGGTTGTGCAGCTCGAGCGTGACCGCGCTCGGCGTCGACAGCTCGCGGACGTCGAGGTCGTACGGCGTCGGGCGCGCCGGGCGGGTGCCCGGCTCCTGCGCCGGCATCGACCCCTGCGCGGGCGGCGTCGGGCGGTAGGACGGGTGGCGCTTGTCGTCGAACGGCTTCCAGCTCGTCGTGCTCGGCAGGCTCGGCACCTTCTCGACGGTGCGCGAGAAGTCGAACGCCGAGGTGAGGTCGCCGGTGACGGCGCGACGCCACGGCGTGATGTTGGGCTCTCTCACCCCGAAGCGGGTCTCCATGAGCCGGATCACCGACGTGTGGTCGAACGTCTCGGACGCCACCCAGCCGCCGGTGCTCCACGGCGACACGGCGAACATCGGCACGCGCGGCCCCAGGCCGTACGACCCCGGACCGTGCTGCCCGTCGTAGAACTCGTGGTCGGTCGGCACGGTCGAGGCGCCTGGAATGACAGGGGAGTTCGCGTGCGGCGGCACGAGATGGTCGAAGAACCCGTCGTTCTCGTCGTACGTGATGAGCAGCACCGTCTTCGCCCACACCTCCGGGTTCGAGGTCAGGGTGTCCAAGACCTTCGAGATGTACCAGGCGCCGTAGTTCGTCGGCCAGTTCGAGTGCTCGCTGAAGGCCTCGGGCGCGGCGATGTAGCTGACAGACGGCAGCTGGCCGGACTGGACGTCGCGGCGCAGCAGCTCGAAGTAGTCCTCTCCGTCGCGGGCCTTGGTGCCACGACGAGCCTTCTCGTACAACGGGGTTCCCGCCGCGGCGTTGCGGTAGCTGTTGAAGTAGAGCAGCGAGTTGTCACCGTAGTTGCCGATATAGGGGTCGGACGTCCAGCCCCACGAGCCCGTCGCGTCGAGCCCGGTGCCCTCGTCCTGGTAGACCTTCCACGAGACGCCGGCCTTCTCGAGGCGCTCCGGGTAGGTGCGCCAGTCGTAGCCGAGCTCGTCGTTGTAGAGGACGGGGCCGCCGCCCTTGCCGTCGTTGCCGGTCCAGCCGGACCACAGGTAGTAGCGGTTCGGGTCGGTGTTGCCGATGAAGGAGCAGTAGTAGGCGTCGCAGACCGTGAACGCGTCGGCCAGGGCATAGTGGAAGGCCGCGTCCTCACGCTCGAGGTACGCCATCGTCGTCGTCCCCTTGGCCGGCACCCACCCGTCGTAGTGCCCTTTGTTGACGGCTGCCTGACCGTCGGTCCAGCTGTGCGGGAGGCCCTCGAGGAAGGCCGCGCCGAGGTCGTCGGCCGTGGGGTGGAAGGGCAGCACGTCGCGTGCGCCGTCGGACTGGTGCCACACCGAGCGCCCACTGGGCAGCTGCACCGGGTGCGGGTCGCCGAAGCCGCGCACGCCGCGGAGGCTGCCCAGGTAGTGCTCGAAGGAGCGGTTCTCCTGCATGAGGACGACGATGTGTTCGACGTCCTTGACGGTTCCGGTGCGGCGGTTCGCCGGGATGGAGGCGGCCCGGGCGATGCTGTCGCCGAGCATCGTGGCGGCGGTGGCGCCTCCGGCGATCTGGAGGAAGCGGCGGCGGTCGAGGTTGACCATGAGATCTCCTGTGGGAGTGCGGAGCTGGTGGGTTGAAGCCGAAGTGTCCGCCGGGCTCAGCGGGGCGCGTACGCCTTCGGCAGGCGCATGCCGCGGTCGGCCATCAGCTGGCGGACCCGGTTCGGGTAGTTCGTGATGATGCCGTCGACGCCCATGTCGATGAGGGCGCTCACCGTGGCCATGTCGTCGCACGTCCACGGGACGACCTTCAGGCCGCGACCGTGGGCGGCGCGGACCATCGCGGCGTCGGGGTAGAAGCGGAACCCGGCGTCGCCGACCTTGCCGTTCTGCGGGAAGCCGTAGTTGGGCGAGAGCGCGACGAGGCCCTCGGGCACCGCGGCGGCGGCGGTGCGCACGAAGTCGCCGCCGAAGTCATCGGCGTCGACGCCGCCGAGCCACGGTGACGCACCCGGCTTGCCGACCTGGAGGAAGTCGTGGTTCGTGAGGGCGACGAGCGGCCACGTCGGCGCGAGGCGGTGCATCTCGTTGAGGGCGCCCCAGTCGAACGACTGGATCGTCACCTGGTCCTCGATGCCCGAGGCGCGGATCTCCTCGAAGACGCGGCGCACGAAGAGCGCTCGCGGCGCGGTCTGCTCGGGCGCACCGGCCTCGACCTTGGTCTCGATGTTGAGCGTGACCTGCTTGGCGTCGTACGCCTTGACGAGGTTCAGCACGTCCTTGAGCTCGACGATGCGGAAGCCGGCGACCTGCTCCTGCTCGGGAAAGCCGGGCAGCTGCTGGTAGCCGCAGTCCATCGTCTTGACCTGGGCGAGCGTGAGGTCCTTGAGGTACTTGCCGACGTAGGGGTACATCGGGTCCCCGGGCGTGACCGGCGCCGTGTCGCGGCACTTCTGGGCGCTGACCTGGCGGTCGTGGTTGACGACGACCTTCTCGTCCCTGGTCACCTGCGTGTCGAGCTCGAGTGTCGTCACGCCGAGGCGCATCGCCTTGCCGAAGCCCTCGAGGGACTCCTCGGTCGTCATGCCGATGCCGCCGCGGTGCGCCTGCAGGTCGAAGTGGGTCTTCTGTGGCAGGACCGGCCCGGGGGTCGTGGTGGAGTCGCCCGCGGTGGCGGGGGCCGCGGCACCCGTGGCGAGCGGGCCGGCCAGGGCGACGGAGGCCAGGGCGGTCAGGAGGTGGCGGAGCTGCATCAGAGGTCCTCTGGGGTGGGGGGTTCTGGCCACTCGACGCTAGGGAGGTCGCGGCCGGTCGCGGTGCCCACGACGTGGCGTGCCCGTGAACCCTTGCCGAACCCTGACCGACCGGCACGGACCGGATGCCGAGCGGGCGCTGAGAATGCCCCGAGGACGTATGACGTTCACCGGGTCTCGCGAGAGCGCCCGCCCTCGTTCGACTCGGGCGGAGGGCCCGGTCCACACGGACCAGGCCCTCCTCACGCCTGCGGCACGTCCCCGACGGTCCGGGTCGACACCTGGCCCGGTGGCCGGACCGCCCCCCAGCCCGGCTCCGCGGCCGTCAGCTCCAGCGCGTGCAGGGCGCTCGCGAGGCAGCCGGCGTGCGCCATCGTCAGGTCAGCGAGCTCGCCCCGCCGGAACCAGCGCAGGTCGTCGTGCTCCTCGGGTGCCCTGTTGACGGGCTCCCCGTCCCAGCGGGTGACGAGGAAGGCGTGCATCTCGAGGGTGGGGTCGGCGATGGTCATCGGGATCTGTCGAGGGTCGTGCAGGCGCACACCGAGCTCCTCGAGGCACTCCCGTCCGACCGCCTGTCGAGGCGACTCACCAGGCTCGACATGCCCCCCGACGAGGTCCCAGCAGTCCGGATAGTGCTCACGCGACGGATGGCGGTGCGCGAGCAGGATCTGGTCGGCGCGCACCAGCGCCGCCACGGCGATCCGGGTCCGGGTGACCATGCCGGCACCCTAGTTGCTCCCGGAGTGAGACTCCGGCCCACCGCAGCCCACGAGGCCGAGGAACCGAATCCAGTTGACCCGCTTGGCGGCCCGTTGCCAACCTTCGGGCATGCGTTCGTTCGAGGAGCTGGTGTCGGAGGCTGAGGCGGCAGACGTCACGGGGTGGGGTTTCGGCTGGCTCGAGGGCCGGGCGACCGAGGAGCGGCCACCGTGGGGGTTCTCCCGTCTGCTCGCGGAACGCCTCGCCACGGTGGGCTCGGCCCTCGACCTCGACACCGGCGGCGGGGAGGTGGTCGCCGAGGCCGCGGCCCTGCCCCCCGTCATGGTCGTGACCGAGGGGTGGGCGCCCAACGCCGAGAAGGCCCGGCAGACGCTCGAGCCACGTGGCGTACGCGTCGTCCCCACCGACGGCGGCCCGCTCCCCTTCGCAGACGGCTCCTTCGAGCTGGTCACGTCCCGGCACCCCGTGCGGCCCGACTGGGCGGAGATCGCCAGGGTCCTGCAGCCCGGAGGACACTACCTCGCGCAGCACGTCGGCCCGGCGTCGGCCTTCGAGCTCGTCGAGTACTTCCTCGGCCCGCTGCCGGAGGAGCGCCGGGGACGCGACCCCGAGCGCGAGCGCGCCGCGGCAGAGCAGCACGGGCTCGTGGTCGAGCGCCTGGACCGGGCACGGTGCCGGATGGAGTTCCACGACATCGGCGCGGTCGTGTGGATCCTGCGCAAGTGCGTGTGGTGGGCGCCGGACTTCACGGTCGAGCGGTACGAGACGACCCTGCGTCGGCTCGACGAGCAGCTGCGGGGCGGCGAGCCGTTCGTGGCCCACTCGACGCGGCACCTCATCGACGCCCGAGCAGCCGGCGGCGTATCACACCGGTGAGTCGGACCTCTTGGAAAAAGAGGACCAATCGGTCCCGTTCCCGCGAAGGAGTCCGACATGCCCGGTTGGTACGTCCACCTCGAGGCGGCGCACGACACCGCCCGCAACCTCCGCGACGGGACCGTCCCGCCGAGCCTCGCCATCGACCCGGCCCAGGCCCGGGTCATCGGCGAGCACTGCCACACCTGGCGCAACTACCTCGAGCTGGGCTCCCTCGGCCCAGACCTCTTCTACCTGCTGCCCGACTTCAAGAACACCACCGGTCAGGTCATCCGCCAGGTCGTCCAGTGGGCCCTCGACGTGTGGGAGGTGGTGGACGCGGAGTTCGTCAGCAAGTGGGAGAAGTGGATCGACCCGATCACCACGAACAACGCGCAGCTCGCCTCGCAGCTCACCGGCGGGCTCTCGACGCAGCTCGCGCAGGCCCTCGACTCGCTCACCTCCGCGATCATCACCGCCTTCAAGGGCCTGCTCGCCGAGATGGGCGACTGGTTCGGGGTGCTCACCTCGGGCGTGCCTCAGGGGTTCGGCGACGACGCCTTCTACTGGTCCGACATGTTCCACTACCGGCGCACGTACCAGTTCCCGTTCGTCCTCTTCCAGCAGGCGCAGGAGGCGCTCGCCGCGGCGACGACCGACGACGAGCGGCAGGACGCCGAGGCGCGCATCGCCTTCGCCGTGGGCTGGATGTCGCACTGCGCCACCGACGTCACCGGGCACCCGTTCACGAACGCGAAGTCCGGCGGCCCCTACCGCGACCACTGGCAGCGCCACCACCTCGTCGAGAACCACATGGACTCCGAGAACTACGGCGCCCGGCACCCCGGCGCCCTCTACGGCGAGTACGGCACCTCGGCGCTCCACTTCCGGCTCGCCTTCCGCCACCGCGACGACGCGCCGTACAACGGTCGCGACGACGCGCCCGCCTACGACTACTGGGCCGGCTTCCCGGCATACGACAACGGGGACGGGCCGACGGCGACCGCCTTCCGGCACACGTTCTTCGACCTCGACACGGGGCCGCTGCCCGACCACCTCGTCGAAGGACTCCTCGACGCGATGCGGGACGTCTACGGCGCGGACGGGCCGCACATCCTGCTGCAGGACCCGCCGTTCTCGGCCACCGACCCCGTGACCGGGCAACCGGACGGGCGCCCGAACGAGCCGGCGCTGGCGCAGATGTGGGAGATCGTCTACCGCTACCTCAAGATGACGAGCAGCGACGCGATCAGCCTCAGGCTCCCGCCACCGCCATCGGTCTTCACCGACCACTCCTTCCCGACGCCTCCCGGGGGCGGCGGCTCCGGCATCGACGACGACCCCTCGCGCGGCGCCGACGTCGACGACGACGACTCGTTCACCCTGCTCGACCTGCTCCTCGCGCTCTTCGCGTGGTCCGTCTACCTCGCCCAGGTGGCGGTGTGGCTCGCGACGGTGCTGCCCGGCCTCATCGTCGACATCGCGACGTTCCCCGCGCGACAGGTCATCTACTGGGCCGTCATCGTGCCGGCGTGGAACCTCTACCTGCTGGCCCGCCGCGCCCTCGTGATGTCGGGCTTCGCCATGCCGAAGCCGGCCGAGATCAACCCCGGCCTCACGACGCTCGGCCGTGAGGGCACGTACGACATCGCGTCCGCCCTCGACAACCCGTTCGGGATCCCGACCTCGCCGCCGCCGGTCACCGAGCCGTCCGGCCGGCTCGACGCCACGGACGCCCAAGGGCTCGACCACGCGTACCCGCGCGGCATCGTCCGCGACCTCCCGTCGTCGATCGGCCGCGTCGACCTCGTCGGCGCGCTGGGGCTCACGTCACCGCTCCGGTATGCCGGCGACGCCGCAGGCGACGAGTTCAAACCTTCGGAATGGGTTGCGCCCTGGCGGTATCCGTTGACCAACCAGGCCGGCGACGGCGTCGCCCAAGAGGGTGCCCCGACCCACGCCGGGCCCTACGTCGTCGGGTCTCGCTCCACCGTCCTGCTCTCCGGCGTGACGGGCCACGACGGCGCGCGGCACGACCTCGAGAAGGCGGGCTCACCCGGCGAGACCGAGCAGGTGCTCGACGCGCGACTGCCCGCGGACCAGCACCTCGGCGGCCCGGTCGACTACGGCCTCTACCTCGTCGGGCGGATGGCGGACGAGGTCGGGCAGAAGGACTTCGGGGTGCCCGACTTCAACCTCGACTCCGACCGCGGCTACGCCTGGCGCACGTGGGACTGGGACCGCAGCACGGTGCCCTGCGTGCCCGACATCGACCCGGTCGGGCCGGAGGACTACCGCTACGACCTGCCGTGCACCTCGCCCCAGTTCTTCCACGCCGACCACGACTGCCCGACGCAGCCAGACCGCTGGTACGACGAGTCGCACGATCTCGCCGTCCACTACCTGCCCGGCTCGGGCCCGGCCGACTGCGGCCGGCCCCAGGAGCACGAGCCGAACACCGACCCCGAATGGCGCGAGCGCCTGCACCGCAAGGAGGGCTGAGCGATGGCACGCCACCGCGACGACCAGCAGCACCCCGTCCTCACCCCCAAGGAGGACGCCGCCCAGCGCGGGCAGGACCCGCCGGGATCGTTCGGGCACACCGAGCGTCCGAGCGGAGACCTCGACCCGAACTGGACTCCCGGCCACGGCGTCGAGGACGCTGCCAGGGAGCTCATCGAGCGGATCGGGGGCGAGCGGCGACCCCGGCGTGAGGACGTCTACCCCTACCTCCTCGTCCGCGCCTACAGCCCGGGAGACCGTGCCGTCCGCCCCACCTGGCCGAGCATCCCGTGCTGGGAGTCGCCCGACATCCTGCTCGTCGACGCCGCGTACACGGGCCCGTTCTCGCCCGCGCAGCTCGTCGCCAGCCCGACCGCCGGCCGCCGCTACCGGGTCTTCGTCCGGGTCTGGAACCTCGGTCTGCTGCCCGCGGTGGGGGTCCACGTGCGGGCGTGGTTCGTCAACCCGGGCTTCTTCGGCGGCGACCCCGGCAACCCGGCCTACCAGCCCCAGCCCATCGGCATGGCGGTGGTGCCGCAGCTCGACGACCGCACCAAGCCCGGCGCGATGCGGGTCGTCGAGCTCGACCGGACCTGGGACGTCCCGGCCGACCTCACCGGGCACGAGTGCCTCATGGCCAGCGTCAGCTGCCCGCTCGACGAGTGGTCGGGGGCGCTCGACGCCAACCACGACCGTCACGTGGCGCAGCGCAACCTCACCATCCTCGCGGGGACGGACTCGGCGAAGTCGTTGCTCCTCACGCTCGGCGGCCTCGTCACGACGACAGGGACGCTCGAGCTGCGCCACGGCGGTGCTGCCGTCACGCCGCTCCTCAAGGGCGTCCTCGGCACGACGAAGACCGAGCTCGGTGCGGCAGCGCGACTGAGGCCACCGTCAGCCAAGGCGCTGCGGCTGGGGGTGCCGACGGGCTCGGGCCAGCACCTGCTGACCATGTTCCGCACCGACCGGGGCTGGCTCGTCGCCGACAGCGCCAGGCTCTGGGACGTCGCCGTCGAGCTCGGGGTCGTCGAGCGCGTACGACCCGGCCGCGACAAGCAGCGCGTCCACCCGTTCGCGAGACCGCTCGGGACGCGGCGTCTCATCGAGAAGGTCGGCCCCGAGCGGTTCGAGCAGCTCGGTGTGCTCAGCGACGCAGAGCCTGGCGACGCCCTGCTCGAGGGCCTCGGCCGGCTGTGGAACCTCGATGGGCTCGACGCGCAGGGCATTGCCCGCGCGCTCGCCGAGGGCGGACCCCACGCCCACCTGCTCCGGTTCTCGCACACCGACGCCGAGCGGCAGGAGTCCGGTGGGTACTCGGTCACCGTCGTCGGCTGAGGTCAACTCGGCACCAGCCGCCGACCGCGGGGCTAGCCTGAGTTGAACGCGCAACTGCCGACCGCCTGTCGACACCGACTCCAGGATCCGAGGCACCCGTGACCGAGATCGACCTGTCCGCCATCGACGCCGAGCGCGAGCGGGTGCGTGCCGCGTACCTGCAGCCGCCCGAGAACCGCCCGGCGTCGACCGCTCGGGGGCTGCACCACTTCGCCGTCGTGGCCCGCGACCTCGAGGAGACCGTGAAGTTCTACCAGGAGGTGCTCGGCTTCCCGCTGACCGAGATCTTCGAGAACCGCGACTACCGGGGCTCGAACCACTTCTTCTTCGACATCGGCAACGGCAACCTCCTGGCCTTCTTCGACTTCCCCGGCCTCGACGTCGGCCCGTACGCGGAGGTGCTCGGCGGACTGCACCACATCGCCATCTCGGTCGAGCCCGCGACGTGGGAGAGGCTCAAGGGCCGGCTCACAGGGGCCGGCGTGGAGTACGTCGAGGAGAGCGGGACCTCGATCTACTTCCGCGACCCGAACGGAGCCCGCCTCGAGCTGATCTGCGACCCGCTCGGCGAGATGTACGGCTCCACGGTCCTCTGAGGTCTGGTCCGGGCGCTCAGAGGTAGAGGCCGGTCTGCCCGGCGTCGGTGCGCTGCGCCGCGACGGCGTGGATGTCGCGCTCGCGCAGCAGCACGTAGTCGGTGCCCTGCAGCTCCACCTCGGCCCGGTCCTCGGGGTCGAAGAGCACCCGGTCGCCGAGCTGCACCTGACGCACGTTCGGCCCGGTGGCCACGACCTCGCCCCACGCCAGGCGCTTGCCGACGGATGCCGTGGCGGGGATTAGGATGCCGCCGCCCGAGCGCCGGTCCCCCTCCTTCTCGAGGGAGACGAGCACCCGGTCGTGCAGCATCCGCACCGGCAGCTCCTGCGCCGTCGTGGCGGCGTCCTTCTTGCCCATGGTGACCCGTGCCGCCTCGTGCTTGCGCTGGTCGGTGACCGGTGCGGCCGGGTCAGCCGCGCCGGCGGCGGAGCAGTCCCACCGCCACGACGACCACGACGGCGGCGGCCACGACCGCACCGATGCGCTCGATGCGCAGCTCGCCGTCCTCGGTGTGCGTCGCCGACGCGAGGCGCAGCTTGAGGCTCTGCACCTGCCGCTCGGCGATGACCTGCGGCTGCGCCCGGTAGGCCAGCTCGTTGACGGTGCCCTCGAGACGCGCGCGGGCGGCCCGGATGTCCTGCTCGATGCGTGCGGTGTCGGTCATCTGGCTTCCTTTCGGGACGATTCGACTCTAGTCGGCGAGGCCGAGATCGCGGCGGAGCTTGGCCACGTGGCCGGTCGCCTTGACGTTGTAGAACGCGTGGCTGACCTTGCCCTCCTCGTCGACGACGAACGTCGACCGGATGACACCCTCCACGGTCTTGCCGTAGAGCTTCTTCTCACCCCAGGCGCCGTACGCGTGGTGGACCGAGAGGTCCTCGTCGCTCAGCAGCGGGATGGTGAGGTGGTCGCGCTCGCGGAACTTCGCGAGCTTCGCCGGCTTGTCCTTCGAGATGCCGACGACCTCGTAGCCGTCCTTCTTGAGGGAGTCGAGCGACTCGCTGAAGTCGCACGCCTGCTTCGTGCAGCCGGGGGTCATGGCGGCCGGGTAGAAGTAGACGATGACCTTGCGGCCGGCGAAGTCGTCGAGCGAGACGGTGCTGCCGGCGTCGTCAGGGAGGGAGAAGGCCGGTGCCTGCTCGCCGGGCTCGAGTCTGGACGTCACGGGGGCTCCTCCTGGTCGGTGCGCGCCGGCTGACCGCTGCTTGTGGTCAGGGCGCGCACGAATCTCGCGCTGGACGAAAGGCTTTCACGAAGCGTATCGGTACCCCTCGTACCCGCCTCGGGCGATCCGGCCGCCCCCGGGGCGGCCGATCGGTGCCGCTGGTGCGGACGGCGGGACTCGAACCCGCACACCTGAGGCACAGGAACCTAAATCCTGCGTGTCTACCAGTTCCACCACGTCCGCCGACTGCTGCGCCGCCCACTGTAGTTGGCCGCTCGCCGCGAGGAGCCAGCAGGCACGCGAGCCGGTATCACCGGACCGTTCCCGAGGCTCCGTCTGGGAAGAACGGATTCGAGCCGGGGGGTCGACATGGACGAGACGATCGCGGGCGCAGGCGCGCCGGGGCTGGAGACGACGGTGTGTCCCGAGTGCGGCGCCGTCGCCGAGCTGACCGACCGCTACCAGCTCGACAGCACCGACGGACCGGTCGAGCACGCCCGCGTCGTGTGTCTCGCGCGGCACTGGTTCCTCCTGCCGACCGCCGGCCTGCCGACCGTCGTCGTGCCGGTGGCTAGCCTGCGTGCATGAGACGCAACATCGGCACGGGGAGCCCGTGGGAGGGCGTGGTCGGCTACTCGCGCGCCGTGCGCGTCGGCGACACGGTGCACGTCGCCGGCACCACCGCGGTGCGCGACGGGCAGGTGGTGGCGCCCGGCGACGCGTACCGGCAGGCGCAGGTGGCTCTCGAGATCGTCGTGGCTGCCCTCGCCGAGTGCGGGGCCTCCCCCGCCGACGTCGTGCGCACCCGCCTCTACGTCACCGACATCCGCGACTGGGAGGCCGTCGGCCGCGCGCACGGCGAGGTCTTCGCCGAGGTGCGGCCGGCGTCGACGATGGTCCAGGTCGGCGCGCTCGTCGAGCCCGAGCTGCTCGTCGAGATCGAGGCCGAGGCCGTCGTCGGCAGCGGTGTCACTCCACCTTCACGGTGACGACGTGGATGCCGGTCGCGCCGTCCGGTGCCGGCGGGGCCTCGAGCGGTGACTGCGCCTCGCCCTTCGCGTCGTACGCGCGCACCCGAAGCTCGTGGCTGCCGGGCGTCGCCTGCCACTGGTAGACCCACTGCCGCCAGGTGTCGATGCTGGCGTCCGCGGCGAGCCGCGCCTCGGCCCAGGGTTGCTGGTCGACCTGCACCTCGACCTTGGAGATGCCGGTGTGCTGGTGCCACGCGACACCTGCCACGGCCACCGTCCCGGCCTTGACGGTGGCGCCGGCTCGAGGCACGTCGATGCGCGAGGCGGTCTTGATCGGCCCGGTCGCCGACCAACCACGCGTCGACCAGTACGCTACGTCCTTCTCGTACGTCGTCACCTTGAGCTCGGTGACCCATTTCGTCGCGGACACGTAGCCGTAGAGGCCCGGGACGACGACGCGTACGGGGAAGCCGTGCTCGAAGGGCAGCGGCTCGCCGTTCATCCTGATCGCGAGGAGCGCGTTGCGGTCGTCGGTGAGCGCCCCGAGCGGCGTCGAGGCCGTGAAGCCGTCGATGCTCGTCTGCAGCACCATGTCGGCGCCGGCCTTCGGCCCGGCGAGCGCCAGCAGCTCGCGCACCGGCCACCCGGTCCATACGGCGTTGCCGACGAGGTCGCCGCCGACCTCGTTCGAGACGCACGTCAACGTCACGAGGGCTTCCTGCATCTCTTTGCCCTGCAAGGTCTTCCAGTCGATCTCGACCTCACGGTCGACCATGCCGGTGACCTTGAGCCTCCAGTCGTTGGCGTCGATGCGCGGCACGACGATCGCCGTGTCGATGCGGTAGAAGTCGGCGTTCGGGACGATGTAGGGCGTCAGGCCGGGGATGCGCAGGTCGGCCCCGGCAGGGATGGCGAGCTTCGTGCCCTTGACCGGCGCGCTCTTGAGCGCGTCACGCGACACGGTGGCCGCCGACGAGCCGCCACCCGCATAACCGCCGAGGTATGCCGTCACGGCACCCACCGCGCCACCGAGCAGCCAGCGCCTGCCCGGGTTCGCAGCGCCGGCAGCGCCGGTCGGTGCTGGGGCGGCGCGGCTGAGGAACCATAGCCCGGCGACGGTTCCGAGCACGGTCGGGAGGACGTCGAGCGGCCCGGCACCCGGTCGGGTCATCACGGCCGCGGCCCCGACGACCCCGACGAGGGCGAAGGCGACGAGCGCCGGCACCAGGTGCCGCATGGCGACCGCGCCGATCGCGGCGCAGACGAGCGCGAGCACCACCACGGTGCCGACGAGCAGGGCTCGCTTGTCGTTCGTGCCGAAGGTGGACACGGCGAAGTCCTTGAGCCACGGCGGCGTCCGGTCGATGAAGGCTCCGCTCACCGCCGCGATCGGCGCCGGCTGTCCGGAGGACTGGCCGACCGCGACGAGCGCGGCCGCCGCCAGGGTCGCGAGACCGACGGTGACCAGCCCGGCCACGAACCCGTCGACGGCTCCCCACCACAGTGGGCGAGCCACCGGCTCCTGAGCGGTCTCGGGACGGGTGGCCGGGCTGGTTGCGGTCATGGCCTCAGGTGCTCCTTCAGGTGCGGCACCAGGGCTCGGAAGGCGAGCGACCGGTGCGACACGTGGTTCTTCTCGTCGGCGTCGTACTCCGCCAGTGTGCGTTCGTTGCCGTCCGGTTGGTCGGATGGGACGAAGATCGGGTCGTAACCGAAACCATTCGTGCCCCGCGGCTCGCGGCCCACCGTGCCCGGGAACCGGCCGAGCTCGGCGGCCGAGCGTCCGTCGGGCAGTACGAGCGCCGCCGCGCAGACGAACGCCGCCGCACGGTGCTCGTCGCGCACGTCACCCAGCTGGTTGAGGAGCAGCTCGAGGTTGGCGCGGTCGCCGCCCCCACCGGACCAGCGCGCGCTGAAGATGCCCGGGGCTCCACCGAGCACGTCGACGGCGAGCCCGGAGTCGTCGGCGAGTGCCGGCATACCGGTGGCGTGCGCCGCCGACGCGGCCTTGAGGATGGCGTTCTGCTCGAAGGTGACGCCGTCCTCGACGACGTCGGGCGCGTCGGGGAACTCGTCGAGTCCGACGATCTCGAGCCCGAGCTCGGCGCTCACGTCGGCGAGGATCTCGCGCAGCTCCTCGACCTTGTGGGAGTTGCGGGTGGCGAGGACGACCTTCGTCACGCGACCGACCCCCCGTCGGCGACGTCCGCCGTGCCGGCCGAGCCGACCGTGTCGACCGTGTCGACCGTGTCGAGGGCCGGGGAGGCGAGCGCCTGCTGCTGGCGCTCGGTGAGGTCGGCGCACCCCTTCTTCGCGAGGTCGAGCAGCTGGTCGAGCAGGTCGCGGTCGAAGGGTTCGCCCTCGGCTGTGCCCTGCACCTCGATGAAGCGTCCGTCGCCGGTCATGACGACGTTCATGTCGGTCTCGGCCGTGGAGTCCTCGGGGTAGTCGAGGTCGAGAACGGCCTGCCCGCCCACGACGCCGACGGAGACGGCGGCCACGGAACCGGTGAGCGGCTCGGCCTTCTTGGCGATGAGGCCCTTGGCGCGCGCGTCCTCGATGGCGTCCGCGAGCGCGACGAAGGCGCCGGTGATCGCAGCCGTGCGGGTGCCGCCGTCGGCCTGGAGCACGTCGCAGTCGAGGACGATGGTGTTCTCGCCCAGCGCCTTGGTGTCGATGACGGCTCGGAGACTGCGTCCGATGAGCCGGCTGATCTCGTGCGTGCGGCCGCCGATGCGGCCCTTGACGCTCTCGCGGTCGGAGCGGGTGTTCGTGGCCCGCGGCAGCATGGCGTACTCGGCGGTGACCCAACCGGTGCCCTTGCCCTTGAGCCACCGGGGCACACCCTCGGTGAAGGACGCCGCGCACAGCACCCGGGTGCGGCCGAACTCGACGAGGACGCTCCCCTCGGCATGGTCGAGCCAGTTGCGCGTGATCCGCACCTCGCGCGTCTGGTCGGGGGCACGTCCGTCATGTCGGTTGGTCATGACGTCGAGGCTAGCCATGCCGGGGGCGCGGGTCCGCACCGCGGGTGCCGGGTGGTCAGTCCGCGGACGCCGCCGACAGCCGCTCCACCTCGTCGGGCGACAGCTCGAGGTCGACCGCCCGCACCGAGTCGCGGATGCTCTCGGGGCGCGAGGCACCGGGGATCGGCACGACGACCGGGGCGAGCGCGAGCTCCCACGCCAGGGCGACCTGCTGCGGGCTCACGTCGTGCGCGCGGGCCACGTCGGCGAACGCGTCGTGGCGGCTGCCGAGCTCGCCGGCCTTGCTGATGCCGCCGAGTGGGCTCCACGGCAGGAAGGCGATGCCGAGCTCGGCGCACAGCTCGAGCTCGGGCGTGCTGCTGCGGAAGGCCGGCGAGAACTGGTTCTGCACCGAGACGAGCCGGCCGCCGAGCACCTCCTGCGCCTCGCGGATCTGGGCGGGGTCGGCGTTCGAGATGCCGGCCATCTCGATGACGCCCTCGTCGAGCAGGTCGGCGAGTGCCCCCACCGACTCGGCGTACGGCACGTCGGGGTCGGGCCGGTGGAACTGGTAGAGCCCGATGGCGTCGCCGCCCAGCCGCGCCAGCGAGGCCTTGGCCGCCGCCTCGAGGTGGTCGGGACGGCCGTTCAGCGTCCAGGAGCCGTCGCCCGGGCGCAGGTGGCCGCCCTTGGTCGCGACGAGCACGTCGGACCCGCCGCCCGCCCACGACGAGAGCGCCTTGGCGATGAGCGACTCGTTGTGCCCGACCTCGTCGGCGTCGCGGTGGTACGCGTCCGCCGTGTCGATGAAGGTGACCCCGGCGTCGAGGGCCGCGTGGATCGTGCGGATCGAGCGCTCTTCGTCGGGTCGTCCCTCGATCGACATCGGCATGCCGCCGAGCCCGATGGCGCTGACCTTCCTCGTCCCGATGGTTCGCTGCTGCACGGTGCCTCCTGTGGGTTCGGGGTGGGGCCGTCGGCGCCCGCACCGAGAGTCTCCGTACCCGGGCGACCGCCGTGACCACCCCGGCCGTCCACCTCGTGGCCGGCTCAGAGGGTGTAGCTGGCGCCCGGTTCGGCGAGCTCGACCTTGCCCGGCCAGACGGCCGCGGCCTGGTCGCGGCAGACCTCGGGGTCGTTCCACGCCGGGATGTGCGTGAGCATGAGGCGTCCCACTCCCCCGGCCCGGATGGCCGCCTCTGCGGCACGTCTGCCGGAGAGGTGGATGTCGGGCACGCTGTCGCGCCCGTCGACGAAGGCGGAGTCGGCCAGGACCAGGTCGGCGTCGGCCATGAGGTCGGAGAGCTCGTCGCAGGTGTCGGTGTCGCCCGTGTAGGCGAGGGTGCGGCCGTGGGCCTCGACCCGGAAGCCGAACGCCTCGACGGGGTGGTTGACCCGGACCGGCGTGACCGTGAACGGCCCGACGGACACCGGCTCGCGGTCGCGCAGGTCGTGGAAGTCGAACGTGCCGAAGACGTCCTCGCTGTCGCCGCCGCCGTAGGCACGGGCCAGGTGCACGCCGGTGCCGGGCGGACCCCACACCGGCATCGCCGGACGGCCGGGGCCACCCGGCACGTAGCGCATCATGACGTAGAGGCCGCACATGTCGATGCAGTGGTCGACGTGGAGGTGGCTGAGCAGGACGGCGTCGACGGCATACGGCTGGATGTGGTTCTGGAGGGCGCCCAGCGCCCCGTTGCCGAGGTCGAGCACGATGCTCCACGTGCGCCCCTCGTGCTCGGCCTGGACGAGGTACGACGACGCGGGCGAGCGCGGCCCCGCGAAGGATCCCGAGCACCCGACGATCGTGACGTCCACGGGACGAGCCTAGGTGCCGACGCCGACGCCGGACCGCGACCCGGACGTCGGGTGTGTCACACCGCCCCGCGCGGCCCGTCCTCGACGTCGTGGTCGCGGTCGTCGACGTCGTCGTAGTCGTCGTCCTCGGTGAGGTCGTCGACGTCGTCCTCGTCGTAGGCCGCCTCGCCGAGCGCGAGGTCGGTGCCCATGAGCGCGTGGGTCAGCGTCTCCTGCAGCCAGGTGAGGAAGTCGTACCAGGCCATGGCGTAGCCGAGCGGGTCGTCGTCGTCGATGACCTCCATCGCGGCGTGCAGCGCCTCGGCGTCCTCCTCCGTGCGCATGCCCATCCGCTCGCCGAGGAGCAGGCGCACGTCGGTGAGCGCCATGAGGAAGGCCGGCGCCTGGTGCGGGCCGAGGACCACCCGGTCGCCGGAGGCGTCCGACAGGCGGTCGAGTGCGACGTCGAGGTTGCCGCTCTTGCGCTGCCGCAGGCCCTCCTCGGTGAGCCGACGGAACTCCGCCGCCACCTGGTCGTCACCGCGGTGCGCGGTCGGCAGGAGCCGGTCGAGGGCGGGGTCGCGGTCAGCAAGGCCGGACGAGTCCGGTTGCGTCGCAGAGTCGCTCGCGCTCAAGGACAGCCCCATCGTCGCGACGAGGTCGTCGAACGTGTCACCCGTGGGCTCGATCTCGGGAGACAGCAGGGTGCGGGTCTGCTGCATCAACCCGTAGAGAACCGTGCGCTCGGTCGTGTCGAGCAGCGCGACGTAGTCGTCGTCCTCGCGCAGGAAGGCGCGTGCCATCACTCGTCCTTCTCGAAGGTCGCCCAGAGTCCGTAGCCCTGAAGGGCCTCGGCGTCGCGCTCCATGGACTCACGGGGCCCGTTGGAGACGACCGCCTTGCCCTTGACGTGGACGTCCATCATCAGCTTCTCCGCCTTGGGCCGCGGGTAGCCGAAGTACGTCTCGAAGACCCACGTCACGTACGTCATGAGGTTGACCGGGTCGTTCCAGACGATCGTCACCCACGGGAGGTCGGGCGCGACGACGTCCTGGGTCGAGGTCACCTCCTGCTCGACGGGGGCCAGGGAGAGGGTGGCTGCGGTCACAGAGCCACCCTAGGTCCCCGGGCGGCCGCCCCCGACCCGGAGGCGAGCCCCACGGCTCCTCGGGCGTTCGGCGCCCGCGCACCCCTAGGGTGAGAAGGGTGAGCCCGACGAGCCCTCGCGCCGCGAGCACGGCGCTGCTGACCGACCACTACGAGCTGACCATGCTCCAGGCGGCCCTCGCCTCGGGCGAGGCGCAGCGCCGGTGCGTGTTCGAGGCGTTCGCGCGTCGGCTGCCCGACGGGCGCCGCTACGGCGTCATCGCCGGCACCGGACGGGTGCTCGAGGCGCTCGAGCAGTTCCGGTTCGGCGACGACGAGCTGCGCTTCCTCAGGGACAACGACGTCGTCGACCGCGCGACCGTCGACTGGCTCGCGTCCTACCGGTTCTCGGGCGACGTGAGCGGCTACGCCGAGGGCGAGTGCTACTTCCCGCAGTCGCCCGTGCTCGTCGTCGAGTCCACCTTCGCCGAGGGCGTCATCCTCGAGACGCTGGTGCTCTCGATCCTCAACCACGACACGGCGATCGCGTCGGCGGCCTCGCGCATGACCAGCGCCGCGGGGGGTCGCCCGTGCATCGAGATGGGGTCGCGCCGCACCCACGAGGAGTCGGCCGTCGCCGCTGCCCGAGCGGCCTACGTGGCCGGGTTCGACGCGACGAGCAACCTCGAGGCAGGTCGGCGCTACGGCGTCCCGACGACGGGAACGGCGGCCCACGCCTTCACGCTGCTCTACGACTCCGAGAGGGAGGCGTTCACCGCGCAGGTCGAGTCGCTCGGCAAGGGCACGACCCTCCTCGTCGACACCTACGACGTCAGGACGGCGGTCGCGCTCGCGATGGAGATCGCCGGTCCGGAGCTCGGGGCGGTGCGGCTCGACTCCGGCGACCTGCTGATCCAGGCCACGGAGGTGCGCGCCCAGCTCGACGCCGCCGGCAACACCGACACCCGCATCATCGTGACGTCCGACCTCGACGAGTACGCCATCGCGGGACTGGCCGCAGGCCCGGTCAGTGGCTACGGCGTCGGCACCGCGCTCGTCACCGGCTCCGGAGCCCCCACCGCGTCGATGGTCTACAAGCTCGTCCAGCGCGAGGACGCCGCCGGCGTGATGCAGGGGGTGGCCAAGAAGAGCAAGGACAAGACCTCGGTCGGTGGCCGCAAGTGGGCGATGCGGCGGCTCGGACCCGACGGGGTCGCCCAGGCCGAGGTCATCGGCATCGGCGAGCGTCCTCGCGACGACGGCGACGACCGGCCCCTCATGATCGAGCTGGTGCGTGGCGGCGAGGTCGTCGACCACCAGGACATCCACGAGGCGAGAGCTCGCCACGAGGCCTCGCGTGCCGAGCTGCCGCGCGCTGCCGCGCAGCTGTCACGCGGCGAGCCGGTGATCCCCACCATCTACGAGGAGGACTGAGCCGTGGCCGCATCCAAGAGCGAGAGCCATCCCGACGCCCCCGCCGGCAGCACGCGGGCGCTGGTCATCGTCGACGTGCAGAACGACTTCTGCGAGGGCGGGTCGCTCGCCGTCGCGGGAGGCGCCGAGGTGGCCCGACTGGTCACCGAGCACGTGAGCCGGCACGCCGCCGACTACGACCACGTCGTGGCCACGGCCGACTGGCACATCGACCCGGGCGACCACTTCTCGCAGCGCCCCGACTACGTCGACACGTGGCCCGTGCACTGCGTCGCCGGCAGCGAGGGTGCCGAGTTCCACCCACGTCTCGCTGGGGCCCTGGGCCACGTCGAGGCGGTCTTCCGCAAGGGTGAGCACGCCGCGGCCTACAGCGGTTTCGAGGGCCGGTCCGACGACGACGACCACGTCCCGCTCGCCGACTGGCTCCGGCACCGGGGTGTCGCCCAGGTCGACGTCGTCGGCATCGCGACCGACCACTGCGTGCGAGCCACGGCGCTCGACGCGCGGCGCGAGGGTCTGCACACGACCGTCCTGCTCGACCTGACCGCCGGTGTCGCGCGAGGGACGACCGACGCGGCGCTGGCTGAGCTCAGCGAAGCCGGCGTGAGGCTGTTGGGCGCACCGGCGGTCGCCGGCTGACGCCGGATCGAGGTATGCCGTCGCGCTCGGTTGCGACGTCACACCTCGACCCGTCACGGTGGGCTGTCAGCGCAGGACGGCTCGCAGGGTTTTAGCCGCTCGCTGCAGGCGGGGGCCCACACTGCGCGCGTCGAGGGGCTCGAGGGAGACGACACCTACCGACGCCTCGACACCGCCGGGCAGGGCGTCTGCACCCACGCCGAGCGGCACTGCGAGCCCGTGGGCGCCGGCCTGCAGCTCGCCGTCCGTCGCCACGAGCCCGGCTCGGCCTGCGCGGCCGGCCAGGATGGCGCGCCCGGCTGCGCCCTGGTCGAGCCGGTGGCGCGCGCCGGAGCGGTAGGCCACGTGGAAGTCGGTCCACGAGGGCTCCACGACGACGAGCGCGAGCGCCTCGTCCCCCTCGGCGATGGTGAGGTGGGCCGTGGCCCCGACCGCGTCCGCGAGCTCGCGCAGGACCGGTCGCGCCTCGGCTCGGACGATGGGCGTCACCGCCGCGGCGAGCCGGCTCACGCCGAGCCCCAGACGTAGGCGGCCGTCGGCGGCCCGCGAGACCAGGCGGTGCTCCTCCAGGGTCGTCACGAGGCGGTAGACGACGGGCCGACCGACACCGAGCGAGGCCGCGAGCTCGGTCACGGTGAGGCCTCCGGGCCCGACGTTCCCCGCCAGCGCCTCGAGCACCCGGATGCCGCGGTCGAGGGTCTGCGAGGACTCGACTCGCGCGGGCCCGCGACCGACCTCCGGGCCGGGGACCACGTTCAGCCCTCGGAGTGGGCGCCACCGGGACCTGACGCACCGCCGAGGCCCTTGGACCACGACGCCGCGTAGACCCCGTCGTCGACGGCGAGGCCGCCCTCACCCAGCTCGAGGGGGCGGAAGGTGTCGACCATGACCGCCAGCTCGTCGAACCGCTCGACCCCGAGCGACCCCTCGGTCGCTCCCGGCTGGGGACCGTGGGGGTGACCGCCGGGGTGCACCGAGATCGAGCCCCTGCCGATGCCGGAGCCCTTGCGCGCCTCGTAGTCGCCGTCGACGTAGAACATGATCTCGTCGCTGTCGACGTTCGAGTGGTAGTAGGGCACCGGGATCGCGAGCGGGTGGTAGTCCACCTTGCGCGGCACGAAGTTGCAGATGACGAAGTTCCAACCCTCGAAGACCTGGTGGACGGGCGGCGGCTGGTGGATGCGGCCCGTGATCGGCTCGAAGTCGCGCACGTTGAAGACGTAGGGGTAGAGGCAGCCGTCCCACCCGACGACGTCGAGTGGATGGAAGGGCAGGGTGTGGATCGTGCCGACGACACCGCCGGGCCCGTTGCCCCGGTGCTTGATGTAGACGTCGGTCTGCTCGTCGGGGTCGGCGCCGACGTGCTCGGCGAGCAGCGGCCCCTCGGGCTGACGCAGGTCGCGCTCGCAGTAGGGGGCGTGCTCGAGGAGCTGGCCGTACTTGCTCAGGTAGCGCTTCGGCGGCGCGATGTGGCTGTTGGCCTCGATGCAGTAGACGCGGAGCGGGTCCTTCGTCGAGCGCTTCGGGATCCAGCGGTGCGTCGTCGCGCGAGGGAGGATCACGTAGTCGCCCTCACCGACCTCGAACGCGCCGAACACGGTCTCGACCCTGGCGCGGCCCCGTTCGACGTAGACACACTCGTCGCCGATGCCGTTGCGGTACCACGGACTCGCTTGTGCCGCAACGGCATACGAGATGCGCACGTCGCCGTTGCCGAGCACGAGGCGTCGTCCGGTGACGACGTCGGTGTCGCGGACCGCCTTCGCGTCGAAGAGGTCGTGCAGCTTGAGGTGGCGCGGCACCAGCGGGTGGTTCGGAGTGGTCGACTGGTCTGGCAGCTCCCAGACCGCGGCGCCGACCGTCGTCGACGGGATGTTGCGGTGGTAGAGCAGCGAGCTGTCGGAGCTGAAGCCCTCCTCGCCCATGAGCTCCTCGTAGTAGAGCTCGCCCGGCGTGCGGCCCTTGCCGGGACGGCGGTGCTGGGTGTGCCGCTTGGGCGGGATGTCTCCGACAGCCTGGTAGTGCGCCACGGGTGCGAGCCTCTCCGTCGAGCGCGTCCGCTCAGCGGACGCTGGTGTATCACTATCGCAACAGTGGAGTACGCTCCCGGTCATGTCAAGGACGCCGTTCGCGCCTCTGTTCGACCACCTCGTCGACGACGCCGCCGTCTTCCCGCCGGGCCTCGCCCCGGTCGACGTCGCGGTCCGCGAGCACCTCGACCGTCGCACCGGGCCGTATGCCGTGCACCTCGGTCCGTTGCTCGTGCCGGCGACCGCGGCGGCCGAGGTCGCAGTGCTGGCCGCCAAGGACGACAGGGCCGTCGCCGACCCCCTGCAGGTCGGGCTGGTCGTGCGTCCCGGCGCCCCCCTCGCCCCGCTCTTCGACGCCGTCGACCTGCTGCGCGACGACCCCCGCGTCGCCGTCACCGCCGTCGAGCTCGGTTGGGCGGACGGCGACTCCGGCTGGCGCCGCGCGCTCGACCTGGAGGTCCCCCTCGTCGTCGAGGTCGGACTGGGCTCCGACCAGGAGTCGGGCCTCGACGACATCGCCGAAGCCGTCGACCACGAGCACGACGTCACCGCCAAGTTCCGCACCGGAGCGACCCCGGCCTGGCCGTGGCCCGACGAGACCACCCTCGCCGGGTTCCTCGACGCCGTCGTGCTGCGCGGACTGTCGTTCAAGCTGACCGGCGGGCTGCACCACGTGGTGCGCGGCGACCACGGCGGTGAGCCCATGCACGGCCTGCTGAACGTGCTCCTCGCCACCCACGAGGCCCTCGACGGCGCCGAGACCCGCGAACTCGCGGTCGAGCTGGGGCGCCGCGACACCGAGGTGCTCGTCACCGCGGTGTCGGGCCTGCACGACGACGACGCCCGACGCCTGCGCACCAGCTTCACGGCATACGGCTGCTGCGGCGTGCTCGACCCCCTGACCGAACTCGAGGCGCTCGGCCTCGTTCCCACCAAGGAGACCCGCGCGTGACCACGCCCGCCCAGAAGTCCACCTGGCTCGACGTCCCCGACGACCACCCCTTCGGCATCCAGACGCTGCCCTACGGCGTCTTCAGCACGAGCGACGACCCCACTCGCCGGGTGGGGGTGCGCATCGGCGACCTGGTGCTCGACGCCGGTGCCGTTGCCGCGGTGGGTCGTGACGCAGGGCTCGTCGGTGACGGCCCCGACCTCGCGACCGCGTGGCTGACCCCGAACCTCAACGCGTTCCTGGCCCTCGGCCGTCCCGCGTGGACGGTGGCGCGCGAGTGGCTCGTCGAGGTCCTCACCGACGAGGTGCACCGCGCCGGCGTGTCCCCCCACGTGCACCGGATCGCCGAGGTCGAGCTCCACCTACCCGTCGAGGTCGCGGACTACGTCGACTTCTACGCGAGCGAGGACCACGCGAGCAACGTCGGCAAGATCTTCCGGCCCGACAACGCCGCGCTGCCGCCGAACTGGAAGCACCTTCCCATCGGCTACCACGGCCGCGCGGGCACGGTCGTCGTCTCCGGCACCGACGTCGTCCGACCGACCGGCCAGCGCAAGGCGCCGTCCGACCCCGCCCCCGTCTTCGGCCCCAGCGTCCGTCTCGACATCGAGGCCGAGCTCGGCTACGTCGTCGGCGGCTCGACAGAGCTCGGTTCTCGGGTCTCCGTCGACGACGCGGCCGACCACCTCTTCGGCGTCGTCATCCTCAACGACTGGAGCGCCCGCGACATCCAGGCCTGGGAGTACGTCCCGCTCGGGCCCTTCCTCGGCAAGTCGTTCGCGACGTCGGTCTCGGCGTGGGTGACACCGCTCGACGCCCTCGCCGATGCACGCATCCCCCTTCCGGGACAGTCCGATCCGCAGGTCCTGCCCTACCTTCAGGGTGGTGCGTTCGGCCTCGACGTCCACCTGGAGGTCACCCTCAACGGCACGGTCGTCTCGCGCCCCGAGCACTCCGCGATGTACTGGTCACCGGCCCAGATGCTGGCGCACCTGACGGTCAACGGAGCGTCCCTGAGGGACGGTGACCTCTTCGCCTCGGGGACCATCAGCGGCCCGACCCGCGAGAGCCGCGGCAGCCTGCTCGAGCTGACCTGGAACGCCACCGAGCCGCTCACCCTCGACGACGGTACGACCCGCGGCTTTCTCGAGGACGGCGACACCGTCACGATGACGGCCTGGGCGCCCGGCCCCGACGGCTCCCGCGTCGGCATCGCCGAGGTGACCGGGACGATCGTCCCCGCCCGCTGAACCACGCCGCCCGTCGGGAGCTGAGCACTCGACGGGACGTCGCGCGTCGGGAACTGAGCACTCGACCATCGAGTGCGCAGTTCCTCACACGGGTGCGTCTGGTTGAAGAGGTCGAGTGCCCACCTCCCGCCAGGGGAAGTGGGCACTCGGGTGCGGCGCCGGCCGGCGTCAGTGCAGGACGACGGGAGGTGCTGCGGCCGGGTCGGACTCGTCGTCGAGAAGATGCGACTCCTCGTGCCGCCGCGGTAGGAACCACGCCGCGACGAGGGTCGCCGCGCAGAGGATCGCCGCGATGAGGAAGGTGCGGCCGTAGACGTCGGCGAGGTCGCTGACTGCCTGGGCCATCCCCTGCGGGCCGAGTCGGTCCTTGACCGAGGGGTCGAACTGGGCACCGAGCACGGCCCCGGCTCTCGGCGAGCTGTTGAGGTAGTTGGTGAAGACGACCGAGATGACAGCCACGCCGATCGAGCTCGCGATCTGCTGGGTGATGTTGAGCAGCGTCGAGCCGCGCGCGACCTGGTGGTGGGTCAGCGTCTTGAGCGCCGAGGTCATGATCGGCATCATCGTGCCGCCCATGCCGAGACCCATCACGAAGAGCACCGGGATGATGTAGCCCCAGTAGGACGTGTCGGGGCCGACCTGCGTCAGCGCGAACATGCCCGCGACGATGGCGACGAGACCGAACGGGACGATGCGCCCGACGGGGAAGCGGTCGGCGAGCGCCCCGGCGACCGGCATCGTCAGCATCGCGCCGATGCCCTGCGGGACCATGAGGTACGCGGAGTGGAGCGGCGTCTCGGCGCGCACCTGCTGGAGGTACTGGGGCACGAGCAGCAGCCCGCCGAAGAAGGCCGCACCGAAGAGGAACATGGTGATCGTCGCGACGGTGAGCCGGCGGTTTCTGAAGAGCCGCAGGTCGAGCAGCGGGTGCCTGGGCCGGAAGCTGTAGAGCACGAAGACGACGATCATCGCGAGGCCCACCAGGCCCGGGACGAGCACCTTGGCGGACGAGACGGTGCGCTCGCCCGGGATCGAGCTGACGCCGTAGAGGAAGAGCGCCAGGCCCGGCGACATGAGGAGCATGCCGATGACGTCGAAGGACTCGGACGGCTCGGGGTTGTCTGCCGGCAGGGCCCACGCGGCATACGCGACGGCGATGATGCCGATCGGCACGTTGATCAGGAAGATCCAGTGCCAGGAGTAGTTGTCGATGAGCCAGCCGCCCAGGATCGGGCCGAAGATCGGGCCCAGAAGCATCGGGATGCCGAGCACGGCCATGAGCCTGCCCATGCGGTCGGGACCCGCGGCGCGGGTCATGATCGTCATGCCGAGCGGCATGAGCATGCCGCCACCGAGGCCCTGCAGCACCCGGAAGCCGATGAGCATCTCGATGGAGCCGGCCGTCGCGCACAGGGCCGAGCCGGCCGTGAAGAGCACGACCGCGAGCATGTAGAGGCGCTTGGTGCCGAACCGGTCGGCCGCCCACCCGGTGAGCGGGATGACGGTGGCCAGGGCCAGCGTGTAGGCGGTGACCGTCCACGCGACGGTGGAGTAGAGGAGCGGCTGGCCGCCCGGCTGCGCGAAGACCGTCTGGAACTTGGTCAGGGCGATGTTGACGACCGTGATGTCGAGGATCGACATGATCGCGCCGAGGACGACGACCCCGGCGACCTTGAGGACGGCCGCGTCGATCTTGTCGGGGTATGCCGGACCGGCGGGTGGTGCGGTTGGTGCAGACACAGATGGGCTCCGATGGTCTTCAGAGGTGAGGAACGGCGACGACGACGCCGTGGCAACGGTGGTGGCCGCGCACCCTCGATTGTGCCGCGCACCCCCGACAGCGGCGCAACCCACTTACGCCCCACCCGCCATCCGGGAGGGGACTACGCGTCGACCGGGCTCAGCCCTGCTTGCGGGGCTGCTTGCCCTCGACGACCTGGGTGCCGGCGACCTTGTCGTGCAGGGCCTGCCGCTTGTCGTCCCACAGCGGCCACAGCCCGTCGAGCAGCGAGAGGAAGGGAATGAACTGCCCGGCCAGCGGCACGAGGCGGCGCACCACCGCGGTGCCGAGCGGCAGGGGCCCGGGTTCAGCGGCGCGACGCACGCTGATGCCGACGACCATCTTGCCGGGCGTCTGCGCCGTGGTGGTCCAGAAGATGAGGCAGTAGGCCGTCGTGATGAGCCAGAGGATGAAGGAGAACTGGAGGGCGGGCCCGGTGAGCTCGCCCTGGATCGCCGTCAGGCGCGCCCGGTCGTTGACCTCGGCTGCCGTCACCATCTCGGAGAACAGCTGGCCCATGCGCGGGGTGGCCCCCCAAGAGAGCGCACCACCGACGACGAAGAGGATGATGCCGTCGATGAGCCAGGCCCCGAGACGCTTGCCCCACGACGCGAGCGGGATGCCGTCGGCGGTGGTGCGGATGTTGTACATCCACTGCGCGTTGGCCGGTGCCTGCTGGTAGGACTGCTGCGGCGTCTGCGACTGGCCCTGCCAACCGCTGCCCTGCGGCATCGGCGTGGTCGGCGTGGGCGCCGCGGCTCCCGTGCGGTCGGTCGACGACTGGTCCCCCCGCGACTGCTGCGGGAGGCCGATGGTGCTCTTCGACGCCGTCGGCGACTTCTTGGGCGCCGTGTGGTTCGTCCACGACACGCCGTCCCAGTAACGGAGCATGTCGGGTTGGCTCGGGTCGTCGTACCACCCGGAGGGCTGCTGGCTCATGACCCAACTCTGCCACGGCGGGGGTCGCCCGCCCGGCAGCGACCCCCAGGACCACGACCTGCCCGGCTTGCCCGGCGAATCACGCCTATCGGCCGATATCACGCAATCTCTACACAAGGTTTCCTCAAGGACGCCTCGACACCATGAGCGTGCGGTGGACTCGTCGCCGTCGGGGGGACGAGCCGGGGCCGTGGCTCCACCCGGCCGCCGCACCGACACAGGAGGATGGCCAATGTCGCGACGGCAACGCACTCGATTCTTGACAGCAGTGACCGGGACGGTGGTGATGGCCGCAGGCCTCGGTTCAGCTCTGCCGGCCCTCGCC
Organism: Terrabacter koreensis; assembly: GCF_054783315.1. NCBI lineage: Bacteria > Bacillati > Actinomycetota > Actinomycetes > Micrococcales > Intrasporangiaceae > Terrabacter > Terrabacter koreensis. The sequence continues at coordinate 162,170 of NZ_BAAGQU010000002.1, read as the reverse complement.
GCCGGCGTCAACAGTCCCCCAGTCCTGCCCCACTCGATCATCTCCTTCCCCGAACGAGACTTCATCTCGGCCGACGGATACACGCCTGGTCACCCCGTCGTCGTCAACGTGCTTCGTAACGGCTTCGTCGTGAGCACCGCTACGGTCGACCCACTGGACGACATCAGTACCCCCGACGTGGTCGAGGGCCTGGTCGAGGTCAACCACCCCGGCGGCGGATGTTGGGAGGGAGTCACGCCGAACATCCGACCAGGAGACGTCATCGAGATCCTCACCGGTCCTGGGGAAGGCGACAGCACGACAACGGCGAGCGTCATCGTTACTCAGCCGGCCACCAAGATCGACGCGACCACGGTCCAGATCAAGGGCACGGCGGTCACGCCGGGCGGCGCTCAGATCCCCGTCGACCAGCTCGAGGCTCGCGTTATTGCCCCGAACCAGCGGTTCTCGAACGGCAAGCGAAGCATCCGCGCAGACTTCACAGGTGCAGCTGACGGGACTCTCGCCTACGACACGCCCGCGGGCACGAGCTGGACGGCCACGTTCCGGCTCCCGGGCTCGATCGATGGCCTGAGCGATGCTGACCGCGCGGTGAACGCGCAGAACGAGAGCCGAGGGATGTGGCTCGGGGGCACGCCCGCTGCGGGTAACGAGCTGACGATCTTCGAAGCAGGGGCGGTGGGCGGTCCCAGCCTCCCCTGCCAAGCTCCGGCCGAACGCGGCCCGAGCACGCCGGACCTGCTCGCGATAAGCGACTCGGGCGCGTCCGCCACCGACAACATCACGAACGTCGCGACGCCGACGTTCGGTGGCAACCGCGACGCGACGACAGCCGACCGGATCAACCTCTACGTCGACGGCGTGCTCGCCGGTTCCACCACGGCGATCGCGGCCAACGGCACGTGGGCGGTCGCGCCGGATGCGCCCCTGACGAACGGGGTCCACACGATCACCGCGGGTGAGTCCTCCGCGGGCGGGGCTGAGACCATGGGGCTCGGGTCGCTCCAGGTCACGGTCGACACCGTGGCGCCCGCCGCCGGGGTGATCACGGGTAAGCCCGCTGCGGCGAGCTCGGTGCGCTCCCCGCGGTTCACCTTCACGGGTGAGGCGGGCGCGGCCTTCACCTGCGGTCTCACGCCGGGCGCGGCCGCCGCCGCCTGCGTGTCCGGCAAGACGTTCGGGCCGCTCGCTGACGGTCGCTATACCTTCACCCTGGGCGTGAAGGACCGGGCCGGCAACGCCGCACCGAACGCCACCGCTGCCTTCGCCGTCGGTGTGACCCCGACGGTGACCGCCCGGACGCCGCTGGTGAACCAGACGCGGATCGGCCAGACTGCCAACATCACGGCCACGATGAGCCGCGCTGTGAACGCGACGACCGTCAACAGGACCTCGTTCCTGCTGAAGGCGCCGAACGGGACGGTCGTCCCGGCGGCGGTCACGTACAACGCGACGACCCGGGTGGCGACCCTCAACCCGACCGCCACGCTCGCCGCGGACACCCGTTACACGGCCAGCCTCACCTCGGCGGTCAAGAGCGCCGACTTCGGAGTCGGGCTCACCCCGACCGCGTGGGCGTTCGTCACCGGCCCGGCGCCGGTGGTCAACTTCCGCAGTCCGGCAGCGGGCGCGGTCGGCGTGAGCCGGCTGAGCAACGTCACGGCGGGCTTCAACGAGGCGATCACCGGGGTGAACGGGACCACCGTCAGCCTGCGCTCACCGAGCGGGGCTGTCGTGCGTGCCGTCGTCACCTACAACGCGACGACCCGCCGGGCCACGCTCAACCCCAGCGTCACGCTCGCGCCGCGTACTCGTTACACGCTGCGGCTCACCGCGGGCATCAAGGACCGTGCCGGCAACGCCCTCACGGCAACGTCGTGGTCCTTCACGACACGGGCGTGATGCCCACGACCTGACCGGGACCGCGGTCGCCCCCCCCTCGCGTGGGACCGGGAAGAAGGATCCGCCCCCACGTCCGTCGACGGACGTGGGGGCGGCATCCTGCCCGGCGGGTCAGGGCGGTGCGTCGGGCGTCGGCCTCAGAGGTTGCCGCGCTTGTCCTGCTCGCGCTCGATCGCCTCGAAGAGCGCCTTGAAGTTGCCCTTGCCGAAGCCGAGCGAGCCGTGCCGCTCGATGAGCTCGAAGAACACCGTCGGCCGGTCGCCGAGCGGCTTGGTGAAGATCTGGAGCAGGTAGCCGTCCTCGTCACGGTCGACGAGGATCTTGCGCTTCTGCAGCTCCTCGATCGGCACCCGGACGTTGCCGATGCGGGCGCGCAGCTCGGGGTCCTCGTAGTAGCTGTCGGGGGTCTCGAGGAACTCGACCCCGTTGTCGCGCAGGGCGTCGACCGAGGCGAGGATGTCGTTGGTCGCCACGGCGAGGTGCTGGGCGCCGGCACCGCGGTAGAACTCGAGGTACTCGTCGATCTGGCTCTTCTTCTTCGCGATGGCCGGCTCGTTGAGCGGGAACTTCACGCGGTGGTTGCCGTTGGCCACGACCTTGCTCATGAGGGCGGAGTAGTCGGTCGCGATGTCGTCGCCGATGAACTCGGCCATGTTCACGAAGCCCATGACGCGGTTGTAGAAGGAGACCCACTCGTCCATGTGGCCGAGCTCGACGTTGCCGACGATGTGGTCGAGCGCCTGGAAGAGCCGCTTGGGCTGGCCCTCGCGCTTGACGTGGGTGGAGCTCGCCGGCACGTAGCCGGGAAGGTACGGGCCGGCATACGTCTGGCCGTCGACCGTGCGCTGCACGAGCGTGTGGCGCGTCTCGCCGTAGGTGGCGATGGCTGCGGTGCGCACGGTGCCGTGCTCGTCGGTGTGGTTCGTGGGCCCCTCGAGCACCGTCGCGCCGGCGCTGCGGGCCTGGGCGACGCACTTGTCGACATCGGGCACCTCGAGGGCGATGTCGACGACGCCGTCTCCGTGGCGGCGGTGGTGGTCGGCGAGCGGGCTGTCGGGGTCGACCGCGCCCTTGACGACGAAGCGGATGGAGCCGCTGCGCAGGACGAAGGCCTTGTGGTCGCGGTTGCCGTTCTCGGGACCGGAGTAGGCGACGAGGTCCATGCCCCACGCGCTCTGGTAGTAGTGCGCGCTCTGGGTGGCGTTGCCCGCGACGAACACGATCGCGTCCCATCCGGTGACGGGGAAGACGTCGGTGTTCTCGTCGTACTCGACGAGGCCCACGAGCTGCTTGAGCTGCTCGAGGTCGAGGTCGGCCTCGCGCTCCTGCTGGGTACGGTCGTCGGTGAGGTCGGCGGCCTGAGACGGCATCGTGTCAGTCATGGAGCGAGGGTGGACCAGACCCAACCACTGTGCAACAGAACCCGTGAAGTCTGGACACAGTGCACAAAGTGTTGCCCGTATGCCGGCTTGTGCTGGACACTTTGCTCATGACCGCGACCGCTGGGCTGGGTGCTCGCACCGCCGTCGACGCCCTCGACTGCCGCATCCTGCTGCTCCTGCTCACCGAGCCGGGCGTCGGCGTGCTCGGCGCGTCACGCCGGCTGGGCGTGGCCCGTGGCACCGTCCAGGCCCGTATCGACCGCCTCCAGCGCACCGGCGTGCTGCGCTCCATGGCCCCCGACGTCGACCCGGCGGCGCTCGGCTACCCCGTGACCGCGTTCTGCACCCTCGAGATCCGTCAGGGCCGCGGCGGCCACTCCCCCGTCGTCGAGCACCTCGCCGCGATCCCGGAGGTGCTCGAGGCGCACACCATCACCGGCTCGGGAGACGTGCTGATCCGCATCGTCGGGCGCGACAACGCGGACCTGCAGCGCGTCATCGACCAGGTCGTCGACGACGCGCACGTCACCCGCGCCTCGACCGTCATCTCGCTCGCCACCCGACTCGACCACCGCACCGTCCCCCTCGTCGAGCACCTGCTCGACCTCGCCCAAGGAGAGCCGCACCCGTGACCGCCGAACCCGTGAGCGCCAACCCCTACGCCCCGAGAGCCGACGTCGAGCTGACCCACCCCGAGTGGGCCAGGAGTGCGACGATCTACCAGATCAACCAGCGTCACTTCACGCCCGAGGGCACCTTCCGGGCCGCGGAGGCCCACCTGCCACGACTGCGTGACCTGGGCATCGACATCGTCTGGCTGATGCCGGTGCACCCGATCGGCGAGCAGAACCGCAAGGGAGTGCTCGGCAGCCCGTACGCCGTCAAGGACTACCTCGCGGTCAACCCGGAGTTCGGCACGCTCGAGGACCTGCGCCACTTCGTCGCGACCGCGCACGACCTCGGGCTGCACGTCATCCTCGACTGGGTCGCCAACCACACCGCGTGGGACAACCCGCTCGTCACCGAGCACCCCGACTGGTACGCCCGTGACTGGAAGGGCGACTTCCGTCCCACCCCGTGGTGGGACTGGGACGACATCATCGACCTCGACTACGGCAACGAGGACCTGCGTCGCTACATGACCGAGGCGATGGCGTACTGGGTGCGCGAGGTCGACGTCGACGGGTTCCGTTGCGACGTGGCCGGATTCGTGCCCGTCGACTTCTGGGACAACGTGCGTCGCGAGCTCGACGCGATCAAGCCGGTCTTCATGCTCGCCGAGTGGGAGTCGCGCGACCTCCACGTGCGCGCCTTCGACATGACGTACGCGTGGAGCTGGAACGACACCCTTCACAAGATCGCGCACGGCAAGGCCGACGTCGAGGCGCTCAAGGTGTACTACGCGTGGAACGACCGCTTCTACCAGCGCGACGCCTACCGCATGCTCTTCGTCAGCAACCACGACAAGAACGCGTGGGAGGGCACGGAGTACGAGCAGTTCGGCGACGCGCTCGAGCCCGCGATCGTGCTGTCCGTCGTCAGCGAGGGCATGCCGCTCGTCTACAACGGCCAGGAGGCCGGCAGCGACAGGAGGCTGGTCTTCTTCGACAAGGACGAGATCGAGTGGCGCGAGGACGAGCAGGGAGAGCTCTACCGCCGGCTCTTCGCACTGAAGAAGCAGCACCCGGCCCTGTGGAACGGCGCCGCCGGTGGGCGGATGGTGCGGGTGCCGAACTCGGCCGAGGCCGCGGTGCTCAGCTTCGTCCGGGCCGTGGGCGACGACCGTGTCCTCGGCGCGTTCAACTTCAGCGGCGAGGAGCAGACGGTGGTGCTCGGTGACGGCCCCCAGACCGGGTCGTGGCGTGACGCCTTCACCGGCGAGACCCTCGAGCTCGCGGTGGGTCAGTCGTACACGCTCCCGGCCTGGGGCTACCAGGTGCTCGTCGGCGCCTGAGTCCGCCCGATCGACCCGCGCGAATTCTGGGCCGAAACGCGCCGAAACCGCTGACGCGGGAGGGGTCGATCCGCGAGGATGGAGGTGCGTACCCGTCGGTGCTCCCCTGTCCCGGCGGGTACGCCCTCTGTCCCCGTGGCCTCAGCCGGTGACGGTCACCGGGCTGCCGTTGCTGACGAGCTTCCAGTCCATGCTGGAGAACGTCTTCGGGTCGATGACCTTGTGCGCCGTCGCCCAGTCGATGAGCAGCTGCCGGATCTCGATCTGGCGGTTGTAGACGACGGGAGCCGTCGTCACGTGCGGGAAGCCACCACCACCGGACTGGCGGTAGTTGTTGATCGCGATGACGAACCGCGCGTCCGGCAGGACGGGGGCGCCGGCGTACGCGAGGTTCGCGATGCGTGACCCCGCCGCCTTGGCGATGTCGATGTCGTAGGTGAGGTCGGCGTCGAGCCCGCCCATGATGTCGTAGTTGTAGTCGGGCGTGTTGTTCGCGCGGGTCACCTGGTCGGCCGTGAACGGTCCGGTGCCCGAGACCTGCTTGAAGTAGCCGGCGCTCTTCTCGAGGTAGTCCTTGACCTGGGCGCCGGTCAGCACGATGCCGAGCAGGGTGTTGTCGTAGATGTAGAGGCCTGCGACGTCGCGGATGGTCACGTCACCCGCGGGGATCGCGGCGAGGGCGTTGAACGGCGCGGCGATCGACAGCACCGGCAGGACGGCCTCGGGCGTGCCCGCCAGGGCCGCCTTGACGGCACCCGCCTGGACGTAGTTGATGAAGTCGATGGCGGCGGTGTCCTCGTAGCGGGAGGTCGCCGCGGACATCGCCTCGGTGCACGTGCCGATGACGCCGTTGACGTAGCCGAGGACCTTCTCGTGCGCTGCCCGCACGGCACCGGTGACCGCGGGGTCCTCGGGCACGGCGTTGGCGTTCCACAGCTGTCCGGCGCTGTCGACCACCTGCCACTGACCGCGCACCTTCTGCAGGCTGAGGGTCATCTCGGCGACGCGCATGCCCCAGTAGAGCGGCTCGCAGAGCAGCACCTTCTTGCCGGTCTGCTTGTTGGTGACCTTGTCGACGACCTCGACGTGCGAGTGCCCGACGAGGATCGCGTCGATGCCCGGCACCTCCTCGGCGAGGATCCGGCTGGCGTTCTCGACGTAGGGCAGCGCGTCGCCCCACGACGACAGGCCGTTGGTGCCCGAGTGGGCCGAGACGATCACGACGTCGGCGCCGGCGGCCTTGAGGCGCGGCACCATGATGCGAGCCTGCTCGACGATGCCGGGGAACTTCAGCCGGCCCTCGACGTTGGCCTTGTCCCAGATCGCGACGCCCGGCGTGACGAGGCCGAGGATGCCGACCCGGATCGGCTTCTGGTCGGCGATCTTGACGGTCTTGATGACCCACGGCTTGAAGGCCGGTGAGCCGGTGTCCCAGTCGACGGTGTTGGCCGACAGGAGGGGGAAGTCCAGCTGCTTCTCGAAGGCGCGCAGCGTGTCGATGCCGTAGTTGAACTCGTGGTTGCCGAGGGCCGCGGCGTCGTAGCCGACCGCGTTCATGGCGGCGGCCATGGGGTGGGTCGAGCCGCCCGTGATCGGGTCGATCTTGGCGTAGTAGTACGCGAGAGGCGTGCCCTGGATGGTGTCGCCGGCGTCGAGGGTGAGGCACGACGCGGCGCCGAGGTCGGCGCGGCGCATCTTGATGACCGAGGAGGCCTTGGCGAGGCCGATGTCGTTGTGCGTCTTGTCGTCGTACTCGCGGTTGTTGAAGTAGTCCCAGTTGAAGACGTTGCCGTGCAGGTCGGTGGTGCCGAGCACGGTCAGGCGTACGGTCTCGCCGTTGGTGGCGGGCCCGGTGGCGGCGGTGGCCGGTGCCGCGGCACGCACCGAGGCGAGCCCGACGCCGCCGACGGCAGCCAGCGAGAGCAGCTGGCGCCGCGTGGCGGCGGAGGCGAGGAAGCCGGGGGCGCGGTCCGGGTGGCCGGCAGCCGTGGAGGCAGGGGTGCAGGGGGTGGGGTCGGTGCTCATGTCGTCCTTCGGGGGGCGCGAGGGTGGTCGCGGGGTCAGGGTGCCGGTGGTCTCCAGCGGGGCGCGCCGAGGCGCCCGCACGACCCTAGCCGCCCAGACCGGGACGAAGGCGGACAAGATGCCACCGATTCGTGAACACCGGCGGACCGGCCGACGGGGCCCGGGAACGGCTCAGCGGCGCCCGACGAGCCAGAGGCGGATCTTGTCGATGCGCTCGCCGACCTGCTCGGACGTCGCCGCCGCGAGGTCGGGTCCCCCGCAGACGCGCCGCAGGTCCATGTGCACGTTGGCATGCGGCAGGCCCTTCTGCCGGGCGTAGGTCGAGACGAGCTTGTTGAGCTCCTTGCGCTGCGCGGCGAGGGCCCGGTGCGCGGCCACCGGCGTCGGCGCCTGGGCCCCCTGCGGGGCCTTCTTCACCTGTCGGCTCTGGCGCTCGCGCAGCAGGGCCGACACCTGGTCGGGCTCGAGCAGCCCGGGCAGCCCGAGGTACTCCTCCTCGTCGGTGGAGCCGACCTGCGCGTGCATGCCCCACTGCTGCTTGTCGAAGAGCACGTGGTCGAAGTGGGCGTCGGACTCGAGCGCCTCGAAGGCGCCCTCGTCGAGCGCACCGCTCGCCTTCTCGGCGCGGTTCGCGTCGTCGATGAGGGCCTGCTCCTCGGCCCACATCTGGCCCACGTCGTCGGGGTTGGGCTTGCGGTCGAGCGCGTGGTCGCGCTGCTCCTCGAGCCGCGCGGCGTGGTCGAGGACGACCGGCACCGACGGGAGGAACACCGAGGCGGTCTCGCCCCGCTTGCGGGCGCGCACGAAGCGGCCGACGGCCTGCGCGAAGAAGAGCGGGGTCGACGTCGACGTCGCGTAGACGCCGACGGCGAGACGCGGCACGTCGACGCCCTCCGAGACCATGCGCACGGCGACCATCCACCGCTCGTCGCTCGCGCCGAAGTCCTCGATGCGCTTGCTCGCGCCGAGGTCGTCGGAGAGGACGACGGTGGGAGCCTCGCCCGTCAGCTCACGGAGGATGGCGGCATACGCCCTCGCCTGCGTCTGGTTGGAGGCGATGACGAGGCCACCGGCGTCCTCGACGTGGCGGCGCACCTCGGCGAGGCGCCGGTCGGCGGCGGCGAGCACCGCCGGGATCCACTCCCCCTTCGGGTCGAGCGCGGTGCGCCAGGCGTGGGCGACGAAGTCCTTCGTCATCGGCTCGCCGAGGCGAGCCTCGAGCTCGTCGCCGGCCTTCGTGCGCCAGCGCATGCTGCCGCCGTAGGCCATGAAGAGGACCGGACGCACGACGCCGTCGCGCAGGGCCTCGGCGTAGCCGTAGGTGTAGTCGCTCGAGCTGACGAGCGTGCCCTCGGCGTCGAGCTCGTAGGTGACGAACGGGATCGGTGACGTGTCGGACCGGAACGGCGTGCCCGTGAGGCTGAGGCGGCGGGTGGCCGGCTCGAAGGCCTCGCGTATGCCGTCGCCCCAGCTCTTGCTGTCGCCGCCGTGGTGCACCTCGTCGAGGATCACGAGCGTCGGGCGGGTGGTCGTCAGCTCACGGTGCAGCGAGGGTCGCGAGGCCACCTGCGCGTAGGTGACGGCGACCCCGTGGTAGTCGTCGGAGTGCCGGCCGATCGAGTTGCTGAACTTCGGGTCGAGGCTGATGCCGACCCGGGCGGCGGCGTCGGCCCACTGCGTCTTCAGGTGCTCGGTGGGCGCGACGACCGTGACCCGGTGCACGACGCCCGCGCTCAGCAGCTCGGTCGCCACCCGCAGCGCGTAGGTCGTCTTGCCGGCACCGGGGGTCGCGACCGCGAGGAAGTCGCGCGGCGCCTTCGACAGGTAGAGGTCGAGCGCCTCCTGCTGCCAGGCACGCAGCTTGCTGGCGGTACCCCACGCTGCCCGCTCCGGGAAGGCGGGTGGGAGGTGGAAGGCGGCCCCTGAACTCATAGGCCGCCCACGGTATCCGGTCGGCCCCCGCGACATGCCGAGGCCCCGCCAAGTTGGCGGGGCCTCGACCGGTTTGGTATGGCATCCGAGTTCGTATGCCGCAGAGAGGTTTTCGCAGGTCAGCAGCCTGCGCGTCGGGTCACTTGCCGGCGCGGTAGGCCGTCCACTGGGCCTGCATGCGCGAGACCTGACCGGCGGTGAACGTGTTCATGCACGAGTCGTACGTGTAGTCCATGAAGTTCTTGATGGGGTCGAGGCCGGGGCTCGTGCAGGTGTCGCGACCGGTCGGGCACTGGTAGGCGGGGCTCGCCTCGGCCGGGGTGTCGGAGACGTAGTCGCCGTTGCCGTTACAGCCGCCCTGGAACGTGTGGTAGAGCCCGGCCCAGTGGCCGACCTCGTGGGTGGCGGTGTCGCCCTGGTTGTAGTTCGTCGCGGTGCCGCCGGGCAGCGAGCCGGTGAGCACGACGACACCGTCCATCACGTCGTAGCTGTTCTTCGGGAAGGTCGCCCACCCGAGCAGGCCCTGGCCGATGTTGGCGGAGTAGAGGTTGAGGTCGGCCATCGTGCCCTTGCGCAGCGCCGTCTTCATGCTGCGCTCGGCCGACGACCCGGGGGTCACGGTGTACCAGGAGGCGTTGCTCGTGGAGTCGCTGCCGGCGAGCGTGAAGCTGAGCCCGGTGCCCGCGTAGGCGTTGTTGAGCACGCTGATCTGGCTGCTGATCTTGCTGGCGCTCACCGCTCCCTGCGAGCCGTTGGTGATGGTGTGCCAGTAGACCTTGACGTTCGCGGCGACGAAGGCGGCACCGGAGCCCGGCTTGCCGTTCGTCCCCGTCGCCTTGGCGAGCTTGCCCGAGGAGTCGCGGGTCAGCCCCTTGGCCGCGAGGGCCTGCGTCAGGGCGGCCTCGTTGGCGCGCACCTGGGCGTCGGAGAGCTCGTGCGGGTCCTTGGCCGTGCCGTGCGTGCCACGAGCACCGACCGCCGCGGGGTCGACGCACGCCGCCTTGGCGTGGCCGTCGGCCACGGGAACCGCCTGGGCCGGCGAACCCAGGGACAGGGTGGCCAGCGCGAGGGGTGCCGCAAGGACCAGGGAGCGAAGCTTCATGGGGAGACCTTTCTCGTCCGACACGGCTCCCGATCGGGTGCCGACCCCAGCGACGATAGGTACGCGAACGTCTGCCGCGGAGCCACCGAACGTAAAGAAGCCGTAAGGAATCGCCCAGCGACCCGTCCCCTGCGTCGGTCGGGTCAGGCGTCGCCGCCGTCCTGCGGGTCGCGCAGGCCGTCGTAGATCTCCTTGCAGACGGGGCAGACGGGGAACTTCTGCGGGTCGCGGTTCGGCACCCAGATCTTGCCGCAGAGCGCGACGACCGGCTCTCCCGACAGGGCGCTCTCGAGGATCTTCTCCTTGCGCACGTAGTGCGAGAAGCGCTCGTGGTCGCCGGGCTCCTGGAGCTCCTCACGGACCTCCTCGCGCTCGATCGTCGCCGTGCTCGTGCCGCGCAGCGGCTCCGGCTCGAAGGGGTCGGGAGGCATCGTGCTCATGACGAGAGTGTATGCCGCCCTGCCGCGCTCCCCAGGAGTCGCTCCCCCGCCGGGTAGGCCCGCCACGACGACGGCGCGGGACCGGGCCTGCCGCTCAGCAGCACGGCCTCGACACCCCTTCCGCCCCCCGGATCTGCCGTGTCGCGGTCGGGCTCGAGGCCGATGCGGCGGAGGGTCTGGCGGGCGACGGCCACCGGCGAGTCGTGCACGACGACACCCTCGCCGAGGGCGGCGACGATGCGGTCGACGACGAGCCCGTAGTGCGTGCAGCCCAGCACGAGGGAACGCACTCCGGCGGGTGTCTGCGAGGCGGCATACGCGATGCACTCGTCGACCAGCCGCGGGTCGCCGCCCTCGATGGCCTCGGCCAGGCCCAGCGCCGCCACGGCATACGTCCCGACGTCGGCGGCGAACGCGTCGATGAGCCCGCGCAGGTAGTCGCTCGCCGTCGTGGCGGCCGTGGCCCAGACCGCGACAGGTCCCCCGGCTGCCGCCGCCGGCCGGATGGCAGGAACGGTGCCGATGACCGGGACGTCCGGCTCGAGCTCGGCGCGCAGGGCGTCGAGACCGTGCACCGAGGCCGTGTTGCAGGCGACGACGATCGCGTCGGGGGCGTACGGCAGGGTCGCCCGCGCGGACGCGAGGATGAGCCGCTGCACGTCGTCGGGCGTGCGCGGGCCGTAGGGCATGTTGTCGGGGTCGAGCGAGAGCACGAGCCCGAGGTCGGGGCGCAGCGAGTGCAGCGCGTCGGCGTACCCCAGGAGCCCGAGCCCGCTGTCGACGAAGGCAACTCGCCTGGTCGACGCGCGGGGCCCGGGTCGCGGCTCTGCGGGCGGCACCGTGCCGGTGACGACGTCCACGTCAGTTCATCGACGGGTCGTCGGGGAAGCTCGCCACGTAGGCGAGGCTGTCACGCTGGCGCCGCAGCACGTCGCGCCAGAGGCTGCCGGGCTGGGACGTGAACGCGTCTCGCACCTCGGCGTCGACGACGTACCAGTCGCCGCGTGCGATCTCGTTCTCGAGCTGGCCGGACTCCCAGCCGGAGTAGCCGGCGAAGATCCGCAGGCCGGCGAGCTCGGCCTCGACGACCGGGGTCGGCACGTCGAGGTCGACGAGCCCGATGGAGCCGAAGAGGCGCTTCACGCCGAGCGGCTCGGGCTCGTCCCCCGGGACCGTGACGAGCCCCAGGGCCGACGACGTCGACACAGGGCCGCCCTGGAAGAGCACGTGCGGCGCGGTGACGACGCGCTGCCAGCCCGGCAGCACCGAGTCGACCTCGGCCGACAGCGGCTTGTTGAGCACGACTCCCTGGGCCCCGCCGTCGTCGTGGTGCAGCATGAGGATGACGGACCGGTGGAAGACGTCACCCTCGACGGACGGTGTCGCCACGAGCAGGCGGCCGGTGTGGAACGTCGAGCTCACGGAGCACAGCCTTCCACACCGGCGACCACTCAGAAGCGAGCGCCCCGTCGACCGCCGCGCTCGTCGTCGCCCCAGCGGGAGACGAGACCGTCGCCGCGGTCGCCCCGGCGGCCACGACGGTCGTCACGAGCGCCACCGTGGTGCGGGCGGAAGCCGCCGCGCGAGCCCTGCCGCGGACCGCGGGCGCCGGCCGGACCACGCCGGTGCTGCTTCGGGCCGGAGATGAGGCGCTGGAACTCGTCCTCGGCGATGGCGACACCACTCGGGGTCGTAGCACCGGTGGCGGCGATGATCGCGTCGCCGGGCGTGGCCCGGACGGGCGCGATCTCGAGCCCGGCCTCCTTGAGCTGGCGCTCCATCGTCTTGCGCTGGTGCGGCAGGGCGAGGGTCACGACGGTGCCCTTGTCGCCGGCGCGAGCGGTGCGGCCCGAGCGGTGCAGGTAGTCCTTGTGGTCGGCCGGCGGGTCGACCTGCAGCACGACCGAGACGTCGTCGACGTGGATGCCGCGGGCGGCGACGTCGGTCGCGACGAGCACCGGGAGGGTGCCGTCACGGAACGCGCCGAGGACGCGGTTGCGCTGGCCCTGGTTGAGCCCGCCGTGCAGCGCGGCGGCCATGACGCCCTGCTCGCGCAGCTGCAGCGCGATGCGGTCGGCGCCGAGCTTGGTGCGGCAGAAGACGACGGTGCGGCCCTCGCGGTTGGCGACCTCGGCCGTGATGACCTTCTTGTGCTGCGGGTCGATGAGGAGCACGTGGTGCTCCATCGTCTCGACCGAGGCGGTGGCGTCGTCGGTCGAGTGGACCACCGGCTCGTTCAGGTACTTCGCGACGAGGTCGTCGATGCCGCGGTCGAGCGTCGCCGAGAACAGCAGTCGCTGCCCGTCGGACGGGATCTTGTCGAGCGTCGTCGTGATCTCGGCCATGAAGCCCATCTCGGCCATGTGGTCGGCCTCGTCGAGCACCGTGATCGCGATGTCGTCCATCTCGACGGCCCCACGCTCGAGCAGGTCGTTGAGACGGCCGGGCGTGGCGATGAGGATGTCGACGCCCTTGTTGAGGGCGTTGATCTGCGTCGTGTAGCTGAGACCACCGGCGACGAGCTTGTGGCGCAGGCCGACGACGTGCACGAGCGGCTCGAGCGCGTCGGAGATCTGCATCGCGAGCTCGCGGGTCGGCGTGAGGATCAGGGCGTGCGGCCGGCGCGGGTTGCGCGGGGCCTGGGCCTCGAGCAGGCGCGCGATGACGGGGAGTCCGAAGGCGAGCGTCTTGCCGGAGCCGGTCTGGCCACGGCCGAGGACGTCCTTGCCGGCGAGCGCGTCGGGGATCGTGGCCGCCTGGATCGGGAACGGCGCGGTGATGCCCTCGCGGGCGAGGCGCTCGACGACGCGCTCGGGCAGGCCGAGGGCGGCGAAGCCGTTGTCGGCCGCGACGTCGACGGGGCCGTCGGAGATGTCGGCGCGGGTGGCCTTGGTCCAGTTGTCGGCGTCCATGCGCTCGGCCTCGGCGTCCTCGAAGCTCACCGGCGCGCGCTCGGCGTCACGGTCGAACCTTGGGCGGTCGAACGACCGGCGGTCGCCCCGGCTGTCGCGGTCGAACCTCGGACGGTCGAACTTCGGCCGGTCGAAGGAGCGACGCTCGCCGCCACGGTCGTCACGCTCGGCGCGAGGACGGTCGAACGACGGACGGTCGTCGCGGCGCTGGAAGCCGCGGTCACCGCGGTCGTCGCGGCGGTCGAACGAACGGCGGTCACCGCGGTCGTCACGACGGTCGAACGACGGTCGGTCGTCGCGGCGCTGGAAGCCACGGTCACCGCGGTCGTCACGGCGGTCGAACGACGGACGGTCGTCGCGGCGCTGGAAGCCGCGGTCACCGCGGTCGTCGCGGCGGTCGAACGACGGACGGTCGTCGCGGCGCTGGAAGCCACGGTCACCGCGGTCGTCGCGGCGGTCGAACGACGGACGGTCATCGCGACGCTGGAAGCCGCGGTCACCGCGGTCGTCACGACGCTGGAAGCCGCGGTCACCGCGGTCGTCACGACGGTCGAATGACGGACGGTCATCGCGACGCTGGAAGCCGCGGTCACCGCGGTCGTCACGGCGGTCGTACGAGCGGTGCTCGTCGCGGGGGGCGCGCCACTCGCGGCCACCGACGTGCGAGCTGCTCGACGAGGCCGGGCGGGAGCTCTTGGGACCGGAGAAGGAACCGGACTTGGGTCCGCCCTTGCCGGCCTGACCGCGGTGCGGCTTCTTGGCCGCGGCGGCCTTCTTCTCGGTGGACCAGCGGGCCTTCTTGGGCGCGCCGGAGGGGGTGTGCTTGGGCATTGCGTATTCAACTCTCTTCGACTCGATGCAGACTTCGCCTCGAGCCGTGAGTCACACCACGACCATGCAGACGAGCCTCAGGCGCAGAACTGTCTGCGCCCCATGTGTACCGGTCCCCGGCATCTGTGCCGTCCGGTGTTCGGATCCGCTCCGCGTCGGTGCCGGGCCGCGCCGTCTGCGCGATCTTCCGGAAGGGGTGTCACCTCGTCGGACGAGCCTGCCCGCCGGGCATCCCCGGCGCCATCTCTTCCGTCGTGATCCGAGGAAACCTCGGAGTCGGATGCCGTCCAGTCTACCAGCGACGCAGACGCGTCCCGACCACGAGCACCGCGGCGCCGAGGCCGACCCCCACGAGGTCGACCACCGCGTCCCACACGTCACCGGAGCGGCCGGGCAGCAGGAAGTGCTGCACCAGCTCGCTGACCGGGGCGTGCAGCGCGAAGGCGACGACCGCGGCCCGCACCGACCCGAGGGCGCGCCCGACGGCATACGTGGGCACGGCGAAGACGAGCAGGTGGACCACCTTGTCGGTCCAGCTGACCGGCCCCTCGACCGTCACGACGGGCCAGTAGAGGACCGCGAGCTGGACGACGACGGCTGCCACGGCGAGCGCGACGAGCACGCGGGAGCGCCGGGAGGACGGAGGGGTCGTCATGGTCACGGAGTCTAGGTAGGTTGCGACGAGGGCCACGTGCCGCCCCGGGCCGGCCGACGAGAGGACACGCATGGGCAAGCTCAAGCGCACGGTGACCGTCAACGGCAGCGGGCGGGCCTCGGTCTCCCCCGATGTCGTTCGGCTCGACCTGCGGGTGGGTCACGACGCCGACGACGTCGCCGCGGCGCTCGCAGGGGCCACAGAGGGCATCCGCAAGGTCGGCGCCGTCGTGCGCGACCGCGGGGTCGCCGACGCCGACATCCGCACGCTCGACGCGGGGGTCAACCAGCGCTGGGACAACACCGGCACGGCCGTCGGCTTCACGGCCCAGCAGCGGCTCGCGGTCACCGTGCGTCGCCTCGAGGCGGTCGGCGAGATCCTCGAGGCCGCCGCCGCGGCCGTCTGCAACGCGCTGCTCGTCGACTCCGTGCGCCTCGACGTGTCCGACCGCTCCGGCGGGCTCCGCAAGGCGCGTGACGGCGCCTTCGCGGACGCGCGCGACAAGGCACAGCAGTATGCCGGCCTGTCGGGTGCCGAGCTCGGCGCGGTGCTCGGGGTGGCCGAGGGCGGAGCGATGCCAGTCGGCAGGCGCGAGGCGAAGTTCATGGCCGTCGCGGCCGCCTCCGACGGCGGCATGCCAGTCGAGGGCGGCGACCTCGAGCTCGTGGCGAGCGTCACCGTGACCTGGGAGCTCGTCTGAGCCTGCTGCGAGCACGGCCACCGCACGGAATACCCACCACTGCTCGTCCGTTGGGAGAGACATGGCTACCACTGACCTGACCGCGCAGTCCTTCGAGAAGACCGTCCTCGACAACGACATCGTGCTGGTCGACTTCTGGGCGTCCTGGTGCGGCCCGTGTCGCCAGTTCGCCCCGGTCTACGACGCCGCCTCGCAGAGCGGCGACAACGAGGGCATCGTCTTCGGCAAGGTCGACACCGAGGCCGAGCAGTCGCTCGCCCAGGCCGCCAACATCACCTCGATCCCGACCCTGATGGCCTTCAAGGAGGGCGTGCTCGTCTTCGCCCAGCCGGGAGCACTCCCCCAGTCGGCGCTGCAGGACGTCATCGAGCAGGTCAAGGCCCTCGACATGGCTCCGATCAAGCAGCAGATGGCCGCCGAGGCCGCGGCGCCCGAGCAGGCCTGAGTCCCGACGGCCATCCGCCGGCACACGGCATACGCAAGAGGGCGCCCCGACCGCCGGGGCGCCCTCGTCACGTACTCCGCCGTTTCGGCTGTGCACCGGCGACGACCCCGTGATACTTGACCCACGCCGCGCGGGGGGCGCACGGCAGGACGGCGCGGGGAGGCACTGATGCGTGATCGGACGCACGACGAGGCGAGGCTCGCCGTCGTGGTCGCGGCGGCGAGCGCTCTGGCGCTCGGCGCCTGCTCGCAGGGCTCGCCCGCAGCGACGCCGACGGTGACGAAGACGGTCACGGCCGCGCCGTCGGTCCTCGTCTTCAACCCGGCGACGAGCGGCAAGACCCTCGCCGCTCGGATCGTGGCACGCGCCAGGGCGAGCTCGCCGTCCGACACGGTCTCGGGCGTCACGTGCGCGAACTTCCCGAACCTCAAGGTGGGCACGCACACGGACTGCCACCTGACGCTCAACGGCAAGAAGGTGACGGTGCGGGCGACGTTCACCAAGGCCGACGGTCACTACGAGCTCAAGCGCGTCGCGTGACGGACGCGCGGGCTGAGGAACAGCGTGACGTGGCCACCACGAGGTGGTGGAGGTGGCGGGAATTGAACCCGCGTCCGATGACGAGAGACCAGGACTTCTCCGGGTGCAGTGCGCTACGGCTTTTCTCGGCCCCAGGGCTCGCACGCACACGTCCCCTGACAGGCCCAGTTGAGTAAGAGTCCCGCACAGCCCCCCAACATGACTGCGCAGCAAGTTTCCTAGCTGATGCCAGGCACTGAGTCGGAAACTAGCTCAGGCTGACAGACTTCGGGGCTCGCTCAGGCGGCGAGGGCGAAGTCGGTGCGCTTGGAATTGGCACCTATTGTTTTGCAAGGAGCGTTAACGAGATAACCCTGCATCCTCGACCCGCTTCCCCTGATGTGTCGACCACCGTCGAAACCGATCACCCCCATGGGGGTGTCCACGTCACGCTGTTCAGTTCTCAACCTGCTGCTCCACCGGAGTGGAGACCACAGTATGCAGGAGGAACGCTCGACGGGTCCAAGCCATTCCCGCCTCCGACCCGTGGTCGACCGGGTTCGGCCGTTCGCACCCGCCACTAGGCTGCGGGGCGTGGTCGTCGTGGACCACCGAGCCGCCCGACCCTGGAGGTCCGATGTTCCGCAAGGTTCTCGTCGCCAACCGAGGCGAGATCGCCGTCCGGGCCTTCCGGGCCGCGACCGAGCTCGGCGCCCGCACGGTCGCAGTCTTCCCGTACGAGGACCGCAAGAGCGAGCACCGGCTCAAGGCCGACGAGGCCTACCAGATCGGCGAGGAGGGGCACCCGGTCCGCGCGTACCTCGACCACGAGGCGATCGTCGCCAAGGCGGTCGAGGCCGGCGCCGACGCCATCTACCCCGGCTACGGGTTCCTCTCGGAGAACCCGCTGCTCGCGGAGGCCTGCGACGCCGCAGGCATCACCTTCATCGGGCCGCCCGCCTCGGTGCTGCACCTGACCGGCAACAAGGCGCGTGCCATCGCGGCCGCCCGCGAGGCGGGGCTGCCCACCCTGCGCGGCTCCGAGCCGGGCACCGACCTCGACGCGCTCGAGCGGTCGGCCGACGAGATCGGCTTCCCCGTCTTCGTCAAGGCCGTGAGCGGCGGCGGTGGCCGCGGCATGCGGCGCGTCGAGGGCCGGGAGACGCTGCGCGACGCCTTGGAGGCCGCCCAGCGCGAGGCCGAGTCGGCGTTCGGCGACCCCACGCTCTACCTCGAGGAAGCGGTCGTCAACCCACGCCACATCGAGGTCCAGGTGCTCGCCGACGGCACCGGCGAGACCGTGCACCTCTACGAGCGCGACTGCTCGCTCCAGCGGCGGCACCAGAAGGTCGTCGAGATCGCTCCGGCGCCCAACCTCGACCCCGCCATCCGCGAGAGGATGTGCGCCGACGCCGTCGCCTTCGCACGCTCCATCGGCTACGTCAACGCCGGCACCGTGGAGTTCCTCCTCGGTGAGGACGGCCGCTACGTCTTCATCGAGATGAACCCCCGCATCCAGGTCGAGCACACCGTCACCGAAGAGGTGACCGACATCGACCTCGTCGTCACCCAGATGCAGATCGCGTCGGGCGAGACCTTCGAGACGCTGGGGCTGCGGCAGGACGACATCCGCACCAAGGGGTTCGCGCTGCAGTGCCGCATCACGACCGAGGACCCCGCCAACGGTTTCCGTCCCGACGCCGGCACCATCACCGTCTACCGCTCGGCCGGCGGCAGCGGCGTGCGCCTCGACGGCGGCACCGTCTTCGTCGGGGCGGAGGTCAGCGCGCACTTCGACTCGATGCTCGTCAAGCTCACCTGCCGCGGCATGACGTTCCCCATCGCCGTGCGACGCGCCCAGCGTGCGCTGGCGGAGTTCCGCATCCGCGGCGTCTCGACGAACATCCCCTTCCTCGAGGCGGTGCTCGGCGACCCGGTGTTCCAGCAGGGGCTGGCCACGACGTCGTTCATCGACCAGCGCCCCGAGCTGCTGGCCGCGCGCGTCGGCGCCGACCGCGCCACCAAGCTGCTGACCTACCTCGCGGACGTCACGGTGAACCAGCCGAACGGTCCCGTCACGACGCGGATCCGACCGCGGCACAAGCTCCCCCAGCTTCCCGACGCACCGCTTCCGCCCGGTTCGCGCGACCGGCTCATCGCCGACGGCCCGGAGGCCTTCGCCCGGGCGCTGCGCGAGGCGAACGACGTGGCGGTCACCGACACGACCTTCCGCGACGCCCACCAGTCGCTGCTCGCGACGCGCATGCGCACCCGCGACCTGCTCCACGTCGCCCGGCACGTCGCGCACCTGACGCCACAGCTGCTGTCGATGGAGGCCTGGGGCGGAGCCACCTACGACGTCGCCCTGCGCTTCCTTGCCGAGGACCCGTGGGAACGCCTTGCGGCGCTGCGCGAGGCGATGCCCAACATCCCCCTTCAGATGCTGCTGCGCGGGCGCAACACGGTCGGCTACACGCCCTACCCGACGGCCGTCACCGACGCCTTCGTGCGCGAGGCGGCGGCGACCGGGCTCGACATCTTCCGCATCTTCGACTCCCTCAACGACGTGTCGCAGATGCGGCCGGCCGTCGAGGCGGTGCTCGGCACCGGCACGGCCGTCGCCGAGGTCGCGCTCTGCTACACCGGCAACCTCATGTCGCCGGGAGAGCGGCTCTACACGCTCGACTACTACCTTCGCCTCGCCGAGCAGATCGTCGACACCGGCGCCCACGTGCTCGCCATCAAGGACATGGCCGGGCTGCTGCGCGCCCCGGCGGCCGCCCGCCTGGTCGCCGCCCTGCGCGAGCGGTTCGACCTGCCGGTGCACCTGCACACCCACGACACCGCCGGCGGCCAGGTCGGCACGCTGCTCGCCGCCATCGAGGCCGGGGTCGACGCGGTCGACGCCGCGACGGCCACCATGGCCGGCACGACCAGCCAGCCGTCGCTCTCGGCCCTCGTCGCGGCCACCGACGACACCGCACGGCCCACCGGGCTCGACATCGAGCACGTCTTCGCGCTCGAGCCCTACTGGGAGGCGGTGCGCCACGTCTACAAACCGTTCGAGTCGGGTCTCGACTCCCCCACCGGCCGCGTGTACTTCCACGAGATCCCCGGCGGGCAGCTGAGCAACCTGCGCCAGCAGGCCATCGCGCTGGGGCTCGGCGACCGCTTCGAGGCCGTCGAGGACATGTATGCCGCCGCGAACCGGATCCTCGGCAACATCGTCAAGGTGACGCCCAGCTCGAAGGTCGTCGGCGACCTCGCCCTCGCCCTCGTGGGCGCCGGGGCCGACCCGAAGGACTTCGAGGACGACCCCCAGCGTTTCGACATCCCCGACTCGGTCATCGGCTTCCTCAACGGCGAGCTGGGCGACCCGCCCGGAGGCTGGCCCGAGCCGTTCCGCACCAAGGCCCTGGCCGGGCGCCGGTCGAGGCCGCGCCTGACGGAGCTGACACCCGAGCAGGAGGTCGCGCTCGCCGAGACGCCGCGACGCACCCTCAACCAGCTGCTCTTCCCCGGACCGACGTCGGAGTTCGAGCGTTCGCGCGAGTCCTACGGCGACCTCTCCGTGCTCGGCACCGCCCTGTTCCTCCACGGCCTCGAGCAGGGCGAGGAGTACGAGGTCGAGATCGAGCAGGGCAAGCGGCTGCTCATCGGCGTGCAGTCGGTCGGTGAGGCCGACTCCAAGGGCATGCGCACCGTCATGTGCACCCTCAACGGTCAGTTCCGCCCCATCCAGGTGCGCGACCGGTCGGTCGAGGCCGACGTGAAGTCGGCCGAGAAGGCCGACCCCGGTGCGAAGGGCCAGGTGGCGGCGCCGTTCGCCGGGGTCGTCACGCTCGCCGTCGCCGAGGGCGACACCGTCGAACCGGGAGGCGTCGTGGCCACCATCGAGGCGATGAAGATGGAGGCGAACATCACCAGCCCCACCGGCGGCACGGTCTCGCGTCTGGCGATCGGCACGCACCAGCAGGTCGAAGGGGGCGATCTGCTGGTCGTCATCGGCTGAGCCGGATCTCCAGGGCGGGTATACCCGGCGTTCTCCTGTGGGGGCCGTCCGGGCGTGGGTACGCTCGAACGGTCGGGACGTCTGGGCAGGTGCGTGATGATCGGTCTTCAGGAGCCGAGAAGGCCCGCGGCCGGCTCGGGCCGCGGACGCGGACTCAGCGCGGCCGGATGGGCGCTCGTCATGGCCATGTGCGCGCTCGCCATCACGGGCGGGGTGAACGTGCTGACCCGCCTGCTGCCGCCTCCGGCCACCGGCCGGGACGTCGCCGCCGTCGTGTCGACGTCGGGGGCCGGCACCATCTCGAGGCCAGGGGTCGAGGCCGATGACGCTCTCCTGACCCCCGCGCCCGCGCCGGTGCCGCCACCCAGGGCCGCTGCGCTCGAGCAGCTGACGGGCACCTGGACCGGCGTGGCGCGGCTGGGCGACCAGCGCACCCCGATGACCCTCGTCGTCACGGACTCGTGCAGCGAGGGTGCGGACTGCGGCACCCTGTCGACCGCCGTCCCGGCGTGCGTCGGCACCCTCCAGCTCCTGCACGTCAGCGACGGGCCCGTCTTCGAGTTCGCGATCCCGTCGTACGCGCCCGGCAGCGCGCCCGAGTGCGTGCCCCGTGGGGACGGGGAGCTGTTCGTCCTCGGCGACGACGTGCTGGCCTACCGCACCGAGCTCGGGGAAGGCAGGACCGGCCGGCTGAGCCGCGTGCGCTAGCGGCATCGCCGTCGCCCTCGTGCCGGAGGGCACGGACAATCTCGATGGCGTCGCCGACCGAACCCGTGACGTCGGGGATCGGGAAGAGCGTGGCGCGTACGACGCGGTCGCGCCGCGCTCCCGTTCATCGCCACGGGCTACGTGCTCGTGGCCGCCGGCTTCGTCGTCTTCGGCTTCACCCGGCTCGGGGTCGGGGTGGCCGCCGCTCGGCGGGATCGTGTACGCCGCACAGCCGAGACTGATCTGGCCCCTCTGCGGCGTCGTGGCGGGCATCGGCGCGCTGCTCGCCCTCGCGTCAGGACGTGCGGGCCGCCGGGGAGCCTCTGCTCGGACCGAGCTACCAGGAGCCGGACGACGAGCCGCCACCACCGCCGCCGGAGAAGCCGCCACCGCCGGAGAAGCCTGACGAGCCGGACGATCCCGGCGTCGACGTGAACGTGCCCGTGGAGGTCGTGGAGAACGAGTCGACCCCGTCGGCGATGCTCGTGAAGTCGGGGAACGCGTTGCCGCTCCAGACGTACCAGGTCGGCATGATGAGGGGCTGGTTCGCGGCCTCGGCCGCCTTCGCGACGTCTGCGAACGTCTTGGCCCACCGGTCGGCCACACCGAACACGACGGCATACGGGAGGTAGCGGCTGAAGATGTTGCTCGCCTCCTCGAACTCGATCTGCCCCGCCTCGGCGGTCGTGAGGTACTCCTTGAAGCCCAGCGACTGCGCGAGCACGGCCGACCCCTCGGCCGTCTTGGCGGCCATGCGGCCGCCGAGGAACCAGACGATGAGGCCCGACAGCACGAGGCCGATCCCGAGCGCGATGCCGCCGGTGAAGCCACCGCCGAGGAGGGCGCTGAGGGCGGGACGACCGTAGAAGAGGACAAGGCCGCCGAGCACCGCGAGGACGAGTCCGAGGCCCTGCCAGACGCCGCGCTGCGTCTGCGGCGAGGACCGGAACCAGCCGCGGGTGACGACTTCCTGGTACATCTCGGACTGGATGCGCTTGAGGGTGCTGGCGAACGTGTTCTTCAGCTCGGACAGACGGACCGTGTCGCCGCGGCTGGAGAAGACGCCGTCGAGCAGCTGGCGCTCGTAGGGCAGCAGTCGCTCGGCGGCCGGCGGCGTGAGCCGGGTGAGCGTCCAGTCGGTGCGGCTGAACATGCCGCCGGAGTCGTTCTCCTCGATGCGGAGGAAGCCGCGCACGGCGAGGTCGATGAGCGTCGCGGAGACGTCGATGGGGTTGGCGGTCTCGTCGAGAATGGTGCCGACCATGCCGGGCTGCACGCCCCTCGGCGGCTGGAACTGCACGGCCACCGTGGTGGACCCGCCGCGCACGGTGGGGGCGGCCGGTGTGCCGTCGCCGGCGGCCCCGGTGCCGAAGGACGGCGACAGGCCCGGGGTGACGTCGGCGTAGCGCTCGTCTCGGCCACGGGTCCACACGAGGGTGCCCATGACGGCCAGCGCCAGCACGGGGGCGCCGATGCCACCGAGCCAGGCGGCGGCGTTGGCGGCGGGCGCCGCGGCCGACCCGACCGACGAGCCCGAGCTGCCCTGCCGCACGTCGGGCCGTACGTCGCCGAAGGCCGACGCCGGGTAGGACGCGAGGACGGACATGGCCTCACCCGACGTGAGGCCCTGCGCCGAGAACCTCGCCGGTTCGCCGGACGTGGCCTGGCACGGGGTGTCGGAGCGCGTGACGCCCTGGTAGCAGGCGACCCTCGTCGACCCGGCCGGGGCGTTGACGGTGAGCGACACCCGGTCGCGCTCGGTCATCTCGTTGGCGCCGAAGACGTTGTAGTAGAGCTCGATGGTGTCGGCCGGGGCCGTGCCCGTGGCCGGCCGGCCGTCGGCGGTGATGGGGTTCAGCACGTCGTGCAGCGTGTAGTGGATCTCGTAGACCTGGGTGCCGCTCGTGAACTCGTCGGCCGACCCGATGCGGATCTCCTTGGAGGCCCCGTTGTCGCTCACGCGGAAGGCGTCGGGGGCGCCGCTCGGGCTCGAGACGTCGACGTCGGTGAGGTCGAAGTAGCGGTAGCGGTCCTCCTCGTCGTTCCAGCCCATCCGCACGACGATGTTGCGGAAGATGCCGTGCTTCTCGGCACCACTCGGGAAGCGCCACGTGATCGTCTCGGTGACCTTCATGCTCCCGTCGGGCTGGAGGTCGTAGACGGCGGCGTAGGAGTCCATCCCCTCGTCGGTGGCAGCGTGCGCGGCGACCCCCGGACCGGCCAGCAGCACCGCGGCCGCGAGGAGCACGGCCAGCACGCCGAGGCGCCTGCCGCGCCGCACGCTCGATCCGATCATCAGGGTCCCTCCAGTCGTCGTCCCTGCATCCTGACACCGGACGCTGCGCGGGTGCGTGAGGTTCCGGGCGGGTCAGCGACGCCGGTTGGCCGCGCTCATGGCGCGGTCGGCCTCGCGACGGTCCTGCCGCTCGCGCAGGGCGTGCCGCTTGTCGTACTCCTTCTTGCCGGTCGCGATCGCGATCTCGACCTTGGCACGGCCGTCCTTGAAGTACAGCGAGAGCGGCACGATGGTGCGGCCGCTCTCGCGCGTCTTCTGCGCGATCTTCTCGAGCTCGGCGCGGTGCAGGAGCAGCTTGCGCTTGCGGCGCGGGGCGTGGTTGTTCCACGTGCCGTTGAGGTACTCGGGGATGTGGACGTTCTCCAGGTAGAGCTCGTCACCGGTGAACATCGCGAAGCCGTCGACGAGCGAGGCGCGCCCCATGCGCAGCGCCTTGACCTCGGTGCCGGACAGCACGATGCCGGCCTCGAAGGTGTCGTCGATGAGGTAGTCGTGTCGGGCCTTGCGGTTGCTCGCGACGAGCGACCGCTCCTTCTCCTTGGGCACCGGACCGTCCTTCCGACTGGGGCTGCGCGGTTCTGCTCCGCCGCGGGGCGCGGTGGGCGCACCAACGCTACCCCGAAGGGCTGCTCTTCTCAGAGCGGGTTTCGCCGGGCCTGACGCGAGCGGTCAGAGCCAGCGGCGGGGGTTGACCGGGGTGCCGTCCTCGTAGGTGCCGAAGTGCAGGTGGCAGCCGGTCGAGTAGCCGGTGGTGCCCGAGTAGCCGATGAGCTGGCCACGCTGCACGCTGCCGCCGAACTTCACGATGCTCGACAGGTGGTTGTAGCTCGTGACGAGGTCGACGCCCCGGTGGATGCCGTGGTCGATGAGGACCTGGTTGCCCCACCCGCTCGCACGCCAGCCGGCGCGGATGACCTCACCCGGCGCGGCGGCATACACCGGGGTGCCGCAGGCGATCCCCCAGTCGAGGCCGTCGTGGAGCATCCACTTCTGCAGCACCGGGTGCCAGCGCATGCCGAAGCCGGA
This sequence comes from Terrabacter koreensis, assembly GCF_054783315.1. Lineage (NCBI taxonomy): Bacteria > Bacillati > Actinomycetota > Actinomycetes > Micrococcales > Intrasporangiaceae > Terrabacter > Terrabacter koreensis. The sequence continues at coordinate 137,329 of NZ_BAAGQU010000002.1, read as the reverse complement.
GGTCGTCGGGCCGTTGGCCGGGTAGGTCAGGTAGTTCGACGGCGTGTTGTCGGTGTTCTGCACGGGCGGCGGCGTCTTGGGCACGTAGACCTGCCCGCGCTTCTTCGCGGCCGCAGCCTTGGCTCGCTCGGCTCGGATCTTCGCGGCCCGCTCGGCGCGCAGCTTGGCCAGCCGCTTCTGCTCGGCGATGCGGGCCTTGCGGGCGCGCTCGACGAGGATGGCCTGCAGGCGCGCGGACTCGGCGCGGGCTGCGGACAGCTCGGCCGCCTCGCTCTTGCGCTGCACCGCGAGGTCGGCGGCGTAGGTGGACTGCTTCGACTTGAGCTGGTCGAGCTGGGTCTTGGCCGCGGCCGCGTTCTGGGCGGCGGTGATGGCGTTGTTCTTGGCGACGATCGCCTGGTTCTTGGCGTCGGTCGCGGCGGCGGCGGCAGCCTCCGCGCTGCGCAGGGCTGCCTCGGCCTGGCGCTTGAGCTCGGCGATCTCGCCGCGCACCGACGTGAGGTACGAGCGGGTCGAGGTGTTGTCGGCCGTCATGGCGGCGAGCTTGTCGATGGTGTCGCTCGCGACGGCGCTGGCGGTGTCGGCCATCACGAGGCGGTCGGCGAAGTCCTGCGGCGACGTCGAGCCGAAGACCATGCCGAGCTGGGACTCCTGGCTCGAGCCCTGGAAGACCTCGGCCGCGTAGGAGTCGAGGGCGTCCTGGCTGGAGACGAGGTCGGTCGCGCTCTTGGCGAGGCGCTCCTTGGCGCGCTGCTCGTTGGCCTGGGCGACCGCGAGCTTCTGGGCCACCTCCTCGTTGTGGGCGCGCGCACTGGCCTCGGCGGCGATGGCGCGTGCCTCGGTGGCCTCGGCCGCCACCTGCGCGGCCTGCGCACGTGCCTGGGTGGCCTGGGCGGAGGCGACCCGCTGCTGGGCGATCGGGAGGGCGGCGTTGGTGCGCTCGAGGTTGACGTAGGCCCGCGCTAGGGCGGCGTTGGTGCCCTCGAGCTGCTGCCCGAGCGCGGCGATCCGCTTGTCGTTGCGCTTCTTCTGGTCCGAGACCGAGTCGGCGCGTGCGGCGAGGCCGGTGCCGACCGAGACGGTGCACGCGACGACGAGGCCAGCGGCCGTCAGAGCGGTCGCGGGCCTGCGATGGGAATCACGCCTCATGAGCCACATACGTGTCATTGGTACCACACGCCACTGGAGTTGGGGAGGGTTCGGCACGATTGTGCCGGTTCGCCCGCGGTGGCGACGGGGAATGCGTCAGACGCGCAGGTAGCGACGCAGCGTGACCCACGACGTGAGGCTCGACAGCACGACGACGCCCAGCACGACGAAGGGCGCGACGTAGTAGACGTCGGCCACGCCGATGAAGGCGGTGTCGGTGAGGGTCTGGCTGAGGAAGCCGACGACGCCGTAGCGCACCGTCGCCCAGAGCATGCCCATCGCGAGCACAGCACCGAGCACGCTGGAGAGCACCGTCTCCATGACGAACGGGAAGCGGATCGTGAAGTTCGAGGCACCGACGAGGCGCATGATGCCGGTCTCGCGTCTCCGGCTGAACGCCGTCTGCCGGATCGTCGTGGAGATGAGCATGACGGCCGCGAGCACCATGAGCGACGAGAGCGCGATGGCCGCCCACGAGACGGTGTTCATGAAGGTGAAGAACTTCTCGAGCAGCTTCTTCTGGTCCTGCACGTCGGCGACGCCGGGCATGCCCTTGATCGAGCTGGCGACGACGTCGAACTTGCCGGCGTCGTTGAGGTTCACGCGGTACGAGTCGGCGAAGTACGACTCCCCCGCCCGGGCGAGCGGCGAGTTCTTGTAGGTCTGCTTGAACCGCTCGTACGCCTCGTCGCGCGACTCGTAGTAGACCTCCTTCACCGTCGGCTTGAGCGCCTCGAGCTCGGCCTTGATCGCCTCGCGCTGGGCCTCGGTGGTCGGCTCACCCGCACAGTTGGTGAAGCGGGTCTTCTCCGCGCAGAGCAGGACGGTGACCTGGACGCGGTCGTACCAGTAGTCCTTCATGGTGTCGACCTGCCGCTGGCCCATGAGACCGAGCCCCAGCAGGTACATCGAGATCATCGTGACGATGACGACGGAGACCGCCATCGACAGGTTGCGCCGCAGGCCGTTGCCGATCTCGCCGAGGAGGAACTGGAATCGCATGGTGTGTCTGGCTCCGTCTCGCGGTCAGCGGTCGCTCGTCTGGACGGCCTTGTGCCGCTTGAAGATCCCTCCACGAGGGCGCGGCTCGTCGGCGTCGCGGCCGATGGGCGGCAGGGCGTCGGGGTCGCCCTCGGCCCCGGCATCCCCGTCGCCGTATGCCGTCGGGTCGGCGTCGTCGAAGCCGTCGGCGACGTCCGGGGTGTCGGCACCGAGCGGGCGGGGCGCCTCGTCCGGCTCGTCGAGCCGGACGCGCGGGATCGACCCGGTCGTGTAGTCGCCGGCCTCCATGTCGCTGACGAGCACGCCGCGGTCGAGCCGGATGACGCGCTTGCGCATGGCGTTGACGGTGACCGTGTCGTGCGTGGCCATGACGACCGTGGTGCCCGTGCGGTTGATGCGGTCGAGCAGCTGCACGATGCCGAGGCTCGTGTCGGGGTCGAGGTTGCCGGTGGGCTCGTCGGCGAGCAGGACCGGCGGCCGGTTGACGAAGGCGCGGGCGATTGCCACCCGCTGCTGCTCGCCGCCGGACAGCTGGTGCGGCAGACGCTTCTCCATGCCGGCGAGGCCGACGAGCTCGAGGGTCTCGGGCACCGTCTGGCGGATGCGCGCGCGGCTGCTGCCGAGCACCTGCAGGGCGTAGGCGACGTTCTGGAACACCGTCTTGTTGGGCAGCAGCCGGAAGTCCTGGAAGACGCAGCCGATCTCGCGGCGCAGCGCCGGGACCTTGCGCTCGGGGAGGCGGTCGAGCTCGCGACCGGCGACGAGGATGCGGCCGCGCGTGGCGTCCTGCTCTTTCATGACGAGCTGCATGAGGGTCGACTTGCCCGAGCCGGACGTGCCCACCACGAAGGCGAACTCGCCCCGAGGGATCTCGAGGCTGACGTCGTCGAGCGCCGGACGGGTCGTGCGGGGGTAGGTCTTCGTCACGTTCTCGAAGAGGATCATGCGTCGGGCCTCGACTCGTACTGGACTGCAGCGGGACAGCGGTCGGGCTGGGCGGCCACCCGGGCGGCATACGTCGACGGCAAGCGTGGACGGCATACGTGGGCGGGAGCGCAGGACCGTCTCCGAGGCTACGGGCCGCGGCGGCGAAACCCGTGGAAAACCGGCAGCCCCGGCGTGGCGGCCGGGCGCCGTCCGGCAGTCAGCAGACGAGGGTGGTGAGGCCCTGCGCGGACTCCGCGCCGGAGCGCGCCAGCTTGCCCCAGCCCTGCGTGCACAGCGCGGTGGTGCGCACCGGGACGGAGTAGCTCAGCTGCTGTCGAAGCGCACCCGTGGTGAACCCGCGAGTGTCGGGCTCGCCGCGCACGGCGACCCCGACCATCGAGCGGTAGGCCGTGCCCCGCGCGTGATACTGGTCCCACACGTAGACGGAGGCGAAGTTCATCCAGGTCGAGCCGCCGGCGTCGCGGCACCAGCCGATGTACTGGCGCACCGTGAAGGCGGAGATGCCGAGGTCGGCGACGACCTTCTTGTCGCCGATCTGGCGCACGCTGGAGCACGGCGCGGAGGTGGCGGCGACCGCGCTCGGGGCGGCGGCGCTCGTTGTCGCCGGGGCCGTCGGGGCCGCAGACGCGGGACCGACGGTGACGAGGACGGTGGCGGCGGCCGCGACCAGGGTCGTCAGGGCGCGCCGGAGGACGTGGAGGGAAGACATGGGTGGAGCCTCTCGGGTGGAGCCGATGACGCGACCCTACGAGTGATGAGGGGCTCCCGCCCGCCGAAACGCGACTTCGGACCGCCGGCCCTCGATGTCAGCCCTGGCGCCGGTTCTGGCCGATCTGCCAGCGGATTCCGGCCTCGATGAAACCGTCGATGTCACCGTCGAAGACCGCTGCCGGGTTGCCGGTCTCGAACTCGGTGCGCAGGTCCTTGACCATCTGGTACGGGTTGAGGACGTACGAGCGCATCTGGTCGCCCCAGCTCGCCTTGACGTCGCCGGCCATCTCCTTCTTCACCGCCGCCTCCTCGGCCTTGCGCTGGAGGAGCAGGCGCGACTGGAGGACGCGCAGGGCGGCGGCGCGGTTCTGGATCTGGCTCTTCTCGTTCTGCATCGACACGACGATGCCGGTCGGCAGGTGCGTCATGCGCACGGCCGAGTCGGTCGTGTTGACGCTCTGGCCGCCGGGGCCGCTCGAACGGAAGACGTCGATCTTCAGCTCGTTCTCGGGGATCTCGATGGAGTCGTCGCTCTCGATGAGCGGGATGACCTCTACTGCGGCGAAGCTCGTCTGGCGGCGGCCCTGGTTGTCGAAGGGGCTGATGCGCACCAGGCGGTGCGTGCCGCCCTCGACCGAGAGGTGGCCGAACGCGTACGGCACGTTGACCTCGAAGGTGGCGGACTTGAGGCCGGCCTCCTCGGCGTACGAGGTGTCCATGACCTTGGTCGGGTAGCCGTGGCGCTCGGCCCAGCGCAGGTACATCCGCATGAGCATCTCGGCGAAGTCGGCGGCGTCGACGCCGCCGGCGCCGGCGCGGATCGTCACGACCGCCTCGCGCTCGTCGTACTCCCCCGACAACAGGGTGCGCACCTCGAGCTCGCCGACGTCCTTGCGCAGCGCGTCGAGCTCGCGCTCGGCCTCGTCGAGGGTGGCCTGGTCGGCCTCCTCCTGGCCCATCTCGACGAGCGTCTCGAGGTCCTCGATGCGCGCGTCCATGTTGACGACACGGTCACGCTCGGAGTTGGCGCGAGACAGCGCGCTCGTCACCTGCTGGGCCTTGTCGGGGTCGTCCCACAGGTCGGGGGCGGAGGCCTGCTTCTCCAGATCGGCGATGGTCACGCCGAGGGCGTCGAGGTCGGTGACCCCGCGCACGGAATCCATCGTCGCGCGCAGTTCCTTGATCTCTTGCGTGAAGTCAACAGCCACGATCCAACAGCCTACGGCAGCACGGGCCGCGCCGTGCACGGGTGCGGCGGTGGCGGTGGCCGGTGCGGCCGGGACGGGTGAGCGACGCCACAGGCGGCGCGGGACGTTGTCCTCTGACCCGTGCGCTGCCGCGGGACGAGAGTCGGATGGGAACGGCTGAGCGTCCGACGTCCCCGCGCACGCATCGTCCCGGACGGACGCGGAGGAGGTGGGCGTCATGACCATCCGGTCCGCGCCCGACAGGCCACGAACCGACGTCGCAGCAACGACATCCCGCAGACGTGGCCCGCACCGGCTCCGCTGGTGGCTCGCGGGACTCGCCGCCCTCCTGCTCGTCGTGCACGCCGCCGGAGGCTGGTACTTCGCCGGCCGCATCGAGAGCCAGGCCCTTGCCGCGATGCCGGGCACCATGTCGCCGGCCCACGACGACGTACGCGTCACGGCGGTCGACGGCGACCGCGTCACCCTGGCGCGGGGCGTCGACGCCGCCTCCAACTTCGAGGCCGTGGCGTCCTACGGCATGGCGTGGGACGGCGGGGCCGGTCACATCGGCCCGGCCACCGTCAACGCCGACGGCACCGTCACCCGCACCCTCGAGGTCGTGACGGGAGTCGCGCCGAAGCCCGGCGCGGGCGCGGCGGTCGAGCGCGCGTACTTCGTCGCCGACCCGTCGAAGGAGCTCGGTCTCACCCTCAGTGAGGTCACCGTCGCCGGTATGCCGGCGTGGTGGATCGCGGCGGACGCCGGCACTGCCGGTGACGCCGTCGCCGGGACGGCGGCCGTCTTCGTGCACGGCCAGAACGGCACCCGTCTCGACGGCCTGCGCTTCGCCGAGGCCGCGCACCGGGCCGGGCTGCCCGTGCTCGTCATCAGCTACCGCAACGACGCCGCCGCTCCGGCCGATCCCTCAGGACGACTGCAGTACGGCGCGACCGAGTGGCGCGACCTCGACGCAGCCGTCGCGTGGGTGCAGGCGCACGGTGCCACGCGGGTCGTGCTCGCGGGCCAGTCGATGGGAGGTGCCGTCGTCGCGGCCTTCCTCGAGCAGTCCGACCGGCGTTCGGCCGTGTCACGCATCGTCCTCGACTGCCCCATGCTCTCGCTCGACGAGGTCGTCGCCTGGGGCGCGCGCGAGGCGCTGCCGGGAGGCGTCGCGGTGCCCGGGACCCTGCTGTGGTCGGCCGAGCGGATCGCCTCGCTGCGCTACGGCATCGACTGGGGCGCCGTCGACTACCTCGACGACACGCGCTGGCTCACCGTGCCGGCCCTCGTGACCCAGGGGTCGGCGGACCCGACCGTGCCGCCGACCGTCCCGACCCGACTGCGCGACGCCCGCCCCGACCTCGTGACGCTCGTCGAGTTCCCCGGCGCGCTGCACGCGGAGTCGTGGAACGCGGACCGCGCCCGCTGGGACGACGCCGTCGTGACGTTCCTCGACGCGTCGTGACGGGGTGCGGCTTAGGGGCGCCGCCGACACGGGTAGTCCTGCCCATTGCCAGCGGCGCCCCCGTGGGTCAGGATGCGCACACCGGGTGAGCACCAGGCCGCTCGGTCGATCAGGGGAACAGGGGAAGGACAGGGGTATGCGCATTCGTGCTGCGCTCGTGCGGCTCATCGCGGTCGTCGGGCTCGTCGCTCCGATGGGAGTCGTCACCTCCACGCCGTCGGAGGCCGCGGTGGTGTGTCCGCCGCGGCTGGGACTGACGTGGTTCAACAACAACTTCGACGCGGGGACGACCATCCCCTACACGAACACCGACTACGTGTCGCAGGGCCTCGCGTACTGGCCCGCCAAGGACTGGCTCATCACGTCGCTGAGCGACGACACCTGGCTGCCGGGCAAGAACATCCTCGCGGTGAAGAACCGCTCCACGGGCGCCCTCGTCAAGAAGGTCTTCGTCCAGTACTCGAGCGGCGCGCAGATCGAGGGCCACATGGGCGGCGTCTCCGTCGCCGGCGGCAGCCTGCTGCTCTCGACGAGCTCGAACGGCAGGAACCTCTTCCGCTTCTCGCTGCGGGCGCTCGAGCTCGCGCCCCACAACACGGCGCTGAAGACGAACGGCTCCTGGTCGGTCAAGGCCAGCTCGTACAACACGGCGTCGGGAGGCTACCTCTACGTCGGCACCTTCAGCGACGCGCTCAACGGCAGCTCGACGATGTGGCGCTACGCGCTCACCTCGACCCAGGCGCCCACCGGCACCCCGGTCGCGATCAGCACCCCGACGCGGGTGCAGGGCGCCGTCGTCGCCGACGGGCACTACATCTTCAGCACGTCCTACGGACGCAACTGTTACAGCCGCCTGAAGTTCCGCAAGATCGGCTCGAGCACCTACGGCCGTTCGATCGAGATCCCGCCGATGAGCGAGGGCATCGTCAACGTGCCGCGCGGCGCGGCCGGCCCCGTCAGCGACTGGGTCTACGTCAACTTCGAGTCCGGCTCCGACCAGTACAAGGACGCGACGATGCGTCAGTTCCGGTTCCAGCACGCGTACCTCACGGCGCTCACCCCGTGACGCGCTGACGGCGTACGGCCTCGTGGCCGGCGCCGGTCACGGCGAGGGGCCCACGGCGGACTGCCGTGGGCCCCTCGTCGTGACGCCGGAGGTGCTGCCTACTTGTAGTTGCCGGCCATCCACCTGAGGTCGTCCCGGGTCGGGCTGGACAGGGTCGAGGAGGAGCTGGTGTACGCGTACATCGAGCTCCTGCTCGAGCTGGAGTGGGGCAGACCCCCGCAGTGGCCGAGCTCGTGGATGGCGAGCTGCTGGCCGCCCTTGAGCGTGGCCCACGAGGGCGAGAGGTGCACGACGCAGGACGTGATGACGCCGCCGCTGCTCGACGGGCTGGCGTCTCCGACCGCCCCGAAGATCGAGGAGTCCTCGGCGACGACGGTGATGTTCGCCGCTGCCGGGTCGCTCGTGGTGACGACGTTCCACCCGGAGGTGCGCCACTCGCTCACCGCCTCCGCGATGCGGAACCAGTTGCCGCCTCCGGTCGAGTCGTAGACGACGGCCTGGGTGGCCCAACGGCCGAGGTACGCCGCAGTGGGGGCAGCCGGGGCCGGCTTGGCGGCCTGCGAGGGGGCGGCCGCGCCGAGGGCGATGCCTGCTGCTCCGGCTGTCGCGAGTGCGACGAGGACGATCCGCTTCATGTAGTGCTCCTGCTCATGAACGCCGCGTGCGCCGGGAGGTGGCGCTGTTTGTCCAAATTATCGACTTCGTCCTTGCGTGAGGCATTTTTGACGATCTCTTGACCTTTGCGGGCCTTTCGGTGGACAGGGCGGCCGGGTCGGGAACGAGGAAAGGCCCACCCCGCGCAAGCGGGCTGGGCCTTCGTCGGGGGTTTGGGATCGTCAGCAGTACTTCGCGCTGCCCGAGCTGCCCCACGAGCAGGTGTGGACCGTCGTGCCGGCGGCCGTCCGGAGGTAGGCGGTGTCGCCGGAGTTGTTCCAGACGTACCAGGTGTAGCCGAAGTAGCGGTTGGTCGCCGTGGCGGTGCCGCGGCCCGTGTGCACCGTCACGGTGGCGCCCGCCTTGAGCGTGAAGGCGGGGAACTTGAACGTGTAGCCCGTCTTGTCGCGCAGCGTCCAGCCGGTGAGCGACCGGTTGGTGCGCGTCGTGTTCTTGATGACGACGTACTCGGCGTTGAGGCTCGTGTTGCTGCCCGTGTCGGATCCCGGCGAGTTGTACTGGACCTTGTAGATCATGATCGCGGGCAGGGCCTGGGCCGAGCCGGCGGCGGCGATCGGGGCTGCCACGGCGAGGCCGAGGCCGGTGGCCGCGACGACGGCCTTCTTGACGTACGCGTGCATGTGCTTCCTTCACCCGGGCGGCTCGGCGGCCGCGTCGCATGCCAGTGGCGCCGCCCGAAGGGCGGCGCCACGGATCCCTGTCCTGACGCACCGCACCGGCCGGCCTTGGACGTGCTGGGCACGGCGCGGGCGTCGACTCGGAGGCTACGGCCAGAAGCACGCCCGTGAGTCCGTTTTGCGAGAACTGCCCCTTTACGTCGGGAGCCTCAGCTCCGTCTGGAGCCTCAGCCGAGAGGGGCGCGTGCCCGGGAGGTGACGGTGATCGTCACGCTGCCGCCGAGGGACTCGAGGACCCACCCGCTCATGGGCAGGGTGGCGGTGCCCTGGAGGGTCACCACGGCGGTGGCGCCGTCGGAGGTGCCGGTGTCGGGCACGACTGCCCACGACGTGATGCCCGGGGGCAGCGGCGTGCGAGCGAGGTGGTCGCGAGCCGCCCGTGACACGGACCCGTCGGTGATCGCGAGCCGGTCGAGCACTCCCTCCTCGTAGGCCACGCGCTCGTCGAGGGCGTCCGCGGCGTCGAGAGCTGCCGCGTCGGCGGTGTCGAGCAGGCGCATCCGGGCCAGCTGCGCGGCGGTGACGTCGACGGCGCCGAGGACGAGGAGCGTCACGAGGACGAAGAGCCCGAGGACGAGGACGCCGATCTGCCCCTCGTCCGCCGCACCGGGTGGGCGAAGGCGCCGGAGGACGCGACGGAGGACGCGGCGGGGGGCGGTGCAGGCGCCTGCGCGCCCGGCGGCATACGCAAGGGTCATCGCGCCACGAACCTGTCGACGGACGCGACGTGCGTCGAGGTGACCGTCACTGACGAGGGGACGTGGTCGGCGATGAAGTCAGGCACCAGGGGCAGCTGGACCTCGATGGTGGCGACGGAGGTGACGCTGCCCTCCGGACGCAGGCACGGCTGGCCGTCGCACGTCACGGCGACCGCGGCCCCCTGGTCGAACGAGAAGTCGCCGAACGCCAGGGCCGCCGCTGCACGGGCCCGGACCAGGCCCTCGTCGTCGGACTGCGCGGTCACGAAGGCACGGCCGGCCTCGCGCCCAGCGAGCGAGGCCGAGAACGACGCCGCCTGGATGCGGGCAGCCGTGAGGACGAGGTAGGTCAGCGGCAGCAGGAGCAGGATCCCGAGGAAGATGAACTCGATGATGGCCCGACCGTCGTCGGCGCCGCTTGGGTGATCGCGCCGGGCGCCGCGCCGTGCTGCCCGAGCGAGCAGGCGTTCGGCGGGCGTCACGGGGACGCCCCCGTGGTGACCTGCTCCTCGCTGAAGGCGCGACCGGAGACGGTGAGCATGCCGGAGGGGCCGACGGGCCCGATCACGGGCAGCGGCGCCGTGACCCGGACCTCGACGACACGCACGCCGGAGTCGGTCACCGTGCGTGCCCCTTGCACGTCCACTGCGAAGGAGCCGTTGAGAGAGCTGGTGATGAGGGCCTCGGTGCGGGCCACACCGTCGCCGGGCGAGGCATCGGCTCGGGCGCCGTAGCGCGCGCCCTCGGACGCCGCGGAGATGAGGGTGTTGCGCACGTAGAGCGCGAGGCCGAGCTGGAAGACCCCCATGGCGACGAAGAGGAGCAGGGCCGCGACCATCACGAACTCCGGGATGGCGGAGCCCCGGTCCCTCGAGGCGAGGGCGCGCGCGTGCGGGAGCGCGTGCGTGCCTGCATGCCGCTCGGCACGCGCGACCAGCGTCGCCGGGGTCGGGAGAGTGCCGAGAACCGTCAGGCTCACGGGCCCTTGACGTCGGAGATGGCGTCGCTGAAGAGCTGCCCCAGCTGCGGACCGGCGATGGCCCAGAGGGCGGTGACCAGCCCCGCGGTCATGATCGTTATGAGGACCCAGCCGGGCACGTCACCACGGTCACGGGGACCGGAGATGCGGTGGCCCACGGCGTTGAACGCCGTTCGGGCGCGGGCCTGGGCGGCGATGATGCGGTTCATGTCTTTCTCCCTGTGATCGGTGTGGTGGTTGCACGGGCTCGAGGTGATCAGAGCCGGAAGTGCAGGAAGCTGAGGCCGGGGTAGAGCGCGAAGAGCACGGTGACGGGCAGGGTGAGGAAGACGATCGGGACCATCATGTAGATCTCCTTGCGCCCTCCCTGCTCCATCAGGGTGCGCCGGCCGTCCTCGCGGACGTCCTGCGCCTGGGCACGGAGCACCTCGGCGAGCGGCGTGCCGCGTTCGACGGCGACGACGATGCCGTCGACGAAGCGGGTGAGGCTCATCAGGCCCGTGCGGTCGGCGAGTCCCTGGAGCGCGGTGGGCAGGTTGGCGCCTGCTCGGGCATCGGCGAGGCACCGCCTGAGCTCGTCGGACAGCTCACCCTGAGACAGCCGGCAAACGCGCTCGAGCGCACCGACCGCCCCTTCCCCCGCGCTCACCGCGAGCGCGAGCAACTCTGCGACAGTGGGGAACTCGGTCAGCATGCGAGCCTCGCGACGCGTTGCAGCCCGGGTGAGCAGGTAGTCACGCACCGCGATGCCGCCGAAGACCCCGACGAGCACCATCGACACGAGGACCGGAACGGGGAAGCGGCGCTGCGCCACCGCCACGACCCCGGTGAAGACGAGCCCCCCGAGGCCACCGAGGGCCCCGGCCATGACCTGCTCGGCACGGAACCGGTCGACGTCGGCGGGCCGCCCGGCCCGCAGCTGCCGTCGTTCGACGGACGACGCACCGCCCATGACCGCACCGACGCGGGCGCCGAGCCGGCTGACGTAGGGGGCGAGCAGCTCGCCGAAGCCGAACGGACCCCGGGCCGGCGCCGGCCGCGACAGCAGGCTGGACGGCCGGGGCGTGTCGCGCAGGTAGGGCTCGAGGCGGTCGTCGAGCGTCGGGCGTCGGCTCGCGGGAAGGCCCGCAACCACGAGAGCGACACCGGCGAGCAGGAGCAGCCCCGCCGCCGCGCCGGTCCACGACCAGCCGTCGCGCAGCAGGTCCACGACGCCTCCGGCCGCGCCGCTCACCGCAGCACCCGTTCTTCCTCGGGCAGCCGGCCGATCCAGACCATCGACCGGTAGGCGATGACGCACAGCCCGGCCCCGACGGCGAGCACCACCCAGCCCGTGGGCGAGGAGTAGGCCTCGAGCGAGCTGCCGTTGAGGGCCAGCAGGCCGAGGATGACCCACGGCGCGCCGGCAGCGAGCCGGGCTGCGTTGATCGTCCAGCTCTGGCGCGTCTCGAGCTCGGCCCGGGTGCGCGCGTCCTCCCGCAGGAAGGACGACAGCGTGCGCAGCAGCTTGCCGAGGTCGCTGCCGCCGACCTCCCTCGCGATGCGCAGCGACTCCACGATGCGGTCGCCGACGGGGTCGCTGAGCCGGTCCTTGAGGCGGTCGAGGCAGTCGTGGAAGCGCCCGGTGGTGCGGTAGTCCTCGGCGAACGCCGTGAACGCCGGGCGCAGCTCGGCCGGACCTCGGACCGACAGCTGCGAGAGTGCCTCGGGAAGCGCGAGCCCGGCTCGCACGCCGGAGGTGATGTTGTCGACGACGTCGGGCCACAGGTCACGAAGCTTGTTGCGGCGCTTGCGCGCTCGCATGCGCACCAGCGAGATCGGCAACGCGCCGGCCATCAGCCCGAAGCAGAGCGCGATGGGAACCACGCGGGTCAGGGCGGCCACGAGCACGAAGGTGAAGGCGAGCAGGACGAACGACCCGACCACGAGGTTCACCGGCGTCAGCGACGCGTAGCCGGCCTGGTGCAGATGGTCTCTCAGCTGTGCGGTGAAGCCGCCCTGACGGGTGCGCTCCTGCGCCGGCTCCTGCGGCCAGAAGGACCAGTAGACGAAGAAGGTTCCGACGCCCAGGATCAGCCCGACAGCCAACGGCGGGATCACGGGTGTACCTGCCCCAGCAGAGCGGCCACGTCGTAGCCGGCCCGCTCGAACGCCTCTCGGTGCGGCGGGAAGCCGTCGGCGCGCCTCAGCGCCCCGTCACGCGTGACGAAAAGGTCGGCGATCTCGATGACGTCGCCCTCGGCGCGGCCGGGCACGGCGACGATCTCGCGCACCCGGCGGACGCCATCACGCTCGAGGGCCACGTGCACCACGAGGTCGACGGCCGCCGCCACAGTCGGCACGACGAACCTGCTCGACACGTTCTCACCTGCCAGCAGGGGCAGCGTGCACATCTTGGTGACCGCCTCGCGGGCGCTGTTGGCGTGGAGGGTGCACATGCCGGGCACCGCAAGTAATGCTTAGACACAGCACCGACGAACGGTGCAAACCGGGTTCGAGTGGCGACGGGCTGCCCTCGGACGTAGGAATGCAGAACGGCCCCCGGCCGTCGCGGGCACGTCAGCCGGGGGCCTCGAACGATCAACCTTCCCTAGAAAGGCATCACGACCATGACCAAGAGTGTGGCAACCGCCGCCCAGAAATACATCAGGCGCGCCAAGAACCAGCTCGAGAGCGACGAGGCCAGCCGGCTCGAACTGTGGATCACAGAGCCGCGATGCTCGCTCGCCTACGCCGTGAGCAACCTCGGCGGAGCGATCGCACGCCTCGGTCACCGGATCCACGACGACGCCCCCGGCGACTATGAGCACGGCCAGCTCGACGGGCAGCAGCTCGCTGGCATGGCGTCGCTGTCAAGGCCGCGCGTGACCCGTGAGGGAGTACGTTCGCTCCTGTCCAGGCTTGACCTGCCGAGCGATGACGCAGCCCTCGAGCGTTGGGGCTTGCCGGCCTCGGCCCAGATTGTCCGGACGCAAGAGAGCACTGTCGGTGCTGCGTCATAGCCTCGCAGCGCGACCACATCGCACACGCTGACCGCGGCGCCCCACGCCGAGTAGTGCGGTCAGGCTGGGACCCCTCGTCACTGCGGCGGGGGGTTCCGTTCATCCGGGCCAGTGACCCGGCTCTACCGAGGCACCTTCCCCCTGCGTCCTCGAACCCGCTTGCCCGTTCCCAAGGTGACGAATACTGCCCAACCTTTCGCTGGGTGGTCAGCGCTGATCGAACGCACCACGTCAAGTGGCACGAACCAAGAAGCCTCGTCGCCAGGCTCAAGTCGATGCGGGATGTCAGTGCTGAGCTGACGTATGAACTGATGGCTAATTACCGCCTGCGTTCCGTCAGGTCGGACCTCGAGCCCCACGGTGCGAACCGTCGTAGCAAAGCGTCCGACGTTTCGAGCAGTGATGCTCATACATTCAGGCAGGCGATCGAGGCCGCCCACCGGCAGGGCATACGCAGCAGACACCTTGATCCGCGCCCCGGTAAGCAGAAAGGACGTGACCTGCCACGTAAGGGAGGCCACGCTGAGGCACAACGCAACAATGGACAGCACAGTGGCCATGGCCGCACCTTACGTTGTGCGACGTGTGCGTGAAGGTCCACGTGCCCGACCCACTTGTCACCAAATGCGCTGCTAGCGTCCGGTCATGCTGACGACAAAAGAGGCACTCGACGAGGCGCGCTCAAACATGGCGCACGGAACGACCATCGCGGCGCGACTCAAAGAGAGCGCTGACTCACCCGAAGTGCGACAGCTCGCGGAAGCACTCCACTTCATCGGCTTCGGCGCCCAGCAGATTGCGCTCGCCCTGACCGAGCCGGGGCGTGTGAACGACTTGCCGCAGTAGTTCGCTGGCCCGCCCATCTCGCCCCCGGGCGGGGACCCCGAGGCCGGCCAGCCGGTCAGGCTCGTCGGCATACTGACGCTTTCACACACAGAGCATTTTTCCACTGTGAGGCCACTTCATAGGGCCCAGAAACTGCGTGGAGAGAAGGCGTCAGTATGCCGAGTGCCTGACGTGAGGGACACGGAGAGGGCCGCCCGGGTCAAGGGGACGGCGTCGAGAATATGCGGTTTCGTCCGTATCAGAGTCACTAGTCCGTGACACTCGGTCGCATGAGACTTGTAATCCAGCTCGCCCTGACCGCGACGTGTGCCCTTTCAGCCTGCAGCAGTGGCGGCTCCGAGCTGGCTTCCCTTCAGGTGTCCGCGCCGAACGATCTCCGGTTGGCTGCACTCGATGCGGTAGGGAACAACTGTGAGTCGACGTCGCCTGATCCCGACATCACTGGCGCCTCGTACGTGGATTGTCGCTTGGCGGGCGTTCCTGTTCGGTTCTCGACATACCCGAGCGAGAAGCAGGCAAAGGACGGCGCGCAGTACTACACCGGGATGGGTGATCAAGTGCATCAGGAGGCGAAGTGGGTTGTCGCGGTTGGCGGCGACCCGGGGCACCTTGAGCAGATCCTCTCGGCGATGCGCGCCAAGGCGGCGCGCTAGCCGACTCGGCCGAGCAGGTGTGCGGGTAGCCATTGCTGGATGAGCGCCGAGTCTTCTTCGAGCCAGTAGACGACGAGGCCGAACCATCCGGTTTGCCGGCGTTCCCACTTGATGAGCAGGCCGGGCCGTGGGCGTTTGTCTGGGCCGGTGACCCAGCAGTGTTGACGTGCGGCGGGCGTGGGTGGGATGGGGTGTTCAACGCCTCGTCCCGAGCCGCCTGCCATCTCTCAAGGTTAGAACACGTGTTCGGGTTAGCCGGGCGTGGGTGGGGCGGTGACCCCTTTCGGGCGCCGACGCCTCTCTCGGCAGTGGCGTCTCCCCCTCCCTTGAGTTTTTCCACACGGGTTAGCCCTGGGGGCTGGGGTGAAGGTGCCCGCCTCCACCCCAGCCCGGTCTGGTTACGACGCGGCGAGGACGCCGGACTTGCGGGGTGTGGCTGCGGTGGTGATGGCTTCGGCTCGGGCGGCGACCGTGGATGCGTTGCCCCAGGCGAAGGTGGCGCCGAGGTGTGCCACTGCGGCTGGCGCGAAGATGCCGTCGAGGTTGACGGGGCCGACGGTCGAGCCGCCGTGGCGGATGCCGGCGAGGGCGCGGGCGAAGGTGGCTGCCTCGCTCGGGTTGTCGAGCTGCGGCGGGTTGACGTAGCGCAGGGCTCGCACGGCCTCGGGCGTGAGGACGTCGTTGGCTGCGGTTGTGTAGAGCGGTCGGACTGCGCTCTGGATGGACTCGAGGAGGGCGTAGGCGTCTCGGACGCGGGTCCATGCGGCGAACGTCTCGGGGTCAAGGTCGGCGGCGTGCTCGACCTTGAACGCCTGGGGCAGCTTGTGGGCGTCCTCGTTCAGGGTGGCGAGGGCTGCCCCGAGGGCGGGCTTGAAGGCGTCGAGGATGGCGTCTGCGGACTGGCGGAAGCGCTGGCGCACAACGGACGCGCAGCGGTCCACGAGGGCGCTGAGGATGCGCTGCTGGGCCTCGGCGTTGGCGAGGTCTGCGGCAGCCTTGGCCAGTGCCTTGCTCATGCTGGCCGGGTTGCCGAGGTGGGCGGTGAGGTCGACTGCGGACTGTGCCGGCGCGGGCGGCTGGGTGGTGCGCTGCTGCTCCTGGAGGGCGGCGAGGTGGCGGGCCTGCGCGTCGAGGTCAGCCGGCAGGGTGACGCCGAGGCGTGCCGCGGTCGCGGTGAGGGCGTGGATCTCGTTGGCGTGCTGGGCTGCGTACATCAGAAAAGCTCCTTCTCGATGGCTTCAGGGGTGTTGTCGGTGTTGTCGAAGTGGGCCTCGAGCGCGGCGGCGAACTCGGCTGCAAGGCGGTCGTGGCGCTCTCTTGGGGTCTCGTTGTGGTCGGGGTCGGGCGGCGTCCACTGCTCGGCTGCTGCTCGGAACTCGTCGCGGATGCTCATGCGTGGCTCATTTCGGTTTGGGTGGGGACGGGCTCGGGCAGGCAGTCGGTGAAGATCACCCGCAGTGCTTGCATGGCGAGGATTGCGGCGTCCTCGGCGGTTCCGGTGCGGGCGTGGGCGAGAAGTGCGGCGCTGACCTTCTCGGCGTCTCCCGCGATAGGGCACAGCTCAAGGATGAGGCGGCGCGCGCGGTCGTCAGAGCTCACGGTTGGCCTCCAGCTCGTTGCGTCGGCGGCGCCTGCGGGCGCTCTTGGTCATGGACAGTTCGGCGTCGCACGTGGTGCATCCGCTGCCCTGCCAGGTCACGTCGGCGTAGTGAGGGCGGCAGACATATCCGCGGCTTGGCTTGGCCTCGGGGACGTCCGCGGGAGCTGGTTCGTTGGTGGTCTGCTCGACCTTGAACCGGCCGCAGCCGTGGCACTTCCAGAGACGGTCACCTTCCCTGCCGATGCGCCAGGTGAAGCGTGGGCCGCGGCAGGTGTTGGTGTGCGCGAAGGCGGGAGGCTCGATGCCGTCGACCAGTGCGTTACTCGTGCCGTTCACGCGTTGCTCCTCTCGTCGGTGCGGGTTGCGTAGGTGGCGAGTGCGCCCTTCACGGGGATGACGGGCACTGGAAGGTCACGCAGGTAGCGCCTGCTGGCGTGCTCTGCACGGACGTAGAGGCGTTCGCACGTGAAGGACGAGCCTCGGACGGTGGTGGCGGGGTCGCCTGCCATGCCGTAGCCGACGACGCGCGGCTGTGGGCGTCCGAGCATCAGGGCGGTGAGGCCGCCGAAGATGCTGCCCTGCACGGTGCCGTCCTCGAGCAGGGGCACGAGGCGGTGCTCGGCCTTTGTCGGGAAGGGGATTGCGTTTCGCAGGATGCCTTCGGCGAGGACGACGGTGCCGGGTTCTTGCAGGTGGGCGAGGTCGTCGGGCGGCTGAAACTCTGCGGCCTGCAGGACGAGGTCGAGGTCGGCGAGGTCGGTGACGGCGTAGACGCCGCAGTCGCATCCGTGGGCGGGTGGGGTGTGTTCGTGGCCGTAGGCGCAGTCGCCAGCGGTCACGTCGAAGGGTGAGTGCTTGTCGACGCTCTGTCGCATGGCTTCGAGAGCGGTCTCTTGGCCGCGGAGCTGCACGCCGCGTCCGAAAACGGGGCGGCGGCGTCCGCTGGGGGTGATGACTTCGGCTCGCCACACGTGCAGCGTCCTGGGTCGGGTCTTCTTGGTGGTCATGCTGCGGGGTTCTCCTTGGTCTTGGTTCGGGGTGAGCGGTCGCGTCCGGCCCAGACGCCCCACCGCTCTTTCGTCTCGTCTGCGGCTGCGGCGCATTCGTTCAGGCACGGGCAGCCGTCACAGCGCTGGGCCGCGGCTGCGCGAGTGTCGGCGTCTTCTGAGGTCCAGTCGTCGGAGCCTGCGCAGGGGATGATGAGGCCGAGGTCGACGGCCTCCTCGAGTGCCCGTGCGAGCTCGTCGTGCGCGCTCATCGGGTGCCCCTCTGGCAGGACGGATGCACCGCGACGCTAGGTCGAAGCTGGCCGCCGCAGACAGGGCAGCGAGGCGCGTTTTGTGCTCGGGTGACGGGTGGTGACGGGTTTATGCGAACTTTCCCTATCTCCCCTACGCGGGGAGGTTTACATAGAAGCGTCACCACCCGTCACCACCTCCCGTCTCGTCGTCGTCGGCGAGCAGTCCGAGGCCGATTCGTCGCCTGTCGCTCTTGGTTCTGCGCACCTCGTGGCCAAGCCGATCAAGCTCCTTGGCGAACGCCTTTTCGGACATGGGCTCGGCCCCGTCGCGCAGCGCCCAGCGCTGCCATGCGGCATAGAGGTCACGCGTCGGACAGGTCGCGACTGGCGACACAAGGCAGCGCTCAGCGATGAACCGGGCCACTGCGTCGCTGTCGGCCTGGTAGGCGCCGGTCGCGCGGAGCACTGAGGCCGGCTCGCGCATGCCGCCGTTGTCCTCGTAGTCGAGGTAGCCGGCGACAATCCACGAGAGAACTGCGTCGGCGTGCAGGGCGAGCCGCTCGGGCAGGCCGGGGTCGCGGTCCTCGGGGGCCACCACGACGTCGAACGGCACGACGCGCACCCGTCGCCACACCGCGGGATCGTTGCCCTTCACGATGGGCAGGGCGTTTGTGACGTACAGCAGTTGGTGAGTCGGCTGCCAAGTCACGGGCTCGCGGTAGAGCCTGCGAGCGGTGAGCTCGTCGCCGCCCGTGAGCCGCTTCATCGTCGCCTCGTCGAGCTTGCGCCCCTCCTCCGTCTCTGAGCCGATGACGAGGCGTGCGCCGAGCAGGGTCATCATTTCGGGCCCGCCGATGCCGCCACGGTCGCGGACCATGAGCATGTCGGGGTTGATGACCGTCGCGTAGTCGCCCAGGGCGTTCGTCATGGCGCCGTAGGCGGTGCCCTTGCCGTTGGCGCCGGTTCCTATCAGGACAGGGAACAGGTGCTCTCGCACGCGTCCGTAGGCTGCCTGTCCGACGACGCGCTGCAGATAGGCTCGCTCGTCGGCGTCAGGCAGAACTGAGGCGAGGAAGGCATCCCAGACGCTCGTGTCGGCGTCGGGGTAGTACGCGCCCCTGGTGACCTTCGTGAGCCTGTCCTGGGGGTCGTGCGGACGCAGCCGGCGGGTTCGCAGGTCGAGCGTGCCGTTTGCGACGTTGAGCAGGTACGGGTCGGCGTCGAGGTCGCGGACGGTAGCGGCGAACTCGACCAGAGCAGAGGCGATTCCGAGGACGCCACTGATGCCGGCGTCCGACTCGCAGCGCCCCACGTCGGCCCGGAGCTGCTTGTCTCCCACCGACTCGGCGAGCGCGTCGGAGAGAACGTCGAGGACGGCTCGGCGGGCGTGGCCGTGGTCGTCTTCGGCCCAGCGCCGCCCGTCCCAGGCGTGCCAGCCTATGCCGTGCACGTAGAGGAGGCGGTCGACGTGGCTGCGGGCGAGTCGGTAGGCCATGCGGACCTGTCCGGAGTGCTGCTCCCCTGAAGGCGACACGCGCCGTCCGTGCTCGTCGTACTGGTCGGCTGTCATGCAGTCGATAGCGGCGCTCATCGCACGTCCCCCTTCACCACGTAGCCGGCGTGCTCGAGGCGCGCGGTGACGTCAGCGACTCGACCCCGGGTGAGGAACCAGCCACGGTGGGCGGGTGCCCACGTGGCGGGGATGCGCTGGTCCTTGAGCCATTGGCGCAGCGCACCGCGTAGGAGGACATAGCGCGGGGAGGAGGTGTCGATTAGATAGGCGGTTCGCTTCACTGGTCAGCCCTCCGCGCGTAGCCACTACGGCGAATCTCCTGCAGCTCCTCATGCGTGGGCACGTTGGCGAGGGTGTGCACGATCCGTACGGCCTCGGCGTAGAGGCGCCGGTCGTCAGCCTCGCGGCGCTCCAGCTCCGCCTGGGCGCCGTCGCGGTATCCGCACGCGTAGCCGTCGACGAATCCCGCGAAGCGCTCCGCCGAGTAATCCATCACGCTGGCAGGTCGCGAAAAGCCTTGACCCGTGAGAGAATCGGAGCAGTCGAGAGGCTTGGTCGCGTCGAGACTTCCAGGAACGGATTCGGTTAGCCCACCGGGTCCGTTTCGCTTTTCGCTCAAGCGGACTCACCTCGCAGCAGGATCGCGAGCCGGTCGAGTTGAGCCGTGGTGAGTGGCGGCCATTCGGCCACCGTCTTGACGATGGCGTGCTCGAGCCGAGCGGACTTCAGAGCGCGGCGAGCATCGATCAGGTCGGGGTCGTCAGCGGTTCGCGACCTGCTCAGCGCGGCAACTCGACCGCGTTGACTGTGGAGAGACATTTCGGGCGCCTCCAGGGCATAGAAAAATGCCCGGGGCTGCCCGGTAGGTGCCTAGATAGTAGCAGCAAGGGCCGCTAGCGTTACGCGCTCCAGCCCGTGGCTACGCAGAATCTCAAGATACGGACGGATTCGACTGCCGCGGACAGGAAAAGTGTCGTCACAGTCGGCGCACCAGAAACGCCAGCGCTCCCCCTCCGTCATGCCGCGCACAAGCTGCTGCGGGCGAAGATGCGATCCATCGGCAGCGCGCAGGCCAAAGGTGCCAAGTCGCATTGCTTCCCCGTAGAACGTCTGGAGGGCGCTGGGATAGTCGGGCGCGTCAGGAAGGACACCCTCGCGCCACTCCATGAAACCCACTGCCCCAGTCGGGGCATCGACGTGCAGGATCCGCGCCACGTGCCGCTCGATGCGACTCTCTGGCAGCGGATTCCGGCTGTGGTCGCAGTAGACGTCCAACGTGTAGTCGGCCATCACGTCGCTCACATCTGCCCCCTCGGCTCGATCCTGACCAAGTCAGGGTTGTAGACGTTTCCCGCACGCCCAGAGGGCAGCACGGTCACGGTCATCAGCTCGCGCACCACAGCGCGCTTGCGGTCCATCGTGAGCCCTTTCCACACCGGCTCCGGGTCACGACCCGCGAACTGGGCGAGCGCACTCCCCCGAGTAGCACGACCCATGGCGCCCTCGACGTCTTGCAGCCGCTGTTGCAGCCCAGCCGTGATCTTGGCGAGCTGCGCGCCCGTGATGCTCCCCGCGGCGAACAGGTCAGCGGCCTCTCCCATGCTCGCCCGGATGGTCACAGCCTCGACCCGCAGCGCCTCACCATCGGATGCCACCGCTTGGGCGGCCAAGGCGGGGGCAACGTCGGAACGCCCCAGTAGCGCCAGCAGCACGCCAGTCACGTGCTCGTCGAGGTCGTCGGCCGATCGGGCAACATGCCCCGTCCCCGGCGTGGGGCAGCGGTAGATGGTGCGCGTTGTGCGCTTGGCTCGATTCCGCGCCACGGTTGCCGACTTGAGCGGGGCGCCACAGGTGCCGCAGATGGCGATGCCTGCGAGCAGCCACCGAGCGCGGTTGCTCGTCGAGCGGCGGCGGCTGGGGTCCGTCAGGACGGCACAGACCGCGCGCCACGTCTCCTCGCTGACAATGGCCGGCCACGTGAGCTTGCCGACGATCTCCCCGTTCAGAGTCGACAGCCCAGCGTTGCGCGGACGGGTGAGCACTTGGCGCATGCTCGTGTAGTTCCAGGGCTTCCCGGTCGACGTCGTGATGCCGCGGCGGTTCAGGTCAGCTACGAGCGACCCGAGGGAGGCGCCGGCAAGCACGGACGCGCAAGCCTCGCGGATGACACCGGCCTCGCGGCGGTTCAGGGTCGCGCTGCCATCGTCCTGCAGGTTCCAGCCGAACGGCGGCGCCCCACCGAGCCACTTCCCTGCCTGGGCGGCCTGCAACTGCGCCCGCTTGGTTCGCTCGCTCTTGTGCTCCACCTCGAACCGAGCCCATGCCCCGAGGGTGCGCGCCACGGCTCGCCCAGCCGGGGTGGCGAGGTCGAGCTCCCCCGCCTTGACGGTCTGCGTCGTGACCTTGTGTCGCTCGCAGAGGTCGACGTACTCCTCGAGTTCCCGAGGTGACCTGTGGAGTCGGTCGGTGTGCCACACGAGCACCGCATCAATGTGCTTTGCGTCGATGTCAGCGAGAAGGGCGCGATAGCCCTTGCGAGGCTTGCCGCTGTACGCAGACACGTCGTTGTCGGTGTGCTCGGCCACGATGGTCCAGCCCAGCCTGCCGGCCAGCGCCATGCAGTCCTGCCGTTGCCGTTCGACGCCGAGGCCGGCGCCCTCCCGGTCTTGGGAGATGCGGCAGTAGATGGCGGCTCGCTTCGTCATACGTACATTGTGCCTTGACAATGCCCGGCACGCCGCTGTTGAGGGCGATGAGCAGGTCGAGGCTCTCCTCCTGGCGCACCTCCCCCACGATGATGCGTGAGGGGCGCATGCGCAGCGCCTCCTTGACGAGGCGGCGCAGCGGCACCTCACCGGTGCCCTCGAGGCTGGGCTGGCGGCACTGCATGGACGCGACGTCGCGCTGCGGGATCTTCAGCTCGAAGACCTCTTCGCACGTGACGATTCGCTCGCGTGGCGGGATCGCCGCCGCCAAGCAGTTGAGCAGGGTCGTCTTGCCGGCCTGCGTGCCACCCGCGACCAGGACGTTGAGGCCACTGGCGACCGCGGCCTCGAGGAAGGTGGCCGCCTGGCGAGGCATGGTGCCGAGCCGCACGAGGTCGTCGAGGTGGTCGGCCTTGACGACGAACTTGCGGACGTTGACCTGCCAGTGGGTCCGGCTGATGTCGGGGATGACGACGTGCAGCCGGGAGCCGTCGGCGAGGGTCGCGTCGACGAACGGGCTGGACAGGTCGACGCGGCGGCCGCTGCTCCTCAGCATGCGCTCCACCAGGTCGCGGACGTCCTCGGCCGTGAGGATCGTGGGGGTGAGCTCGGAGATGCCCCCGCGCGCGACGAACACCTTGCTGGGCTCGTTGATCCAGATCTCCTCGACCGTCGGGTCGTCGAAGTACTGCTGGAGCGGGCCGTAGCCGGCCACGACTGCGAGGATCGAGTGGACGGCGAGCCGCTGGTCGCCCAGCGAGGGCAGGCCCCCGTGCAGCGACCGCTCGTCGTAGTCCTGCACGGCGTCCTGCACGAGACGGCGGACGGCCTTGGCATCGCTCGCGGGGTCGAGCCCCGACCGTCGGATCAGCTCGCGGACCTCGCCCTCGACGTGGCGCACCGCTTCGTGTGTCGACATGCGTTCCCCTGAACCCCTGTGAGTTGCTTCGCGGACATCCTGCCCGGTGTCACCGGATCTGGCGCGTCCAAGCTAGGCGCCCCGCGAGCACCCGCGCTCCGGTCATCCACAGTCGCGCCACCGCGCAACGGCGGGGGGCGCGACACCGTAGCGTCCGGCGCCGTAGGGCGTCGCTCGGCGTCCACAGCTGTGCACGAGCCGGCAGGCGCCGGGCGGGGAAGCGCTGTGATGGTCGGGACACGAGGAGGCACACGTGCGGCTGACGGTGACCGTCATCGACCCCGAGCACCTGGGCACCCGCCCCCGCCACGTCACGATCGAGGCCGCGGTCGGCACCCCGTTCGCCGAGGTGCGCACCCCGCTGGCCGCGGCCGTGGGCTGGGAGGCGGGGTCCGGCGGGCGCGCAACGTTCAGCGTCGGTGGCGTCGCCGTGCGCGACGAGCACCGCGTCGGTGAGCTCCCGCTGGTCCGTGGAGCCCTGCTCACGGTGACGAGTCACGAGCCCGAGCGGCCCCGGGGGCGCGACGGACGCGCGGTGGAGCTGCGGGTGGTCAGCGGCAACGGCGCCGGACGGCTCATCCGTCTCGGCCGCGGCGGACACCTGGTGGGCCGTGCGGCCTCGGCGGACGTCCGCCTCGACGACCCCGGCGTCTCGCGAGCCCACGCCGTGGTCGACGTGAGCGCCGAGGGCGTACGCGTGCGCGACCTCGGCACGACGAACCCCTCCCGCGTCGACGGGGTCCCCTTGCCAACGGAGGGCGCGACGCTCGGCGAGGGGCAGCACCTCCGACTGGGCTCCACCACCGTGGTGCTGGGAGCCGTCGACGTGCGACCCGGTCACCACGAGATCGTCGACGGGAGGGTTCGCATCCACCGCCGGCCCCGCTTCGTCGACCCCCGCCCTCCCGCGACTGTCACGTTCCCGACGGCGCCCACGCGCCCGGAGCAGGGCCGGATGCCGCTCCTCGCGTCGTCCGCGCCACTGGTGCTCTCTGCTGTGCTGGCCGTGGCGCTCTCCTCCCCCGCGCTGCTGCTCTTCGCCCTCATGTCTCCGGTGCTGCTCCTCGGGCAGTGGTGGAGCGACCGGAGGGCCGGCCGCACCACGCATCGGCGTCAGCTCAAGGAGCACGCCGCGGCGCTCAGGCAGGCGCGACGTGACCTCGAGCTGGCCGCCCGCGACGACGCGGGGAGGCGACGGCGGGAGCACCCGGACCTCGGCCACGTGGAGGCGACCGTGCGACGGCGCGCCACGCGGCTGTGGGAGCGCCGCCCCGGCGACCCCGACCACCTCGTGCTGCGCCTCGGCACGGCGCGACAGCCGGCGCGCGTCGAGCTGCAGGGCGACGCGGTCGACGCCCTTCCCGAGGTGGACGACGTGCCGGCCCTCGTCGATCTCGGAGGGTCCGGGGTCGTCGGCATCGCCGGGCCCCGGAGGCATGCTCTGCCGCTGGCCGGTGGCCTCGCGCTGCAGGTCGCCGCGTGGCACACGCCGCGACGGCTCTCCCTGCACGTGCTGGCCGCCTCGCCCGAGACGGCCCGGGACTGGGAGTGGGCCGCCCAGCTGCCCCACGCGGCGGACGCCGACGAGGCCGCTCCGCGCATCGCGGGCGGAGCCGCCGACGTGGGCGTCCACGTCGAGGCGCTGCGCACCCTGGTGGAGAGCCGTCGCGCGGCGCGTGAGGAACGGTGGACCCTCGACACGAGCCGCACCGCGGACGTCGTCGTCGTGCTCGACGGCGCCAGCGCGCTCCGGGCCGTGCCCGGGGTCTCGGACCTGCTGGTGGACGGCCCGCCCGTCGGCCTCGCGTTTCTCTGCGTCGACGACGACGTGACCTCCCTGCCGACGGAGTCGAGGGCCGTCGTCGAGGTCGACGCGACGGGTCTGCGGGCCACGATGCGGGCCGAATCCGGTCGCCTCGACGACATCGTGCCCGACCTGCCGTCGCTGGGCTGGCTGGAAGGTGTGTGCCGCGCCATGGCGCCGCTCGTCGACGCGACCCCCGACGCAGGTTCCGTCGCCCTTCCTCGCGCGGTGTCCTTCGTCGGGCTGCACCGGCAGGCGGGCGTCGACGCCGTAACCCCCGAGGGGCTGGCCGCGTCCTGGGCGGGCAGCAGCGGAGTGCCTTCTGCCCTCGTGGGCCGCACGCCCCAGGGGCAGCTCCGCCTCGATCTCGCAGTAGACGGCCCGCACGTGCTGATCGGCGGCACGACCGGGTCGGGCAAGTCCGAGCTGCTCCAAACCCTCGTGACGGGTCTCGCCGTGGCCAACCGGCCTGACGACCTCTCCTTCGTCCTCGTGGACTACAAGGGCGGGTCGGCCTTCAGCGACTGCGCCCGGCTGCCACACACCGTCGGACTCGTCACCGATCTCGACGCGGGCCTCACCGCCCGCGCTCTCACCTCCCTCGATGCCGAGATGAAGCGCCGCGAGCGCCTGCTCGCCGAGGCGGGCGCCAAGGACCTCGACGACTTCCGTCGTGCGGCTTCCGTACGCGGGGAGCGTCCTTCGCTCGGGCGCCTCGTCATCGTCGTCGACGAGTTCAAGGCCCTCGCCGACGAGTTCCCCGACTTCGTGAGCGGACTCGTGCGGGTTGCGGCGCTGGGTCGGTCGCTCGGCCTGCACCTCGTGCTCGCCACGCAGCGCCCAGCCGGGATCGTCTCCGCCGACATGCGGGCCAACGTCGCCCTGCGCATCGCGCTGCGCGTGCGCGACCGCAGCGACAGCGTCGACGTCATCGACGCCCCCGACGCCGCCTCTCTCGACCCCCGCTCACCCGGGAGGGCGTGGATCAGGGCCGGCGACGACGCGCTCACTCCGGTGCAGGCGGCCTACCTCGGCGGCACGGTGCGCGAGCCGAGCACCTCCCCCGACCGGCCGCGGGTGGTCTGCCGCGACCTGCTGGCGCAGGCGACCTTTCCCCTTCTCGCGGGCGGAGCGGCCGTCGGTCCCGCGAGCGAGCTGACCGCGGTCGTGGACGCCGCAGTCGCGGCCGCCGCCCGGCTGGGCATCGCTCCGGGCCCTCCCCCGTGGTTGCCGCCCCTGCCGTCGGCGCTGCCCGTCACCGCGCTGCCCGTCACCGCGCTGCCGGGACACTCGACTGGTGCGTCCGGCGTGCCGCTGGGTGTGGCCGACCTCCCGTCCGAGCAGCGGCGCGAGCCGTACGTGTGGCAGGTGGGTGACGGGCAGCACCTCGGCCTGGCGGGCGGCCCTCGCAGCGGCCGGTCGACGACTCTCGTCGCGCTGGCCCTGGGCCTCGCGCAGCGTTTCGCGCCCACCGACGTCCACGTGCACGTGCTGCAGGGCACGGCCGGCCCGTGCTTGGGCCTCCGCGACCTGCCGCACGTGGGCACCGTCGCCGACGGCACCGACGCGGCACTGTGCCGTCGGCTCATCGCGCGACTCGGCCGCCTGGTCGACGGTGCGGTCGACGGTGAGGAGCAGCGGGCTCGCCACACGATCGTGCTCGTCGACGGATGGGACTCCCTCGAGGAGTCGCTGGGCGCAGTCGACCACGGCGCCACCGTCGACGCCCTGCACCGGCTGCTCCGTGACGGTCCCTCTGCGGGAGTGCAGTTCGTCGTGGCCGGGGGCCGGGCCGTCGTCTCGGGTCGCCTGCCGGGGCTGCTCGCGAGGAGGCTCGTCCTCCAGATGCCCGACCCGCTCGACCTCGTGCTCGCCGGCCTCACCCCGGCCCAGGTGTCGGCCGGGCGGCCAGCAGGCAGGGCCGTCGACGTGCTCACCGGACAGGACGTGCAGCTGGCCCACCCCGGCGCCGGCCCGTCGGCCCGCGACACGAGCGAGGCCATCGACCGGGCGGCCCGGGCCTTGCGACCTGACACCGCCGCAGCCGGTCTTCCGTGGCAGATCAGGGCTCTGCCCGACCGGGTCGGCTCGACCCCGATGCTGGGTGGTCCCGACCATGTCGTCCTCGGTGTCGGCGGGGACGCTGCAAGCCCGCTGGCCCTCCCGCTCGGGACGGTGCGTCGCCTGCTGGTCGCCGGTCCCGGCCGGTCCGGGCGCTCGTCCGCGCTGGTCACCATCGGCGAGGCGCTCGTGGCCCGCGGACGATCCGTGCTCACCGTCTGCCCCCGCCGCTCACCCCTCTCGGACTGGGCCAGGGCGCAGGGGCTGCCCCACCTCTCGCAGCACGACGCCGCCGAGCTGGTGGCGGCTCGCCGGCTCGATCCCGACCTGTGCCTCCTCGTCGACGACGCGGAGGCCGTCGACGGCAGCCCCGTCGAAGCCGCGCTCGTCGAGGCCACCCGCCTCGTCGACCCCACCCACGGACTCGTCGCCGTCGGCGCAGACCTCGCCCGGGCCAACGCGGCGTTCCGGGGGCTCGTCCCGGAGGTCGCGCGCGACGGGTGCGGCCTGCTGCTCCAGCCCAGCACGCCCACCGACGGCGACGTGCTCGGGACGCGCCTCGACGTGCCGGTCGCGCGCAGGCCCGGGCGCGGCTACCTCGTGCTCGACGGCGCCGCCGAGCCGGTGCAGGTCGGCCTGACGGGCCTCGTCACGACTCCGCTCACCCGCGAGCCGGCACTGCCGGTCTGAGGACCGAGCATCCCCGCCGCCGGGGGTGCGGCTCTGCCAGTGTTCTCCCAACACCCGGCCCGAGGAGGACCACCATGCCGCGCCGTGCCCGAGAGATCACCCTGCGCTTCCTCGCGGCCCCGACCGACGCCGGCTACTCCGGCACCGTGGGCGGCGGCCGCGTGCTCGAGTGGATCGACAAGGCCGGCTACGCGGCGGCCGCGGGATGGAGCGGCACCTACAGCGTCACGGCATACGTCGGCAACGTGCGCTTCTCACGCCCGGTCGAGGTCGGCGACCTCGTCGAGGCCACCGCGCGGGTCGTCCACACCGGCACGACGAGCATGCACATCCACGTGACGGTGGCCGCGGGCAACCCCAAGGAGGTCGACCTGCAGCCGACGACCGACTGCATCATGGTCTTCGTCGCCGTCGACGAGAACGGCACGCCGATCCCCGTGCCGCAGCTCGTCGCCGAGGACGACCACGACCGGGAGTGGCAGCAGAGCGCCGTCAAGCGGATCGCCCTGCGCAGCGAGATCGCCGACGCGATGGCGGCCCAGACCTACAGCGACGCCGGCACCGCCCCACGCGTCGTGCTGCGCTTCCTCGCCGCCCCGACCGACGTCAACTGGGGCGGCAAGGTGCACGGCGGCATCGTCATGCGCTGGATCGACGAGGCCGCCCACGTGCTCGCCACGCAGTGGACGGGGTCGGCTGCCAACGTCGCGGTCTACGCCGGTGGCGTGCGCTTCTACCGCCCGCTCCGCATCGGCCACGTCGTCGAGGTCGAGGCCAGGCTGCTGCTGACCGGAACGTCGAGCATGCACGTCAGCGTCCACGTGCGCTCGGGCGACCCCGCCACGGGCGAGCTCGCCCTCACCACCCACTCGCTCATCGTCTTCGTCCCGCTCGACGACGACGGCAACGCCGTGCCCGCCAAGCCGTGGACCCCGGTGAGCGAGGAGGACGTCGCCCTGCGCGACCACGCCCTCGCGCTGGTGCAGATGCGCAACAGGGTCGACGCCGAGCGTCACATCCCCTGAGTGGCGAGGCGTTCGACGGCGGGGACGACCTCGGAGACGTCGGGCAACGCGTCGATCTGGTCGGCCAGGGCACCAGCGGCAGCGCGCGACCCGTCGTCGCCCAGCACCCGCTCGACGGCCGCCGCGAGCTCGGTCACGGCGTCCGTGCGACCACCGAGCCGGACGCCCGCGCCGGCCTGCTCGATCCGGGCGGCGTTGACCTCCTGGTCGGCCGCGAAGAGCGGCACGACCACCTGGGGCACCCCGGCCGCGAGGGCGGCCATCGTCGTCCCGAAGCCACCGTGTCCGACCATCGCCCCCGCGAGCGGCATGACGTCCTCCTGCGGCCACCACTTGGCGACGTACGCGTTGGCCGGCCAGGGGTGCAGCGACTTCGGTTCGCCGGCCTGCCCGGTCGTGAGGAGCACGCGCACCGGCAGGCCTGCGAGGGCGTCGAGCGACCCACGGAACACGGTGCCGAGCTCGGCGAAGCCGGCCGTCACCGAACCGAACGAGACGTAGACCAGCGGCTGGTCGGGGTCGCCCCAGGTCCCCGGCAGCGAGCCCGTTCGGCTTCGGGCCGACCCGTTGCGGAACCGCACGACCGCAGCGCGTGACTCGGCAGGCGCCGCGGAGCCGGCGTCGTCGAGCCCGGCGGGCACCGAC
Source organism: Terrabacter koreensis (assembly GCF_054783315.1). Lineage (NCBI taxonomy): Bacteria > Bacillati > Actinomycetota > Actinomycetes > Micrococcales > Intrasporangiaceae > Terrabacter > Terrabacter koreensis. The sequence goes on along the minus strand of NZ_BAAGQU010000002.1, from coordinate 108,066 downwards.
GTGAAGACACGGGCCGACGCCGCGGCGGGGGTGCACGTGCCTGCGGGCAGACCCGCGATCTCGTCCAGCTCGCCCAGTGGCTCGTCGAGCTGCTCCCCCACCCACTCCCGCATCCGGCCCATCCCGATCGCCACCTCGGCGTGCGGCACCCCCGCACGCTCGGCCGCCGCGAGCGACCCGAACTCGCACGGCTCACGCAGCACGACGTCAGGGCGCCACTCGTCGACGAGGTCGCGCACCCTCGGGAGGGCCGACTGGGCGTCGAGACGGCCGAAGACGTCGCGCACGACGGTGAGGTTGGCGAGGTCGGGCGACACGGACGAGAGACCGGCGAACACCGCACCCATGACCTCTGGGTCGACGTCGTCGAACGGGGCGTGGTCCAGGCCGGCGCGGGCCACGTGGCTCGCGAAGGACTCCGGTGCGGCCACGCGTACCTCGTGACCGGCCGCCGCGCACGCCCGCGCGAGCGGCACCATCGGCGTGAAGTGGCCGGTGCCTGCCGTCGTCGAGAACAGGACGCGCATGGCTCAGGGTCGCACCGCGGGGCAGGGTCGCGGGCCCGAAGCGGTCACGCGGAGTTCACCTGATGGCCACCGCAGGAGCACCGGCGAGCGACCGCGCGAGCCCTAGCGTCACGAGCGGTCCGCGCGGTGCCGAACCCGCGCCCCTCGACCCGCCCGCACAAGGAGCACTCACATGACCCCCAGGCTTCTGCCCCTGGTCGCGACGCCGCGCCACGGCTCGCGCAGCCGTATGACGTGTCGCTACCGCTGCAACGACGCGTGCGACGCGCCCGTGCCGAACCAGTCCGACAACCCCAGGATGCGCGACCTCGTCGAGGGTGCCCTCGCCCGCCGGTCGGTCCTCAAGGGAGGCCTCGGTGCCGGGGCCCTCGTCGTCGGCGGCCTCACGGGCGTTGCAGCCGCGGCTCCGGCGGCCGCTGCAACCACGGCTGCCCCCACGCCTGCAGCCGCCGGCGCCGCCGCGGGCCGCACGCGAGACGTCGGCCGCGCCGCGTTCACGCCCGTCGCCCCGAACCGTGCGGACGCGGTGACCAACGCGCCGCAGTTCACGCACAACGTCGTCATCCGCTGGGGTGACCCGGTCGAGGCCGGCGCGCCGCGCTTCGACGTGCACGCGCAGACGCCCGAGGCGCAGGCCCTGCAGTTCGGCTACAACAACGACTACGTCGGCGTGCTGCCGCTCAGCGGCCGCAGCGCCCTGCTCGTGACCAACCACGAGTACACCGACGAGAACCTCATGTTCCCGACGGGCGAGTACGACGACGCGACGATCAAGAAGATCGCGATGGCGGCCCACGGCATGGCTGTCGTCACCATCGAGCGCGGCCGCGCCAAGGGCTCGTGGATCCGCTCGGACCACCGCCGCGCGAAGTACAACCGCCGCATCACGGTGCACACCGAGTTCGCCTTCCGCGGCCCGGCGGCCGGGCACGAGCTGCTCCGCACGGCCGCCGACCCGGCCGGCACCCGCGTGCTCGGCACCTTCGGCAACTGCGCGGGCGGCACGACCCCGTGGGGCACGGTCCTGTCGGGCGAGGAGAACTTCAACGGCTACTTCGACGCCTCCGGCCCGGTCGACGCCGCGAACGCGACCTCGTTCAAGCGCTACGGCCTCGCCACCGCGGCCGCGACGAACCGCGGCTGGTCCAGCGTCGACGAGCGCTTCGACCTCGCGAAGCACCCGCACGAGGCCTACCGCTTCGGCTGGGTCGTCGAGGTCGACCCCTACGAGCCGGGCTCGACACCGGTCAAGCAGACGATGCTCGGTCGCTTCAAGCACGAGGGCGCGAACGTCACGATCTCCGACGACGGCCACGCGGTGGCGTACATGGGCGACGACGAGCGCGGCGACTACCTCTACAAGTTCGTCTCGGCCGACCGCTTCCGCACGGGCGACTCGCGCTCGGCGCGTGCCCACAACAAGGCGCTCCTGACGAAGGGCACGCTCTACGTCGCGAAGTTCGTCGGGGACGGGGCCGGCGACGGCGAGTTCGACGGCGCCGGCACGTGGGTCGCCCTGACCTCAGACACGACCTCGTTCGTCCCCGGCATGAGCGTCGCCGAGGTGCTGGTCAACACGCGCCTCGCCGCCGACACCGTTGGCCCGACGAAGATGGACCGTCCGGAGGACGTCGAGCCGAACCCGGTCAACGGCAAGATCTACGCCGCCCTCACCAACAACTCCGACCGCGGTGTGAAGTACCCGACCGACGAGACCAACCCGCTCGCCTCGAGCATGGTGCGCTCGTCGCTCGGCGCCCCGCTGACGAGCAAGCCGGGCAACCGCAACGGCTACGTGCTCGAGCTCACCGAGCTCGGGAACGACCACACCGCAACGAAGTTCACGTGGGACCTCTTCCTCGTCTGCGGTGACCCCGAGGCGCCCGAGACCTACTTTGCCGGCTACGACAAGTCGAAGGTCAGCCCGATCAGCTGCCCCGACAACGTCGCCTTCGACGCGGTCGGCAACCTCTGGATCTCGACCGACGGCAACGTGCTCGGCTCGAACGACGGTCTCTTCCGCGTGCCCGTCTCGGGCCCCGACCGCGGCAGGGTCGAGCAGTTCCTCACCGTGCCCTTCGGCGCCGAGACCTGCGGCCCGCTCGTAACCGAGGACCAGCTGTCCGTCTTCATCGCGGTCCAGCACCCCGGCGAGACCGACGGCGCCACCTTCGAGACGCCGTCGAGCACCTGGCCGCACACCGACGGCTTCCCGCGCCCGAGCGTCGTCGTCTCCTACCGCAGGTGAGCCCCCGCTCCCGGCTCGCCTGACCGCGAGGGCCCGGCACCTCACGGGGGGTGTCGGGCCTTCGCACGCCCGGTGACGTATGCCGCCTGGTCGCGTATGCCGCCCGGCTCAGCGGATGCGTGACGGCAGGTGGGTGCGCGGCGCCATGCGCGGCCCGCGGCGGGGGCGGTGGTGCCCGGCCATCCCGAGCAGCTGCTGCACCCGGTAGCGGTGCCCGCGGTACGGCTCGAGCAGCTCGGCGAGGCCGTCGTCGTCCACGGGCGTCCCGGTGAGGGCCCAGCCGATGTCCTTGGCCACGTGGTAGTCGCCGAACGAGACGGAGTCGGGGTCGCCCAGCGCGCGCTGCGCCACCTCCGCGCACGTCCACACCCCGATGCCCGGCAGGGCGCGCAGGCGACGGTGCGCCTCCGCGACCGACACGCGTGCGCCCTCCTCGAGCCGGCCGGCATACCCGGCGGCGCGCACGACGGTGCGCGAACGCGCCCCGTCGACCGAGGCCTGCAGCCACGCCCACGAGGGGATGGCCGCCCACCCGGCCGGTGTCGGCGGTGCCATCAGCCCGGGGAACGGCCCCGGCGCGACCTCGCCGAAGCGCCGCACGAGCGTGCGGTAGCCGGCGAAGGCCTCCTGACCCGTGACCTTCTGCTCGATGACCGCGGGGGCGAGCGCGTCGAAGACGAGCCCGGAACGCGGCACGCGCCAGTGCGGGAACCGGCGCCACGCCTCCGCGACGAGGTCGTGGTGCGGCACGAACCCGGTCGGGTCGTCCTCCTCGCCCAGCAGCGCCGGCACCGACTCGAGCAGCCACGGCCCGCCCGGCCCCCAGGCGTGCGCGTGCACCTCGGAGTCGCCGGGACGGCACACGAGGTGGAGGGTGCCCACCCCCTCGGGCGTCTGCACGGCGCGCGTGGCCGAGCCCTCGCGGGAGAAACGGGACGTCGGGTCGCCACCGCCGCGACGGAACGCTCCGAGCTGGCCACGCAGGGAGATCTCGCGCTCGCTGCGCCAGACCCTGGTGACGGGGGCGGTCACGGGTGCGGTCATCACAACATCCTCGCTTACACTCGCCTCGGTCGTTGAACGAGACGACAACGGCCCGTCGGCACACGCAACTCACACCTGCACCGCCCGACCTCAGCCCCGCCGGCCGACCCGGACCGGCAGACCGAGAGCCCACAGGAAGAGGAACGATGGCCCGCGAGACGAGCCGAGACCGCCGCGAGCGCGTCGCCCAGATGCAGGCAGCACAGAAGAAGGCCGAGCGTCGCCGGCTCTTCGTCGTGATCGGCGCCTGCGTCGCCGTCATCGCGATCATCGGCGGCGCCGTCGCCTGGGCGATCGTCGGCGAGCAGAACAAGAAGGCCGAGGCCCTCCAGAGCATCAGCGGCGACATCGCCGCGGCCTCCTGCGACCCCGTCACCGACGACGCCGCGAGCGGCTCCAGCGACCACGTCGGGCCGGGCACGAACAAGGCGGACGTCACGAAGATCCAGTACGCCACCGTGCCGCCCTCGAGCGGCCAGCACTTCGCCGTGCCGGCCGTCGACAAGCGCAGGGTCTACACCGTCGCCGACGCCCCCAAGATCGAGACGCTCGTGCACAACCTCGAGCACGGCTACACGATCCTGTGGTACGACCGCTCGGTGGAGAAGGAGCAGGCCGCGAGCTTCGAGGCGCTCAGCACGAAGGTCAACGCGATGAAGGAGTCGGCGAACAAGTTCATCATCAGCCCGTGGGACCCGGCCTACGGCGCCTTCCCCGAGGGCAAGAAGTACGCCTTGTCGCACTGGTCCGCCGACTACGACCAGGCCAGCGGCAAGGTCTCGAACCAGAAGGGCCACCGCCAGCTGTGCGGCGGCCTCAACACGGCTGTCGTCGAGGACTTCGTCAAGAAGCACCCGTGGAGCTCGGCTCCCGAGCCCGGCGCGGCCTGACGCCGCCTGACGCCGGCTGACGCAGCCTGACGCCGTCCGACGCCGTCCGACGCCGTCCGACGCCGTCCAGTGAAGGCCCCCGGTCACCGACCGGGGGCCTTCGGCGTGCTCGCGGCGGGAACAAGAGGTGCATTCGCGATGGTTGTCGCCTCCATGACGATCACCGGCGAGTACGTCCCGAGCCCGAGCGACTGGGTGCGCAAGCAGGTCGAGGAGATCGAGCGCACCGGCACCACCGAGTCCGTGCACATCCAGAACCGCCCCGTCGTGCTGTTGACGATGCGCGGGAGGAAGAGCGGCAAGGTGCGCAAGGTGCCGCTCATGCGGGTCGAGCACGACGGGGACTTCGCTGCCGTGGCGAGCCAGGGCGGCGCACCCGAGCACCCGAAGTGGTACCGCAACCTGCAGGCGCACCCCGACATCGACCTCCAGGTCGGCGCCGAGACGTGGCCGGCGCGTGCCCGCGAGCTCACGGGTGAGGAGCGCGAGCAGTGGTGGGAACGCTGCGTCGCCGCCTTCCCGCCCTACGCGGAGTACCAGACGAAGACCGACCGGCTCATCCCCGTCTTCGTCCTCGAGCGCGTCTGAGCCACGACCAGACCCGGGGCTCAGACCGACAGGTCGTCGACCTGCTCGGCCTCGGACTGCCGCTGCCGCAGCAGGTGGTGCGAGCGCGCGTACAGCCACCCGCCGAGGGCGGCGAGCACGTCGACGACGGTGACGATGAAGCGCGACATGATCGCGACGGCGGCAGCAGCCGGCGTCGGGATCGCCGTCGACAGGATCAGCGTGAGCAGACCCTCGCGCGCGCCCAGGCCGGCGGGCAGCACGACCGTGAGCATGCCGAGCGAGACCGACAGGGCGTAGCCCGTCATCGCCGCCGTGGTGAGGTCGAGGTGGGCACCCTCGCCGGCGACGGCCCGAGCGAGCAGCAGCGTGTGCACGCCGAAGGCGACCCAGACCAGCACGAAGATGACGACGGCGCGCAGCACGGCGCCCCCCGACAGGTCGTGCTCGAGCGGGTCGCGCCGCAGCGTCTTCAGCATGCGGGCGATGAGCGCGTTGAGCAGCCTCGGCACGCACAGCACGACGAGGATCGGGATGCCGAGCAGCAGCCACCAGTCGAAGCCGGACGAGGTTCGCGTGAGCAGGTAGGAGGCCGCCGGCAGCCCGACGAGGAAGCCGGTGGCGAGCGCCAGGCCGAGGGCCAGCAGCCCCGTCACCGCGGTGCGCCGGCGAGGCACCTTGAGGGCGCTCGCCATGTCGGCCTGCACGAGCACCGACCAGAGCGAGCCCGGCAGGTACTTGCCGAGCTGCCCGACGAAGTAGACGCCTGACGCGGGCGCGAGATGCAGGTCGGAGCCGAGGTCGGCCAGCAGCGTCTTCCAGCCGATCATCGTCAGCCACGTGCCGACCGCGGCCGCGAGTGTCGACCAGGCGAAGGTGGCCCACGAGATCTTGTCGAGGTGGACCGACATGTCGGCCCAGTTGCGCACGACCGCGTAGACGACAGCCGCGAGGGTGACGACGGCGATGCCGACACGCAGCACGGTGATGATCTTCTGTCGGCTCATGTCGTCACCATCATCGCAGGGTCCTCGAGCGCCTCAGCGCCGGCGCAGGGTCAGGCGCACGAGGCCGTATGCCGCGTCGTCGGCCCGCGCGCGCGCCGCGGCGTCGCGCATGCGGGCGTTGACGTCTCCGTCGAGGTCGCCGACGAGCACGAAGCCGAGGTCGTGGGCCCGCGCGAGGATGCCGCGCACGTCGGCGGGACCGACGGCGCCCTCGACGGCTCGCGGCCCGATCGGGATCGTCACCACGAGCAGTCCGCCCGACCGCAGTGCCCAGGACGCCTGCTCGAGCACGTGGTCGACGTCGCCGGCGTCGCAGCCGTCCGGGTGGATCCGCACGATGACGTCGAGCGAGCCGGTGTCGACGTCGAGCGCGGCGACGCTCGGGTGGCTGCCGGTGAAGTCGATCTCGACCGGTGCGAAGCCGACCGCACGGGCCCACCGCGAGAGCAGCGAGCGGGTGCCGCCCTCGTCGACGATGACGGCGCTGCGGCGACCGTCGTCGCGCACGCGGACGATCGCCGCCAAGGCCCCGAGCGCCGCCCACGCCGAGACGCTGTCGAGCGAGCGGGGCAGCCCGAGCAGGCGGGCGAGGCGCCGGGCGTCGTCGGCCTCGTCGGGCTCGCCGAGCACGTCGGTCGCGAGCACCCAGTCGGGCAGGTCGTCCGGTCGCAGCTCGACGAGCGGGCGCCGGGAGGCCACGGCGTGCGAGGCGGTGCGCCGGGCGCGACGACCCAGGCGCACGGCGCGCGCGGCCACCCGCACGGCCGCCCGCCGGGCGACCGAGGAGGGGCCGCCCTCCGCCCTCTCGTCGAGGTCGTCGTCGAGGTCGTCGTCGAGCTCGTCGTCCGGCGGGTCGACGTCGTCCGGCTCACCCGACACGACGGCATACGGCTCCGGCTCGGGCAGGAGGGCGCTCTCGTCGAACGACAGCGCCTCGACCGTGCCGAGGTAGTGCGCCCACGGACCGGAGAGGTCGGGCGTCTGGACACCCTCGGCCAGTCGGCGGCGTACCTCCGGGTCGCCGAGACGACGCAGTGCACCCGCGAGCGCCCGCTCGTCCTCCGGCGGCACGAGCAGGCCGTTGACACCGTCGTCGACCTGCTGCGAGAAGGGCGAGATGTCGGATGCGAGCACCGGTAGGCCGTGTGCGTGGCCGAGGATGACGTTCTGCGAGGCCGTCGCCGAGCGGTACGGCAGCGCGAGCACGTCGTGGTCGGCGAGGAGCGAGGCCAGCGCGTCGGCCGGCACGTAGCCGTCGCGGATCTCGACCCGGCCGGCGAGCGCCGGGTCCGACGCGAGCCGGCTGATGACGCCACGGTTGGCGCCCCAGATCTCGCCGGCGATGGTGAGCGTCACCTCCGGCACGGTGCGCATCGCGCGCAGGAGCACGTCGATGCCCTTGTACTCGCGGATGAGCCCGAGGGCGAGCAGCCGGGTGGGGCCGGGGCGGGGGTCGCGCGAGATCGGGTCGCCGCCGGGCAGGTGCGGGGGCAGGTCGGCCACCGAGACGCGGCGTGCGCCGAGGTCGTGGGCCACCCGCGCCTGGTCGGTGCTGTGCACGAGCACCGAGTCGACCCGCGCGAAGAGCAGCGACATGAGCCGGGCGTCGCCGGCGTGCGGCTCGTGCGGGAGCACGTTGTGGCACACGACCACCGACTGCGGACGAGGTCGTGCCGCACCCGGCACCGCACCGGCCGCGCGCAGCAGGGCCAGGTGGGCAGGGACGACGGCGGGCATCACGTGCACGACGAGGATGGCGTCGACGTCACGCAGCCGGCGCCCCGCCCGCACCCACGTGTCGGGCCGCGCCCAGCTGAGCGCCCGGATGGTCCTGGGGAACGGCGTCACCTCGGGCACGCCGTCGGGCACCGTCGCGTCGGCGTGGTGCAGCTTCGACGGGTAGAGGTGCGCCCACGACACGAGCGTGACGTCGTGGCCGGCGTCGGCGAGGTGGTGGGCGAGCATCGTCGTGTGGGCGGCGACGCCGCCCTTGTGCGGGTGGCTCGGGCCGACGATCGCGATGCGCAGCGCGGCCGACCCCGTGTTGTCGGGAGCCTCATCCCGAGCCTGGCCGGCTCCCGGCAGGGGGCCGTGTGACAACGCGTCCGTCATGGTCCCCCGACTCTAGTTCCACGCGTACGCCGTCGGGCGCGCTCCCCACTCACGTCGCGTGTCGGGCGGGGCACCCCGACCGCTCTAGGCTGGGCGCATGCAGAACGAGGACGTGTGGCTGGTGGTGCCGCTCTACGACGAGGCCGCCGTCATCGCCGACGTCGTGGAGCAGGCCCGCTCCGTCTTCCCCAAGATCGTCTGCGTCGACGACGGCTCGCGGGACGCCTCGGCCGACCGCGCGGAGCAGGCGGGGGCCGCGGTCGTGCGCCACCCCGTCAACCTCGGGCAGGGGGCCGCCCTGCAGACCGGCTTCGAGTACGCCCTGGGCGACCCGGCGATGCGCTACGTCGTCACCTACGACGCCGACGGACAGCACCAGATCCACGACGTCGAGGTGATGCTCGAGCGCATCCGCCGCGGCGACGTGCGCGTCGTGTTCGGCTCCCGTTTCCTCGACGAGCGCACCGAGGCCTCGGCCCTGAAGAAGCTCGTCCTGCGCGCGGCCGTGGCCTACACCAACCTCACCACCGGCACGCGCCTCACCGACGCCCACAACGGCCTGCGCGTGCTCGACCGCGACGTCGTCGCGAGGCTCGACATCACCCAGAACCGCATGGCCCACGCCTCCGAGATCGTGTCGCAGATCGGCTCGATGCGCTTCGGGGGCGAACGGGTCCGCTACGCCGAGGAGCCGGTCCACATCCTCTACACCGACTACTCGCGGGCCAAGGGCCAGTCGCTCTGGAACGCGGTCAACATCCTCGCGGAGCTGATCTGGCGATGAGCAGACAGAGCCTGATCCAGGTCATCCTCATCCTCGGCACCCTCGGGGTCGCCTGGCGCCTGCTCGTCGGCTCGGGGCAGCGCACGCAGGCCGTGCGCCGACTCGGGCTGCTCGTGCTCGCCGCCCTCGCCGTCTACTCGATCATCGACCCGAGCGGCACGTGGACCCGGGTCGCCAACTGGTTCGGCATCGGCCGTGGCGCCGACCTCATCCTCTACGGCTTGGTCGTGGCCTTCCTCGGCTTCGTCGTGACGACCTACAAGCGCTTCCGGGCCATGGAGACGCGCTACACCCGCCTCGCCCGGCGGATCGCCCTCGACGAGGCCGCGTCGGCGGTCGAGCACGTGAGGTCGACAGCATCCCCTGACACACTGTCGGGCGACGTTCCCCCGACCCCGAGCGCGAAGGCAGCCGATGCCGACTGATCCGAGCACCCCTCGCCGTCCCGACCGTGACGACGCCTACGTCGTCGACACCAGGCGACGCGTCAAGAGCCCCGCAGGCCAGGACCGCCACGACGACCGCCTCGACGACCGCTACGACGGTGCGGGTCGAGGGCGACCCGCAGGTCGCGAGACCCGCTACCGCTGGCGCAAGGGTCGGATCGTCCTCATCACGCTGCTCGTGCTGCTCCTCGCCTGGATCGGCTTCCTCGTGTGGGTGCCCATGCAGGCGTGGGGCGCCGTCAACAAGGTCGACAACATCCCGTCGGGCGACCGGCCCACCGACACGTCGGGCTACAACTACCTCCTCGTCGGCTCCGACAGCCGCGAGGGCCTCACCCAGGCGCAGAAGAAGAAGTATGCGACGGGCAGCGCCGAGGGCAACCGCACCGACACGATCATGCTGGTCCACGTCTCCGAGAGCGGCGGCAAGCCGGTCATGGTCTCGCTCCCGCGCGACTCCTACGTGCCCGTCCCCGGCCACGGCTCCAACAAGATCAACGCCGCGTACGCGTTCGGTGGCCCCAAGCTGCTGACGAACACCGTCGAGCAGGTCACCGGCATCCACGTCGACGGCTACATCGAGATCGGTCTCGGCGGCTTTGCGGGCGTCGTCGACAGCGTCGGTGGCGTCGACCTGTGCGTCGCACGCGACATGAAGGACAAGCTCGCGGGCATCGACCTCAAGAAGGGGTGCCAGACCCTCGACGGCGGCAACGCCCTCGGCTACGTGCGCTCGCGCCACGAGGACCCCCTCGGCGACATCGGGCGCGCCGCCCGCCAGCGCCAGTTCCTCGGCGCCCTCATGAAGAAGGCAGCCACGCCGTCCACGGTCCTGATCCCTTGGCGCTACAAGGCTTTCGCCGACGCCTCTGCCGCCGGTCTGGCCGTCGGCCGTGAGACCGGCATCATGGACGCCGTCCGCGTGCTCCAGGCGATGCGCTCCGTGAGCAACGACGAGGGCCTGTCGCTGACGGTGCCGACCTCCGACCTCGCCTACCGCACCAGCGGTGGCGCGCTCGCCATCAAGTGGGACACCGAGCGGGCGAAGGCGCTCTTCAAGGCGCTCAAGAACGACGAGCCGCTGACCGAGCCACCGGCCGGCACCACCGTCGAGGGTGCGAAGAACAGCTGATGACCGCTCCCCTGCTGCCGGCCGACGTCCTGGCCCGGATGCTTGCGGCCGATCCCGGCCGTCCCCGCCTCACCTGGTATGACGACGAGCCCGGCCCCACGCTCGGGGAGCGCATCGAGCTGAGCGCACGGGTGCTCGCGAACTGGGTGTCCAAGGCCGCGAACCTCCTGCAGGACGACGCCGCCGCCGGGCCCGGCACGACGGTCGGTCTGGACCTGCCCGCACACTGGCGCTCGCTCTACTGGGCGCTCGCGACCTGGTCGGTCGGCGCGACCGTCGTGGTCGGCGCCGAGGCGTCCGGCACCGACGTGCTCGTCACGCACTCGCCCGAGGCCGCGGCCGCGCACGGCGGCGACACGGTGCTCGTGGCCTTGCCCGCCCTCGCGCGCAGCCACCCCGAGGCCGCGTCGGCGCCCGGCGCGGTCGACGAGGCCCGTGAGCTCTCCACCCACGGCGACCTCTTCTCCCCCATGGCCGACCCCGAGCCGGGCGACGTCGCGATCGTCGGGCCGGGCTCGCAGGCCGGCGGGACGGCATACGGCGACGTCGTCGTGGGTGACCCGTCGTGGGGTGAGGCCCCACGCGTGGTCGTCGGGGGCGCCCTGGACCGGGTGCTCCGTCAGAGCCTCGCGGCATGGTCGGCGGGCGGCTCGGTCGTGCTCGTGCGCGGCTCGCGCGACGACCTGTCCGACCGCTTCGCCTCGGAGGGCGTCACGCACGACGTCCGCGAGGACGCCTGAGCCACGACGTTCTACGCAGACAACCGGTCGAACAGCGACCACGTGCGCGAGGCGACGACGCCCGTGCTGGCGAGGCCGGCACGGGCCTGAGCGGCCTTGACCGCCTCACGGGTGGCGAGGTCGAAGACCCCGGTCTGGGCCACCCCGAGCAGACGCTGCACGGCGACGACCTGCGGTCCGCTGTCACCGGCACGCAGCACCGTCGAGCGGTCGGCCACGAACGGGAAGTCGCGCGCCTCGAGCACGTCCCACAGCTCGGGCGTCACGACGCCCGTCTGCGGCAACGCGAGCGAGCGCTGCAGCGAGACGACCTTGTCGCGCGTCACCGCACCGAAGACGCCGTCGACCGCGAGGCCTCCGAGCGCCCGCTGCAGCACCCGGACGGCCGCGCCACGTGAGCCGGTCGCGAGGGTGAGGCTCTTGTACGCCGTGTAGCTCGTCGCGACGTCGACCTTCGCCACCCCCGGGCTGGAGGTCGACCAGGTGCCGGATGTCGACGAGCTGGCGTAGGCGGTCATGACGATGTCCTCTCCGGGTTGTGCGGAACCGGTCGGCTGGGTCAGTGCGACGGTGCGCGCCGTCGCCGTCCAGCCACGGGTCACGAGGGTCTGCTGGGTGCGCGAGTCGGCGACGCCGGTCTGCGGCAGGCCGACGAACTTCTGGTACGCCGTCACCCGCGCCCGGGTGAGCGGGCCGAAGTAGCCGGTGACGGGCAGCGCCCCGAGCCTTGTCTGGAGCGTCCTGACCGCCGTGGAGGTGGTGCCGAACGCCAGCGTCGGGTAGGTGGCGGCAGTGCCGGTCGAGCCGGTCGAGCCGATCGAGCCGGTCGAGCTGGTGGTCGCGCCGCCGCTCCAGCCGCGCACCCAGAGCCGGGCCTGCGTGACCGGGTCGGCGACGCCGGTCTGCGGCAGGCCGGCGAGCTTCTGGTACGCCGTCACCCGCGCCCGCGTCAGGGTGCCGTAGTAGCCGGTGGTCGGCAGCGAGCCGAGCTTGGCCTGCAGGATGCGTACGGCCGCCGACGTCGTGCCGAACGACAGGGTCGGGTAGGCGGCGGTGACGCTCTTCCAGGCCCGCGTCGCGAGGATCTCCTGCGTGCGCAGGTCGGCGACGCCCGTCCGGGGCAGACCCACGAAGGCCTGGTAGGCGGTGACGCGGGCCTTGGTGAGGTCGCCGTAGAAGCCGGTGGTCGGCAGGTTGCCCAGCCGGGCCTGCAGCTGGCGCACGGCCTCCGAGCGCATGCCGCTGGAGAGCTGAACGGGGGTGGTCGCCGGGACCGGCGTCGTCGGCACCGGGGCCGGAGGCGTGGCAGGCGAGCCGGCCCGCGGCAGCGCGGTGAGGTAGCTGCGGGTGGGCACCCCGGTCCACCACGAGGTGCGACCCGCGGCGCCGTCGTAGTTGAAGCTGAAGTGGATGTGGTCGGTGTGCGGCGAGACCCCTGTGTAGGGGGCCCAGCCCCGGTCGGTCGCGTAGGCGCGCCACATCTTCCGGTTGTGGATGATGTACATGATCCCGAAGCGCCGGGCCATCGCGCCCTGGACACCGTTCGCGTCGGGCGCGGTCAGCCAGCTCAGCACCGACTGCGCCACGGCCTCCTGCGCCGGGTTGTCGACCCTGAGCATCCAGTCCCACGCGCGCCCGTCGTAGTGCTCGGACGGCCCGCTGCCGCACGTGCGTCCGATGAGGGCGGTCGAGCCCATCCCGTAGTGCGACGTCATGAGGCGGGCGAAGGCCAGGACCCCGGGACGCGCCACGGGGTCGCAGACCGTCTGGCCCTGGTAGGGCACGTAGACGTCGAGCCCGCTCGGCAGCGGGCGCGTCGGGGGCGCCTGGACCGCCGCTGCGGGAGCCGCGGCCATCGGCACCGTGAGGGCGGGAAGGGCGAGGACGAGGCCCAGCGGGCGTCGGCGCAGGGCCATGAGGAACCTCTTGTCGTCGGTCGCGGATCGGACGGGGCTCGCGATAAACGCAACTCCCGCACCATTTATGCACTCCAGTCACAGGACTCACAAGGCAGTTGCGCGAATTACAGACCTGTACTTTCCGAGGTTGAGCACGTGTGCGGCGAACACATGATCGGTGGCCCTGTGGGGCGACCCCACGGCTCCCGCGCACGGCGGCGCGGATAGAGTCCGACGCATGGACAAAGTCGTCTCCTCTCCCCAGGAGGCCATCGCCGGCATCAGTGACGGAATGTCACTGTCGGTCGGCGGTTTCGGCCTCTGCGGCATTCCCTCCGTCCTCATCGCAGCGATCCACGACGCCGGGATCAGCGACCTCGAGGCCGTCTCCAACAACTGCGGCGTCGACGACTGGGGTCTCGGGATCCTGCTGCGCGACAAGCGGATCCGTCGCATGGTCAGCTCCTACGTCGGCGAGAACAAGGAGTTCGAGCGGCAGTACCTGTCCGGCGAGCTCGAGGTCGAGCTGACCCCCCAGGGCACGCTGGCCGAGCGCCTGCGGGCCGGCGGCTCGGGCATCGGCGCCTTCTTTACGATGACCGGCGTCGGCACCCAGATCGCCGAGGGCGGGCTGCCCTGGCGCTACGACGATGCCGGCAACATCGCCGTCGCGTCCCCGCCGAAGCAGACCCAGGACTTCGAGTGGATGGGTGAGACCAAGACCTTCGTGCTCGAGCAGGCCATCACGACCGACTTCGGGCTCGTGCGCGCCGCGAAGGGCGACCGGCACGGCAACCTCGTCTTCAACCAGTCGGCCCGCAACTTCAACCCGCTGTGCGCCATGGCCGGCCGCGTCACCGTCGCCGAGGTCGAGGAGCTCGTCGAGCCCGGTGAGCTCGACCCCGACCAGATCCACCTGCCGGGCATCTTCGTCCAGCGCGTGCTGCCGCTCACCCCCGAGCAGGCGGCCGAGAAGCGCATCGAGCGTCGCACCGTCCGACCGCGCCCCGCCGGCACCGCCGACCAGAGCAAGGAGGCCTGAGATGGCACTGACCCGTGAGCAGATGGCGGCCCGCGCCGCGGCCGAGCTGTCCGACGGCGCCTACGTCAACCTCGGGATCGGCCTGCCGACCCTCGTGCCCAACTACGTGCCCGACGACGTCGAGATCGTGCTCCAGTCCGAGAACGGCATCCTCGGCGTCGGCGCCTACCCGTTCGACGGCGAGGAGGACCCCGACCTCATCAACGCCGGCAAGGAGACCGTGACGCTGCGCAAGGGCGCGGCGTTCTTCGACTCCGCGACGAGCTTCGGCATGATCCGCGGCGGCAAGGTCGACGCGGCGATCCTCGGCGCCATGCAGGTCTCGGCGGGCGGCGACATCGCCAACTGGATGATCCCCGGCAAGATGGTCAAGGGCATGGGCGGCGCGATGGACCTCGTCCACGGCGCCAAGAAGGTCATCGTCCTCATGGAGCACAACGCCAAGGACGGCTCCTACAAGATCGTCAAGGAGTGCTCGCTGCCCTACACCGGCCGCGGCGTCGTCCAGCGCATCATCACCGACCTCTGCGTCCTCGACGTCACGGATGCTGGCCTCGTGCTGCGCGAGCTCGCCCCGGGCGTCACGGAGGACGAGGTGCGCGAGAAGACCGAGCCCGAGATCACGGTCGACCTAGTCTGACGCCGATCGTCGCAGGCGTCACGAAGAACATCCCGTCTCGAAGCTCGCGACGGAGCGGCTGTGACCTCGCTCTCTTCCACTCGATCGACCCATCGACTACTACGTTTAGTAGTAGCCTGAGTCAAGGGACCGACACTCCGATGAATGCGTCATCGTCGTCCACTGCTCGACCACTTCTGGCGCGACCGTAGCGCGTCGGCACCCTTCGCTACATGCCCCGGGGGGCATGCAAATGGGTTCGGGGGAGCTGGGGGGAGACCGATGCAACGACGCCTCATTCGAGCGTGCCTCTTGGCGTTCGGCGCATGCTCGGCACTCTTGACTGCCGCGTCGGCGTCATCCGTTGCGGTGGTTCTGTCACCCGCTGCGGCTGGGCGCACCGTGACTGCCGTGGCCGTCGCCGTCGCGCCAGGACCGAACCGGGTCACGACGGAGAACCGCCGACCCGGCGACACCCGGTGGCGACTGCCGTGGGCGGGCTACACGCTCGCCGATGATGCGGCGAAGCAGGTCAAGGGGTACGCATCCGCCACCAGCGTGAACGTCGGAGGCACCATCGACCTCAAGGTGTCGGTGAGCGCCCCGGGTTCCGTGGCCTACCACGTGTTCCGGCTGGGGTGGTACGGCGGGCTCGGGGGTCGTCT
Organism: Terrabacter koreensis; assembly: GCF_054783315.1. Lineage (NCBI taxonomy): Bacteria > Bacillati > Actinomycetota > Actinomycetes > Micrococcales > Intrasporangiaceae > Terrabacter > Terrabacter koreensis. The sequence goes on along the minus strand of NZ_BAAGQU010000002.1, from coordinate 92,345 downwards.
CATGACCTCCGGCTCCGCCGCCGTCACGACACAGCCCGCATGCCCCATGACCACGAGCACCGGACTGCGCAGCTGTGCGTGGTCGACGATGAGGACCCTGGCCGTCGGCACCGACTGGACGTCCGGCCTCTACGTCGCGACCCTGACGCGTGGGACCTACCAGAACTACATCGTGTTCACAGTGCGGGACGACGCCCGGACTGCGGACGCGGTCGAGGTCCAGGCGACCAACACCTACCAGGCGTACAACAACTTCCCTAGCGACAGGGCCACGGGAAAGAGCCTCTACACCTACAACTCCTACGGCGCGGCGACGAGCGGCGGTAGCGCGGCAGCGGTCAAGGTGAGCTACAACCGGCCGTACGCCACCCACGGCGCCGGCCTCCTGTTCGAGTTCGAGGCACCGACCGCGAGATACCTGGAGCAGCGCGGCGTCGACGTCAAGTACGCCACGAACGTCGACCTGCACCGCACGCCCGGGCGTCTCCACGCCCGCGCGGTGCTGTTCGCCGGCCACGACGAGTACTGGTCGGCCGAGATGTTCACCAACGTGGAGAGCGCGCGTGGTGCTGGTGCTGCGCTGACGTTCCTGACGGCCAACAACGTCTACTGGCAGGCGCGTTTCGAGGACAGCGACCGCACTCTCGTCTGCTGGCGTGAGTGGATGCGTGACCCTGAGCCGACCACAGCGCTGAAGACGCTGCGCTTCCGTGAGACAGGCCGGCCCGAGCAGCCCCTCCTCGGCCTCATGTGGCCGACGAACGGCCTCGGCGCCCCGGCCGTCGACGCCCCGTGGGTGGTCGCGAACGCGAGCCACTGGATCTACCGAGGCACGCGCCTCGTGGCGGGCTCGCGGCTCCCGAACCTGGTCGGTGGCGAGGTCGACCGGCGGATGCCCGCCGTGGCCGGCCCAGAAAGCACGAGGTGGGAGATCCTTGCCCAGTCGCCCTACGCGACATCGAACGGAATCTCCGACATCCACGAGTCGACGGTCTACCTCTCAGCCGCAGGGTCCTGGGTGTTCTCTGCCGGCACCTTGCGCTTCGCACGCGCCCTCGGCGGCGAAACCGGGCAGAACGCTCTGGCGCAGACGATGGCGACGAACATTCTGGCGCGGCAGGTGCCCGGACCGGACCGGACCGCGGGCGCGGACGTCCCAGCCCTGCGACTTTCCGGCTTCGACCGCTACCAGACGGCTGTGGCTGTCTCCCGGCAGCACTTTCCGGACGGCTTCGGCGGCGTCGTGCACATCGCGACCGGACTGAACTTTCCCGACGCCGTCAGTGCGGCTGCGGCCAGCAGGGGTGCTGGCCCGGTACTCATGGTGCCCGGCAGCTGGGTCCCACAGGCCGTGCTCGACGAACTGGCTCGTTTGCACCCGAACCGGGTCGTGGTTGTCGGTTCTGCAGCCGTCGTCAGCGACGCAGCCTTGCTCAGTGTCGGCAAGGCCGCTGGCGTGACGCCCGTTCGGGTCGCGGGCCCTGACCGCTACGCGACGGCGGCGCGACTGTCCGCCGCGACCTTCGCGCCGGGTGTCCCGGTCGCGTATGTCGCGGTCGGCACGGACTTCCCCGATGCTCTCGCCGCGGGTGCGGCCGGTGCCCGACTCGGCGGCCCGGTGCTGCTCACGCCGACCGCGACTCTCACGGCAGACACCATGAACGAGCTGACGCGCCTGCGTCCGGACCGCGTAGCCGTGGTCGGTAGCAACGCAGTGGTCAGCGAGGCCGTCAAGTCGACCCTCGGTCGCTACGCACCCGCCGTCGTGCGCATCGCCGGCAGCGACCGCTACCAGACCTCGCGCCTCGTCGCCCGCGACACGTCGAGCTTCCAGGCCGGTGGGACCGTGGCCCTCGCGACCGGCCAGTTCTTCCCGGACGCGCTCTCGGCCGGTCCGGTCGTGGCCGCGTCCAAGGGCTCACTCGTCCTCGTGAACGGACCCACTCTCAACCCGTCTGAAGCAGAGGACATCGTGCGCGCCGGACCCGCCCGGCTCGAGGCCATCGGCGGGACGTCTATGGTGCCGGACGGCGTGCTGGCTGAGGCCAAGGCCCTGTTCGCACCCCTCCCGACTACCACAGCCGCGCCCCTCCCGGCGCCGAAGGCCATCGCGCCGACCGCTCCCGGCCGGCTGGGGCCATCGATCACGCCGCCCGGTCCGGGTGCGGACATCACGAGCGACGAGGGCGGGGTCCACGCGGACACGACGTTGCCCTGGATGCGCTGACCCAGCAGCCTACCGTGGTCACTGGCCGTCGCCGAGCCAAACGGTCGAGCTGAGCACCCAGGCTTGCCGCGACGCGTTCCACGACTGCGTCGTGCAGGTCCGGGGGCCGGTGGAAGCCGAGGGCGTGCAGTTGGTCGAGTAGGCGACGTTCCCACTCGACCAGCGCCCCGTCACGGCGAGGCGGTTACCGGCCCAGCTCGTGTACCCCTCGTCGTGGTAGTGCCAGTTGTTGCGCACGAATGCCGTGCCGGACGACCGGATCTGGACGTCGCAACGGGTGGCGGTCGAGTAGGGCGCGCAGGTGGTGCGCCACTGGTGCGTCGAGGTGTCGTAGGTCCCGGGCGTGCGGTAGACGGGGGCGTCGGGAGCCCGGTCACCGAAGGGCTGCGGCGCGCCCATCACGACGACCGTGAGCACGTAGGTGGTGGCGCTCGAGTTTGTGGACGAACTGGCCAGTCTCAAGTCGTACGAGCCGGCGGGAACCGGACGGCCCTGGGAGTCCCGCCGGTCCCACATGGCCGAGAGGCGCCGCTCGAAGGTCGCCCCGGACGTCGAGTAGACGACGGCGCCGGTGGTCCGACTGACGACCGTCAGCGTGAAGCGCTGCCACGACGGGGTGTGGGCGTTGAGCCGGAAGGCGGGCAGGTCACGATGGGTGAGCCGCGTGAAGTTGACGGCGGGGTCGAAGATCGCAGCCGACCCCGACAGGGCCCGAGCCCGCGACCGGATGGACGGCAGGACGGAGTAGAGACTGGTGCCGGGGCACTCGGTCAGGTTGGTGTCACGGTGCCCGAAGATGACCGGCAGCCGCACCGACGTGCCGGCTGGGTAGCGGCTGGAGCCGCTGGAGGTCGTGAGGACCGTGCTGCCCAGCGGGTCGAGGTGGGCCAGACCGAGGCGCCACGAGGCGAACTTGGCGATGGCCTCGCGCATCGCAGAGGAGGGCGCCGCCGAGTCGTAGGTGCCCATGGCCGAGATGGCACTCGTGTAGAGGTTGAAACCGCCCTGTGCAGCCGGGAGCACGTTGCGGTCGAGCCCCCCGTAGCGGCCCTCCCAGAGCCGACCGAAGCGGTCGACGAAGACGTTGTAGCCCACGTCGCACCAGCCCTGCCCGTTGACGTGGTAGCTGTAGATTGAGTTGATGATGCCGGGGACCTGGCTCTCGGAGTAGCCGTTCACCCCAGCGGTGTGGTGAACGGCGACCGCCTTCAGCTGGGCGGAGTAGGTCGGCTCGCAGTTGCGCATGCTCTCGTCGGCACCCCATGCCGCGCGCGACAGGATCGTCGGGCGCACCCCCTCCGCAACCGCCTGGGCGCTCGGCCCCGTTGGTACGGGCGTGGCCGAGCCGTCGATGTCGAGCAGGGACAGGTTGCGTGGGAGTTTGGCGCCCGTGCCGCTGGTCGTGACGCGGATCTCGTACGCCGACGCCCCCGTCGTGATGATCGGCTCGGTGCCGACTCGCACTGCCGGCGCGCCGGCGCGCCGGGCCGCCTTGGCGTCGCTTGCTTCACCCGCCTGGACGTCCAGCTCGCCCCACGGCTGCCACCCGTTGCCCACCTTGAGCCGGCTGGTGACGGAGAGATCGCCCCGCTCGGTGCCCCTGTCCCACACCACCCCGACGACGGTGGCGGGGGCGACTCCGCGGAATACCGCCGTCGTGCTGTTGGCGTCCACCGACTGCGGCGCGTGTTTCTCGATGATCGGTTTCACCGCCCGCGATGGCGCGCCGAGGCTGACGACAGGGAGGGCCCCAAGAGCCGAAGTGGCCCCGACCACAGCCACCAGCAACCGGACCAGCCTCGCGCGTCCGCGCCCTGCGGAAACGCCGTGGCCTCTGCTCAGAATCATCGGAAGCACCTCCGTGCGCTCTGGCCTCAACAGCCACCTGCGTCACGGCGGCTCCTGACGATCATCTACGCAAACCGGACGAACGACCACTCGAGATCCGCGACGTGGACGTCGCTCGCGCTCCCGTCCGTCGCCTCAGGGGATGATGGCGCTGTATCCGGCCCAGCCGCCACCGAGCGCGATGCGCCGCACGAAACCGCCTGCACCGCTGCCCACCCACACGTAGAGCGTGCCGTCGCCCAGGCGGGCCACCAGGTCGGCGGCGCCGTCTCCGGTGAAGTCGCCGGTCGAGACGAGCGAGGTGTAGCCCGACCAGCCGGCACCGAGCGCCCGGCGGGCGCCGAACGTGCCGTCGCCGCGTCCAGGGTAGAGCCAGAGCCGCCCACCGAAGTCCCTCGAGATGAGGTCGACGCGTCGGTCGCCGTCGAAGTCGCCGGGTGAGAACACCGAGGTGAACCCGGCCCAGCCCGTACCGATGAGCGTGCGTCCGAGGATGCCGCCCTGCGCGTCTCCGGAGACGAGGTAGAGCGAACCGTCGGCGTGTCGCGCGACAAGGTCGTTTCGCCCGTCTCCGTCGACGTCGCCAGCGCCGAACACGTCGCGGTAGCTGCTCCAGCCGGTGCCGAGGCTCGTAGGCATGCCCACGCCTGAGGCTCCGCGTCCAGGGTAGAGCCACAGGCTCGAGTCGGAGCGGATCGCGAGCAAGTCGCCGGTCTCGTCGGCGTCCCAGGGGCCAGCCGTGAAGACCCGCGTGCCACGCCCGAAGTCCGTGGAAAACCTGACCCAGGGCCCAGCAAGACCACCGGTGCCGGTGCCGCGGTGCAGGGTCACGACATTCGCCGAACCAGTGTCGAGCAGGGTCATGACGTCGGCCTTGCCATCGCCGCTCCAGTCGCGTGGCCACGCCGCCGCGGACGGGGTGGCGGCGTTCGTCGGGCGGAACCAATAGTGGCGCAGGCCGAAGCGGGAGGCGAACTGGGCACCGGTCAGGCTGGCGGTGCCGGAGGTCCCGTCGAGCGCCATGGTGAGCACGCGACCACCCTGGTCGCCCCGCCCGTCGCGCGACAGGATCCGCAGGGTGCGGAAGGAACCGATGGCCGGGTAGGCGGTCTCGATCTGCCGGATCGTCACGCTGGCGCTCCACGTGTTTGCCGAGTTGGCGATGCGACCGTCGTAGGGGTCGGGCTTCGCCATCAGGTAGGGGGCCGAGCCCGCCACGGAGTAGCCGCCGTTGCTCGAGGTGAACTGCGTGAAGGCGGGCTGGCCCGAGTAGGTCAATAGCACGCCTGCCGTCGCGGCGATGGCCGCGTCGGCCGCGGCGTACTCGTTCGAGACTCCCCCGTCGGACTTGCCGAGGTAGACCTGGCAGGACGTGGTGTCGCAGATGTCGTACTTGGTGGAGCTGCTCGCGGCGGCCTCGTGCGCGGCATACGTGCGCGCGGCGACGGACTGGGCTGCCAACGCACTCGCGGCCCAGCTGGCGGGCATCTCGCTGGGGACCACGCCGCGCAGGTAGAGGTCCATGCCGACCTCGTTGACCGTCGTCACCGAGCCGCTGGCGGTCCCCGGCCACGTCACGAGACGGCCGCGGTACTCGCGCCGCTTGGCCGCCATCGAGCCGTTCGTGCCGGTGCGGATGGCCTGGGTGGTGATCGTCCCGCCGTCGGGCCGGCTCACGGCGAAGGGCGTCGCAGGCACGGACCCGTTGCCCGTGACGTCCCAGCGGCTCCAGACCTGGCCGTCACTCACCTCGACCCGCAAGGTCGTGCCATCCCTCACGATGGCGTAGGCCGTGGCGGGCTTGCCGGTGGGCGCGACCGTCGGCAACGTCGTCGTGGCAGTGGTCGGGCGGCCCATCGCGATCTGCAGTCCCGGCGACGGCTCGAGATAGGTCCTCGCGGTGCCGAGCTGGTCGAGACGCACAGCGAGGTCGCCGCCGCCCCACGGAGACCGGGTCGTGGCGGGGTAGTAGAAGTCGAGCGTCTGCTGCCAGGTCAGGCCGGCAGCAGCGGCCCCCCTGGCGCCGTACTGCGACATGCCGCGGCCGTGGCCGAAGCCGTGGCCCACGAGCTCCACGGCGGTCGCCTGGCCCACCGGGTAGCGGTAGATCTCTCCCGCCGACGCGCCCTGCGCGGTCGGCACGGGACCCGAGACGGTGATCGCCAGGGTGACTCCGACAGCCGCGGTGGTGAGAGTCCGCGCCGGGTGGCGGAACCTGCCTCGCATCGCGTTCTCGATCCCGCGTCCAACCCGCATGGGTGTCTCCCCCCGACCGTGCACACGGCTCTCAGTCCCGATGCGCTGTGTCGGCTCCGGGTGGTTTGTCTGGCTCGTCGGTACTCTAACCAGTTGCCCCGTTTTCGTCCGCACAACGGCGGACCGCGTCATCGCGGACGCAGGCCGGTCCGGCTACACCAGGGCGCGGATCCGCCGGAGCAGCCGTCCGCCGAGCCGGCGCACCCGGCGCCTGGCAGCCAGCACGGACCTGCGCCGCCGCAGGCCGTCGAGGACACGCTGACCGTCGCTCGTGGGCGCAGCGGCCGGGACCCGCTCCGGATGCTCAGCTCCGCTCTCAGCTGGGGTGGGGGGTGTCGGCACGGCAGCCGGCTCGGCCAGGAGCGGCCCGGAACGGATCGCCGCGAGCTGCCGGCCCGCTTGCTCGTAGTACTCGGGGACGTAGTGGTAGTGGGCCAGTCCCCAGCGGTGCTCGGAGTCGGCCACCAGGCACTCGGCCCGATCCGGCTCGACGACGTGCAGTCGGTTGCCGAACGCCGCGATGAGCACCGTGTAGTGGTGCGCGAGACGCGCGTTCGTCCACGCCACGTGCCTGCCTGCAGAGGCGTAGAACTCGGCGTCGGGCCCGATGCAGCGCGCGGTGTACCACGCCTGGTGGAGCACGAACTTCGTCTGCGGCAGGCTCTCGATGAGCTGGGGCGCCACGACCGCGACCGCCTCGGCGAAGAGCTCCTCGCGGTCGGCGTCACGGAAGGCGCTGAGGTCGTCGCCCTCGGCGCGCAACGCGTCCTCGAGCCCGAGCCGCGTGTAGTAGTCGTTGAGCGTGTAGCGGCCCTCACCGACGACGACCACGTCGAACCGTTCGTCGATGAGATCGAAGATGATGAGCTCGGGGCTCGCCTCCTGCAGGGCGGGGACGATCGCCTTGACGAGGTCCTCGCGGACCGTCCGGTGCCCGAACCCCGTGCCGTCGGGGGTCGGGATCGGCGGGTCGGACCTCTCCGAGGCCTGCGACACCCACGACGAACGGGCGTGGTACTGGAGCGTCGCGCCGGGGGCGGGCACGACCTCGAAGATGTCGCGGGTGACGCAGCTTCCCCAGATCGCGACCGTCACCTTGCCGGCTTCCACTCGTCGGGGACGTCCCAGACCATCTGGACGTCGGGGTTCGTGCGGGTGATGTACCAGGCGATGGGCCACGACTCGACGCCTGCGAGAACGATGTGGGTCACTTCTGAGGAGCGCAGCTGCGACTCCAGCGGGGCGAGCACGCGGGACAGGACGTGGAACCGGACCGCCTTGTACGGGCGCGAGCCCACCCAGTGGCGCCAGGTCCAAGACCGCCCACCCACCTTCTTGCCGACGACCCTGCCGGCCACGCGCTTCGGGCTGACGGCGATGAGCCGGTTGGGTCCCCAGCCCATCTCACGCCGCAGCAGGTCGATCTGTCGGACACCGGCGTGCGCGGCCTTGCCGCTGCCGTCGGCCGTGATGAGCAGCGACTCCCCGCCGAGCTCGACGACCCTGCCGAGGGCGTCCTCGATCGTCTTGCGCCGCTTGGGGATCACGGCAACCCCGACGTAGTAAGTTCCGGCTGCCAGCGGCCCGCTCGTTGCGGTCGGTTCGCTCATCGCATGAGTCCTTCGAGCTCGTCGGCGACGGGACCCATCGCAGCGTCCCACGTGTGTTTGAGGGCCTCGACCCTGCAGGCATCGAACTGCGCACGCGTCTCGGAACGTGCGGCCTGCGCACCGAGCACCAAGGCATCGGCGATCGCCTCGGGGGTGACCGCCGCCGCGCCGAAGAAGAGGGGGTAGTTCGCGAAGAGCGAGGTGGTGTCGTTGCGCGGGTCGTGGACACCGACCACCGGCCTGCCGGAGGCCATGTAGTCGAATCCCTTTCCGGCAGTGACGTATCGGGAGCTGGTCAGCAGCATCGCCATGAGGTCGAGCTCGCCTAGCACCGACGAGACCTGGGTCTGCGACACCGGACCGTGCCAGAAGACGTTGCGGTCGGCTCGCGTGATGCGGTCGCGGATCGACTTCGCGTGCTGCTTGAAGAAGCCGAGGTAGCCGTAGAAGTTCATCGAGGCGTCGGCGAGCTCAGGCGTCTGCCGCGCGATGTCCCACCCGTCCAGGAACTCGCTAAGCGGCAGGTCGTTGCGGATGGTGCCGAGGAAGCCGACCCTCAGCGGTCGGTCGGGGTCGGGGTCGAACTTCGGCTCGGTGACCGTCTCGGGCGCGAGGCCGTTCTCGACGAGCCGCACGCGGTCGGCGATCTCCGGATAGCGCTCGCGGTACCAGTCGACGAGCGGCGCGTTGACCGTGATGACGCGCGCAGCGCGGTCGATGATGCGCTTCTCCCACCGGTGGGCGAGGTGCCCCGGAGGGTACGCGTCCTCCTCCTTCCAGAGGTCGAGCGTCCATGGGTCGTGGTAATCGACGACGTAGGGACGACGGATGAGTCGTCCGAGGATCATGGCGGCTGCGTACTGGGCATAGGGGTTCCCCGTCGCGAGCACGAGGTCGACCGGCTTGCGACGGTGCACCTTGAGGCCCTCGGTCACGAACGTCGGCAGCATGGGCGCGTACGGCTCGGGGAAGACCTTTTTCTGCAGTGCCTGGTGCCCGAGGAGGTATGGACGCGGAAAGTTGGCGTGGACGAACGACATCCGCGCGACGTCCTGGACGAGGTGCTCCCTGGGGAGGTCTATCTCGACGACCCGGACAGCGGGGTGCACGGTGGCCGCCAGGGCCTCGTCGAGGTCGCCGCTGAGGTCGCGCCAGTAGTCCCGGCTCGCCGCGAGCACTGTTACGTGGTGGCCGCGGGACGCGAGGTGGTTGGCCCACGCGCGGATGCGGTAGACACCGCTTCCCCTGGCCGGCGGGAACTGCATCCCGAGGAGCAGGATGTGGCGGCGCGCAGTCAAGAGTTGTCCTCCGAGGGGTCGTGGCTGGGTCGTGGGGCTTCCAGGCCCAGGAAGCCGCTCAGGACGTCAGCAGCGTAACAGCCGCTGTGAAAGCGCTCGACGTACGCTCGGCGTACGCCGGCACCCTCGCGCAGGGTGGGCAGCTCGGCGACGACGCGACGCAGCTCGGCCTCCAGCGACGTGGGAGTGACCTCGATGACGGGGATCTCGGCGGGAACCTTGGCGCGAAGCGAGTCCCCTACGTTGCCGAGCACGACGGCCCCTGATGCGATCGCCTCGCACGCCAGGACGCCGTAGAGGCCGAGCAGCAGCTGGTCAATGACGATGTCGGCCGAGCGGATGAGGTCGGCAGCCTCGGCGGGCTGCAGCCCGGTCACCCGCCGGTACTCGACGAGCCCCTCGGCGACGAGCGGCTCGACGACGCGTTCGACGACCTCTGTCCCTTTGAGCCGGGGGTTGGATGGCGCGTGCACGACGAGCGGCACCCGTGAGCTGCGTGGCGTCAGGGGCCAGGACTCGAGGTCCACGCAGACGGGCAGCCACGTGGCCCCGGGGAGGTAGTCGAGCTGGTCGGGGGTGGAGACGAACACCGGACCCGTGAAGTCGCGCACCAGCTCGGCGTTGCGGTCGCTGACTTCCTGCAGCCGCCGGGTGTACGGGTCTCGCGGATCCGCGAAGGGCGAGAACTCGTGGGTGGCGGCGTGCCGTCGAGGGTCGCGGACCTCGGAGCCGTGGAAGACGAGCCCGACCTTGATGCCGGCACCCTCGAGGAAGGCGATGTCGCGGCGGGGGTCCAGTCCGCCGAGGCCACCGAAGAGCGGTCGTCCGGTCTCGATCAGCGCGTGGGTCCAGGTGGCCCGCGCCGACTCGCGGACCGTCAGGCCCCACTGCGGGTCAGCGCGGTAGGTGCCCGGCGCGACTGTGACGTCGGCGGGGTAGTCGTACTTGCCGTTGACGACCGCCACGACCTCGGTGCGCAGCTCCGGCCACTGGCGGCGCGCCGCTTGGCTCCAGGCCCAGCCCTGCCCGGCACTGTTGCTGGGCCCGATCCCAAGGGTCGTCGGACCCGCGGAGGCCGCGACGAGGGGGACCTCGCCCGGGTCGCGGCCGACCTCGGCGTCGTAGGGCTGGACGGCGAGACGGCCCGCGGACAACTCGGCATAGACCTGCTGCAGGGCCCTCGCTTGGGCGGCCCAGGTGAAATCCGGCTGCGCGGCGAGCGTCACGAGCCGGGGGCGCCACGTCTCGGCGGCCGTCAGTAACTCGCCGACGCGGGCGGCGAGCTCCGCGGCGTCGCCGGCCCGGTGGACGAGCCCGATCCCATGCTGCCTGACGAAGTCGGCTTGGGCGCGGCAGTCGCTCACGACCATCGGCAGTCCCGCGTGGAGGTACTCGAAAAGCTTGTTTGCGAGCGCGAACTCGTGGCTCCCGTAGTGGTGGAGGGGGATGAGCCCCACGTCTGCCGTGCGCAGGTAGCCGACCACCTCGTCGGGCTCGACGGGGTCCAGGACGTGCACGCGCTCCGCCACGCCCAGGCGTAAGGCCTCCGCCAGGACGCGACGGGCTCCGGACGACTCACGGTTCGGCACTGCGACAACGGCCAGGTGCGCGTCGGGGAGCCGCACGATGGCAGCGACCGCATCCAGCACACCGCGCGCCTCGGTCACTCCCCCGCTGTAGACGAGGAGGGGCGCCTTAGGCGCCACGCCCGCGTCGCTGCGGATGTCGCGGCCGCGAGGTGGCGGAGCCTCGCCGGTGCCGGACGGGATGTTCAGCACGACGTCGGGGGTGCGGTCGAGGGAGTACCGGTCACGGAGAGCCTCGGCGAGGCCGCCCGAGACCGTCACCACACGGTCCGCGGAACGGACGTACTCGCCCTCGAGGTCGGTCCACGCCGCGATCGTGCGTCGGGAGCGGCCGGCATACCGCGACAGCCCGGGGACCCACTCATGGGCGTCGTAGAGCCACGACGTCGACCGGCCGCGGGCGCGCGCGCGGCTCACGGCCCGCGCCGCGATGGGGAGCGTCTGCACGTCGTGAGCGTGGATGACGTCAGGGCCCAGGGCGTCGAGGACGGGCCCGAAGGCCAGCTCGTAGTCGTCGACCTCGGGCAGCACCCGGCGCCACGAGGCCAGCACGGGGATCTCGGCCCGCACCCGGTCCAGACCGCCCCAGAGCAGCCGCGCCCCACGAGCGCCCGAGCGTCCCGCGAGCCGGCGTGCCCGGAGCGACTGGCGTCGTGCCTTCTCCGCGAGGCCGGGGTCCTTCCCCGGCGGCAGGTCCCTGACGCGTGCGGCGGCCTGCCACCGCAGCGCGACCTCGTCGTCAGGGGTCAGCGGCCGCATGCCCGGCAGCCCGCGGGCACGCCGTGCGCGCGCGTTCGCCCGAACACGGTCGCGCAGCACGAAGTCCACGGGGACTCGCGTGATGCGTACCGGACCGAGGCTCGTGTCGGTACGACGGCCGTCCGAGGCCAGGGCCACCACCGTGACCGAGGCACCGGTCGCGGCCACCGCCAGGGCGCTCTTGCGCACCCGGGCGTCGGTCGTGACGTCGTTGGTCACGAGCATGGCCACCACGGGCGCTGCAGGTGTTGCCACGACGTCCTCGCCGTGATCCATGTTCACTCCAGGGTGGCTACGGGGCGTCCACGGGGGCGAGTCCGAGACGGGGTCGGTCTAGCTCGATGACGACCTCGGCCGCGGGGTCGGCGTTCAGCAGCGCCGCCGCCCACGCCGCCCCTGACACGTGCGTCAGCACGTAGGTCGAGCGCGGCCACGCCGCGTGCTCAGGGGGTACGCTCTCGGCTGGGTCGCCGGAGACGCCGGGGTCGGCGGCGCGCCCACGGCGTGCACCGAGCGCCGAGCGGAGAAGGGTCCGGGCCCGCGTCCGGACGGAGGGACCCTCGGCGGATGCGTCCCGGGCACCGTAGCCGTTGCGAGGCAGGTCGTCGAGGAACGCGTGCGGCTCGACGATCCTGGCGACACCGCTCAGGAGCTCGCGCACGCCCGCGTCGGCCGTCACGACCGAGACGGGGAGGTCGGCCCGCGCGGCGGCCTCCGACTCCGCCTCGATGGCGTACCGGCGCCAGCCCGACGCGGAGAGCAGCGTCACCGGCCCCGAGTCCGCCACCGGACGCGACGGCTGCTCAGCGGTGGCGGCCGTCGAAATGGCGGCGACGGAGCCGGACTCGCGCCCCGGCTCCAGTCCGTAGAGTGCCGCGAGCTCACGGGTGACGGCCGCGGTGCCGTAGCGCCGGTCGAGCTCGGCCCGGCCGCCGTCGAGGTCGAGGTCGCCGAGACGCTCCTCGAGATCCAGCACCGCTTCGGCCAGTTCGTCGGGGTCGTCGCTGACGTCGATGAAGCGACCCACCCGGTCGGCCACCCCCGCCAGTGCCTCCTCCGGGCCACCGCTGCGCGTGACCACCACGGGCAGGCCGGCGGCCACGGCCTCAGGCACGACGAGGTGAAACGTCTCGTGGGTGCTCGGTGCCAGCAGCACGTCGTGCTCTGGCAGGGCGGCGAGGAACTCGGCGTGCCCGACGTTGCCGTGGAAGGTGACCCGGTCGTCCAGGCCCGCGTCGGAGACTCTGGCGCGCAGAGCCGGCTCCAGTGGTCCGCTGCCGAACAGGTCGAGGCGTGCACCGGGGCGGCCGAGGGCGAAGCGGCAGAAGGCCTCTGTGAGCCGCGTGACGCCCTTGCGCTCGATGAGGCCACCACCGAAGACCCAGCGGTCCAGCGACCCGGGCGGGCTGGTGCGCCGAAACTCTGGCTGGAAGTTCACCGGGTTGGGCACGACCACCACCGTGTCGGCGTGCTGCGGGAAGACCTCGACAATCTGCCGCCGCACGACGTCACTGACGCAGGTGAGCCGATGGGCCGCGCCGAGGACCTCGTCGTAGAGGTCGCGACCCAGGTCGGAGGCGAGCACGTCGGCAAGCCCGGTCGAGTGTTCGGTGACGACGAGCCGCGCGTCGGGGTGCTTGAGCCGGGCCCCGACCAGACCGCCGAGGTAGCCGACGTGACCGTGCACCAGCGGGCTCTCGTCCAGCCCGACGGCATACCTCCGGGCCGCCTCGACGGCAGCGAGAGCGCGCTGGGGCACGTCCCAGCCGCTCGTGATCACCGTCGGCACCCGCGTGATGGGGCCGCACCGCCCGGTGACGTCGAACCCGCCCCGCCGTGCCACGGTGCCGAACACCCGATCGGTGTCAGCTGCCCACTTCGCGACGTTGGCCTCGGTGCCGCCCGGCCACTCCTCGGAGTGGTAGACGTGCACGCCGTCGAGCAAGCGCCTGCCGAGCGCCGACCAGTCTGCGACGAAGCTGCCCCCCACCGGGTTGTACGGGGTGGGGTACCACGGCGTGGAGACGGCCAGATCGGGGGCCTGCCTGGCTGGGCGCATGGCTCAGCCGACGCCTACGGAGCCGAAGCGCGCCGATGCGAAGCCGGCGGGGTCGAGAACGCGTCGGCCGTCGACGACCGTGCGCACCTCGGGGAAGGACTCGTCGGTTAGCTCGGCGTACTCGCGGTGGTCGGTCTGGACGACGACCACATCGACAGGGTCGCCGTAGTGGAAGGGCTTGAAGCCCATGGTGCCGAGCTCGTCGTCGGTGTAGAGCGGGTCGTGGACCACCACGTCGGCACCTGCCTCGCGCAGCGCGTCGACCGTGGGAAAGACACCCGAGAACGCCGTCTCCTTGACCCCGCCGCGGTAGCTCGCACCGAGTACCGCGACGCGGGCGCCCTCGAGGCCGCCGTGCAGGCGGGCCGCCATCTCGACGGTGTACTGCGGCATGCCGGCATTGGCGGCGCGGGCCGCGCTTACGACCGTGGCCTCGGGATCGGTCCAGAGGTAGAGGCGCGGATAGATCGGGATGCAGTGACCGCCGACGGCGATCCCCGGCCGATGGATGTGGCTGTAGGGCTGCGAGTTGCTCGCCTCGATGACTTGGAACACGTCGATGCCGTGCTGACCGGCGAAGCGGGCGAACTGGTTGGCGAGCCCGATGTTCACGTCGCGGTAGGTGGTCTCGGCCAGCTTGGCCATCTCGGCCGCCTCGGCCGAACCGAGATCCCAGACACCGTTCGGGCGCTGCAGGTCAGGCCGGTCGTCGAACTCGAGAACGGCCTCGTAGAACTCTGTGGCCCGGGCCGCGCCCTCGGGCGTGAGACCACCCACCAGCTTCGGGTACTTGCGCAGGTCGGCGAAGACGCGCCCCGTCAGCACGCGCTCAGGCGAGAAGACGAGGTGGAAGTCCGAGCCCTCGATGAGGCCGGAGACCTCCTCGAGCATGGGCTTCCAGCGACCACGCGTCGTACCCACCGGCAGGGTGGTCTCGAAGGAGACCAGGGTGCCCGGGCGCAGACCGCGACCGATGTCGCGGGTGGCGGAGTCCATCCAGGCGAAGTCGGGCACGCCCTCGGCGTCGACGAAGAGAGGCACGACGACGACCACGGCATCGGACTCGGCCACCGCGGCGGCGGTGTCGGTGGTCGCACGCAGACGGCCGTCGGCCACCACGGCGGCGAGCTTCTCGTCGAGCTGGTGCTCGCCGGGGAACGGCTCGCGTCCCTGGTTGACGTGGTCGACGACCGATGCGTTCACGTCGGAGCCGATGACCTCGTGGCCCCGGTCGGCGAACTGGACGGCGAGCGGCAGCCCGATCTTCCCGAGCGCAACAACCGTGATCTTCAATTGACTTCCTTACTCGTCGCGCCCTTGGTGCTGGCGTTCTTGTGGCGTCGGCGTGACGCCTTCAGCTCGGCGTAGACGTCCTTGGCCCCCGCCACGGGCCGCCTACGCATAGTGATGATGGCGTCGCCGACGCGGCGTGCGGGGGCGTTGCCCAGCTCCCGCACCGTTCGTCGACTCTGGTCGAGCTCGCCCTGGAGCCGGCGCACCTGCTCACCGAGCGAGTCGGCCCTGGTCTGAAGGTCGGCGGCGTTCTTCCGCGCCTCGGTCAGCTGCTGCTCCAGCTCGGTCACGCGTGCGGCGTTCTCGGCATCGCGGGCGACCCGGCGCTCGTGTTCGGCGCGGCTGACGAGGTCGCCCAGCGCCCACTCCCAGGTGATGCGCCGGACGCGCACGGGATCATGCTGCTGCTGGCCCCGGACACCGACCACGGCCGTGTGCCGGTTGTAGACCTGCTCGAGCGAAGTCACCTGGACGAGATCGAGCTGTGCCTGCGTCAGGGACTGCACGATCTTGCCCAGCGGCACGGCCGCGGCTGTCCCCGGCACGACGATTACCACGGTCGTGCCGTCGGGCAGGTGGTTGAGGTCGTCCCACGGGTCGCGCGACGCCATGCCAGCGTCGACAAGCACAAGATCGTCGGCCGAGACGCCACCGGACTCCAGGGGCACGGTCTCGTACTTCCGGAACCCGGCGTAGTCCTCGTCGCAGAGGACCCGGACGCTGCGGTCGGCGCGCCGATGACGGTTGATCAGCTCGGGCAGGAGCACTATCTGGTCCTCTCGAACGTGTGGAAGCCACCAAGGTTGCCGCGGAAGCGGTACGCAGAGAAACCTTCGTACTGGAAGCCCAGAGGCTCCAGCTGCTCGCGGTAGAGGTCTGAGCCCCGCGTGACCTGGTACTCGCCCCACACCTTCTCGCCAGCGTGCTCGTGGTCGGCGATGACCAGCCGCCCACCGGAGCGCGTGAGCGCCGCGAGGTTGCGGACGCTTGCGGCCCACATCTCGTCCTGCGTGACGTGGAAGAGCACGTCGACTGCGACCACAGCGTCGTAGAGGTAAGGCGGCGCCCACTCGTGGAGGGTGGCGACGGCATACGAGTCGAGAACCGTGGCCTCGCGGGTCGCCTTCTCGGCCTCCGCAATGGCATTGGCGCTCGAGTCGATGCCGTCGACGCGGTAGCCGCACCGGGCCAGCGCCCGCGTGAACCAGCCCTTGCCGCAGCCTGCATCGAGGACGCGCACCGGCGCCGACGGGTCGCTGTCGGGCTCGAGGATGTCGAGCAGCCTTCCAAGGCGGACGGCGTAAAAGGCCTCGTTCGCGTGGTAGCCGAAGCTCACGTCTCCCCCGGACAGGAAGGCGTCAAGGTCGTGGTGCCGTCGGTCCCAGTAGCCGACCACCTCGTCGTGTTCGAGGAGACGCTGCGCCTCTGGGGCCGTCACCTGCTCGGGTCGAGTCTGCTCTGACATCACAGGTCACGCGCTCTCAGATCGGCCACGATCCTCGCAGCGGTGTCGCCAACGCCGTAGGGCGCGGCGTCGGTCTCCTGCGGAGCAGGCGCGAGCAGAGCGTTGGCGAGCTCTTGTGGGGACTCGCAGAGCGTGTTCCACCCGAGGTCGACGGTCTCGACCCACTCGGTCTCGGTTCGCACGGTGAAGCAGGGGCGGCGCAGCAGGAACGCCTCCTTCTGCAGCCCGCCGCTGTCGGTGATCACACCGGCGCTGCCGACGACGGCTCCGATCATCTGCGGGTAGGCGACCGGTTCGCAGACGACGATCGAGCCTTGGTCAAGCCGTATGCCGGAGCGCTGCGCTCGGTCGCGCAGGCGTGGGTGCGCCAGCAACGCCACCGGGTGGGGTGCACGGGCGAGAGCCTCGATGATGTCGGGAAGCCGTTCAGGGTCGTCGGTGTTCTCGGCCCGGTGAATCGTCGCGACGTAGTAGGGCGCCGTGACGTCGATGCTGTCGGGGAGCTCGATCGGCTGCCCGGCGACCCGGTCGCGCACGGCATACGTCACCTCGGTCTTGATGTCGCCGACGTTCACCGACAGCCCGGCGAGTCCCTCGGAGGCGAGCTGCCGCATGGCGACCTCTGTGGGCGCGTAGAGGATCGACGCCGCGTGGTCGGTCATGACCCGGTTGATCTCTTCCGGCATGCGACGGTTGAACGACCGCAGCCCGGCCTCGACGTGGGCGACGGGGATGTGCATCTTCACGGCGGCCAACGCGCCCGCGAGGGTGGAGTTGGTGTCACCGAAGACGACGACAACGTCCGGCTTCTCGTGGTCGAGGATCGGGTCGAGCGCGGCCAGGATGCCGCCCGTCTGGATGCCGTGGGTGCTCGACCCGACACCCAACGAGATGTCCGGCTCGGGCACGCCGAGGTCCTCGAAGAAGACGTCGGACATCATCCGGTCGTAGTGCTGGCCAGTGTGGACGATGACGTGTTGGTCGACGCCGTCGGCCAAGGCCCATGCGAGCGGCGCCACCTGGATGAACTCGGGTCGGGCGCCGACGATCGTCAGGATCTTCATGTGAGTCCTCCGGTCTGATGGGTGCGTACCTCGAGGTCGATGCCTTCCGGCGACCGCAAGCATGAGGTGAACCCCGTCAGGTCGTCGTAGACGTCGAGGAGCTCTCGCTCTTGTCCCTGCCAGGAGTAGCGTTCGGCGACCGCGGCGATCGTGTCTTCGGCGGGTGGGCTCTTGCGCACGCGCTCCACGGCCGCGACGAGCGACTCGGCATCACCGCTTGTGAAGACCTCGCCCACCTGGTTGGAGCGGACGAAGTCGGCCATCAGCCGCGCGTCGGACACCACCAGGGGCAGCCCGGCGTGCAGGTACTCGAACAGCTTGTTGGGCATCGCCTGGTCGTGGTTGGGCGACCCGCCGGGCATCGGGTGCACGGCGACGTCGGCTCCCCCGAGGAACGTCGGGATGTCGTGGGGCGGCACCGGACCGGTCACGTGGACGCGCTGTCCCGCACCGACCTCGATGGCCCGCGCCAGGAGAGCGGGCACCGACGGGTGTGGGTGGGGGACGGCGACGATGACCAGGTGCACGTCGTCCAGACGTCCCAGCGCTTCGACGAGCGTCTCGAGGCCCCGGGCGCCGCTGATGCCGCCGCTGTAGACGAGCAGGGGGGTGTCGGCGTCGAGTCCGCAGACATCCCGAACGGTGCTGACCTTGGTGCGCTCCATCCGCACCGGCACATTGAGCACGACGCTCGGTCGGCGCGCCAGACGGTAGCGGTCATGCAGCTCGTCGGCGATCGGTTCGGAAACGGTCAGCACGCGGTCCATGCTCTTGATCGTCTCGGTCTCCTGTCGCACGAGCACCGCGTGGCGTCGCGGGCTGCCCTGCTCGCCCTTCGGGATGCCGGCGAAGTTCTCACGCGCGTCGTAGACGACGTGGCACGAGTGGCCGTCGGCCCGCCGACGACGCGCCGCGCGTATGGCGGTGTGCAGGATGAACGGGTGGTGAGCGTGGATCACGTCCGGTTTCAGGCGGTCCAGAACCGGCGCGAATGCATCTGCGTAGTCACGGATCTCGGGTAGGACGCCGTGCGTCGTCGCGAGGAGGTCGCTCTCGCGGCGTCGCTCGTCGAACTCGCGCCACGACTTCTTGACGGCCTTGTTGAGCCGGTCCTGAGCGCGCCAGCGCGACCGCATTGTGGTCAGTTCGATCTTGGTCAAGGCGGCTTGGCCCCTGACCACCGCCCATTTCGCTCCGTTGACCACGCCCTGACCCGTCGGCGAGACGTCGGCACGCAGCCGCGCGGCCTTGGCCCGACGCCGGCGCAGCGCCTGCTTGCGCTCGGCCAAGCGCGTCACGTAGGACTCGGGTTCCTCCGTGGTGATCACGCGCGGCGCGGCTTGGCGCCGAACGACGATGCGCCGGTTCGCCGCGTCCCGGTGGCGGGTGCTCACCGGCACCGGGACGACGGTCACGTCGCCCATCGTCTGGGTCGTCTCGTCCGCGCCGGTCGCCACAGGAGAGAGGATGACGACGTCATAGCCCCCACGGGAGAGCGTCGCCGCGATCTTCTTGGCGCGGGTGTCCCGGTCGAGTGGCATGGGCCGAAAGAGCACGACCCGCGGAGCCGGCGCCGCGGCCGGCTCTTGGGTCGGATCCGTCACGACTTCCCTTCGAGCGCGATGGTGGTACCGGTTGCCGCAGATTCGATGCAAGCCTCCGCCACCCGAACGGTCGCGGTGCCCTGCTCCATGGTCACGATGTCGGCCTCCTTGCCCAGCACCGCGTCACGGAAGTTCTCGTGCTCGACGCGAAGCGGCTCGGGCTTGGAGATGGCGTAGCGGACAACGTCGCCTTCGGTGACGCCGCGGAACTGCGCGATATCGGACCACGTAGTCGCGACCTCCCCGTTGGCATACCAGGTCAGGTCCGCCGTAAGGGTGTCGGCCACGAGGGCGCCGCGCTCACCGGTGATGATGGTAACGCGCTCCTTGAGCGGCGACAGCCAGTTGACGAGGTGGTTCGTCACGGTGCCGTTGCTCAGCTGGCCGACGACGGCAACGAGGTCTTCGTACTGTCGCCCGGACTTGTGGGCTGTGCGCGCGGCGACCGACGTGAAGGTCTGCTGGGTCACCCAGGCAGTGAGGTCTATGTCATGGGTGCCCAGGTCCTTGACGACACCGACGTCGGCGATGCGCGCGGGGAACGGACCCTGACGTCGCGTCTGCACCTGGTAGACGTCGCCGAGCTCGCCCGCCTCGAGGCGCGCCCGAGCCTGCTGAAGGGCGGGGTTGTACCGCTCGATGTGGCCAGTGGCGCCCACGAGCCCGGCGTCGGCGAACGCCTTTGCCAGTCGCTCCGCCGAGGGGGTGTCCTGGGCGAGCGGCTTCTCGATCATGGCGTGGACGCCCGCTGCCGCCAGCGCCAAGCCGATGGGCTCGTGATAGATGGTCGGGACCGCCACCATGCAGTAGTCGATGCCCTGCTCGATCAGCTGTTCGACCGTCTCGAAGACCGGACGACCTCCTGCCACCTTGTGCACGTCGCCGCCGGGGTCGGCCACTGCCACCAGGTCGACGCCATCGAGGGACCCGAGGACGCGGGCGTGGTGGCGCCCCATCATCCCCAGACCGATGAGGCCTGCGCGAAGGTTAGCCACGCTCACGCACCTGCCTTGGCGAGGGCGTTCACCGCGGTGGCGATGCGCTCGAGGTCGTTCTGGGACAGCGAGGGGTGGACCGGCAGCGACAGGCACTCGAGCGCCGCACGCTCGGTCTCGGGGAGGTCGACCTCCACCTGGAAGGGCTTCAGCCGGTGGTTCGGGACCGGGTAGAACATTCCGGAACCGATGTTGTACTCCTCGCGCAGGGCGGCCGAGAATCCGTCACGGTCCTGCGGGACACGCACGGTGTACTGGTGGTAGACGTGCACCGCCCCTTCAGCGACAGGCGGAGTCACGACACCCTCGAGGTTCGCGTCGAGGAAGGCGGCGTTGTCCTGACGGGCCCTGGTCCAGGCGTCGACCTTGGTCAGCTGCACGCGACCGATCGCGGCGTGGATGTCGGTCATGCGGTTGTTCAGGCCGACGACCTCGTTGTGGTACTGCTTCTCCATCCCCTGGTTGCGGTAGAGGCGCATGAGCCGCTCGACCTCGGCATTGGCGACAGACACCATGCCACCCTCGCCCGAGGTCATGTTCTTGGTCGGGTAGAGGGAGAACATCGCGAAGGAACCGAAGGCGCCGACGGGCGTGCCATTGAGCGAGGCGCCGTGCGCCTGGGCCGCGTCCTCGAAGACCTGGATGCCGTGCTTGTCGGCGATGGCCATGATCTGGTCCATCTTGGCCGGGTGCCCGTAGAGGTGCACAGGCATGACGCCGACGGTGCGCTCGGTGATTGAGGCCTCGATCGCGGCGGGCGAGAGGCAGAAGTCGTCGGCGTCGATGTCGGCGAAGACGGGGGTAGCCCCCGTGAGCGCCACGGAGTTGGCGGTAGCGGCGAAGGTGAACGAGGGGACGATGACCTCGTCACCGGCCTGAACGCCCGAGGAGAGCAGACCGAGGTGCTGTCCGGAGGTGCCGCTGTTGACCGCGACGCATGCACGGCCGAGCTTGAAGTGCTCGGAGAACTCCTCCTCGAACGCCTTGACCTCGGGTCCCTGGGCCAGCATTCCGCTGCGCAGGACCCGGTCGACGGCAGCGCGCTCCTCGTCGCCGATGAGCGGCTTTGCCGGGGGGATGAACTCGGTCATTACTGTGCTTCCTCCATCAGGGAGTCGTCGTGCTCCACGTAGGCTTGGCCGGTCTGGGGACAGATCCACCGTCCCTCGCCTGCGTCCTCGAGGGGGACTCCGGCGCGGCCGACCCACCTTATCCGACGTGCCGGGACCCCAGCGACCAAGGCGAAGGCGGGCACGTCCTTGGTCACCACCGAACCGGCTGCTACCAGAGCCCATCTGCCGATGGTCACTGGCGCGACACAGACCGCCCGGGCACCTATCGACGCACCGTCCTCCACGGTGACACCAACCGCCTCCCAGTCGTCGACGCGCTTGAGCTTGCCGTCCGGGTCGACGGAGCGGGGGAAGTGATCGTTGGTGAAGACGACTGCCGGGCCCACGAAGACCCCATGGCCGAGCACGGCCGGCTCGTAGACCAAGGCGTAGTTCTGCAGCTTGCAGTTGTCGCCCATGCGGACGCCGGTGCCGACGTAGGCACCACGCCCGACGATGCAGTTCTCCCCCAGCACGGCGTTCTCGCGCACCTGGGCGAGGTGCCACACCGATGATCCGTCACCGATCGTGGCCTCCGGCGAGACGTCTGCGCTGTCCTGGACCCTGATGCCCACGATGAACCTTCCTGTTGATTCCGACCCGTCGAACGTGCGCCTCGGGGCGTGACGGGTTCCATCCTGCCAGCCCCCGCGGGTGCCCCGTCCGGCGGTGTTCTGCGTCCGGGCCGCAACCGCGGTCGGCCCGACGTGGCATAGTGGCCGCGCCCTCCGACGCCGGCCACGAAGGACGAGGTATGCCGCCCGCACCCACCCAGCCACACGTCCTCTACGTCGCGTGGGGCTTTCCCCCGGCCCGCAGCGGCGGCGTCTACCGAGCCCTGGCCACGGCGAACGCGTTCGCACGCAGTGGTTTTCGGGTGACGGTGCTGACGGCCGAACGCGAGGTGTTCGAGCAGCACACGGGTGTCGACCCGTCGATGGAGGCTCTCGTCGACGAACGGGTCCGCGTGCTCCGGGTGCCCTTCTCGTGGCCGTACCCGGTCAAGGACCGCGCCCTATGGAGTGGGCCTAGGCGCCTGGCGCCGCGGGTCTGGTGGCGGGCCCGGGTGCTGCTTGACCAGGTCCCTTTCCCGGAAAAGGTGTACGGGCCCTGGCGCCGGCGGATCGAGCGGGCGGCCGCAGACCTGCACCGTCGTGAGCCGGTCGACCTCGTGGTGGCCACCGCCAACCCCAATGTCGCGTTTGCCGTCGCCCGTCACCTCCACCGACGGCACGGCGTCCCCTACGTCATGGACTACCGGGACGCCTGGCTGCTCGATGTCTTCACCGGGCGTCAGGTGCATGCCGAGCGGTCGCGCAGCGCACTCCTCGAACGTTCTCTCGTCCGCGCGGCTCGGGAGATCTGGTTCGTGAACGAGCCGATCCGCGCCTGGCACGCACACCGCTACCCCGACGCGAGCGAACGCATGCACGTCGTAGCCAACGGCGCGGACCCCGACTTCGCTCCCCTGCCGCGCACGGTGCCCTCGGGTGCCCGTCCGCTGACCTTCGGCTACATCGGGACCGTGAGCTCCAAAGTTCCCGTCGAGCCGTTCCTCGCGGGGTGGCGCCTGGCGCGCGCGGAGGGCGGAGCCCTGGCCGGCGCGAGGGCCCGGATCCACGGCTACCTGGGGTTCCACTCGACACCGTCGCCGGAGCTCGAAGCCCTGGTCGCGCGTCACGCCGACGTCGGAGTCAGCTACGAGGGGCCGCTCGCGAAGGGAGAGGTGCGGGCCGCCTACGAGCAGTTTGATGCGTTGCTCCTCATTCTCGGCAGCGGCGCCTACGTCACCTCGGGCAAGGTCTACGAGTACCTTTCCAGCGGGCTGCCCATCGTGTCGGTCCACGACCCCGGGAACGCCGCCAGCGAGGTGCTGGACGGCTATCCTCTCTGGTTCCCCGTGACCGACCTTGCGCCCGAGTCCGTCGCCTTCGCAATCCGTGCTGCCGCTGAGGCCGCCCGCAGCGCGCCCCCGGAGGTGCGAGCGGCGTGCGCCGACTTCGGCCGACGACACCTGCGGGACGTCCAGCTCCAGCCGCGCATCGTGGCCCTGCGCGCCGGCATGCTCGATCGAGGCGAGCAGGGTCGCTCCCGGTACGCGCCGGACTAGTACACCGGGCCCACGACACCCGTCCTAGTGCACCCGGTCTCGGACGAGGTCGCGGATCGCGCCGGTGACGGTGGCGTACTCGGCCGACCACAGGTCGGCCTCGGCACGAAAGACTGACGACCGCTGGCGCAGGGCTGCCAGCTCGTCCGGGCACTCGGCCCAGCGGCGCAGCACCTCCGAGGTGGCCGCACCCGTGGTCCCCCCCGTTGGCACGACCGCGCCCACGGAGTACTGCTCCACGAAGGCCCGCTGCCGAGGAAGGTCGGTGACCACGACCGGCAGCCCGGAGGCGACGTACTCGTAGAGCTTGCTCGGCATAGCGGCGCGGAAAGCAGGAGTGTCGTCAAGCAGGACAAGGCCGCAGGCGGCGCCGGCGGCAAGCTTCCACGCCTCGCGTGGCGGTCGGCGGCCGTGGAAGGTGATCCTGCCGCCGAGCCCGTTCGCGTCCAGACGGTCGCGGAGCGATGCCTCGAACGAGTCGCCGACAGGCCCGACGACGTCGAGCCGCCACCCCGGCGCGGAGTCGACGGCGTCGAGCATTGACCACAGCCCGCGGCTCGGCCGCACATCGCCGACGTAGAGGGCGCGCAGCGGGTCCGAGGGCTCTTGGGGTTCGGGAAGCATCCCCGGGTAGGGCAGGTTACGGAGCACGAGCCGCTGCTCGGCGTCCACGGGCGGGACGTGCGTGTCGGCGACGACCACGAGGTCCGCCTGTCGGGCAGCCCGCGTGGCCAGGCCCGCCACCGCGGCACCAGCCGCACCGACGGCTCCGCGGGCCCAGGACCGGTCACGCAGCAGGGCCGCGTAGTCCTCGTGCACGTCCGCCACGACGACGCTCCGCCGCAGCCGCCCGGCCGCCAAGGCGGCCAGCAGCGAGTCGGGGTCAAGGGCGAGCAGGACGCGCCCACGGGCGCGGAGGGCATACTCCCCCGCGAGCCGGGCCCGGCCGAGCGACCGGGGACGCGGCCGCGTGACGACCTGCACTCCGCGAGGAGCGTCGGCAGCCGAGCCTAGTCCGAGCAGCTCGACGGTGAGACCCACGTCGCCCAGCGCCGCGCACCACCGGTGGATGCGGGCGTCGGCGACGTCGTGCCCGCTGGTGACGACACTGACGTCCGGGGCAGGGCTCACGCCGCCCGGCCGTGCGGAGCTCAGAGGTCCTCGAGAACCATGGCGGTGTGGCCGACGTGGACGAACTCCTGGTAGGCCGTGACGACCTTCTCGGGGGTGTCGTGCATCATCAGCTTGCCCTTGTGCAGCCAGATGGCGTCGTTGCACAGCTCCTTGACGGAGGCGAGCGAGTGGGTGACGAGGAACATGGCGCGAGCGCTGGTGCGTAGCTCGTCCATCTTCTCCGCAGCCTTGGTCTTGAAGGTCGCGTCTCCGGCCGACAGAGCCTCGTCGATCATCAGGATGTCGGGGTCCATGTGCACGGCAACGGCGAAGGCCAGGCGGCTGTACATGCCGGACGAGTAGGTGCGCATGGGAGCGTGGATGAACTCCTCCAGGCCCGCGAACTCAGTCACCGTGTCAGCGCGTGCCTCAACCTCCTTGCGGGAAAGCCCGCTGGCCAGCCCGCCGAGGATGATGTTCTCGCGACCGCTCAGGCTGTTGTTGAAGCCGACGCCCAAGGCGAGGAGCGGGGTGATCCGACCATGCACCTCGATGCGGCCGCTGGTAGGCGGCAGGATGCCGGCAAGGGCTCGCATCAGCGTCGACTTGCCGGCGCCGTTGTTGCCGATGATCCCTAGTGACGTCCCTACAGGGACTTCGAACGAGACGTCGTCGACCGCGTGGATCTCCTTGAGGGCGCGTTCGCCGCGGCCAAAACGAGTAATGGCGCCCTTGAACGTGGGCACCCGCTCCATCGTGGTGCGATAAGTGATGGAGAGGTTCTCGACCTTGACGGCGATGGACCCGCGGTCATGCGATGCGGACAGCGAACTCACGCTCCCTTGACATGAAGTAGAAGGACCCGATGGCGAGCATGGCCACCGACCAGATGGCGGCCGTCGCCCAGACGGAAAGATCGGGCACATGACCCTCGGTCAGGGCCTCGGTGTAGCCGCCGAGCAGCGTGTACAGCGGGTTGAACGGCGCCAGTGACGCGAAGCGGTTGCCCTCGATGGAGTCGATAAGCCAGAGCACGGGCGACGCGTACAGCCAGATGCGGTTGAAGTACGGCAGGAAGCTCGTCGCATCGCGGAAGTACACCTGGACGGTTGCGAAGAATGCCGCGATGCCGAGGCTGAAGATGACGAGCATGAAGAGGAAT
Organism: Terrabacter koreensis; assembly: GCF_054783315.1. Classification (NCBI taxonomy): domain Bacteria; kingdom Bacillati; phylum Actinomycetota; class Actinomycetes; order Micrococcales; family Intrasporangiaceae; genus Terrabacter; species Terrabacter koreensis. The sequence goes on along the minus strand of NZ_BAAGQU010000002.1, from coordinate 66,784 downwards.
GCGAGCGCCGAGAGCGTGCCGAGGTTCCACGGGTTCCCTGCCAGCAGGTGGAAGAACAGGTAGACCGGGACCGTGGGAAGGAAACGGAAGAACGCGGTGCGGACCGCGGCGAACGGCATCAGCAGGCGCGGGAACGACGTGTTGAGCAGCAACTTGCCGCCCCCGACGATCGACTGCGCGCCGGCCATCATCGCGTTCGAGACGAAGTAGAACGCGAACAGGCCCGCGGTGAGCCTCGAGAAGTACTCCATCTGGCCCAGGCCGCCGGGCGTGCGGCCGCCGCTCAGGACGTTCACGAGGAAGAAGTACACGCCGGCCAGCAGAAGCGGGTTGAGGATCATCCACATCTGGCCGAAGACGGTGAGGGTGTTCTCCGACCGCAGGCTGGCCTTTGAGCTCTCGGCAGCGAACTCCCGCCGGCGCCACAGCTCCCTGACATACGGCAGGATCGGCGGGATGCCCGCGCGGTGCGGCTCGTAGACGTGCACAACTGGCGTGAACTCGTCGGGTCGGCCGGTCTCGGCCGTCCGCTGCTGCTCGTTCATCGTCCTCGCTTTCTGGGTCACCGGGCTGCCGGCGACTAAGAGAGTCTAGTGGAAGCGGTCAGGTGCTCTGGACCGCCCGGTGCACGCCGAGGAGCACCTCTGCGTCTCGCTCCCAGGACAGGGCGTCCTTGGCAGCCAGCACGGCGGCGCGATACCGCGGATACGACCCGACGAGCTCGGTCACGGCGTCCTGCAGCGCACCTGTGTCCCCGGGACGGTAGAGGGTCCCGAGCCCGTGCCGCCTCACCATTGCACCCAGCTCGCCCACGTCGGTGGCCACGACGGGCACGCCGAGGGAGACAGCGTGGAAGAGCTTGTTGGGCAGCGCCAGCCGATGGTTGGCCCAACGGTCGGAGTGCGTTACCAAGGCGACACCCGCGCAGCTGAGGCGTTCGTCGACGGCCTTCAGCGGTTCGCTCGGCAGCACATCGGCGGTCCCGGGATCGAAGCCCGAGAGCCAGGACTCGTCGGCGGGTCCGACGAGCGTCACGGGAAGCGGTAGCTCGCGACTCGCTCTCGCGACCACCTCGAGCTCGCGGTAGGGAGCGAGCCGGCCGGCATACACCAGCGCCCTGGGGGTCCGGAGCGCTGCGGCCGCGTCAGGCGGCAGGACGTCATCCCGTGTGGGAAAGGTGTTGCGCACGACGAACACGGTGGGCCAGTCGGGGTGATCGGCGCGGAGCGCCTCTGCCACCCCGTCACCGACAGTCACCACCGCCGCCGCCGTGGCCCCGAGACGGCCCTCCTCCAGTCGCTCACGGCGCCGGAGGATGGGGGCGGGCCGTCCCTCGACGGGCCGTCCCACCCAGTACTCGTGGGTGTCGTAGACGAGGGGGATATTCCAGGACGCGGAGAGCCGTGATCCCACCGGCAGCGCCGTGTAGTCGTGGGCATGCACGACCACTGGCGTGCCGTGGCTGTCGACCCAGGCACGCGCGAGCGCCTCAGCCTCACGCTGCCAGAGGCCCAGGCGGCGGTTGACGTGCTGCGGGAGCAGAGCCCAGCGGACCGCACGCTCGAGGGCCGACGGCGTGCTGGTGCGGCCGGTGGACCTAGGCGAGAGACCGGCGGAGGCCACCGTGACGCCTGCGGGTGGCACGAAGTCCTCGGGAACGGCGCGACCGATGACGTGGACGCTGTGACCGGCCGAGACGAGCGCGCTCGCCTCCCGCAACACCCGTGTGTCGGTGGCGACCGGGGTCCACACGAGCATGAGGACGGCGCCCTCGCTGGCGCTCATCGAGCGATGCCGCGGGGACTCGTCAGGAACCCGATCCCCCACGACCAGTGCATGGTCCCGAGGACGAGGGGCGCCAAGGCGCGGGTGCGCAGGCTCTCGCCACGGGTAATCGCGACGCCCCCGACGAGGATCCCGACTCCGTATGCCGCGGGCACCAGCAGCGCGGTCGGCCAGGCGACGCCGACGGCTAGGGCCGCCGTCGTGACGGTGACCATCGCGGGCGCGGCGAGGTAACGGGGGTTGATGGTGCCCTCGTGGTGGCGGGCGACCACACGACGCCACCGGCCGTAGTGAAAGTACTGCGAGCCCAGCGCCCGGAAGCTGGAACGCGGGCGGTAGGTGACGCTGAGCTCGGGCGTGAACCACACCCGTCCGCCGGTTTCGCGGATGCGGTGGTTCATCTCCCAGTCCTGCGCCCGCGCGAAGTGTGCGTCGTAGCCGCCCACCCGCTCGAGGGCGCTCCGACGGAAGACGCCGAGGTAGACGGTTTCGGACTCTCCCGCCTCGCCGCCTACGTGGAAGCGGGAGCTACCCACGCCCAGAGGGCTCTTCATGGCGCACGCGACAGCACGCGTGAAGTCGTCGGTGCCCTGGGCGTCCATGACCCCACCCACGTTGTCGGCCCCGACCCGCACGAGCTCACGCACGGCGGTCGTGACGTAAGAGGCCGAGATCTCGGCGTGGCCGTCGACGCGGACCACGATCTCGCCGGTCGAGACGTCGATCGCCGCGTTGAGGGCATCGGGCGTGCGACCCGACGGGTTGTCGACGAGCCGTAGTCTGGGCTCGTCCCGGGTGAGAAGGGCTGCAACCTCGCTGGTGCGGTCGGTGGAGGGACCGAGGGCTAGCACGACCTCGAGATCCCCCTGGTAGTCCTGCGCGAGGATCATCCGCACCGCCTCGGCCAGGTGCCGCTCCTCGTTGAGCACGGGGACGATCACGCTTACGGACGGCCACTGCTCGTCGGGCGAGGAACTCTCCAGGCCTGGTTCGTTCATCAGGAAGGTCACGCCAGAGTCCACCCGGCGATGGCCCTGATGGCCCTGACCGCCGCCCGTCCGTCGCCGTACGGCGCCGCATCCGTGGGCTGGGGGCTCGAGCCCTCGACGGCTGCCGAAATGAGGGACGGGTCGGGGGCGAGGCGGTTCCAACCGAGCTCGACGGTCTCGGTCCACTCCGTCTCGGTGCGCACCGTGACGCACGGGACGCGAAGCAGGAACGCCTCCTTCTGGAGACCGCCACTGTCGGTGATGACACCGACGCTGGCCATTGCCGCGCGGATCAGCTGCGGGTAGGGCAGCGGGTCGGCGACGACGACCGAGCCCTGCTCGAGGTCCAGCCCCTGTGCCGCAGCACGGGAACGAAGGCGCGGGTGCGCGAGCAGCAGGGTCGGCACGTCGAGCTGGCCGATGGCCTTGATGATCGCCGCGATGCGCTCGGGGTCGTCGGTGTTCTCAGCGCGGTGGAGGGTCGCGACCCGGAACGGCCGGTCACGCAGCTCGACCGGCAGCTCGGCCGGACGGTCGGCCACGGACTCGCGCACCCGGTAGAGCACATCGGTCATGACGTCGCCGACGAGGACGCTCCGCTCGGCCAAACCCTCGTGCGCGAGGTGCCCCATCGCCGTCTGTGTGGGAGCCAGGCACAGGTCTGCGGCGTGGTCGGTCATGACCCGGTTGTGCTCCTCGGGCATGCGCCGGTTGAACGAGCGCAGGCCGGCCTCCAAGTGGGCCACTGGAACGTGCATCTTCACCGCGCTGAGGGCGCCGGCGACGGTCGAGTTGGTGTCGCCGTAAACGAGCACCCAGTCTGGACGGTGCTGCTCGAGCACCTCGTCCATCGCACCGAGCATGGCTCCCGTCTGGCGGCCGTGGGTGGCGGAGCCGACGGCCAGGTGCGCGTCCGGAGCCGGGATGCCGAGGTCCGTGAAGAAGACGTCGCTCATGTTGACGTCGTAGTGCTGTCCGGTGTGGACGATGACGTGCTCGTCGCCACGCCGGTCCAGCTCGGCTGCGATCGGGGCGAGCTTGACGAACTGCGGTCGGGCACCGACCACACTGAGAATCTTCACGAGTTGCCTCTCCGGTTCGGGATCGTGAAAGAGGGTACCGGGCCCGAACGTGTGCCGCGGCCGCCGTCAGCGCAAGAGCGAGCGGGCCATGACGATGCGCTGGACCTGGTTGGTGCCCTCGTAGATCTGCGTGATCTTGGCGTCGCGCATCATCCGCTCGAGGGGGAAGTCGCGCGTGTAGCCGGCGCCACCGAGCAGCTGAACCGCGTCGGTCGTGATCTTCATGGCGGCGTCGGACGCGTAGCACTTGGCTGCGGCGCCGAAGAACGACAGGTCCTTGTCGCCGCGCTCGGACTTCGCGGCCGCCACGTAGACCATCTGGCGCGCAGCCTCGAGCTCCATCGCCATGTCGGCGAGCATGAACTGGATGCCCTGGAAGTCAGCGATGTGCTTGCCGAACTGCTTGCGCTCCTTGACGTACGCAAGGGCGTGGTCGAGCGCGCCCTGGGCGATGCCGACGGCCTGCGCGCCGATGGTGACGCGGGTGTGGTCGAGGGTGCGGAGGGCGATCTTCAGGCCGTCGCCGACCTGGCCGACGATGCGGTCACCCGGGATGCGCACGTTGTCGAAGTGGAGCTCGCGGGTCGGGCTGCCCTTGATGCCGAGCTTGCGCTCCTTCTCGCCGAAGGTGAAGCCCTCGTCGGACTTCTCGACGACGAACGCCGAGACGTTGCCGCCTCGCGGGCCGTCGGGGTCGGTGACCGCGAGGACCGTGTAGTACTCGGAGACGCCGGCGTTCGTGATCCACGACTTCTGGCCGTTCAGCACCCAGTCGTCGCCGTCCTGTCTCGCGCGGCACTTCATCGAGGCGGTGTCGGAGCCGGCCTCGCGCTCGGACAGGCCGTAGGAGAAGGTCGTCTCGCCCTTGGCCAGCGGCGGCAGGTAGCGGGACTTCACGTCGTCGCTGCCGTCGAGGATGAGCGGCAGGGAGCCGAGCTTGTTGACGGCCGGGATGAGGGAAGCCGAGGCGTCGACACGGGCGACCTCCTCGATGACGATGCACGTCGCGAGGGCGTCGGCGCCCATGCCGTCGTAGGCCTCGGGCACGTGCGGAGCGAAGAAGTCGGACGCGACGAGGGCGTCGTGCGCCTCCTGCGGGTAGCGCGCCTCCTCGTCGACGGCGGCGGCGTACGGGGCGATCTTGTCCTCGGCGATCGCGCGGATGGCCTCCCGCAGGGCCTCGTGGTCCTCGCTGGTCCGGAACAGGTCGAAGTCGGCATTCGTGCTCACGGCGCGATCCTACTCGCCGGTTCGGATTAGTAGGACGTCCTAGTGATCGACGCCACGGACCACGACTGACGGTCCCGCCAGACACTCAGAAGGGGCGGTGGTTCGGGGCCGGGTGGAGGGCCCGTTCCGGGTGGTGGGCCCGCGCCTTCGCGCCAGTTCTTGGGGTAGGTGGTGTAGCAGGCCCCGGTCAGGGTGGTCCACTGCAAGCCGCCGTCAGGGGTCGGGGTGCTGGTCCAGACCTGGTGGGTCTTGAGGTTGTGGTGGCGGCGTTCCTTGGCGTAGAAGTTGCTCACTGACGTCTCACCGGACGGCCAGGGCGTCTCGTGGTCGAGGTCGCAGCGGGCGGCGGGGACGTGGCAGTCGGGTCCGCGGCAGGTGCCGTCGACGGCCCGGACGTGCTCGACCATCGCCGGCGTGGGCCGGTAGGCCTTCGTGGGGCGGGTGATCGCGTGGCCGTCGCGAACATTCACCGGGAGGGTCTGCCAGACCGAGCCGGGGCGGGTCATGATCTCGCGGGCGTGGGCGGCGGTGACCCAGCCGTGCCCGGGCAGCTCGCACGCGGCGTCGCTGTGGCCGGTGGCGACCTCGAACGGCACGACGAGCCACACCCGCGCCGCCGCGTCACCCGTGAACGGCGCCGGCACACCGGCCGGACCCGCGGCGCCCCCATCGGCGGCGGCCTCGCCCGTGGCCGTGGTCAGGGCGCCGCCGACCAGGCCGGCGTCGCACGGGGTGAGGGCGTTGCGCAGCAGGGCGTGGGTGGCCAGGTCGCAGCGCAGCTGGTCCAGCGTGCGCGGGTCGCCCGTGCCGCGCAGGCTCCGGGCGGTCGTGTTGAGCCGGTCCAGGATCGCCGCGACCGTTCCCGCGTCAGCCGTGATCGTCAGGCAGCCCATGCCGTCCTCGACCATCCGCCCGAACACGCCCCGCCGCGACCGCGCGTGCGCGCGCCGCTCGGCCGTGCCGCGGGTGTCGACCGAGGCGACCGCCCGCCGCAACCGGGCCGTGAACGTCCGCTGCCCCACCGGCCGCCCGTCCCGCGACGGGGCGAGCACCGCCTCCTGCACCGCCGCGACGTCCGCATCCGGCAGCTGGACCGTCTCGGACGCGACCTGCACCGCCCGGTAGAGCCACGTGCCGCCCTCACGCAGCGCAGCCAGCAGACGCCGGTGTCGCCGTGGGGCTGTCGCGAGCGTCAACCGGCGCCCGACCTCCCCGGCCCCGACGCCGGTCGCGAGCGCGATCTCCTCCGCGACGACCCGCACCGGCGAGACCAGCGCCGCGGCCCGCCGCGAGGACCCCGCCGGCAAGGCTTGGATCTGCTGCTCCGCGATCGTGTGCAACGCCCCGTATGCAGCCATCAGGTCCGCCTCCACGCGCGCCTTCACGGCCTCAAGCGCCTCGACCCGCGCCATCACCCGCTCACTCGCCCGCAGCAGCGTCTCGGTCACCTCGACCGACCGGGCCCGCTCGTCGACCAGCACCCGCCCGCACCGGTGACCCGAGGCCGCCGGCTCGTACTCGACGTCACGAAGCCAGGACCAGAGGGACCGCGGTGCTGCGACGTACGGCATACGGCCACCTCCCCTGTCTGCTCGTTACCCTACCTCGAGTAGAACAAATGTTCGACCACATGGCAAGGGGTTCGACACATCTGTGGACAACGAGTTCGACTGCGCCACAGTGCGACTCGCGCCACGCGCACCGCGCTGCTTCGGTGTGCGCGAGAAGGTGCGTCCACGATGAGGACACGCGCTCCCACCTGCCGGACGCGCGTACGTACACTCGCGAGTAGGTCATGAGTGCCAGCGCCAAGCCCCGGCTCGCTGGCCGGCAACCCTCCCACCGCGGCGGGGTGCCCCGGGTGAGGACCTGGCCCGTTGACGCCATCCGGCGCTCGGGCAAGCGCGGAGAGCTCCTCTCCCGCACCGACCCGTCGGTGCGCCGGCCCGATCACCCGTCACGGGCCCGGTCATCGACACGACTGAGGAAGAGCACACGAGAGATGACCGAGCCCAACTGGTCCTTCGAGACCAAGCAGATCCACGCCGGCCAGAGCGCCGACAGTGCCACCGGGGCGCGCGCCCTGCCGATCTACCAGACCACGAGCTACGTCTTCAACGACACGGACCACGCGGCGAACCTGTTCGGGCTCAGGGAGTTCGGCAACATCTACACCCGCATCATGAACCCGACGACCGACGTCGTGGAACAGCGCATCGCCGCTCTCGAGGGCGGCGTGGGCGCGCTCCTCGTCGCGTCGGGCCAGTCGGCCACCACCTTGGCCCTGCTCAACATCGCCGAGGCCGGTGACCACATCGTCGCGTCGCCGAGCCTCTACGGGGGCACGGTGAACCTGCTGAAGTTCACCCTGCCCAAGCTCGGCGTCCAGGTGAGCTTCGTCGAGGACCCGACGTCGATCGACTCCTGGCGCGCGGCCGTGCGGCCCAACACCAAGGCGTTCTTCGGCGAGACGATCGCCAACCCCAAGGCCGAGGTGCTCGACATCGAGGCCGTGGCCGGTCTCGCCCACGAGGTCGGCGTGCCGCTCGTCGTCGACAACACCATCGCGACCCCGTACGTCATCCGCCCGATCGAGTGGGGCGCCGACGTCGTCGTGCACTCCGCGACCAAGTACCTCGGCGGCCACGGCACGTCCATCGCGGGCGTCATCGTCGACGCGGGCCGGTTCGACTACGCCAAGGACGCCGAGAAGTTCCCCAACTACAACACGCCCGAGGAGAGCTACCACGGCCTCGTCTTCGCGCGTGACCTCGGCGTCGGCAGCCCGCTCGGCGCCAACCTCGCCTACATCCTCAAGGCCCGCGTGCAGCTGCTGCGCGACCTCGGCCCGTCCGCGGCGCCGTTCAACGCGTTCCTCATCGCGCAGGGACTCGAGACGCTGTCGTTGCGCATCGAGCGTCACCTGGAGAACGCGGCCAAGGTCGCGGCCTACCTCCAGGGCCACGACCAGGTCGAGCGCGTCGTGTGGGCGTCCTTGCCCGACAACCCTTCTCACGCGAACGCGCAGAAGTACGCGCCCCGCGGGGCAGGTGCCGTGCTCTCCTTCGAGATCGCCGGCGGACTCGAGGCGGGCAAGAAGTTCGTGGAGGCGCTGACGCTGCACAGCCACGTCGCGAACATCGGCGACGTGCGCTCCCTCGTCATCCACCCGGCGTCGACGACCCACTCGCAGGGTCCGGAGGAGGACCGTCGGGCCGCGGGCGTGACTCCCGGCCTCGTGCGCCTCTCGGTCGGCATCGAGAACATCGACGACATCGTCGCCGACCTCGAGCAGGGCTTCACCGCCGCGAAGGCCTGACACCCGGAACACCGGGGTGTGGCGGATCGGCACGGCTGGCACCATGTCGGCCATGCCGATCCGCTACCCCGCCCCGCTCCGTCCCGGCGACCGCATCGGCGTCACGTCGCCGAGCTCGGGTGTCGGCGACGCCCTCTGGGGGCGGTTCACGTATGCCGTCGGGTGCCTTCGCGACCGCGGCTTCGACGTCGTCGTGGGCGAGCTCAACCACGCGCCCTCCCACGTGAGCGGGCCCCGCGAGGCGCGCGCGGCCGAGCTCATGTCGATGCTGCTCGACCCGACGATCAGGGCCGTCGTGCCACCCTGGGGCGGGGAGACGGGCATGGACCTGCTCGACCTGCTCGACCTCGACGCGGTCGCGGCCGCCGAACCGACGTGGTGCGTCGGCTTCTCCGACACGTCGACCTGGCTCACACCACTCACCCTGGCCACGGGCATCGCGACGATCCACGGCCAGAACCTCATGGACACCCCGTACCGGCTGCCCGACGGCATCCTCCACTGGGTCGACGTCGCCTCAGCCATCCCCGGCACGGAGCTCGAGCAGCACTCCCCCGGCCGCTTCCGCTCGACCGGCTGGGACGACTACGCGGCCGACCCGAGCGTCTCGGCGATGACCCTCGAGGGACGCGGCACGTGGACTCGCATCGACCCGGGCCACGAGGGCGAGGCCGCGATGCTGGCCGGCCGTGTCGTCGGCGGCTGCGTCGAGACGATCGGGTTCCTCGCAGGCGGCCGCTACGGCGACGCGAACTCCTTCGCGGCAAGGCACGCCCCGGAGGGTCTCGTCGTCGTGCTCGACATCTGCGAGTGGGGCTCCTACGACATCTGCCGCACGCTGCACGCGATGCGCCTGCACGGCTTCTTCGACGCGGCCAGCGGCGTGCTGGTGTCGCGCACGAACGCTCCGGGTCGCGACGGCTTCACCCAGCACGACGCCGTCCGCGACGCCCTGGGCCTGCTCGGCGTGCCGATCCTGGCCGACGTGGAGTGCGGGCACGTCGCGCCCTACCTCGCGCTGGTCCAGTGCGCCTCGACGACCGTCGTGCACGACCCCGTCGCGGGCACGCACACCATCACGCAGCGCCTCGACTGACGCCGGGTCGCGACTGACACGACCCTCAGCCGACCACCTCGTCGACGAAGCACCACCGCCACGACTCCCCCGGCTCGAGCGAGCGCATGACCGGGTGAGAGCTCTCGTGGAAGTGGGCGGACGCGTGCTTGAACTCCGAGGAGTCGCAGCAGCCGACGTGCCCACACGCCAGGCACAGGCGCAGGTGCACCCACGTCGTGCCGTCGCGGAGGCACTCCTCACACCCTTCCGGGGTGCGGGGCTCGGAGCAGGCGTCGCTCTCCTGGAGATGCTCACACGGAGCCTCGATGGTGTCCACGGGCAACATCTCACTTTCTGCCAGTCGGTTCTCCTGGTCCTCGAGGCGGTCGAGCATCGTCTCCTCGAGGTCGAGGGCGCCGAGCACCGTGCGCAGCACGACGTCGTCGGCACGCCCCTCGTCACGCAGTCGCAGCACCTCGCTGCGCTCCGCGTCGAGCATCTTCAGCCGCGCCCTGCGGTACTGCGTGCTCGGCGGCTCGACCCCGTCGAGGCCGCGCGGCCCGAGCCGCTCCCACAGCTGGTTGACCCGCACGGACGCACGGTCGCGCAGCATCTCCTTCGTCGACTCGTCGACGTCGGACATCCCGTCGAGCAGCTCGAGCCCCGACCGGGTGGCCGCCTGCAGCACCGTCGCGGCCTGCAGCGCGTCCTCACGCGGGTCGGGCCCGCGCACCCCGAGGCGCCGGGCGACCCACGGCAACGTGGTGCCCTGGATGAGGAGCGTGCCGATGGTGACGACGACGGCGATCAGCACGAGCACGTCACGGTGTTGGGTCTCGAGGGGCAGCAGCAGCGCGGCGGCGAGCGTCACGACGCCCCTCATGCCCGCCCACGACAGCACCCCCGAGTGCGACCAAGGCGCCTCGGCCTCGACGCGCAGGACGTGGGTGCGCACGTAGCGGAACGGGAAGACCCACAGTGGCCGGAGCAGGAGCACCGCCACCAGGGTGCCGACCGCCGCGAAGGCGATCCGGCCGGCGGAGAGGTCGGAGCTGCGGACGTCCTGGAGCACGTAGAACACCTGCAACCCGATGAGCAGGAAGACCGCGTTCTCGAGCAGGAACTGGATCGACCCCCAGTTGATCCTCTCGCTGAGGCGCGAGGCGCCCGACTGGGTCGTCGGCGACTTGTGGCCGAGGATCAGGCCCGCCGTGACGACGGCGATGACGCCCGAGGCGTGCACCTCCTCGGCGGGCACGTAGGCGGCGAAGGGCGCCATGAACGACAGCACGGTGTCGAAGGCCGGTTCGGTCGAGAACCGCTTGCGCAGCACCACGATCACCAGCGAGACGACGAAGCCGATGGCTGCACCGCCGAGCGAGGCCCAGAGGAAGTCGAGCACGACTCGGCCGAAGGTCACGTCGGAGGCGACCGTGCCTGACGCCAGACCGGCCGCGGCGAGAGCGGTGCGCAGCGACACGAGCGCGGTGGCGTCGTTGACGAGCGACTCGCCCTCGAGGATCGACACGAGGCGGCGCGGCAGCCCGATCCGGCGACCGACCGCCGTTGCCGCCACGGCGTCGGGCGGAGCGACGACCGCACCGATCGCGAAGGCGACGCCGAACTGCACGTCGAGCACCAGGCTGAGGAAGACCGCGACCCCGAGGGCCGTGAAGAGCACGAGCCCCACGGAGAGCCCGAGGATGACGGCCCGGTTGTTGCGGAAGTCGACGAGCGAGGTCTGGATCGCGGCGGCATACAGCAGCGGGGGCAGGATGCCGAGCAGCACGACATCGGGGCTGAGCGCGACCTCGGGCACGAACGGCAGGTAGGACCCGGCGATGCCGAGGACGATGAGCACGAGCGGTGCCGGCAGCTCGAAGCGGTCGGCGAGCCACGCGCCGCCGAGGACGGTGGCCGCGATGGCGAGCAGCCCGATGGCGATCTCCACGACGACATCCTGCCGTACGCGGCTCTCGTGCTGTCGCTCCCTTTCGCGTCAGGCGAAGAAGGAGCGCACGGCCTCGATGACGCGGTCCTGGTCGGTCTCGGTCAGCTCGGTCGCGCACGGCAGCGACAGGCCGCGCCCGAAGAGCCCGTCGCCGACGGCCCCGCCGAGCACCGGCGCGGTGAGGAACGGCGGCTGGGCGTGCAGCGGCCGCCACAGGGCGCGCGCGCCGACGCCGCGGGCGTGAAGGTGCTCGAGGAAGTCGTCACGGCCGCGGCCGTCGCCCTCGGGCACGAGCACCGAGTACAGCCAGTAGGTGGCGTCCAGGCCCTCGACGCGCGGCGGCAGCACGAGCGGCAGGTCGGCGAACGCCGCGTCGTAGCGGGCCGCGATGCGGTGCTTGGCCGCGACGAACTCGTCGAGCCGCTCGAGCTGCGCGAGGCCGAGGCCGGCGGCGAGGTTGGTGAGGCGGTAGTTGTAGCCGACCTCGTCGTGGAGGTAGCCGACGTCGGGCACCTTCGCCTGCGTCGTCAGGTGCCGGGCCCGGGCGGCGAGGTCGTCGTCGTCGGTGACGATCATGCCGCCCCCGCCGGTGGTCGCGATCTTGTTGCCGTTGAAGGAGAAGCAGCCGATGCGCCCGACCGTTCCGGTGTGCCTGCCGGCGTAGCGCCCGCCCGACCAGGTGGCCCCGAGCGACTCGGCGGCGTCCTCGAGCACGGGTATGCCGTGCCGGTCGCAGGCGTCCATGAGCGGTTCCATGTCGGCGGGCTGACCGAGCACGTGGACGATCTCGACGACCTTTGGCTGGGCCTCGCCCGCAGCGGCGCGTCGGTCGAGCTCCGCGGCGAGCAGCGCCGGATCGAGGTTCCACGTCGTGGTCTCGGAGTCGACGAGGACGGGCCGGGCGCCGCAGTACGCGATGGGGTTGACCGAGCCGACGAAGGTGAAGTCGGAGCAGACGACGTCGTCGCCCTGCTCGACCCCGAGGAGCAGGAGCCCGACGTGGATCGCCGCGGTGCCGGTCGAGCACGCGATGGCGTGCTTCGACCCGACCCGAGCGGCGAAGCGCCGCTCGAACTCCGAGACGAACGGCCCGACCGACGAGACGAAGCCGGACTCGACGGCCTCGAGGACGTAGCGCCGCTCGAGCTCGCCGATGTTGGGCACCGCGAGCGGGATGGTCCCCTCGGGCCCTCGAGCGCCGGGAGCGTGCGCCTCCCCTGCGGGAGCGCTGCCCGTGCCGCTCACCGGTGGTACCGCCCGGCCGTCTCGGGGTCGACGCGCGGACGCAGCCACTCGGCGGTCGCGGCGAGGCCCTCCTCCAGCGACACGGTCGGCGCCCACCCGAGCACCTCGTTGGCGCGGGAGGGGTCGGACAACAGGATCTGCACCTCCGAGCCCTCGGGCCGGATGCGGGCGCTCTCGGTGACGATCTCGGCGTCGCTGCCGGTCACCTTGCGGCACAGCTCGACCACCTCGCCGACCGAGACCGTGCGGCCGGTGCCGAGCTGGATCGTCGTGCCGGGCGCGACGTCGGCCAGCGCGGCGCGCACGAACCCGTCGGCGGTGTCGGTGACGAAGGTGAAGTCGCGCTTCGGGCTCAGGTCACCCAGGCGCAGCTCGGACGCCCCGGCGAGCAGCTGCGCGAGCACCGTCGGGATGACGGCGCGCGTCGACTGCCGCGGCCCGAACGTGTTGAACGGCCGCAGCGTCGTCACCGGCGTCTCGAACGACAGGGCGTACGACTCGCACATCTTGTCGGCCGAGATCTTCGTCGCCGAGTAGGGCGACTGCCCCCGCAGCGGGTGCGCCTCGGTGATCGGCACCTCCTCGGGCGTGCCGTACACCTCCGACGTCGAGGTGTTGACCATCCGCGGCGTGCCGTGACGGCGCACCGCCTCGAGCACGTTGAGGGTGCCGATGACGTTCGTCTCGACGTACGAGCGGGGAGCCACGTAGGAGAACGGGATCGCGATGAGCGCGGCGAGATGCAGCACGACGTCGACACCCTCGGTGCTCGCCATCACGTGCTCGGGGTCACGGATGTCGCCCAGCACGACCTCGGCCTGCCCGTCGCGCACGGCCCGCTTGAACGTGTCGGACTCCTCGAGCCAGCCCGTCGAGCCGTTCGAGTTGTAGAGGCAGAACGCCTTGACCCGCGCCCCGTCGGCCACCAGCCGCTCGACGACGTGCGACCCGATGAACCCGTCCGAGCCCGTCACCAGGACGGTGCGGCCCGCCAACGACCCCTCCACCGGGCGCGCCGTCAGCTCGATCTGGGGGACGTCGCCCGCGTGCTCGGGTCGGGACTCGTTGCCGGAAAGTGTTGTCACAGCTGCCTTCTCGTCGTCTCTCATGCCTCGCCCTTGGCGCGGGCGAGGTCCTTCGGAGTCCCCACATCGATCCACTCGGACTGGATCGGCCACGCCGTGACCCGCTCGTCGCGCTCGAGGCACGTCTCGACCAGGCCCGGCATCGTGCTCGGCCGGCCGACAGGCAGCCATGCGAGCGCCCGCGGCTCGACGGCATACACGGCCGCGTTGATGTCGAAGCTCAGCGTCGGCTTCTCCGAGACCCCCGTGACCCGGCCACCGTTGCTCTCCACGACCCCGAACGGCACCTCGTGCTGGTAGGTGCGCGTCGCCATCGTCACCGTCGCCCCCGACCGCCGGTGCGCATCCAGCAGCGCCGCCGCGTCGAACTCGACCATCAGGTCACCGTTCATCACCAGCACCGGGTCGTCCAGATCGGGCCGCTGCTCCCGCAGCAGCGTCAGCGAGCCCGCCGTGCCCAACGGCCGCTCCGGGTCCTCACGCAGGTAGCGCACCGCCACCCCCAGCCGCGAACCGTCACCGAGGTGCTCCTCGATCTGCTCCGCCAGGTAGTTCACGCTGACGTACACCTCACGGATGCCGTCGCCCACCAGTCCCAGCACGATCCACTCGAGGATCGAGCGCCCGGCCACCGTCATCAACGGCTTGGGCGTGTCCCTCGTCAGCTCGCCCAACCGCGTGCCACGCCCACCCGCCATGACCACGGCGACGTTCGGCAACGGCGCCGAACCCACCACGTCCGACAGCGTGTGCAGGTTGACCAGCGTGCCGTTCTCGTCGACCTCCGGCACCGCCGAGATCCGCAGCGCCTGCATCAGGTCCAGCACCAACGCCCGCGGCGAACCCGCCGCCACCACGTGCGGCGAACGCGTGGCATGGTCCAGCGCCGGCGCATCCAGCCCCTCGCCCTTGAGCACAGCGCGCCGCAGGTCGCCGTCGGTCAGCAGCCCCGCCAGGCGCATGTCGTCGTCGACGAGCAGGCACACCAACGTCGCACTGCGGTCGACCACCTCCAACGCGTCACGCACCGTCGCCGTCGTCGGCGCGCACGCCGCGCGCAGGTCTCGCGCCGTCACCCCGCCCCCTCCTCTGCGTCGCTCGCACGGTCCGGCAGGTCCGGCACGTCTGCAACGTCTGCCACGTCTGCCACGTCGACGAAGCGCTTGACGCGGCTCGTCCGTGCCGCTGCCCGAACGATATCGAGGATGCGGGCGCTCGCCCCACCCGTGCCGTAGGGGTTGGCGACGGCGTCCGCACGTCGACGTCCCTCGGGCCCGAGGGACGTGCGGAGAGCGGCCTCGACCGCCGCGCGCCCCTCGTCGGCGTGCACGACGTTGTCGCCGCGCAGCCGCCCGCGCTGCCGTTCGCCGATGTCGACGGCCGGCACGTGCACGGTGGCTGCCTCGATGACCCCCGAGCTCGAGTTGCCGACGACCACGTCGCTGGCCGCGAGCACGCGGGGGTAGTCACGCCCGAGTGCCGGGACGAGGTGCAACCGGGGCTCGTCCGCGGCCAGCGCGGTCAGGACCGCCAGCACCTCGTCGCGCCCCTCGTCCATGCCGGGGTGGGTCGCGACCACGGTGCCGCACACGGCGAGGGCCGCCTCGGCGGCCTCACGCGCCCACTCGCCGACCGGGGCGTCGGCCTGGGCGGTGGGTGGATGGTAGGTGAACAGTCCGAGCGGCCGCTCGACCGACGCCACGCCGAGCATCGTCGCCAGCTCGTCGTCGGACACCGGGGCGGCTCCCGCCAGACGGTCGAGCCCGGGTGCGCCGGTCACGTGGACGCGTTCGGACGGTTCGCCGAGCTGGCGCACCCGCGCGGCAGCATCCTCGGACGCGACGCAGTGCTGGTCGGCGAGCTTCGTCACCGCGTGGCGCACCCGCTCGTCGACAGCGCCCTCGGTGACCTCACCGCCGTGCAGGTGCACGATCGGCACACCGAGCAGGAAGGCCGGCGGCACGACGTAGAGCAGCTCCCACCGGTCGCCGAGCACGACGAGCACGTTGACGTGGTGCTCGCGCAGCGCCTGTCCGGTGGCACGGGCGATCTGCGCCCCCTGCTCGAGCTGGGCGGCGACCGTGACCTCCCCCATCGGTGCGGCGAGCGGGACGACGGCCCCCCGCCACTCGTCGGCGGAGCCGGTCGCCGGCAGGGCCGCGACGAGGTCGTCCACGGCGTACATGACCCCCGTCAGCACGCGCAGGGTCACGTCGTCGGCGGCCTGCAGCACCTCGAGCACCGGCGAGAGCGGGCCGAGGTCGGCGCGGGTGCCGACGAAGACGGCGACGGTCAGGGCCATCGGCTCAGGCCAGGTCGGCGTCGGTCACGGGGGCACCGGCGTCGACCGCGCGGGCGAGCACCCGCCCCCGGATGTCGACGGCCGGGCTGACCCCGCCCTCGGGGCGCAGCAGCTGGAGGTCGTCGCCGGTGAGCTCGGTGCCGGCCGCGAGCGCGCGTGCGGCGTGCCACGAGCGACGGACGAGGACCGCGTTCTCCTCCTCGGACGGCATACGCACCTTGACCCCGTCGCCGAGGGCGCGGGCGAGCTGCTTCGTGGCGGAGACGTACTCGGTCAGGGCGTCAGGCTCGAGGCTGGCCAGGTGGTCGGGGCCGGGGAGGGTGCAGTCGCCCGTGAAGTGCTTCTCGAGGATGGGCGCGCCGAGCGCCACGGCTCCCAGCGCCGTCGTGAGGCCGGGCGTGTGGTCCGACCACCCGACCGGTATGCCGTGCAGCTGGGTGAGCCGCGGGATGACCCGCAGGTTGCACTCCTCCACGGGCGCCGGGTAGGCCGAGACGCAGTGGAAGAGCACGAGCCCGGGGGCCTCGGCGCACGCCTCGACGGCGGCCTCGACCTCCTCCTCGGTGCCCATGCCGGTCGAGACGAGCAGCACGACGCCGAGGCGCGCCATCTCGCGCAGGTAGGGAAGGTTCGTCAGCTCGCCAGAGCTCACCTTGAGCGCCGGCAGGCCGAGGTCGACGAGCATCTCGGCGCTGTCGAGGTCGAACGGGGTCGACAGGAACGTCGTGCCCGCCTCGGTCGCGTGGTCGCGCAGCTCGACCCACGCCTCCTTGGGCAGCGTCAGCGCCTCGAGGAGGCTGCGCTGGTCGGAGCTGCCGCCCCGGTCGCGCTGGTAGGGCGTCGTCGCCGCCGCCGACGAGACGAGCTTGTCGGGCGAGAACGTCTGGAACTTCACGGCATCGGCCCCCGAGGCGGCCGCGATGTCGACGAGCCGGTGGGCCAGCTCGATGTCACCGTTGTGGTTGACGCCCGCCTCGGCGATGACGTAGACGTCGTCGGGAGCGGGCACCGAGGCGGCACCGATGCTGACGGGGTGGACGGCGTTCAGGGGGTCGATCACGAGGTGCCTCCGGTTCGGGAGGCACGGCCGACGCCTCGGGTGACGGCGGGGACGCCGATGACGGTCTGACCGTCGGCCACGTGTCCGGTGACGACGGCTCCGGCGCCGATGGTCGCACCGGCACCGACCGTGACGCGGGGCAGCACGCGCGCCCCGCTGCCGACGAGGACGCCGCCACCGACGGACGCCCCACCGAGCAGGACCGCACCGGGCGCGACGTGGCTGCCGGCCCCGACGCGGCAGTCGTGCTCGACGATGGCTCCGGTGTTGACGATCACGGCTTCGCCGACGCGCGAGGCGGGCCCGACGTGGGCGTGCTCGAGCACGACGGTGCCGGCTCCGAGCACGCTGCGCGGCGACACGGTCGCGGTCGACGCCACGACAGGTGGCACCTCGAGCTCGCGGTCGAGCAGCTCGCGCACGAGGGCGCTGCGGGCGTGGCCGGCGCCGATCGCGACGACGGCGCGCAGGCGGCGCGTGCCGATCAGCTCGAAGGCCTCGCGGTCGTCGCCCAGCACGTCGACGTGCCAGGGCTCACCGCCGGTCTCGGCGCCGCTCACCGCGACGACGGTGTGTCCGGCGCGCTCGAGCACGTCGACGACGGAGCGCGCGTGGCCCCCCGCGCCGAGCACCACCCAGCCGGACGAGTCGCCTGTCATCTCAGGCCTTTCCGGTCGCACTGACGCCGGCGCGGTGGCCCAGGGAGGCGGCTGCCTCGCCGAGCGCGCCGCCGACCTTGCGGATGTTGTCGGGCTCGAGCACGGCCGGCACCCGGGGCGGGTCGAGCACGAGGCCCTCCCACGAGTTGCGCACGTAGTCCTGCACGAACCAGTCGTCGATGTCGGCCTGGTCGGCGTGCAGCGACTCCCAGCCCCGGTCGGCGACGAACTGCGTGAGGTCGTCGGGAGAGTCGAGGCGCGCGATGTTGCCGAGGCCGCTCCAGGGCATGTCGGCTCCCGTCACGACGGGCAGCCCGAGCAGGCCGGCCTCGAGGCCGACCGTCCCGGTCGCGGTCACGGTGAAGACCGCCTGCTTCATCAGCTCACGCGAGTCGGCGAAGGGGTCGATCGTCGCGATGCCGGGGTGGACGTCGAACTGGGGCCAGTAGTCGGGGTCGCGCCGCCACATGAAGTGCGCGTGCTCCTTGACGGCGACACCGATGCCGAGCGGCGCGAGCGCATCGGCGAGGACGCGCGCGGTGTACGCCTGGTCGCGCCACTCCTGGCCCATGACGTCGGCGCTCGACTCGGGCTGCACCTGCAGCGGCAGGAAGACGAACTTCTCGGGCACCGGGTCCCACCTGCGCGACTGGTACTCGCGCAGGTTGAGCCGGGCCTTGACGGGGTTGAGCCACGGCAGCCGGGCGTAGTCGCTCGGGCGCGGCAGCTGGAGGTTGGCGCCGCGGTCGACGGCGAACTCCTTGATGCGGTCGGTCGCGAGGCGCCAGATCTCCTGCCCCGTCTCGACCTTGAGGTTGCGCGCGAAGCCCATCGGCCGGCCGTGCTCGGCTCGCCACGTGTCGATGAAGGCGCGGCCCGCGGCGAGCGCCGACGGGTCCTCGACCTCGCGCTTCCAGAGGGTCGTGCCGCGGGGGGCGCCGATGAGGCCGAAGCGGTCGGACGGCAGCCGTATGCCGCGGGGCCAGGTAGCGAGACCGCCGTGGTGGGTGACGAGGCCGGCCGTCAGCAGCTCGGACGTGACGGTGAACTCGACGAGGGCGAGCACCGGCCCGCGGCCCTCGAGCGCCGACTCGAGCTCCTCGGCCGCGAGGTTGAGGAAGTTCATCGCGGTGTCGACGCGGTTGCGGCGCAGGGCCCGCTCGGAGACGAGCAGGTCGAGCACGTCGAGACCGACCCCCGCACAGGCCCGCTTGAGAGCCGCATGGGGCGCGAGCCCGCTGACGACGTTCGCCTTGCGCGCGGCGGCATACGGCAGGCGCACGGTCGTGGCGCGCGGCGCGTGCCGGCGCACCCACGCGAGGTTGGCGTCGGTGCGCACGACGAGGACGAGGTCCTTCGTCTCGAAGCCGGCGTGCACGAGAGCCGGCACCAGCAGGTCGTCGTAGCCCAACCCCATGTGGACGAGTGGTGTCACCACGTAAGCGTGTCTCCTGCGTGTCGTTCGGTCGGGTCTGCGGCGCGCGAGCGGTCCATCCTATCCGCGCAGCGTCCGCAGCACTCTCGGCGCGATGATCGCCCCACCCACCAGCAGCAGCACCACGGCGAGCACCCCCGAGAGGTAGTGGAACGACAGGACCGTGGCGACCACGGCCACGGCCACGGCCACGGCGAGCCAGGCCTCCACCGGCCAGCGCAGCTCGCGCCGGCCGACCGCGACGGTCACCGCCGTCAGCGTGAGGTAGCCGGCCACCTTCGCGAGCGCCACCCCGTCGAGGGAGAGGTCCGGGGCCAGCAGCACGGCGAGCGCGGCCATGACCGCCAGGCCCGCGAGCGAACCGGCCGCGAGCCACCCGGTGCGCTCGCTGTCGAGCACGGCGAGCGAGGAGCCCTGGTAGAGCATGTAGAGCACGGCGACGAACGTCAGCAGCGCTGCGGTACCGCCGATGGCCCCGACATCGAAACCCTCGCCGGCCAGCACGAACGAGACCCAGTACGAGACCCCGGCCACGAGGCCCGCGCCGACGACGACGACCGTGAGCAGGGCCGTGCCGCTGCGGCGGGCCCAGGCCCACCGGTCAGCGAGTGGCCGGGAGAGGACGAGCGGGCTCCAGCCGTTGAAGAGCGCGACGGCGAGCACGAACGGGATGTTCCCGATCTGGAGCGCCACCTGGTAGCTGCCGGCAGCGGCGTCGCCGAGCAGCCGGTTCGCGAGCAGCACGTCACCCATCAGCAGGCCGAGCATCGCCACCGCCTGCGGCAGCAGCGGCGCGGCCAGCCGCACACCCGCGCGCACCCTCTGGCGGGCGGCGGTGGGTGGCAGCGGTCGGCCGACGACCAAGGCGAGCACCGCTGCGACGACGAGCGCTGCCGCGTATGCCGTCAGGTACGTCCGCGAGGACCGGTCCCCTTGCGCTGCAAGCAGACCCGAGAGGTGTGCCACCACCGTCGAGACGATCGCGAGCGCGAGGAAGTGGAAGGGGCGCAGCCGTGCCCGCGACAGCGACTGCCCCGCGACCACGGTCGTGAGGGCGGCGCTCGCGACGACGACGAGGCACCACTGGCGGAAGTCGACACGCCCCGTGGCGGAGAGGACGCCCCCGAGCGCGACCCCGAGCACGGCGAGCGCGACGGCGAGGCCGACCATGGTGCCTGCCAGCGCGCGTCCGGCGGTCGGGCCGTCCTCGCCCCGGTGGTACTCGCGCAGGATCACCTGGGGCAGCCCCGCGGCCGCCACGGTGCCGACCATCTGGACCACCACGAGCGCGGTCGCGACCTTGCCGTACTCCACCTCACCGAGCAGCCGGGTGGCGAAGGGCAGCACGAGCAGCACGCCCAGGCCCTGCAGGGCGGTGCCGAGCAGGTAGATAACCGAGTGCGCACCGAGAGAAGCAGCACCGGGTGGAGGGTTGACGTCGCCCTGGCGACCAGAAGGCTCCACGCGCCCGGTGTCGGGCGCGGGTGCGTCGGGGTGATCTGCCACGATGGGAAACCTACTAGGGCGAAGGAGGGCCGGGTGAGCGCGTCGTGAGCGCGAGCGTCGTCGTGCGCGGGTCCGGCTCGATCGGGCAGCGGCACGCGCGCGTCTTCCGCCAGGTCGGCGCCGACGTCGCCCTCTGGCCGGTCCGTGACCGGGGCCCGGCAGGTGCCGGCGCCGTGGACGAGGCCACCGGTGCGCGCCTGCTCGACGACACGACCGGGCCCGGCGCCGTGCGCGGAGCCGCGCTCGTCGTCGTCGCCACCGACACGTCGCGCCACGTCGCCGACGCGCTCGAGGCCCTCGACGGGGGCGCAGAGAAGGTGCTGCTCGAGAAGCCCGTCGCGCCGACAGCCGCCGGCACGTCAGCGCTGGTGGAGCACCTGCGGCACACGCTCGTCTGGGTGGCCGCGCCGCTGCGCGCGCACGAGGCCTTCCGCCACCTACGCCGACTCGTGAGCCACCTCGACCTGCCGGCGTCCGCGCACGTGTGGTCGCAGTCCTGGCTCCCCGACTGGCGGCCCGACCGCGACTACCGCGACTCCTACTCGGCGCGGGCCGACGAAGGCGGGGTCCTGCGCGACCTCGTGCACGAGATCGACTACGCCGGCGTCCTCTTCGGAGCACCGACCCTGCTCGGCGCGGCCGTCGAGACCAGCGGTCCGCTCGACATCGAGGCCGACCAGGCGGCGACGCTCCTGTGGTCCACCGACCGGTCCTTCACCGTCACGGCCCGCCTCGACTACACCACACGCCCGACGAGCCGCGGGGTCGTCGTCCACTCCCCCGGCGGCCGCCTCGAGTGGGACGTGGTGAACGCCGTGGTGCGCCACACGACACCCGAGGGCGACACCACCGAGCAGGTCTTCGACCTCGACCGCGACCGCGACATCGTCATGGGCACCCAGGCCCGCGCCGCCCTCGACCTGCTGCCCACCGCGCCGGCCGACGAGCGCATCGCCCGGGGCGCCCCCGCCACCCTCGCCGACGGGGTCGCCGCTGTGGCCCTGTGTGACGCCGCACGGGCCGGCGCACCCGGCACCGGACTCGCACCCAGCCTTCCGGAGGAGCCGTCGTGACCAACGCCCCGCACCCCCCGCACGCCCCGCACGCCACGCCACGCATCCTCGCTGTCATCCCGGCGCGAGGGGGCTCGAAGGGCCTGCCCGGCAAGAACATCCGTCCGATGTGGGGTCTGCCGCTCATCGTGCACAGCGTGCGCGCCGCCGCGCTGACGCCCGAGGTCACACGCTGCATCGTGACGACGGACTCCGACGAGATCGCCGGCGTCGTGCGCGAGCACGGTGGGGAGGCGCCCTTCCTGCGGCCCGCGGAGCTCGCCGCCGACGACACCCCGATGGCGCCCGTCGTGCGGCACGCCCTCGAGTGGGCCGAGCACGACGAGGGCAGCGCCTACGACGCCGTGCTCCTCCTCGACCCGACCAGCCCCGCGCGAGTGCCCGACCAGCTCGCCGAAGCCGCCCGCCGCCTCACCGACACCCCGGCGCTCGACGGCGTCATCAGCGTGTCCGAGCCGACCTTCAACCCCGTCTGGGTGGGCGTGCGCCCCGACGCCGGTCGTGACGGCGCCCTGGGCCGCTACTTCGACGCCGGCACCGGCGTCACCCGCCGCCAGGACGTCGACCGGTTCCTGCGCATCAACGGCAACTTCTACCTCTGGCGGGCCGACTTCGTGCGCCGTCTCGAGGCCTCGTGGTTCGACGAGGGCACCCACGCGGGGCTGGAGATCCCCGAGGCCCAGGCGTTCTCGATCGACGACGAGTACGAGTTCCGCCTCATCGAGGCCCTCATCGGAGCCGGGCTCATCAGACTGCCCTGGCTCGACACCGCCGTGGCCACCGAGGAGACCGTCCGATGACGACCGACCTGAACGGACGCACCGCCGTCGTCACCGGCGGCGCCGGCCCCCTCGGACGGGTGCTCGCCGACGCGCTCGCGACCGCGGGCGCCCGCGTCGTCGTCGTCGACCTCGACGAGACGGCGTGCTCCACGGCGGCCGACGAGCTGCCGGGCTCGGGCCACGTGGCGCTCGGCGCGAACCTCCTCGACCCGCAAGGCCTGTCGCACGTCGTCGGCACCGTCACCGACCTCGGCGCCTGCGACGTGCTCGTCAACAACGCCGCGTTCACCGGCACCTCCGGCGTTCCCGGGTATGCCGTCCCGTTCGACGAGCAGACCGACGAGGCCTTCACGATGGCGCTGGCCCTCAACCTGACGGCGCCCTTCTCGCTGACCCGCCGCCTCGCGCCCCTGCTGCGCGCCAGCGGTCACGGCAGCGTCGTCAACGTCTCGAGCATCTACGGGCTCGTCGGACCCAACATGGGGCTCTACGAGGGCACGCGCATGGGCAACCCGGCGGCCTACGCAGCCAGCAAGGGAGGGCTCGCGCAGCTGACCCGCTACCTGTCCACGGTTCTCGCACCGGAGGTGCGCGTCAACGCCTTCGCCCCCGGCGGCATCGCGCGCGGGCAGGACGACGCCTTCGTGGGACGCTACGAACGGCTCACCCCGTTGGGGCGGATGGGCACCGAGGACGACTTCAGGGGTGTCGTCTCGTGGCTCGCGTCGGACGCATCGGCGTACGTCACCGGGCAGGTCGTCGCCGTCGACGGTGGCTGGACGGCCTGGTAGGCCGCCCAGCCGACCGGTACTCAGCCCTTGAGCTCGGGGGCGACCTTGTCCTCGAAGAGCTCGATGCCCGAGCGGTCGTACGCCGCTTCGCCGAAGTAGGTGATCGCGTACGTCATGCCGCGCGCCTCCATGTCCTTGAACATCTCGACGATCTTCTCCGGCGTGCCGACCGCGGGCTGCGTGCGCAGGTTCGCGACGTGCTCCTCGACCTTCTTCTCGGGCACGCCGCCGCGGCGCAGCAGCTCGCCGTTGAAGGCGAGGCGGTCCTCGACGTCGGCCTCGGTCTCGCCGATGACGACGTTGTAGTTGGCCGAGCGCACGATCGAGCCGAAGTCGCGCCCGACCTCCTTGCAGTGGCCCTCGAGGATCTCGCTCTTGCGCGTGAAGCCGTCGGGCGTGCCGTCGACGTTCGCGTAGTCGGCGTACTGGGCCACGATCTTGAGCGTGACCTTCTCGCCGCCGCCGGCGATCCACATGGGGATGCCGTTGGCGGCGCTGCCCGGGTGGCTCGTGCCCTGCAGCGGCCGTGGGGCGCAGAGGGCGCCGTCGACCTGGTAGTACGTGCCGTCGAGCGTGGCCGAGCCCTTGGTCCACATGTCGCGGAAGACCTGGACGCCCTCGCGCAGCATGCCAAGGCGGTCGCCCGCCTTGGGGAAGCCGTAGCCGTAGGCGCGCCACTCGTGCTCGTACCAGCCGGCGCCGATGCCCATCTCGGTGCGGCCGCCCGAGATGACGTCGACCGTCGCCGCGACCTTCGCGAGGTAGGCGGGGTTGCGGTAGGCCATGCAGGTGCACATCTGGCCGAGGCGCACCCGGCTCGTCGCGGCCGCGAAGGCCGCCATGAGCGTCCACGCCTCGTGCGTCGCCTCGTCCGAGGGCTCCGGCACGGTGTGGAAGTGGTCGTAGACCCAGATGGACTCGAAGACGTCGCCGTCGTCGGCGTGCTTGGCGAGGTTGACCATGGCTTCCCACTGCTGCGCCGGCTCGATGCCGACGAGATCCATGCGCCAACCCTGGGGGACGAACATTCCAAATCGCATCCGACCATCCAACCACGGTCGGCTGGGGACGCTCCGGACATCATCGACGCGCGACCACCACCAGCCCGCGTGTGAGGATGGGGCCATGAGCCTGCACCGCAACGACCCCGACGTCATCCGCGACCTGCTCTACACCCCGGCGACGTGGGCCGTCGTGGGCCTCGGTGACAATCCCGACCGCACGGCATACCGGGTCTCGCTGTGGCTCCAGCGCGAGCTCGGCATCCGACTCGTGCCCGTCCACCCCACCGCCGCGACCGTGCACGGCGCGCAGGGCTACAAGACCCTCGCCGACATCCCCGACGGCACGGTGGTCAAGGTCGTCGACTGCTTCGTCAACAGCGGGCGCGTGGGCGCGGTCGTCGACGAGGCCATCGCCGAGAGCGCCCGGCTCGGCATCGAGGCGCTGTGGCTCCAGCTCGGCGTCATCGACGACGACGCGGCCGCCCGCGCCGAGGCGGCCGGGCTCTCGGTCGTCATGGACACCTGCCCGAAGATCGAGTACCCACGCGTCCGGCCCGGTGACGGGGCCGACGCCGTCACCGACTGAGCGGACCGCGTCCTGACGCGCGCCCGGGGGGCCGTCAGTCGCCGAGCCCCCGGGTCACGTGCTCGCGCAGCGAGGCTCCCTTGGCGTGCGCCTGGTCGCGCAGGTCGGCCTGGAAGGCCACCATGCGCTCACGCACGTCGGCGGCGAGCTCGTCGCTGCCGGTCCCGACGATCCGCGCCGCGAGCAGCCCCGCGTTGCGGGCCCCGCCGATCGAGACCGTCGCGACCGGGACGCCGGCCGGCATCTGGACGATCGACAGCAGCGAGTCCATCCCGTCGAGGTACTTGAGTGGGACCGGCACGCCCACGACGGGCAGCGGCGTCACCGAGGCGAGCATGCCCGGCAGGTGCGCAGCGCCGCCGGCGCCGGCGATGACCACGCGGAGGCCGCGGTCGGCAGCGCTCTGGCCGTAGGCGATCATCTCGTCGGGCATCCGGTGCGCCGACACGACGTCGGCCTCGTAGGGGATGCCGAACTCCTCGAGCGCCCGCGCGGCCTCGCGCATGACGGGCCAGTCGCTGTCGCTGCCCATGACGATGCCGACGACGGGCGCGGCCCCCTCGTTGGAGGGAGGCATGGCTGCGGTGGCGCTCATTCGGTGATCACTCCTCGGAGGTAGTCGGCCGCGTGCCCGGCGCGCTCTCGCGCTTCCTCGAGGTCGCCCGAGCTGACGTTGACGTGCCCGATCTTGCGACCGGGCCGCACGCCCTTGCCGTAGACGTGCACCTTGGCCCCGGGGTCGCGCGCCATGATGTGGCGGTAGGCGGAGTAGAGCTCCCCGTGCTCTGGCCGGTCGCCGCCCAGCACGTTGGCCATGACGGTCCACGGGGCGCGGGGCCGCGGGTCGCCGAGCGGCAGGTCGAGCACGGCCCGCAGGTGCTGCTCGAACTGACCGGTGACCGCGCCGTCCATGGTCCAGTGCCCGCTGTTGTGCGGGCGCATCGCGAGCTCGTTGACGACGTATGCCGCCTGGCCACCCCTGCCGGGACGCACCTCGAACATCTCGACGGCGAGCACCCCGGTGACGCCGAGCTCCCCGGCGATCCGCAGCCCCGCCTCGGTGACCACGGAGGCGAGGTCGTCGTCGAGCGCCGGCGCGGGTGCGAGCACCTCGGTGCAGATGCCGTCGGTCTGGACGGTCTCGACGACGGGCCACGCGGCCGCCTGCCCGGACGGGCTGCGCGCGATGAGGACGGCGAGCTCTCGGACGAAGTCGACCTTCTCCTCGAGGAGCAGGCCGTCCGCGAGCGGACCGGGCTCTCCGACCTTCGACAGCCAGTCGGCGACGTCGTCGGCCGACGACGCCACGGCCACCCCCTTGCCGTCGTAGCCGCCGCGCGGGGTCTTCGCGATGATCGGCCAGCCGACCTCGTCACCGAAGGCCGTCACCTCGTCGGCCGTGGTGGCGCGGGCCCAGCGGGGGCACGCGATGCCCAGGTCGGTGAGGCGCTCGCGCATGGCCAGCTTGTCTTGGGCGAAGCGCAGGGCGGCGCGGGTGGGGTGGATGGTGATGCCGTCTGCCTCGAGCGCCTCGAGGACCTCCGGCGGCACGTGCTCGTGGTCGAAGGTGACGACATCGCAGTGCTCGGCGAAGGCCCGCACCGTGTCGAGGTCGGTGTGCTCGCCCACGGGCGAGCTCGGCACGACGAGCGCGGCGGCCGCCATGTCGCTCTCGGCGAGCACCGACAGCTGGAGGCCGAGCTCGACGGCAGGCCCCTGCATCATGCGGGCGAGCTGACCACCTCCGACCACGCCGACGACGGGGAATCCTCCGGGGGCGCGTTTCGGCTTGCTCACGTCGCCCAAGCGTAGTGGGCCTCAGGCGGGGCGGTCGGAGCGGCCCGTCCCCGGACCGGTCGCGGTGCCGGCCGCCCGACCGGCGGCGAGAGCGGCGTCCGCGGTCTCGTCGTGGAGCACCGCCTCGGCGTGGCTCGGGTCTGCGAGGTCGGGGTGGTGGCTGCGCACCGCGGCGAAGGTCCAGATCTTGTTGAGCACGAAGGAGATCGGCGTGACGACGGCGATGACGATCAGCTGCGCCCAGTAGAGGCGGGTGCGGAAGCCGGTCGAGTCGTCGAAGACCGACGTCGGCAGGTGCAGCGGCGAGTCGAGGTGCATCAGCATCGTCAGCAGCAGCAGGCCCACGACCTGGCCGAGCAGCCCGACGGCCAGGAACGGCCAGTACTCGTGCCACCAGCGGGCGTGCGCCGAGGTGCGGAAGGTCCACGTCCGGTTCAGCTGGAAGTTCCAGAGGTTGGCGACGACGAACGCGACGGTCGAGTAGACGTGGTACCAGCGCACGTTGAAGTCGCTCGCGGGCAGGCCAACGATCGCCTCGTTGAAGCCCGGCCCCAGCTTCTTGACGGCGATGAGGGTCAGCAGGTTGACGAGCACGCCGGAGGCCCCCACGACCCCGAACCGGAGCAGCAGCACCCAGTTGTGGCGGTGGCGCACGAACAGGAACTCATGCAGGCGCCTCACGCGGGCACCCTACCCCGACGAACCCGGCGTTCCCGGCGCGTTCGCCGGACCCGACGTGGAGGATCGTCAGTCGGTCTCGGCCTCGGAGAGGAAGAGCGCGAAACGCGCCGGCTGCGCCTGGACGAGGTCGAGACGGCCGCCGTTGGACTCGGCGAGGTCGCGGGCGAGGGCGAGGCCCAGCCCGGTGCTGCCGCCGGCGCCGCTGCTGACGGAGCGCTCGAAGATGTGTGGCGCCATCGCGGCGGGAACGCCGTCGCCCTGGTCGCTGACCTCGACGATCACCGACGGCCCGGAGCGGCGGGCGTGCACGTCGACGGTGCCGCGCCCGTGCACGAGGGAGTTCTCGAGCAGCGTCGAGAGCACCTGCGAGAGCGCGACCGGTGTGGAGCGGACGAAGAGGCCGCGCTCGCCACGGACGCGCACCGAGCGGCGGGCCTGCTCGAAGGCCGGCTGCCACTCGCGCTGCAGGGCGGCGATGACCGAGTCGAGCGACACCGCGGGTGAGGGCCCACCGGCGCCACGGGTGCGCCCGAGCAGGTCGTCGACGACGCGGGTGAGGCGCTCGACCTGCGCGATGGCGATGTTGGCCTCCTCCTTGACGACCTCGGCGTCGTCGGTCTCGGAGATCTCCTCGAGACGCATGAGCAGCGCCGTCAGCGGCGTGCGCAGCTGGTGGGAGGCGTCGGCCGCGAAGTCGCGCTCGGCCGCGAGGGACTTCGTCATGTCGTGGGCGCGGCGGGTCATGACGCCCGACACGTGCTCGATCTCGTCGATCTCGGAGTGCACGGGGGTGAGCCGGGCCTCGCCCGCGGCGAAGCGCGTGGCGAGGTCGACGAGCTCCTTCGACGAGCGCTCGACGCGGGCGCGGGTGCCGAGGGTCACGAGGTATGCCGTCACGCCACCGACCGCGCCGACGGCCAGCATCACCGCCCCGAAGCGGGCGACGCCGGTGGACGGGTCGGAGCCCAGCCAGTCGGTGACGAAGTCGCGCCGGCTCGAGATGACGAAGGCGATGACGGCAGTGGCCAGCAGCACGCAG
Source organism: Terrabacter koreensis (assembly GCF_054783315.1). Taxonomy (NCBI): domain Bacteria; kingdom Bacillati; phylum Actinomycetota; class Actinomycetes; order Micrococcales; family Intrasporangiaceae; genus Terrabacter; species Terrabacter koreensis. The sequence continues at coordinate 38,326 of NZ_BAAGQU010000002.1, read as the reverse complement.
ACACCAGCACACACCGCCGCCACGACGAACGCCATCCGATCGAGCATGCGCCTCACGGTCAGTCGGCCTGCGGTCGCTCGAAACGGAAACCGACGCCACGCACCGTGGCGATGTACTGCGGTGAGGTGGCGTCGTCGCCGAGCTTCCGGCGCAGCACCGAGATGTGCATGTCGAGAGTCTTGGTGGACCCGAACCACGCGGTGTCCCAGATCTCACGCATCAGCTGCTCGCGCGAGACGACCTTGCCCTGCTCGCGCACGAGCACCCGGAGGAGGTCGAACTCCTTCGCGGTCAGCTGCAGCTCCTCGCCCTTGAACCAGGCGCGGCGGCCGTCGGAGTCGATGCGCACCAGCTCTCCCGAGGCCACGACCTCGGTCGGCGTGCGCCGCAGCAGCGCCCGCACGCGGGCGAGCAGCTCGGCGAGCCGGAAGGGCTTCGTCACGTAGTCGTCGGCGCCGGCGTCGAGACCCACGACCGTGTCGACCTCGTCGGCCCGGGCGGTGAGGATCAGCACGGGGATGGTCCGGCCCTCGGCACGGATGCGGCGGCAGACCTCGAGGCCGTCGATGCGCGGCAGGCCGAGGTCGAGCAGCACGAGGTCGGGGTTCTCCTTGGCTCCGTCGAGGGCGGCCGCTCCGTCCTCGCGCACGTCGACGTCGTAGCCCTCGCGCCGCAGCGCGCGCGCCAGCGGCTCGGAGATGGCTGGGTCGTCCTCCGCCAGGAGCACTCGGGTCATGTCACCGTCCTCAAGGATCTGCCGGCGTGGGGGCGCACCGACCGACGTGAGCCTATCGAGAAAGGCCCGGTTCGCACCCTGAGGCGCCCGCGACACGGACACGGGAGTTCGGAGGCTCAGCGTCCCGGCCAGACCGGCCTGCGCTTCTCGGCGAAGGCGGCGACACCCTCGCGCCGGTCGCCGGAGAAGGCGGTCGCGCGCCAGCAGCCGTCCTCGATCTCGAGGCCCGACGCGAGGTCGACGTCGGCGCCGAGACGCATGGCTCGCTTGGCGTTGCGGAGGCCGACGGGCGAGTTGCGGGCGATGGTGCGGGCGATCTCGAGTGCGCGCTCGCGCGCGGTCCCGGCGGCCACGACCTCGTCGACGGCGCCGAGCTCGAGCGCCTCGCGGGCCGGCAGGCGCGCGGCGGTGAAGATGGCGCGGGCGGCACGTGACCACCCGACGCGGCGCACGAGCAGCTGTGTGCCGCCGCCGCCCGGGATGACGCCGACGCTCACCTCGGGCAGCCCGACGAGGGCGTCCTCCCCTGCCACGACGAGGTCGCACGAGAGGGCGAGCTCGAAGCCGCCCCCGAGGGCGAACCCGTCGACGGCGGCGATGACGGGCACCGGCAGGGCGAGCACCCCGCCGTACGCCGCCCGTGCCACCGGCCGCTGCTCCATGAGGTCGGCGTCGGTGAAGGAGTTGCGCTCCTTGAGGTCGGCGCCGACGCAGAACGCCTTGTCGTGGCTTGACGTGAGCACGACACAGCGCACCGACTCGTCGGCGGCGACCTGAGCGGTGGCGGCCGCGATCGACCTCGCCATCGCGGTCGAGACGGCGTTCATGGCCTCGGGCCGGTCGAGCACGATCTCCGCGACGTGGGCCAGGTCCGGCTCGTCGAAGCGCTCCACGCGCACGAGGACCGAGTCGCCCGCACCGTCGGCGGTCTCGGCGGGGCGCTCGGCGGGGCGCTCGGCGGGGGGCTCGGCGGGGGGCTCGGCTGCGGTCGGCGTTGACGGCATACGTCGGTCTCCTTCGAAGGTCACGCGTCGCTGCGTGACCCGGCTCGCTGGCCGGGGTCGGTGGGCTGGATGAGGTCGGGAACTGACCCGTTCGGGGCCTGCCGTCGTCCGGTGGCGGCCGCGCGGCGCAGCAGTGACGGCGTCACGGGCCCGACGCCCCGGAGGATGCGCCGCCGCTGGCCGGTCAGCTCGAAGCCCGAGAGGGCCGCGAGCTCGCGGGCCATGGTGGCGTCGACGAGCACGGTGCCCGCCTGCGCGACGGCGGTGAGGCGCGAGGCGCGGTTGACCGTCGTGCCGAAGACGTCGCCGAGCCGGGAGATGATCGGGCCCCGCGCCATGCCGCAGCGCACCGCTGGGAGCACGTCGTCCTGTGTCATCGTGTCGACGAGGTCGAGGGCGATGGCCGCCGCCGGGGCCGCACCGACGGTCGTGAAGAGCACCTCGTCGCCCACCGTCTTGATGAGGCGTCCACCGTGGGCGGTGATGACGTCGGCCGACAGCGCCTCGAACCGCGAGACGAGGCGGGCGAGGTCACGCTCGGAGAGCCGCCGCACCAGCGCGGTGAAGCTGACGAGGTCGGCGAAGCCCACCGACCGCATCTTCGTCATGCCGTAGGACTCGGGGTCGGCGTCGGCGAGCATGCGCGCCACGGTGGCGGAGAGGTGCCGTCGCCACGCGTAGACGAGCAGGGGCTCGAGCCGGTCGGTGAGCTCGGCGAGGCGACGGGCGGTCTCGGTGGCGGTCTCGACGCTCGGCACCGACCGCGTCTCGTGCTCGTCGTCGTCGCCCTCGTCGGCGAGCGCGGCGGTCATGTGCTCCTCGACCGCCTCGGCGATGAGCTGCGACTGCCAGCCGGCGAGGCGGTCGGCCGACCGGGCGAAGGCCCGGGTCATCGCGAGCGCCACCTGCTCGTCGAGCAGCCCGTCACGCACGATGCCGGCGACCGCCGCGAGCGCCCGCTGGTCGGCCGCCGTGAACAGCTCGTCGTCGGTGTCGACGACGGGGAAGCCGAGCGCGTGCCAGAACTTGCGGGCCGACAGCAACGAGACCTCGGCGCCGCGGCTGACGTCGCGTCGGCGCAGCTCGAGGGGCCGACCGAGCAGCCGCTCGGTGTAGTCCGCGCTGCCCGGTGCCTCGCCACTGAGCGGGGCGCCGGGAGCGGCGCCGGGCCCGGTGCTCGGCTCGGTGCCCGGCTCGGTCATGGCCCGATCATGCCAGCCCGTCACCCGCGGGTCGGACGTGGACGACGTCGCCGGCCGCGAACGCCCGCGTGCCTCGGTCGGTGCGCACGACGAGGGCCCCGTCGTCGTCGACGCCCAGGGCCTCGCCGAGGACCGATTCGCCCGCCGGAAGGAGCACCCGCACCTGCCTCCCGATGGTCGCGCACGCCTCGCGGTAGGCCGCGCGCACCGCGTCGGCGCCGGCGCCGGCTCGCACCGACGCGTCGCCGGGGGTCGCCGGCACCGGGACGATGCCGGCATCGACGAGCACGCCGGCGAGGTGGTCGAGGTAGGCGACGAGGAGCTCCTCGCGGCGCACCTCGACGCCGGCCAGGGCCAGCGAGGTCGCGGTGTCCACCGGCAGCTCCTCACGCCCCTGGTCGACGTTGACGCCCGTGCCGACGACGACGGCCTGCCCCTCGCCCACCGTCACCAGCTCGCAGAGGATGCCGCTCAGCTTGCGGTCGCCGTCCTCGGGCACGAGCACGTCGTTGGGCCACTTCAGCCGCGGCGCGATCTCGTGCCCGGCCGCCCGCGAGACGTCCCGCACCGCCCGGGCGAGGGCGAGGCCGGCCAGCAGCGGCAGCCACCCGGCCTGGGCCGGGTCCGCGACCGGGACGGCGGCGCTGACCGCGAGCGAGGCGCGGTCCGGCACCGTCCAGGCCCGGCCCAGGCGTCCGCGACCGCCGGTCTGGTGGTCGGTGGCCACCACCCACCAGAGCGCGCCCTCGCCGGGAGCCGGCGAGCCGGCATACGGCCCCGGGGTCGCCGCAGGCGGCTGGTCCGGGCATCCGGTGAGCAGCTCTCGCAGCCGGGTGTTGGTCGAGCCGAGGGCGGGGTGGAACTCCAGGCCGCGCCATGGGCGGCCGGACGTGACCAAGGCCGCACCGACGGAGTCCGAGTCGAGCGAATCGCGCACGCTTCCAAGGCTAGGCTGCCCAGCATGGCAAGCGAACACGCCGTGGCGGAGCAGCCCACCAGCACCTCAGACGGTCCCGACCTGACCACGACCGCGGGCAAGCTCGCCGACCTCAAGAGGCGGGTCGCAGAGGTCGCCCACGCGGGCTCGGACCGCGCGGTCGAGAAGCAGCACGCCCGCGGCAAGAAGACCGCCCGTGAGCGCATCGCGATGCTGCTCGACGAGGGCACCTTCATCGAGATGGACAAGTACGCCCGGCACCGCAGCAACAACTTCGGGCAGGAGAAGAACCGCCCGTACGGCGACGGCGTCGTCACCGGCTACGGCCTCGTCGACGGCCGCCAGGTCGCGGTCTTCGCGCAGGACTTCACCGTCTTCGGCGGCTCCCTCGGCGAGGTCTTCGGCGAGAAGATCGTCAAGGTCATGGACTTCGCCATGAAGATCGGGTGCCCCGTCATCGGCCTCAACGACTCCGGTGGCGCCCGCATCCAGGAGGGCGTGGTCTCCCTCGGCCTCTACGGCGAGATCTTCCACCGCAACGTGCGCGCCTCCGGCGTCGTCCCGCAGATCAGCCTCGTCATGGGCCCGTGCGCGGGTGGCGCCGTCTACTCCCCCGCCATCACCGACTTCACCGTCATGGTCGACCAGACGTCGCACATGTTCATCACCGGCCCCGACGTCATCAAGACGGTCACCGGTGAGGACGTCGGCTTCGAGGACCTCGGCGGCGCCCTGACCCACAACAGCAAGTCGGGTGTCGCGCACTACATGGGCACCGACGAGCAGGACGCCATCGACTACGTCAAGGCGCTGCTGTCCTACCTGCCGAGCAACAACATGGAGACGCCTCCCTCGTTCGGCGAGGGTGAGGCCGACCTCGCCGTCACCGACGACGACCGCTGGCTCGACACGTGCATCCCCGACTCGCCGAACGTCCCCTACGACATGAAGCAGGTCATCGAGCACATTGTTGACGGAGGCGAGGACGGCCCTGACTTCTTGGAGGTGCAGCCGCTCTTCGCGCCCAACATCATCACCGGTTTCGCCCGCGTCGACGGCATGTCGGTCGGCATCGTGGCCAACCAGCCGCTGCAGTTCGCCGGCTGCCTCGACATCGACGCCTCCGAGAAGGCGGCCCGGTTCGTGCGCACGTGCGACTGCTTCAACGTGCCCGTGCTCACCTTCGTCGACGTGCCCGGCTTCCTGCCCGGCACCAGCCAGGAATGGGACGGCATCATCCGTCGCGGCGCGAAGCTGATCTACGCGTACGCCGAGGCCACCGTCCCGAAGATCACCGTGATCACCCGCAAGGCCTACGGCGGCGCCTACGACGTCATGGGATCCAAGCACCTCGGCGCCGACATCAACCTCGCCTGGCCCACCGGCCAGATCGCCGTCATGGGCGCGCAGGGAGCCGTCAACATCCTCTACCGCAAGGAGCTCGCGGCCACGGCCGCCGAGGGCGGCGACGTCGAGGCGCACCGCGCCGAGCTCGTCGCGCACTACGAGGAGACGCTCGCCAACCCCTACATCGCGGCCGAGCGCGGCTACATCGACACCGTGATCAGCCCTTCCAACACGCGGATGAACGTGACCCGGGCCCTGCGCGCCCTGCAGAACAAGCGCGAGACGCTGCCGCCCAAGAAGCACGGGAACATCCCGCTGTGAGCGACGGCACGAGTGTGGGAAACGACACGTCGACAGCCACCGCCGCCATCCGGGTGCAGGGCAACGCGACCCCCGAGGAGGTCGCGGCTCTCGTCGCCGTGCTCTCCGCGCTCGGCGACGGCGAGGAGGCACCCCCGGAGCACGGCAGGTCGGCCTGGTCCGACCCGTCGTGGCGCCTCGTGGGGCCGTCCCGCGCACATGGCGGCTGGCGCACCAGCGGCCTGCCGCGCTGACCCCGGAACGCCCACTTCGGTTGGGCGTTCCGGGGCCTGCACCCTTAGGCTCTTTGCCCATGTCCGTCGACTCCTCAGCAGCCGTCCGCCTCGCCGAGCGCTACACGCTGCGCGAGCGCATCGCCGTCGGCGGCATGGGTGAGGTCCACCTCGCGACCGACGACCGTCTCGGCCGGGTCGTGGCGGTGAAGGTGCTCGCGCCCGCCGTGGCGCACTACCCGGAGTCCGTCGAGCGGTTCCGCCGCGAGGCCACGACGGCCGCCGCGCTCTCGCACCCGAACATCGCCCAGGTCTACGACTACGGCGTCGACGGCTCCTCCCACTTCATCGTCATGGAGCACGTCGACGGCTCCGACCTCTCCCGCCTGCTGCGCCAGGTCGGCCGCCTCACCCCGAGCGACGCCGTGCGCATCGCCGAGCAGGTCTGCTCCGCGCTCGGCGCCGCGCACCGAGCCGGCGTCGTCCACCGCGACATCAAGCCGGGCAACGTCATCGTCCGTCCGGACGGCACGGTCAAGGTCACCGACTTCGGCATCGCCCAGGCCCTCGGCCAGGCCTCGCTCACCGACACCGGCACCGTCATGGGCACCGCCGCCTACGTCTCCCCCGAGCAGGCGCGCGGCCAGGCCACGACCCCGGCCACCGACATCTACTCGCTCGGCATCCTGCTGTTCCAGATGCTCACCGGGTCGGTGCCCTTCGACGGCGACACCCCGGTCGCGATCGCCATGCGCCACCTCGACGAACCGGTGCCGCTGCCCAGCTCGCGCGTGCACGACCTGCCCGCGGACCTCGACGACGTCGTCCTCCACGCCACCGCGAAGGTGCCTTCCGAGCGCTACGCCGACGCCGACGCCATGGCGATGGCCCTGGCCCGCCGCGAGTCCGGCGCCGACGCCGCCACCCGCGCGCTGCCCGCCGGCGCGGCCACCTCGGTGCTCGCCGCCGGCGCCAACACGGCCCGGATGCCGGCGCTGGGTGTCTCCTCCGACAGCGGCACGGCCACCCAGGCCGTGGCGGCGGCCGGCGACCCTGCGCCCACCGGGCGGCTGCACACGGCTGACGCCCCCGCCGTGGCTGCTCCCCGTCGCGCCCGCACCGCGGATGGCCGCCGCGGTGGTCCGAGCGTCGCCGTCTGGGTGCTCGGCGCCGTGATCCTCGCCCTCGTGGGCGTGCTCGGCTTCGTCCTGCTGTCGGGCTCCGGCAGCGAGGCCGACACCGCCGCCCCGGTCTCGCGCCCCACCCCCAAGGCGAGCAGCACCACCGCGGCTCCGGCGCCCACCTCCACGGACCCCCAGCCGAGCGACGGCACCTCCGTGCCGAACGGCCTGGTCGGGGCGCAGCGTGGCGCCGCCGTCGACGCGCTCATCAAGTCCGGCGTCAACGTGCGCTGGGTGCTCGTGCGCTCGGAGAAGCCCGAGGACACCGTCCTCGGCACGTTCCCCGGCGAGGGACAGGCGATGAGCAAGGGGCAGACCGTTGCCCTCGTGGTCAGCCGCGGCCACGCGCCCTCCGACAGCAACACCTCCTTCGTCGTGCCCGACGGCCTCGTCGGCACCGAGGCCAAGCAGGCGATGTCGCGCCTCGAGAAGGAGGACGTCCGGGTGACGCGGGTGACCGTGCCCGGCGACGGCAAGGACCAGGTCGTCGGCACGTGGCCCAGCGCAGGCCAGACCACAGCAGACGGTGTCGTCGCGCTCGTCGTCTCCGGTGGCGGCGACGGCGGCAGCGACAAGGGCAAGCCCAACGACAAGGGCAACGGCAACCAGAGCGACTGAACGCCGGCGTCGACCCGGCGCCGATCCGGCGTCGACTCGGCGTCGACTCGGCGGCGGCGCGCCCCGCCGTCAATGCACTGGCACGCGCCGCCGCGCTCGCATACGTTCGCCGGGTGACTGCCAACACCCAGACAGCGCGACCCCGGACCGACGTGGACCGCATCGCGGAGACCTACTTCGACGCCGCCGTCGCCCTCAGCCCCATCAACGCGACCTTCCTCGGCGTCCCCTGCGCCGAGGAGGACCTCGACGACCTCTCCCCGGCCGGCAACGCCGCCGCGTCGACGCTGCGTCGCGCCACCCTCGCCGAGCTCGCCGACGCGACGGCCGCCGACGACGTCGACCGCGTCACCATCGACGCGATGACCGAGCGCCTCCAGCTCTCCGAGGACCGGTATGCCGCCGGGCTCGACGAGATGTCGCTGAACGTCCTCGCGTCGCCGCTCCAGTCCGTGCGCGACGTGTTCGACCTCATGCCCCAGGACACCGAGGAGCACTGGAGCACCTTCGCCACCCGCATGGCCAAGGTCCCGGCCGCCCTCGAGGGCTACAAGGAGTCCCTGCTCGTGGCTCGCGAGCGCGGCCAGGTCTCCCCTCGCCGCCAGGTCGAGGCGTGCGCCGAGCAGTCGCGCGACCTCGTCACCGACGACGGCTACTTCGCGAAGATCGTCGCCGACGCCTCCGTCGGCGATGCCCCGCTCGAGGGTGACGTGAAAGCACGGCTGGCCGACGCGGCGGCGGCGGCAGCGGCGGCATACGGCGAGATGGCCGACTGGCTGGAGCGGGAGCTGCTGCCCCACGCGCCGGAGGCGGACGCCTGCGGCATCGACCGCTACCGGCTCGAGTCGCGCTACTTCCTCGGTGCGGCCGTCGACCTCGAGGAGACCTATCGCTGGGGCCAGCAGGAGGTCGCGAGCCTCGACGCGCAGATGACCGAGATCGCCGAGGGGCTCGAGCCCGGCGCCAGCGTGCAGCGCGGGGTCGAGATCCTCGACGCCGACGAGAAGTACCACCTCCACGGCACCGACGCCCTCAAGGCGTGGATGCAGGAGCGCGCCGATGAGGTCATCGCGCAGCTCAAGGACGTCCACTTCGACATCCCCGGACCCGTCCAGACCATCGAGTGCATGATCGCGCCCACGCAGACCGGCGGCATCTACTACACCGGTCCCAGCGACGACTTCACCCGACCGGGGCGGATGTGGTGGTCGGTCCCCAAGGGCAACACCGAGTTCCGCACCTGGAACGAGCTGACGACCGTCTACCACGAGGGCGTCCCGGGCCACCACCTCCAGGTCGCCCAGACCGTCTACCGGTCGTCCCTGCTCAACAAGTGGCGGCGCATCGAGGCGTGGACGTCCGGGCACGGCGAGGGCTGGGCGCTCTACGCCGAGCGCCTCATGGCCGAGCTCGGCTACATGGACGACCCCGGCAACCGCATGGGTTGGCTTGCAGGACAGTCACTTCGGGCCGCCCGCGTCGTCATCGACATCGGCGTGCACTGCGGCTTCGACGCGCCCGAAGAGGTCGGTGGCGGGGCGTGGGACTACGACAAGGCGTGGACCTACCTGACCCGCTACGGCTTCATGGACGAGAAGATCCTGAAGTTCGAGCTCAACCGCTACCTCGGCTGGCCCGGTCAGGCGCCGAGCTACAAGATCGGCGAGCGACTGTGGCTGCAGCTGCGTGACGAGGTGCGCGAGCGCGAGGGCGACGCCTTCGACCTCAAGGCGTTCCACCGCCGCGCCCTCGACATCGGCGGCGTCGGCCTCGACACGCTGCGGGCAGCGGTGCTCCAGCAGATCTGACCGGACGCAGCAAAGCGCGTCGTCACGAGCCGCGGACGGCCCCCGACCAGCACGGTCGGGGGCCGTCGTGCACGGTGCGACGAATGGGTACTCCTCCCCATCGCCGGGTGCTCTGCGGCGCACCTATGCTGTGCTCGCGCCGCCGACTCCACGCAGGCGCCTCACAGCTCACAGGGGAGAAGACCGTGTTCCGCCACTGCACAGCGGTGCGCCGGGCCGAGGGGACGACCACGCGCCGCGCTGCGCGCCGTCTCCTGACCGTGCTCACCGCGACCACCGTCGCACTCGGGCTGCTGCCGTTGGCCGCGCCCTCGGCCAACGCCGCCACCTACACCATCTCGGGCCGCGTCACCGGACTCGACGCGGCCGGCGCCGTCGTCGGCGTCGGCGACGCAGGGCTCTGGTTCTACGACGCCGCCTACAACGACGCCGGATCGGTCACGTTCCGGTCCGACGGCACCTATACCGCCACCTTCACCTCGCCCGGCCCCTACAAGATGGAGGCCGGCTGCTGGGGCGAGATGACGTGCGCCACGCAGTGGGGCACCGAGTGGTACGCGAACAAGGGCAGCTTCGACGACGCGACGCCCGTCACCGCCGGCGCGACGGCCACCGTCGCGAACATCCAGCTCGACCGCCGCTCCACCATCAAGGGCACCGTGAAGAACACGGCCGGCCAGCCCGTCAGCGGCTTCGCCGTCGACGCCACCAAGACCACGGGCGGCATGTCGAACGACACCACGTCGGCCGCCGACGGGACCTTCACCCTGACCGGCGTCGAGTCGGGACCCAGCAACGTCTGGGCCTACGACCCGAACGACCGGCACCAGTACGCCTCGGCGAGCTGGGACGGCACGAAGAGCACGAGTGACTACGTCGCCTGGAACATCCCGGCCGGCACGACGATCACCGGCGTCAACTTCGTCCTCGACCCGTGGACCGGCGTCGTCGTCACGGTGACCGACGCCGCCGGCAAGCCTCTCGAGAACGTCAACTGGAACCTCTTCGAGTACCGCCCGGCCGAGGGCGACTGGTGGGGGCGCCAGTACGGCCCGCTCCTCACCGGCGCCGACGGCACCTTCGCGGAGGAGACCGAGCTCGGCAAGACGTACAAGGTCTGCGTCTACGACACGTGGTACGACAACGGCTGGGCACCCGCCACGCGCTACCAGGACCGCTGCTACGACAACGTGGCGACACTCGACGCCGCGACACCCTTCACCGTGACCAGCGACAACCGCAAGCGCGAGCTCACGATGGTCCTCCCCGTGGCCGGCAACGGCCTCACCGCCGGCGAGCCGTTCGTGAGCGGCTCGTCGGCGGTGGGCAGCACGCTCACCGTCGACCCCGGCGCGTGGGGCCCGTCGGGCGTGGCCCTGACCTACCAGTGGATGCGTCAGGGCACGGACGGGCTGGTGCCCATCGCCGGAGCCACCGGGTCGACGTTCACGACGACGAGCGACCTCGCCGGCTCCTACGTCACCGCGAAGGTGACCGGTGCACTCGCCGGCTACCGCAGCGCCGTGATGCACGCCAACGGCGCCGAGGTCATGGGCTCCGGTGCCCCGTCGCTGTCGAGCCCGCTGACCATCTCCGGCAGCGGGGTCGTCGGCAGCTCGCTGACGGCCGCCCACGGCGCCATCGCCCCGGCCGGCGACTGGAACCCCTCGTACACCTGGGTCGTCGGCGGCGTGCCGCAGGACACGAGCTACGGCTACGACCAGCCGCCGCCGCTGGCGCTGACGAGCGCGATGATGGGCAAGCGGATCACGCTGCGCATGAGCGCCTACGGCCAGAACGGCGCCGGCACTCTCCAGCAGGCGGCGACCGGCCCGGTCGTGCTGGGCGCGCTCTCGGCCCCGACACCGACCATCAGCGGCACCAAGGCCGTCGGCTACATGCTCACGGCCGTCCCCGGCACGTGGGGCCCGGCGCCGGTCACCCTGACCTACCAGTGGTACCGCTCCGGCGTCGCCATCTCGGGCGCGACCGCCAGCACCTACACGCTGACGACCACCGACCAGGCCAAGACGATGACCGTCAAGGTCACGGGCACGAAATCGGGATACGCCACCGCGGCCAGGACGTCGTCCGCGACCAGCGCGGTGCTCGGTGCCCTCACGGCCCCGACACCGACCATCAGCGGCACCAAGGCCGTCGGCTACACCCTGACGGCGGTTCCCGGCGCGTGGGGCCCGGCGCCGGTCACCCTGACCTACCAGTGGTACCGCTCCGGCGTCGCCGTCTCGGGCGCGACGGCGAGCACCTACAGGCTGACGACCACCGACCAGGCCAAGACGATGACGGTCAAGGTCACCGGGGCCAAGTCCGGCTACCTCACGACGGCACGGACCTCGGCGGCGACGTCCGCCGTGCTCGGCACGTTCACCGCACCGACCCCGACCATCTCCGGCACCCGCAAGGTCGCCTACACGCTGACGGCCGTGCCCGGCACGTGGAGCCCGGCGCCGACGACGTTCACCTACCAGTGGTACCGCTCCGGCGTCGCCATCTCGGGGGCGACCGCGAAGTCGTACAAGCTGACGAGCCTCGACAAGGGCAAGTACGTCAAGGTCAGGGTCACGGGCGTCAGGTCCGGCTACCTCACCAAGGCCGTCTACTCGGCCCAGACGGCAGCGATCGCCTGACGCGCCACGCAGCTGCCACGACGACGACGGCGCCGCCCCGGACCGGGGCGGCGCCGTCCGTCGTCCCCGGCTCCCGGCCGGCCCCTACGATGACGGCATGTCGACCCCCCTCCCCGACGCTGCCGCGGTCCACCTCGTCCTCGCCTCGGCCTCCCCCGCGCGCCTCTCGACCCTGCGTGCTGCCGGCATCGATCCGACCGTCGTCGTGAGCGACGTCGACGAGGACCTCGCCGTGGCCGAGGCCACCGAGCGCTACGGCCCGCTCGAGCCCGCCGACATCGCCCTGCTCCTGGCACGGGCGAAGGCCGAGGACGTCGCGTCGGGCCTCGACGACGAAGCCGTCGTCGTCGGGTGCGACTCGGTGCTCGAGCTCGACGGGGAGGTGCACGGCAAGCCGGCCGACGCCGCCGAGGCGGTCAGCCGTTGGCACCGGATGCGCGGCCGCTCGGGGGTGCTGCACACGGGGCACTGGCTCGTCGACGACCGGGGCCCGGGCGGCGCCACCCTCGGCGCGACCGCGTCGACGACCGTCCACTTCGCGAAGCTCTCCGACGACGAGATCGACGCCTACGTCGCGACGGGCGAGCCGCTCACCGTCGCCGGCGCGTTCACGATCGACGGGCTCGGTGGCGCCTTCGTCACCGCTGTCGAGGGCGACCACCACAACGTCGTCGGCCTGTCCCTGCCGCTGCTGCGCGAGCTGCTCGGCGACGCCGGAATCGGCTGGTTCGACGTCGTCGGTGGTGCCGGGCAGCAGTAGCCGGTCAGGGGTAGAGGTCGTCGGTGAGGTTCTCGATGACGAGGTAGTGCTCGGTCCACCACCACATCTGCGCCGCGCCCGCGACGACGATGAGCGCCAGCACCCAGTAGCGGTAGCGCCGCCACCAGGGCAGCTTGAGGAACCAGGCGATGACGAGGGTCATGGGGAACGCGAGCAGCGCGTAGCGCACGCGGCTCGGCGTCGTGCTGGTGACGAGGATGATGTATGCCGGGTAGGCACCGGCCCAGCCCCAGATCTCCGGGCCCCAGCGCCACGAGTGCCTCGACAGCATGAACCACGCGAACGCCGCGACGCCGAGCACACCGCCGACCTGCCCGAGCACGCCCCAGTAGTCGTAGAGCAGGTCCCACCAGAGGTAGAGCTTGATCTTCGTCTCGATGTTCCAGGCGAGCATCGTGTCGTTGTACGCGTTCGGGGTGTCCGTCGCGATCGTCACGATCGTGGGCCAGAGCCAGGTCAGTGCGCCTGCGTATGCCGCCAGCACACCCATCGCGACCCGGAACCTCCACGGGTGGGGGCCTTCGTCACCCTGCCGCCAGCGCACCACGGAGTGCGCGATGATGACCGGCACCATGGCGATGACGACGTTGCGGCTCAGCGAGAGCACGAGCAGCGTCACGGCGACCCACCAGTACTGCCGGCGCCGCAGCAGCCAGAGCACCGTGACGACGCCGAGCAGGGCGGTCGACTCGGTGTAGGACGCCGAGAACGCGGGTGAGGCGATGAAGAAGCTCGTGGCGACGACCGCGACGATCGCCTCCCAGCGGCCCACGACCTGGTCGACGAGCTTGAAGAGCATGTACATCGCGACGAACCCGATGAGGGTCGAGAGCACGGGCGCGACGAGGGCGAACGGCAGGCCGGTGACCTTCATGATGAGCCCGACGGTCATCGGGAACACCGGGAAGAAGGCCCAGGGGTTCATGTCGATGCCGCCCCAGCCGACGCGGGGCAGCACCGCGGGGTAGCCCTGCTCGGCGATGACGCGGTACCACTGGCCGTCCCAGCCGGTCATCACGGCGTTGTAGCCGGGGTCGGCCGGGGTCGGGTAGAAGATGCGGATGTTGGCGGTGCCGATGGGCAGCGGGATCTGGTACCTCGAGAGGTACGTGGCCGCGACCCACACGAAGATGCGGGAGACACCGAAGACCGCGAAGGGGAACCAGACGGGGAACCGTCGCCAGAACGGCTGCTTCAGCTCCGCCTCGCGGTCGGGGTGCTCGAGCCGGTGACCGAGGCGCGGCTCAGACCGGCGGGACGGCGCGTCTGCGCTCGCTGAAGTGACGGTCACGCCGGGAAGCATAGGCCAGTCGGCGCACGAGGTCCGAGCGCAGTTCATCCGCCTCGATGATGGAGTCGAGCACGAGGTCGGCTGCGAGCCGTTCGATGTCGACGTCCTCCTCGTACTCGCGGCGGCGGTCCGCGACGAACCGGGCCTGCTCGTCGGCGTCGGCGATCTCGGCGATCTTGTTGGCGTAGACCGCGTTGACGGCGGCCTCGGGCCCCATCACCGCGATGCGCGCGGTCGGCAGGGCGATCGTGGCGTCGGGGCCGAAGCCGGGGCCGCCCATCGCGTAGAGCCCGGCGCCGTACGCCTTGCGCACGACGACGCAGAACTGCGGGACCGTGGCCGAGGAGACGGCGCTGACCATCTTGGCGCCGTGGCGGATGATGCCGCCGCGCTCGACCTCCGAACCGATCATGAAGCCGGGCACGTCGGCGAGGTAGATCAGCGGGATGTTGAAGGCGTCGCAGAGCCAGATGAACCGGGCGGCCTTGTCGGCGCTGTCGGTGAAGAGCACGCCGCCCTTGACCATCGAGTTGTTGGCGACGATGCCGACGCTCTGCCCGTCGAGGCGGCCGAAACCGATGACGAGCTCACCGGCCCAGAGCGGCTTGAGCTCGAAGAACGAGTCGTCGTCGACGAGGCCGTCGATGACGTCGTGGATGTCGAAGGGGACCGACTCGCGCTCGGGCACCGTGTCGCGGGTCAGCGGCGTCGCGGGCTCCTCGGCGGCATACGTCGGCGGGTGGTCGCGCCACGTCCCGGGCACGTAGGAGAAGTAGAGCTTGGCGAGCTCGATGGCCTCGGCGTCGTCGTGGGCGAGCAGGTCGCCGACACCCGAGACGGTGCAGTGCATGCGGGCACCGCCCATCTCCTCGAGGGAGACCTTCTCGCCGACGACCATCTCGGCCATGCGGGGGCTGCCGAGGTACATGGAGGCGTTGCCCTCGACCATGATGATGAGGTCGCAGAAGCTGGGGATGTAGGCGCCGCCGGCGGCGCTGGGGCCGAAGAGGCAGCAGATCTGCGGCACCTTGCCCGACAGCGCGACCTGGTTGTGGAAGATGCGCCCCGCGCCGCGTCGGCCCGGGAACATCTCGACCTGGTCGGTGATGCGGGCGCCGGCCGAGTCGACGAACCAGAAGACGGGCAGCTCCTCGCGCAGCGCCATCTCGGTGGCGCGCACGATCTTCTCGACGGTGCGCGAGCCCCATGACCCCGCCTTGACGGTGGGGTCGTTGGCGATGACGATCGCGGGCCGGCCGTCGACGGTGCCGCGGCCGGTGACGACGCCGTCGGCGGGCAGGCCGGGCTGGAGCGCGTTGGCGTAGCGGCCGTCCTCGACGAAGGAGCCCTCGTCGAAGAGCAGCGCGATGCGGTCGCGGACGTAGATCTTGCCCTGGGCGTCGAGCTTCGCCTGGGCCTTCTCCGGCGCGCTCGCCGAGGCGGCGTGAGCCTTGGCGAGCCGGGCCCGGACGTCGGCGACCCTCGGGTCCGAGTCGCTCATGCGGGCAGCCCCAGGCCGCGGGCGATGAGCATCCGCTGCACCTCGGAGGTGCCCTCGCCGATCTCGAGGATCTTCGCGTCGCGGTAGAAGCGCGCCACGGGGAACTCCTCCATGAAGCCGTTGCCACCGAAGACCTGCGTCGCGGTGCGGGTCGCGGTGACGGCGGCCTCGGTCGAGTAGAGCTTGGCGATGGCCGCGGCCTGCTTGACCTCCTTGACGGAGCGCTTGCCGGCGTGGAGCTCGTCCTTGAGCCAGGCCGCCTTGTAGGTGAGCAGACGAGCGCCCTCGACCATGACGGCCAGGTCGGCGAGCTGGAACGAGACGCCCTGGTTGACGCCGATCGGCCTGCCGAACGCCGTCCGCGTCTTCGCGTAGTCGGTCGCGAGCTCGAGGCACGCTTGGGCGCAGCCGACGGCGAGAGCCGAGATCGCGATGCGGCCGTCGTCGAGGGTCTTGAGGAACTGCTTGAAGCCCTCCCCCTCGGCGCCGAGCAGGTTCTCTGCCGGCACCCGGCAGCCCTCGAAGGTGAGGCCATGGGTGTCGGAGACGTGCCAGCCGAGCTTGTGGTACGCCGGCTCGACGACGAAGCCGGGCGTGCCGGCCGGGACCATGATCGCCGAGATCTGCGGCGAGCCGTCCGCGTTGGTGCCGGTGCGCGCGGTGACGGTGACGACCGAGGTGATGTCGGTGCCGGAGTTCGTGATGAACGCCTTGGCGCCGTTGATGACCCACTCGTCGCCCTCGCGGACGGCCCGGGTCCTCGTCGCTGCGGCGTCGGAGCCGGCCTCGGGCTCGGTGAGGCCGAAGCCGGCGAGCGCGCGTCCCGAGACGAGGTCGGGCAGGAAGCGCTGCTTCTGCTCCTCGTTGCCGTAGGTCAGGATCGGGTTGATGCCGAGCCCGACGCCGGCCGAGAGCGTGATGCCGATGGACTGGTCGACGCGGCCGAGCTCCTCGATCGCGACGCAGAGGCTGGTGAAGTCGCCGGCGTCACCCGCGCCGCCGTACTCCTCCGGCACGACGAGGCCGAACAGCCCGAGGTCACCCATCTTGGGCACGAGGTCGGCCGGGAAGTGGGAGGCGGCGTCCCACTTGGCGATGTGGGGGGCGACCTCCTTCTCGGCGAAGTCGCGGACGACCTGGCGGAAGTCCTCGTGGTCCTGGCTGAGCTCGAACATCGCTGTTCTCCTGGGGGGTCGCCGCCGTCACGCGCTCGTGACGCGTGCTTGACGTTGACGTAAACGTAAAGCAGGATCGACGCCATGACAAGTGCGCCGACGTGGACCATCGCCCAGGTGGCGGAGGAGTTCGGCGTGACCCACCGCACGGTGCGGCACTACGAGGACCTCGGCCTCATCTCCCCCGAGCGGCGCGGCACGCAGCGCATCTACCACCGCCGCGACCGCACTCGCCTCGGCCTCATCCTGCGCGGCAAGCGGCTGGGGTTCCCCCTCGAGGAGATCCGCACGATCATCGACCTCTTCGACGCCCCCCGCGGCCGGCGCACGCAGCTCGAGTACGTCCTCGGCCAGATCGACGAGCGCCGCGCCGACCTCGACCAGCGGCTGCGCGACATCCAGGACGCCATCGCCGAGCTCGGCGAGTTCGAGCGCCGGTGCCGTGAGGACCTCGACAAGCTCGCGTGACACGATGGGCCCATGAGCGCTGACGACACGAAGATCTCCGCGTACGCCCACCCCGAGCGCCTCGTCACCACCGACTGGCTCGCCGAGCAGGTCGCGGCCGGGGCTGTCGGCGGACCCGACGGCATCGTGGTGCTCGAGTCCGACGAGGACGTCCTGCTCTACGACACCGGCCACATCCCCGGTGCGATCAAGATCGACTGGCACGTCGACCTCAACGACCCGGTCACCCGCGACTACGTCGACGGCGCGCGCTTCGCCGAGGTGATGGGCAAGCGCGGCATCTCGCGCGAGACGACGATCGTGCTCTACGGCGACAAGAGCAACTGGTGGGCGGCATACGCCCTGTGGGTCTTCAGCCTCTTCGGCCACGAGGACGTCCGCCTCCTGGACGGTGGCCGCGCGAAGTGGATCGCCGAGGGACGCGAGATCACCCGCGAGGTCCCGACGCCGACGCCCGTGGAGTACCCGGTGGCCGAGCGCGACGACGCCCCGATCCGCGCGTTCAAGGACGACGTCCTCGCCCACCTCGGCAAGCCGCTCGTCGACGTCCGCTCCCCCGGCGAGTTCTCCGGCGAGCTGCTGCACATGCCCGACTACCCCCAGGAGGGCGCGATGCGCGGCGGCCACATCCCCGGTGCGAAGTCGGTGCCGTGGGCGCGTGCGGCCAACGAGGACGGCTCGTTCAAGTCCCGAGAGGAGCTCGAGGCGATCTACCTCACCGAGCAGGGCCTGGCCCCCAACGACGACGTCGTCGCGTACTGCCGCATCGGCGAGCGCTCCTCGCTCACGTGGTTCGTGCTCACCCACCTGCTCGGGTTCGAGACGGTGCGCAACTACGACGGCTCGTGGACCGAGTGGGGCAACTCGGTGCGCGTCCCGATCGAGAGGTGAGCGCATGAGTGAGTCCCCACACGCCATGTCGCTGCCCACCTCGCTCGCCGAGATCGCCGACGACTTCCGCTCCGCGAGCAACGAACTGAAGCTGCAGCTGCTGCTCGAGTTCAGCGACGAGCTGCCCGACCTGCCCGAGCGGTATGCCGGTCACCTCGACCAGCTCGAGCGCGTCGACGAGTGCCAGTCGCCCCTCTTCCTCACGGTCGAGGTCGCGGACGGCGTCTCGCTCGACGACCGCACGGTCAGCCTCTTCTTCGACGCCCCCGCCGAGGCGCCGACGACCCGTGGCTTCGCCGGCATCCTCCACGAGGGGCTCGATGGGCTCAGCGCTGCGGAGGTGCTCGCCGTGCCCGACGACGCCCCGATGCGGTTCGGGCTGGCCGAGGCGGTCTCCCCGCTCCGGATGCGCGGCATGGTCGCCATGCTCGGCCGCATCAAGCGCCAGGTCCGCGCCAAGACCGCCGCGTGACCAGCTGACCCGGAGCACCCCGCGTCACTGTTGCGTTCCGTGGAACAGTGACGCAGCCGCGCGGAAGCGTCGCTCGCCAGGTGACTACACCAGCCGCGTACGTCACTGTTGCGCCCCGTGGAACAGTGACGTGGTGTGCTCGCCGAACACCCCGTACGAGAGCCCCTGTGGACGACCGCTGCGCGCAGCATGTTCGAAGTTGCAGCCTGAGGTCGTGGCGCGGACGGGAGCGGGGGACGGTGCGGACGACAGGGTCGGACGCTACGTCGTGCGGGCGCGGCGCCTTGCCGACCTGAGCCAGCGGGGCCTGGCCGAAGTGGTGGGGACTACCGCCAGCACCGTCTGCCGCATCGAGTCCGGGGCATCGGTGCCGACGCTGGGGCTCTTCGAGCAGATCCTCGCGGTCGCCGGCCTGAAACTTGCGGTCGTCGATGCGGACGGTTGCGAGGTGATGCCGGTGCCGGAGGACCTGGTTCGCGACAACCAGGGCCGCCGCTTCCCCGCCCACCTCGACCTGGCACCGCCGGACGAGGTGCCCTACGAGCGAGAGGCACGCCCGCGCTACGACCGGCCGCCAGCCCGAGCGTGGTTCAGGCACCGGGCGGCACGCGACCGGGAAGCGCAAGCGGCTCCGCACAGGCAGCGACAGGTCGACCACCCGACCCGGGCAGAGCTGCGCCTGCGGGCCAGGCTCAGGCGCGGGCGGCAGCCGGTGGTCGATGCCCCTCCCCCGAGCGACGACTGCACCTGCCCTGACACGTGCTTCGAGGCCTACTGCGCCGCTGACTGCCCGTGCCAGTGCGAGCCCGGCCGAGACCGGTTCGGCCGGCCGCGCGGGGCCGAGGTGACCGGCGGGCTAGTTGACCGGGCCGTCGCCGCCGAGGTCGTCGGGGTCGCGGAAGTAGGTCTTCTTGGCCCGCAGGCCCCGGTTCGCCATCCAGGTGAGGGCCCACAGGACGACGCCGAGCACCAGCAGGCCGCCGCCGATCGTGTAGTGCTCCGACGGCCGGCCCGACAGCGGCAGCACGAGGAAGAAGCAGGCGACCGCTCCGACGACCGGGAGGAACGACGGGGTGACGAAGTGGTCGCTGTCCTTCGGGTCGCGCCGGAGCACGAGCACGACGATGTTGACGATCGTGAACACGCCGAGCAGCAGTAGTGACGTCGTGCCGCCGAGGGCCGAGACCGCGTCCTCGCTCGCACCCGACACGTAGATGATCAGGCCGAAGGCGAGAAGGGTCGTGAAGACGATGGCCGCCCACGGCGTCCGGCGACGCGGGTGCACCCGGCCGAGGAAGTGGGGCAGCACGTCCTGCTTGCTCATCCCGTAGAGCAGGCGCGAGGCCATGAGCATGTTGATCAGGGCCGAGTTCGCGACGGCGAACATCGAGATGAACGGCAGCAGGTCCTTGATCGGGACGTTCGGCGCGGCCCTCTCGACGACCGTCACCAGCGGCGTGTCGCTCGAGGCGAGGTCGCCCACCGGCACGATGGCGACGGCGCAGAGCGACACGAGCACGTAGATGAGTCCCGTCACGCCGATGCCCGTGATCATCATCTTGGGGAAGATCCGCACGGGGTCCTTGGTCTCCTCGGCCATGTTGACCGAGTCCTCGAAGCCGACCATCGCGAAGAACGCGAGCGACGTCGCCGCGGTGACGGCGAAGAACGTCGACTTGTCGCTCGGCGACTCGAAGATCATCGTGCGCGAGAAGTCGCCCTTGCCGCCGAAGATCGCGAAGAAGCCGACGAAGATGACGAGGAGCAGGCCCGACAGCTCGACCAGCGTCAGCACGATGTTGGCCTTGACGCTCTCGCCGACGCCCCGCAGGTTGACCAGCGCGACGACCGCCATGAACCCCAGCGCGATGAGCATGATCAGCGTCGTGTTCTCGTCGTCGAGCCTGAACCCCTTGGCGAGGTTCGACGCGAAGGCCCGCGAGGCCGTCGAGGCCGACGTGATGCCGGAGCACATGACCGTGAAGCAGACGATGAAGGTCAGGAAGTGGATGCCGAACGCCTTGTGGGTGTAGAGCGCCGCGCCGGCTGCCTGCGGGTACTTCGTCACGAGCTCGAGGTACGAGAAGGCGGTGACCATGGCGATGGCGAAGGCGACGATGAACGGTGCCCAAGCCGCACCTCCGACCTCTGCGGCGACGTCTCCCGTGAGCGCGTAGACGCCCGTCCCGAGGATGTCGCCGACGATGAAGAGCAGCAGCAGCCCGGGTCCCATGACCCTCTTCAGCTCGCCGCCCTGGTGGGTCTCCTGTTGTGCAACCTGAGCCATGTCGCCTCCCATGCGTCTGGTCGTGGCCAAGCGCCACGGTGGGTTGCCTGCCTGACCACCTTGGCCCACGCACCACGGTGCGGCAACGGGAGACGCGCCGGGGACTAGCCCGACTAACGGCGGAACACGGCCCGCCAGTGCTGACCCTCGACGGCGCTCAGCTCGACCTGCTCGAGCCCGTCGTCCGCGAACGACAGCAGGCGTCCACGGCTCAGCGCGAACGGCGGACCCTTCGTCGCGTCGGACTCGCCGTCCGTGCGGAACTCCACCACGAACAGCGTGCCTCCCCGGGCGACCAGGCTGCGCACGCCGCGGACCGCCTCCGACCGGGGCGGGTCGGGCAGCGCCTGCACCGTGTAGATCTCGACGACCAGGTCGAACCCGCCGAGCCACTCCCCCGGCAGGTCCAGCAGGTCCGCCACGCGGTAGTCGACGGCGCTGCCCGGGTGCCGGTCCTGCGCCACCCGGACAGCGGTCGGGGCGACGTCGAAGGCCGCCGTGTCGAAGCCCAGCGACGCGAGGTACTCCGCGTCGGCACCGAGACCACACCCCACGACGACGGCGCGACGCCCGCTGCCGTCGACCGCCTGCGACTCCGCCCACTCCCGCAGCTGCGGTGCGGGCTGGGACCTGTCCCACGGCATGCCGACGACGCCCGAGCAACCCTCCGCGTACAGCCGGTCGAACCAGGAGGTCGGCGCGCCGTCCGAGATGGCTTGCGCCGCAAGCTCATCCGCTCGCTCGTCCCAGTCGCGCGCCATCGTCAGCCCCCGATCCTGGTGCGCACCTCGTACAGCTCCGGGAAGAAGGTCAGGTCGAGCGCGCGACGCAGGAAGTCGACGCCTGTCGACCCGCCGGTGCCGGTCTTCTGGCCGATGGTGCGCTGCACCACCTGCAGGTGCCGGAAGCGCCACTGCTGGAAGTTGTCCTCGAGGTCGACGAGCTCCTCGCACGTCTCGTAGACGCCCCAGTGCTCGTGCGGCTCGGCGTACACGCCGGCGAAGACGTCGACGAGCCCCTGGTCGAGGCGGTAGGGCTGCGTCCAGTCACGGTCGAGCAGGTGGGACGGGACGGCATACCCACGCCGGGACAGGTAGGCGAGGAACTCGTCGTAGAGGCTGCGTTCGTGCAGGAGGGTGTCGAGCTCGCCGCGGGCGCCCTCGTCGTGCGAGAACACGGCGACCATGTCTGCGTTCTTGTTGCCGAGGAGGAACTCGACCTCGCGGTACTGGGCCGACTGGAAGCCCGAGCTCGTGGCGAGGAACGGGCGGATCTCCGCGTACTCGCTCGGCGTCAGCGTCGCGAGCACCGACCACTGGTCGGTGAGGGTGTGCTGGATGTGCTTGACGCGGGCCAGCCGCTTGAGAGCGGGTGCCAGATCGTCCTCAGCGAGAAGCCTTCGGGCAGAACGCAGCTCGTGGATCATGAGCTTGAGCCACAGCTCCGAAGTCTGGTGCTGGATGATGAAGAGCAGCTCGTCGTGCTGCGGCGGGTCGCTGAGCGGCTGCTGCGCGCTGAGCAGCGTGTCGAGCCGCAGGTAGTCGCCGTACGACATCTTGCGCGTGAAGTCGCGCTCGATGCCCTCCTCGAGCTCGCGCTTGACGCGCCGGTCGTCCGTGGCCATGTCGCGATCCTAGGAGGCGCCTCAGCTGGGCCGCGGGCGGATCCTCACGAGGTGCGAGACGACACCCGGGATCCATCCGGTCTCACCACGCATCCACCGCGCGCCGACGAGGTTGTGCGGCACCACGACCGTGTCGGCCCGGGCCGCGACGAGGCCGATGTCGGTGCCGAAGACGTCGGTCACGACGGCCCACTCGCGGGCGCTGTGCCGGGCGAGGTGCTCGCCGATCGCCGTGGCGAACGTGTCGACGATGACGTCGGAGCCGTCGCCGTCGGCCCCCTGGGTCGCCGACCACCGGCGGTACGCGTCGTCGTAGTGGGCGCTGATCGAGCTGAGGTCGTCGATGTCGACGCCCGCCTGCGCGGCGTGGGCCAGCGCCGCGTCGAGGCGCCCGCGCTCGGCCTCCCCCAGCGGCGCCGTGACGGGTCGACCGGTGACGTCGGACGCGAGCGCGTCGTCGCCGGGCTCGCCGGCGTCGTCGGCGGGGGTCGGGTCCGAGGCCGGCTCGTCGTCGCCCTTGTTCTTCTTCGAGAACAGTCCCATGCGGGTCAATCTAGTGTCTGGCGACGGCCTCGGACCCGGCCTGCTCAGCCGAAGGTGTCGGGATCGGGGCCGGTCCTCGTCCCCCGGTCCAGGCCGCGGATGGCCGTGAGGTCGTCCTCGTCCAGCGCGAAGCCGAAGAGGTCGAGGTTCGCGTCGATGCGCTCGGGGGTGACGGACCGGGTCAGCACGACGTTGCCGACCTCCACGTGCCAGCGCAGCGCCACCTGCCCCGGCGTCACGCCGTGCTTCGCGGCGATCCCCGTGACGACCGGGTCGTCGAGGAGCCCGGCGCGGGCCGCGAGCGGGCTCCACGCCTCGGTCACGATGCCGTGTTCGGCGTGGAAGGCGCGCAGCTGCTCCTGCTGGAGGTACGGCGAGAGCTCGATCTGGTTGACCGACGGCAGCACGCCGGTCTCGTCGAGCAGGCGCTGCAGGTGCGACAGCTGGAAGTTGCACACACCGACCGAGCGCACCCGGCCCTCGGACTGCAGCTCGAGCATGGCCTTCCACGCGTCGACGTACGCGTCCTGGGCGGGGGCCGGCCAGTGGATGAGGTAGAGGTCGAGCACGTCGATGCCCAGGCGCCCCATGGACGCGTCGAACGCCGCCGGCACGTCGTGGTGGTCGTCGTTCCAGACCTTCGTGGTGACGAAGACGTCGTCGCGGGCGACGTCGCCGCGGGCCAGGACCCGGCCGACGCCCTCCTCGTTGCCGTAGATGCGGGCGGTGTCGATGTGGCGGTAGCCGACCTCGAGGGCGCGACCGAAGGCGGCGTCGACGTCCGCGTCGGGCACCTCCCAGACACCGAAACCGACCTGCGGGATGGCCAGGCCGGGGGTGGAGGCGTGGCCGAGGGCGAGCGTGGGGACTGACGCGTGTGTGGTCATGGCCTCCACGCTAGGTCGAGCACACCGGTGGTTGATGTGCCCGACCTCACTCCGAGACGGCTGGGAATACGCCTCTGGAGGCGGAATTGACGTGACGTCAGCCCGATAGAGTCCGAGCCATGGCATCCATCAGCAAGGTCCTGATCGCAAATCGTGGTGAGATCGCGGTCCGCATCGCGCGGGCGTGCGCGGACAGCGGCATCGCCTCGGTGGCGGTCTACGCGGACCCCGACCGGGATGCCCTGCACGTGAAGGTCGCCGACGAGGCGTACGCGCTCGGTGGCTCGACGCCCGGCGAGAGCTACCTGCTCGTCGACAAGCTCCTCGACGTCGCGAAGCAGTCCGGCGCCGACGCGGTCCACCCCGGCTACGGCTTCCTCGCCGAGAACGCCGGCTTCGCCCAGGCCGTCATCGACGCCGGGCTCATCTGGATCGGCCCCGGCCCCGAGGCCATCGACTCCCTCGGCGATAAGGTCAAGGCCCGCCACATCGCGACCAAGGCCGGTGCGCCCCTCGTGCCCGGCACCAAGGACCCGGTCGGCGGCGCCGACGAGGTGGTGGCGTTCGCGCAGGAGCACGGGCTCCCGGTGGCGATCAAGGCGGCATACGGCGGCGGCGGACGCGGCCTCAAGGTCGCCCGCACGATGGAGGAGATCCCCGACCTCTACGAGTCGGCCGTGCGCGAGGCAGTCACGGCGTTCGGCCGCGGCGAGTGCTTCGTCGAGCGCTTCCTCGACCGCCCGCGTCACGTCGAGACCCAGTGCCTGGCCGACCAGCACGGCAACGTCGTCGTGGTCTCGACCCGCGACTGCTCGCTGCAGCGCCGCAACCAGAAGCTCGTCGAGGAGGCCCCCGCCCCGTTCCTCACCGACGAGCAGCACGCCGAGCTGCTGCGCGCGTCCAAGGCGATCCTCAAGGAGGCCGGCTACGTCGGTGCCGGCACGTGCGAGTTCCTCGTCGGGCCGCAGGGCGACATCAGCTTCCTCGAGGTCAACACCCGCCTCCAGGTCGAGCACCCGGTCACCGAGGAGGTCACCGGCATCGACCTCGTGCGCGAGCAGTTCCGCATCGCGAACGGCGAGAGCCTCGACTACGGCGACCCCGAGCCGCACGCGCACTCCATCGAGTTCCGCATCAACGGCGAGGACGCCGGCCGCGGCTTCCTCCCAGCCCCCGGCACCGTGACCAGGATGGTCGTGCCGCACGGCCCGGGCGTGCGCTGGGACGCCGGCATCGTCGAGGGCGACACCGTCGCCGGAGCCTTCGACTCGATGATCGCCAAGCTCATCGTCACCGGCAGCACCCGCCAGCAGGCCGTCGAGCGCTCCCGCCGCGCCCTCGCCGAGCTGACCATCGACGGCATGCCCACCGTCGTGCCGTTCCACCGCGCGGTCGTCGCCGACCCGGCCTTCGCGCCCGCCGACGGCACGCCGTTCTCGATCCACACCCGCTGGATCGAGACCGAGTGGGACAACACCGTCGAGCCGTATGCCGGTGGGCCCGGTAGTGGCGCCGACGGCGCCGAGCCCGAGGAGCGCCAGACCGTCGTCGTCGAGGTCGGCGGCAAGCGGCTCGAGGTCTCGCTGCCCGGTGGCCTGTCGCTGGGCGGCGGTGGCGGCTCCGCCGCGAAGAAGAAGGCGCCGAAGCGCTCCGGCGGCGGCAAGTCCGGCGGCGCCGCCTCCGGCGACTCCCTCACCGCTCCCATGCAGGGCACCATCGTCAAGATCGCCGTCGAGGAGGGCACCACGGTCGCTGCCGGCGACCTCGTCATCGTCCTCGAGGCGATGAAGATGGAGCAGCCCATCACCGCCCACAAGGGCGGCGTCCTCACCGGTCTCACCGCGAAGGTCGGCGAGACCGTCACGTCCGGCGCGGTGCTCGCCGAGATCAAGGACGCCGAGGGCTGACCGGGCGACCACCCGGGTCCGGACGCGTCGAGCCGACGACAGGGCCGCCCCACCGT
This sequence comes from Terrabacter koreensis, assembly GCF_054783315.1. NCBI lineage: Bacteria > Bacillati > Actinomycetota > Actinomycetes > Micrococcales > Intrasporangiaceae > Terrabacter > Terrabacter koreensis. Next base: position 12,429 of record NZ_BAAGQU010000002.1, on the reverse strand, counting down.
CGCGGTGGGGCGGCCCTCGCCGTGCTGCGACGGCTCAGCTCTTGGGCGGGTCGCCCAGGGTGATGTCGCCGCCCTGGGTCCCGGCGCCGCCCTGGTTCCCGGCGCCGCCCTGGTTCCCGGCGCTGCTCGGGTCGGGCACGCCCGGCAGGTCCTGCTCGCCCGCCGGGTCGGTGGCCGGCGGGATCTCGGACGGTCCGGGGCTGCCCGGCAGACCGGGGTCCACGGGCGAGGGGTCGTTGGGATCGACGGGAGGCCCGGGCGTGGGGGTCGGCGTGGGGGTCGGCGTGGGGGTCGGTGCCGGGCCGGGGGTCGGTGCCGGGCCGGGGGTCGGCGCCGGGCCGGGCGTGGGAGGGGTGGGAGGCGTCGGCGGCGTCGGCGGAGCGGTGGCCTCGTCGTCCGGCAGACCCAGCTGCTCGCGTACGGCGTCGGCTCCCTTGTCGATCTGGTCGGCGTACTTGCCGCCGGTGCGCTCGTTGATGATCTCCTCGGCCTTGTCGAGCCCCTGCTCGGCCTGGTCCGGGTGGCCCTTGATGAAGTCCTTGGCCTTGTCGATCCAGTCGCTCACTGCGTGCCTCCACGGTCCGAACCGGTCAGGGGCCGGCCCGCGGGCACGGTCGCTCCCCTGGCGCGACGGCGACGCCGCCACGGGCCCGACGTTACGCCTCTGACACACTGGTCAGGTGCTTGCGACCCTCGCCACTGCGACCTCGAACCAGCCGTCCTTCTCGGTGACGAACCTCGTCATCCTCATCGTCGTGGCGGCCCTCGTCTACCCGCTGCAGAAGAAGCTGCGCCAGACCGTGTCGCGCCGGCGCAAGGAGCGGTGGGCCGAGCAGGACCGCCTGGCCGAGCTCGAGAGCGACCGCCAGGACCGTCCGCAGCACCCCGACCAGGTCGTCTGACGCGATCCCCTGACGCGTCAGTCGGACTGGTGCAGCTGGCGCGCCGCCTCGGCGATCGAGCCGGACAGCGACGGGTAGACGGTGATCGTGCTCGAGACCTGGTCGACGCTGAGCCGGTTCTGCACGGCGAGAGCGACCGGGAAGATCAGCTCGGAGGCCTTGGGCGCGACGACGACCCCGCCGAGCACCGTGCCGTAGCCCTTGCGGCAGAAGAGCTTGACGAACCCGTCGGTGATGCCCTGCATCTTGGCCCGGGGGTTGCGCGCGAGCGGCAGCATGACCGACTCGACGTCGGGTGACTCGTCGGCGGCGCCCTGGCTGATGCCGACGGTCGCGATCTCGGGCTCCGTGAAGATGTTCGCCGCGACGCCACGAACGTTGAGCGGTGCGACGGCGTCGCCGAGCGCGTGCCACATGGCGATGCGGCCCTGCATGGCGGCCACGGAGGCGAGCGGCAGCACGCCGGTGCAGTCACCGGCGGCGTAGATCCCGCCCACGCTGGTGCGCGAGACGCGGTCGACCTGGATGTGGCCCGAGGGGCTGAGCTCGACGCCGAGCTCCTCGAGCCCGAGGTCGGCGGTGTTGGGCACCGAGCCGACGGCGAGCAGGGCGTGGCTGCCCTCGACGGTGCGGCCGTCGACAAGAGTGACGACGACGCCGTCGGCGGTGCGCTCGACCGAGGCGGCCCGCGACGTGCCCAGGACCTCCATGCCGCGCTTGCGGAAGACGTCCTCGATGACGGTGGCGGCGTCGGCGTCCTCGCCCGGCAGCACCCGCTCGCGCGAGGAGACGAGCACGACCTGGGAGCCGAGGCCGAGGTAGGCCTGGGCGAGCTCGGCGCCGGTGACGCCGGAGCCGATGACGATGATCCGTTCGGGCAGCTCCTCGAGGGAGTAGATCTGCTGCCAGGTCAGGATCCGCTCGCCGTCGGGGCGCATCGTGTCCATGACCCGGGGTGCTGCGCCGGTGGCGAGCAGCACGACGTCCGCGGCCAGCTCCTGCGTGGTGCCGTCGGCGAGCTCGGCGACGACCGCCTCGCGCCCTGCGACCCGGGCGGTGCCGCGGAGCACGGTCACGCCGACCTGCTCGAGGCTGCCCTGGATGTCGGCGCTCTGGGCGGCGGCGAGCTCGAGGATGCGACCGTTGACCGTGTGCGCCTGGGCGACCGCGTCGGACACCTCGTCACCGTCGTCGTCCTGGAGCCGCACTCCGAGCTGCGAGGCTGTCTCGAAGTCGGACATGTAGTCGGCGGTCGCGATGAGCGCCTTGCTCGGCACGCAGTCGGTGAGCACGGCCGCGCCACCGAGTCCGTCGCGCTCGACGATGGTGACGCGTGCGCCGAGCTGTGCGGCGACGAGGGCCGCCTCGTAGCCGCCGGGGCCACCTCCGATGATGACAACGGACGTCTCGCGCGTGATCACGTGCTCCATCCAACCATCCCCCGGACGACCCCGAGGTCGGGCTCCGCACCCTGGCGGGACCGGTGCGCCGGTCAGGACGACCTCGCTAGAGTCCACATCGTGAACAGCACCTCCCGCGACCTCAACGACCCCTCCACCGACCCGTTCGACGTCGCCGCCGACGCAGCCGCCGTGATCGCCGAGCGCACGGGCGTCGAGCGCCACGACGTCGCGCTCGTGCTCGGGTCGGGCTGGGGCCAGACGGCCGACCTCATCGGCGAGACGCTCGCCACCGTCGACAACGCCGACGTGCCCGGCTTCCACAAGGCCGCCGTGGTCGGCCACTCGGGCAGCATGCGCTCGGTGGCGATCGGCGACACCGGCCGCCGTGCCCTCGTCTTCGGCACGCGCACCCACTTCTACGAGGGGCGTGGCGTGCGCTCGGTCGTCCACGGCGTGCGCACGGCGAAGGCCGCCGGCTGCTCGACGATCGTGCTGACCAACGGCTGCGGCGGGCTCAACCCGGCCTGGGCGCCCGGCACGCCCGTGCTCATCCGCGACCACATCAACCTCACGGCCCACTCCCCCATCGAGGGCGCGAACTTCGTCGACCTCACCGACGTCTACACGCCGCGGCTGCGCGACCTCGCCCGCGAGGTCGACCCCGACCTCGACGAGGGCGTCTACGTCCAGTTCCGCGGGCCGCACTACGAGACGCCTGCCGAGGTGCAGATGGCCAAGGTCATCGGTGGCGACCTCGTCGGCATGTCGACGACGCTCGAGGCGATCGCCGCGCGTCAGAGCGGTCTCGACGTGCTCGGCATCTCGCTCGTGACGAACCTCGCCGCAGGCATCTCCGAGACCCCGCTGAGCCACGACGAGGTGCTCGAGGCCGGACAGGTCGCCGCCGAGCGGTGCGGGCGCCTGCTCGCCGCCGTCGTGGGGCGCCTGTGATGACCGCCGTGGACGCCACCGAGACCATGTATGCCGCCGCGCGGGCCTGGCGCGACGACGACCCCGACCCGACGACGCGGGCCGAGCTCGACACGCTGCTCACCCGGGCGACCGACGGGGACGGCGACGCCGAGGCCGGCCTCGCCGACCGCATGTCGGGCCTGCTCGAGTTCGGCACCGCGGGGCTGCGCGGGGCGCTCGGGGCGGGCCCCAACCGCATGAACCGCAGCGTGGTCATCCGTGCGGCCGCCGGCCTGACGGCATACCTCAAGGACGAAGGGCGTGCGGGCGAGCACCCGACCGTGGTGATCGGCTACGACGCCCGCTACAACTCCGACGTCTTCGCCCGCGACACGGCCGCCGTCGTCGTCGCGGCCGGCGGTCGGGCGATGCTGCTGCCCCAGCCGCTGCCCACCCCGGTGCTCGCCTTCGCGATCCGCCACCTCGGCGCCCACGCCGGGGTCATGGTGACGGCCAGCCACAACCCGCCACAGGACAACGGCTACAAGGTCTACCTCGGCGACGGGAGCCAGATCGTGCCCCCGGCCGACGGCGAGATCGCGGCCCACATCGGTCGCGTCGAGCGGGTCGCCGACGTGCCTCGCGCCTCCGAGGGCTGGGAGACGCTCGGCGACAACCTCCTCGAGAGCTACATCGACGCCGTCGCCACGGTCGTCGCGCCCGACTCGCCCCGCGACCTGCGCGTCGTCCACACCAGCCTGCACGGGGTCGGCCACGGCACGGTGCACGCCGCGTTCGTGCGGGCCGGGTTCGCGGCGCCGATCCCGGTCGACGAGCAGGCGGTGCCCGACCCGGACTTCCCGACGGTGGCGTTCCCCAACCCCGAGGAGAAGGGCGCCATCGACCTGGCCCTGGCACGGGCCCGGGCGGTCGGGTGCGACCTCGTCATCGCGAGCGACCCCGACGCCGACCGGTGCGCGGCAGCCGTCCTCGACCCGGCCCTCGGTGACTGGCGCATGCTGCGGGGCGACGAGGTGGGGGCGCTGCTCGGCGCGCACGTCGTGCGGCGCGGGGTCTCCCGTCGCGACGTCTTCGCGAACTCCATCGTGTCGTCGCGCCTGCTCGCCTCGATCGCCAGGGCCGCCAAGCTCGCCCACGAGGAGACGCTCACCGGCTTCAAGTGGATCTCGCGCGTGCGCCGGCTGAGGTTCGGCTACGAGGAAGCCCTCGGCTACTGCGTCGCGCCGCGCCTCGTGCGCGACAAGGACGGCGTCAGCGCGGCGCTGTTGCTCGCCGAGCTGGCCGCGACCCTCAAGGCCGAGGGGCGCACCCTCACCGACCTGCTCGACGACCTCGCCGTCGAGCACGGCGTGCACGCCACCGACTCGTTCTCGGTGCGCGTCTCGGACCTCGCCCAGACCGAGGCCCTGATGGGCCGGCTGCGCGAGGAGCCGCCCACGACGGTGGCCGGCACCGAGGTCACCCGCGCCGACGACCTCGCGCGCGGCGACGGCGGTCTGCCGCCGACCGAGGGCCTGCGCTACCACCTGGCCGACCGGTCGCGCATCATCGTGCGCCCCAGCGGCACCGAGCCGAAGGTGAAGGTCTACCTCGAGGTCATCGAGCCGGTGACCGACGCTGCCGGGCTCGCAGAGGCCAAGGCGGTCGCCGAGACGCGGCTGGCCGCGGTCCGCGCCGACATGGAGCGCCTCACGTCGCTCTGAGCTCGCTGTGGCCCTTGGCCTGCGATGGGCCTGCGGTGGGCCTGCGGTGGGCCTGCGGTGGGCCCGCGGTGGGCCTGCGGTGGGCCCGCGAGGCCGGCGTCAGGCGACGAAGGTCGCGATGACGAAGAAGGCGATCGCGGCGAGCAGGAGCCCCACCGAGATGGGGTCCCACGCCTGGGTCACGATGCGCGGGGTGCGGCCGTCCTTGCGCTTGCGGTCGGCCGCGATGAGCCGCTCGACCTCCGCTGCGACCAGCTGCGCCTGCACCTTCGACTTCGTCGGCAGCTCGGTGGTGCCGCGCCCGCGCACCTGGTTCGCACCGAGGCTCAGCATGCCGCGGCCGTACCTCGGGCGGCCCGGGTCCGCCGGCACGCCCCAGGCCGTGTAGCGCGCGCCGTCGGCGACGAGCTCGAGCGACCAGCGCGAGCGCACCTCGGTGATGGCCGGCCAGGTCAGCTCGACCGTGCGCAGGGGGTTCACGAGGCGCAGGCCCTCCGAGTGGACGACGACGCAGGGGTGCACGACGAAGAGCCAGACGAGCACGAGGACGAGCAGCACCCCGGAGACGAGCGACCAGCTGCGCGGTGGCGTCAGCAGGGCCGGCACGAGCAGGGCGAAGCCGCACAGGCCGGCGATCACACCGACCGCGATGGCCGACCCGGGCCGCAGCGTCTGCGCGTCGTGGCCGCCTGCGCCCGGGGTGGCCCGGGTGGGCTCGGGGTGCTGGGGTTCAGGACTCACGGTGGCACTCTCTCACGCGTCACGGGCCGTCTCGAATGGTGGATAGACTCCCGTGGTGACTGTTAGCACCACGACGCGCTCCGCGCAGGAACTCACCGCTCAGGCGCGTGACGTCCTCGGGGTGTCGCGCCTGACGAACTCCGCCCTCACCTCGTGGCTCCACGGCCTCCCCGGCGTCGACCAGGTCGGCTGCGAGGGCCGCGCCGCGGCGCTCGGCACCCGCTCGATCAAGACCACGAGCAAGGCCTGGGCCATCGACACGGCCATCGGGATGATCGACCTCACCACGCTCGAGGGCGCCGACACCGTCGGCAAGGTCCGCTCGCTGTGCGCGAAGGCGCTCGTGCCCGACGCGCTCGACCCGACGACCCCTCGCCCGGCCGCCATCTGCGTCTACGGCGACATGGTCGCGACGGCGAAGGCGGCCCTCGGCGACAGCGGCATCCACGTCGCGGCCGTCGCCACGGCGTTCCCGTCGGGCCGCGCCAGCATGCCGGTCAAGCTCGCCGACACCCGTGACGCCGTCGAGGCAGGCGCCGACGAGATCGACATGGTGATCGACCGTGGCGCGTTCCTCTCCGGCGACTACCTGACGGTCTTCAACCAGATCGCGGAGGTGAAGCAGGCCTGCGGCGACACGCACCTCAAGGTGATCATGGAGACCGGCGAGCTCGTCACCTACGACAACGTGCGCCGCGCCTCGTACCTCTCGATGCTTGCCGGCGGCGACTTCATCAAGACGTCCACGGGCAAGGTGCAGCCGGCGGCGACCCTGCCCGTCACGCTCATCATGCTCGAGGCGGTGCGCGACTGGCGCGAGCTCACCGGCGTGCAGGTCGGCGTCAAGCCGGCCGGTGGCATCAAGACCACCAAGGACGCCATCAAGTACCTCGTCATGGTCAGCGAGATCGCGGGTGACGACTGGATGACCCCGCAGTGGTTCCGGTTCGGCGCCTCGAGCCTGCTCAACGACCTGCTCCTCCAGCGTCAGAAGCTCGCGACCGGTGCCTACTCGGGCGCCGACTACGTGACCATCGACTGACGGTCCGCCACGTCACGACGCCCTTGACTGCACCGACAGAGCTCACGAAAGACACCCTCATGCCCACGTTCGAGTACGCCCCCGCGCCTGAGTCACGCGCGATCGTCACGATCGAGAAGTCCTACGGCCTCTTCATCGACGGAGCGTTCACCCGCCCCAAGGCGACCTTCGCCACGATCAACCCGGCCGACGAGACGGTGCTGGCCGAGGTCAGCCAGGCCGGCCCGAAGGACGTCGACAAGGCCGTCGCCGCCGCCCGCCGCGCCTACGAGGGCGTCTGGGGCACGATGTCCGGCGCCGAGCGCGGCAAGTACCTCTTCCGCATCGCCCGCATCCTGCAGGAGCGTGCCCGCGAGTTCGCCGTCCTCGAGACCCTCGACAACGGCAAGCCCATCAAGGAGACCCGCGACGTCGACGTGCCGACGGCGGCCGCGCACTTCTTCTACCACGCCGGCTGGGCCGACAAGCTGGAGTATGCCGGCCTGTCCGCCGGCGGGGCCGAGGCGCCTCGGCCGCACGGTGTCGTCGGCCAGGTCATCCCGTGGAACTTCCCGCTGCTCATGCTCGCGTGGAAGATCGCGCCGGCCCTCGCGACCGGCAACACCGTGGTGCTCAAGCCCGCCGAGACGACGCCGCTGTCGGCGCTGCTCTTCGCCGAGGTGTGCCAGCAGGCCGACCTGCCCGCGGGTGTCGTCAACATCATCACGGGTGACGGCCGCACCGGCCAGGCGCTCGTCGAGCACCCCGACGTCGACAAGGTCGCCTTCACCGGCTCGACCGAGGTCGGCAAGATGATCGCGCGCTCGATCGCCGGCACGTCGAAGAAGGCGACCCTCGAGCTCGGCGGCAAGGCCGCCAACATCGTCTTCGACGACGCCCCCATCGACCAGGCCGTCGAGGGGATCGTCAGCGGCATCTTCTTCAACCAGGGCCAGGTCTGCTGCGCCGGCTCGCGCCTGCTCGTGCAGGAGAACGTGCACGACCAGGTCATCGCCAAGCTGAAGCGCCGCCTCGGCACGCTCCGCGTCGGCGACCCGATGGACAAGAACAGCGACCTCGGCGCCATCAACAGCAAAGCACAGCTCGACCGCATCACGGCGCTCGTCGAGGCCGGCGTCGCCGAGGGCGCCGAGCGTTGGAGCCCCGAATGCTCCTTGCCCGCAAAGGGATTCTGGTTCCCGCCCACGGTGCTCACCGGCGTCTCGCAGACGCACCGTGTCGCCACCGAGGAGATCTTCGGCCCGGTGCTGTCGGTGCTGACGTTCCGCACGCCCCAGGAGGCGGTGGCGAAGGCGAACAACACGGCATACGGCCTCTCCGCCGGCGTGTGGACCGAGAAGGGCTCGCGCATCCTCTGGATGGCCGACCAGCTCAAGGCCGGTGTGGTCTGGGCCAACACCTTCAACCGCTTCGACCCGACGTCGCCGTTCGGCGGCTACAAGGAGTCGGGCTACGGCCGCGAGGGCGGCCGCCACGGCCTCGAGGCCTATGTGACCACTGCCCCTGCGACATCCTCCACACAGCTGACGGGAGCCACCCGATGAGCCGCCTCGACGTGCGCAAGACCTACAAGCTCTACATCGGCGGCAAGTTCCCGCGTAGCGAGTCGGGCCGCTCCTACGAGATCGTCTCTGCCAAGGGCGAGTTCCTCGCCAACGCCTCGATGGGCTCGCGCAAGGACGTCCGCGACGCCGTGGTCGCAGCGCGTTCGGCGCTGTCGGGCTGGTCCGGCGCGACTCCCTTCAACCGCGGCCAGGTGCTCTACCGCGTGGCCGAGGTGCTCGAGGGACGTCGTGCCCAGTTCATCGAGGAGGTCGCGGCCGGCGAGGGCCTCTCGACCCGCGCGGCCGGTGCGGCCGTCGACGCCGCGATCGACCGCGTCGTCTGGTACGCCGGCTGGACCGACAAGATCGCGCAGGTTCTCGGCAACCTCAACCCCGTGGCCGGTCCGTTCTTCAACGTGTCCGCTCCCGAGCCGACCGGTGTCGTGGGCGTCCTTGCGCCGCAGGGCTCCTCGCTGCTCGGTCTCGTGTCGGTGATCGCCCCGGTCATCGCGTCGGGCAACACGGCGGTCGTCGTGACCTCGGCCGACCGCCCGCTGCCTGCCGTCACGCTCGGTGAGGTGCTCGCGACGTCCGACGTCCCCGGCGGTGTCGTCAACATCATCACCGCCCGCACGGCCGAGGTCGCCTCGTGGCTTGCCGCACACCGTGACGTCAACGCCATCGACCTCACCGGCGTGGCGGGTGCCGACGGCGTCGTCTGGGCCGCGCTCGAGGCCGAGGCCGCCGGCAACCTCAAGCGGGTCTACCGTCCCATGGTGGTCGACGGCCGGCCCGTCGAGCCCGACTGGAACGCCGACCCGGGGCTCGGCCGCATCCGCGCCTTCGTCGAGACCAAGACCGTCTGGCACCCCAAGGGTCTCTGAGCAGCCGGTGCGGAGCGCACGAGGAGGACGACAGGTGGGCTCCGTCGACGACGCGGCAGCGGGCCGCCGCCGGGTCATCCTGTTGACCGGGCCGAGCGGGTCGGGCAAGAGCCGGCTCTCGGCGCGGCTCAACGCGACCCACGGGTGGCCCGTCGTACGTCTCGACGACTTCTACCGCGAGGCGAGCGACCCCGCGCTGCCGCGCTCCCCGCTCGGCATCGCCGACTGGGACCACCCCGACTCCTGGGACGCCGGCGCAGCCGTCGCGGCGCTGCGCTCCCTCGTCGACCACGGCTCCGTCGAGGTTCCCGTCTACGACATCGGCGCCTCGGCCGTCACCGGCCGCCACACCGTGACGGCCCGCCAGCACGACTACGTGCTGGCCGAGGGACTCTTCGCCGGACGCCTCGTGGAGCCCCTGTCGGCCGAAGGGCTGCTCGCCGACGCGCTGTGCGTGCGCCAGAACCGCACGCTGACGGCCCTGCGCCGCTTCGTCCGCGACCTGTCGGAGCGGCGCAAGCCACCCCACATCCTCGTGCGACGCGGCCTCACGCTGTGGCGTGACGAGCCCGCGGTGGTCGCCCAGGCCCGGTCCGACGGGGCCCGCTGCGTGCACCCGCGCGAGGCGGAGGCCGAGCTCGGCGCGCTGCTCGGGACGGCGGCGGGGCGATGAAGCTCGTCGGGATGCTCGGCGGCATGAGCTGGGAGTCGAGCGCCGAGTACTACCGCCTGGCGAACGAGCTCGTGCGCGAGCGGGTCGGAGGCCTCGCCTCGGCCCGCCTGCTGCTGCACTCGATCGACTTCGCCGAGGTGGAGCGCCTTCAGGCACAGGGGCGCTGGGACGAGGCGGGAGACCTGCTCGCGACCGCCGCTGCCGGGCTCGAGGCAGGCGGCGCGGAACTGCTGGTCCTCTGCACCAACACGATGCACAAGGTCGCCGACACCGTCGAGCGGGCCGTGTCGATCCCGCTTCTCCACATCGGCGACGTCACGGCCGCGGCCGTGCGTCTCCACGGACTCTCGCGCGTCGGGCTGCTCGCCACCGCGTACACCATGGAGCAGCCCTTCCTGCGCGAGCGGCTGGCCGGGCACGGGCTCACCGTCCTCGTGCCCGAGGCCCACGACCGGGCCGTGGTGCACCGCATCATCTACGACGAGCTGTGCGTCGGGGTCGTCAGCGACGAGTCACGGCAGGCCTACCGCGAGATCATCGGCCGGCTCGTGGCGGCCGGCGCCGAGGGCATCGTCCTCGGCTGCACCGAGATCGAGCTCCTCGTCGACCAGACGGACTCGCCGGTGCCGGTCTTCCCGACGACGCGCCTGCACGTCGAGGCCGCGGTCTCGGCCGCCCTCGCGACCGGCTGACCGCCCCGTCACCGGCAGACGTCAGCCGATCGGCGGCACCTCGTAGCCCAGGTCGGCGTAGCCGGGCTTGATGACCCCGTCGATGAGTGCCAGGCGCTCGTCGAACGGGATGAAGGCCGACTTCATCGCATTGATGGTCACCCACCGCAGGTCCCCGAGCGTCCAGCCCGCCTCGTCACGCAGCAACGCGGCCTCGCGGCTCATCGACGTGCCGCTCATGAGCCGGTTGTCGGTGTTGAGCGTGACCCGGAAACGCAGCCGCCGCAGCAGCGTGATCGGGTGCAGCGCGATGGACGGCGCCGCCGAGGTCTGCAGGTTGCTGCTCGGGCACATCTCGAGCGGGATCCGCTTGTCGCGCACGTAGGCCGCCAGACGGCCCAGACGCACCCGGTCGAGCTCGAGCGTCGTCAGGGCGCTCGAGTCACCCTTGTTGCCTTCGAGCCACTCGTCGAACGGCGAGCCGTCGACCGTGATGTCGTCGACGATGCGCACGCCGTGGCCGAGCCGGTCGGCCCCGCACCACTGGATGGCCTGCCAGATCGAGGGCAGGCCGAAGGCCTCACCGGCGTGGATGGTGAAGTGGAAGTTCTCGCGCTGGAGGTACTCGAAGGCGTCGAGGTGACGGGTGGGCGGGTAGCCGGCCTCGGCACCCGCGATGTCGAAGCCCGAGACCCCCTCGTCGCGGTAGCGGATGGCGAGCTCGGCGATCTCGGTGGACTTGGCTGCGTGGCGCATGGCGGTGAGCAGCGACGTGACGCGGATCGGGTGACCCGCCGCAGCAGCCTTGGCCTCGCCGTCGCGCAGACCCGCGTTCACGGCCTCCACGACGCCTTCGAGGGTCAGGCCCTGGGTGAGGTGCTGCTCGGGCGCGTAGCGGCTCTCGGCGTAGACGACGCCGTCGGCAGCGAGGTCCTGGGTGCACTCGCTCGCCACCCGGAACAGACCCTCGCGGGTCTGCATCACCGCGAGCGTGTGGTCGAACGTCTCGAGGTAGCGCGGGAGCGACCCGGAGTCCGCGCTCTCGCGGAACCAACGTCCCAGGTCAGCGGCCGTGCTCTCGGGCAGGCCGTCATAGCCACACTCCCGGGCCAGCTCGAGGATCGTCTGGGGCCGCAGGCCACCGTCGAGGTGGTCGTGCAGCAGCACCTTGGGGGCGCGCACCAGCTCGTCGGGCGCGCCCTGCTCGACCGTGGTCACCGGGCCTCCCCCGCGTTCTCCTCGTCCTCCGCGTCGCGGTGCACGGTGTCGGGGCTGAACGCGGGCAGGCACACCGCGACGTACTCGGCGCCCTCAGGCCCGCACGAGTAGCGGATGCGCTCGCCACCTCGGGTGAGCACCGACTGGCCGGCACCCACTTCGATGGTGCCGCCGTCGTGGTCGACGAGCACGGTGCCGGCCAGGACGAGCGTGATCTCGTCGAACTCGGGCCTCTGGAACGGCTCGGACCAGCCGGCCGGGGCCACCATGCGCGCCACGGAGACCGAGCTCTGAAGGCCGGCGTCGGGGGTGTTGACGGTACCGACGTGCTCGTCGATGACCTTGCCGCCGGGAACGGGGATACGCGTCGGGGAGGGGATGAGTTCAGGCACGAGCCAACCCTAGTGGACGCGAAAAGGCCGGGAAATGCGACAACCCCGCCAGCAGAGCTGGCGGGGTTGTCGTGAATGGTTGTCCGGCTGCGTCCTACTCTCCCACACCGTCACCAGTGCAGTACCATCGGCGCTGAAGGGCTTAGCTTCCGGGTTCGGAATGGAGCCGGGCGTTTCCCCTTCGCTATGACAGCCGAAACTCTATGGAGATATCAAAATCGTGGACGCGATTGCCCACCACTCGTAGTGGTGGTTCGCAGGTTCCCGTTTGTATCTCGGGAACTGCACAGTGGACGCGTAGCATCTTTGTGAGTCAAGTTATC
>NZ_BAAGQU010000001.1:0-88905 GCF_054783315.1 Terrabacter koreensis | reverse complement strand
CACAGCGCCCTCGGAGGCAAACCACCAACCAGCCGGCTGCTACCAACCTGATGGCCGGGTACAACTAGGGGGCGCCGGGCGGCGTCCTGAGCTCGTAGACGTCGGCCGTGCCCAGCCGCAGCCGCAGGTGCGCCAGCGTCGCGAGCTGCGGCGACACCTTCCCGGCCCGGCGGTCGGCGTAGAGCCAGCGCACGCCGCGGGCGTACAGCCGGTCGAGCCCCGACGGTGTGGGCGCCGTGAAGGCGGCCTCGTTGAGCGCGAAGGTCGCCGGGTCGGCGAAGGGCTGCTGGCGCGAGCCGAGGTTGTTCCTCCCGTTCGCCTCGTGGGCCGCCTCCGTGTAGGCCCAGCCCTCGATGAGGACGGCACGCTGGGTCAGGCCGCTGACCCAGAAGGAGCGCGCATCGCAGCTCGGCCGGGTGAGGAGGCGCAGGCAGTGGAGGTTCGTCGCGACGACGTCACGGGTCGGCGTGTGCGCGGCAACCCAGCGGGCGGCCTCCACCTCTGCCGAGCTGATGGTCCGCGACGGCTCGGGGGCGTAGCCGCCCGTGTCGGGCACGTCGGTCAGGGGGCGCACGACCGGCGCGAGAACGAACGCGGCGGTCAGGGCCACGAGGAGGGGGAGTGCCGCCCGGCTGCCGCGCCGGCGCAGCACCCACCACACGACGACGCCCAGCAGCAGGGGCACGACGACGACGGCGAGGTCGGCGACGAGCTCGCCGTGGACGACGGCGGCGGGTGGGCTCTTGGCCCCAGGTGGCACGTCGGTCCGGGAGATGGAGTTCTGCACCTGGAGCACCAGCCAGCCGACACCGAGACCCGCGACGGCCCAGACCGCGAGCGTGCGCCGGCTGCCACCGTGAGCCGCCAGCGACCAGATCCGGTGGACGCCCCAGGCGGCGAGGACGTGCCAGGCCACGACGGCCCCGCGCATGAAGTAGGCCTGGGAGACGCCGTCGACGTCGAGGAGCATCATCGCCCACCAGCCCGCGACGCCGGTGCCGAGGAGGAACCACGCCGTCAGGTCGCCCTGACGGCGGAAGGAGAGGACGGACAGGCCGGCGAGCAGCCAGGCGTACTGGACGGCATACGCGACGAGGATGAGCGCGAGGAGCGTCGCGGCGCCGGGGGCGCCGAGCCTCGGGATGACCAGGCCCGTGTTGACGCCGATCTCGTAGTTGGTGACGCCGGTGACCTCCTTCCAGACGGGGAAGCGTCGCACGATCCCGAAGGCCTGCACGCCCGCGCCGGCGCTGCTGCCGGTCACGAGAGGAGCCATGACGAGCATGGCGGCGAGCACGGCGCCGCCGAGGGTGAGGCACCGCCGCCACCCGTCGCGCCGGAGCAGTGCGACGAGACCCGCCAGCGCCGCGCCGCACAGCAGCACCGGCAGGACCGAGGACTTCGAGCCGGCCGTGAACAGCAGGACGAGCAGGAGCAGGATCCAGCCCCGGCCGACCGGCCTACCTCTCAGGACGTCGGTCGCCACGTGGATGACGAGCAGCAGTGGGATGAGCGAGTAGATCTGCGAGGGGCTGTGCGGCACGAACGCCGTCACGCCGTCCAGGCCGAGCCACGTGATGCCGTTGAGACTGCCGCTCGTGAGCAGGAAGGCGGCCACGACGAGGGACGGCCACGCCGAACCGGTGAGCGTGACCATGACGGCGACGGCAAGTCCGGCGAGGACGAGGACGACGGGGACGACCCACAGCCGGGCGACCACCACGGGCAGGTCGATGCCGGTGAGTGTGCTCATCACGCCCATGTGCGCGTTGGAGAACCAGTGGTAGGTGAAGGTGAGGTCGGCGACCTGCGGCACCCGGGGCAGCACCGACCTTTGCAGCTCGGCGGCGGTCGCGAGGTGCCAGTAGTCGTCCGGGTACCACATGAGCGAGTCAGGGGGCAGCGGCGAGGAGGCGAACCACGACTGCGACGTGCGCCAGAGCAGTCCAGACGCCAACGCCGCCAGTGCCCAGGCGACCCCGGCGGGCAGCCGTTGTGGGTAGTGGCCGAGCGCGGCGTGGCGACGCAGGGCCGGGACCGCCGCGAAGGGCGCGACGAGCAGCACCGTCCACAGCCACATCCACGACGCCAGGCCCAGCGCGGTGAAGACGAACCAGCCGAGCAGCTGGAGGGCCAGGCCGGTCGCCGCCCCGAGGGCGAGGTCGGTGACGAGGAGGCGCTGGCGGCCACGGAGCCAGCGGTGGACGAGCGTGCCCGGCAGCAGGACCGATGCGACGAAGGCGGCGAGGTAGGCCACGACGGCACGGGCCGGCGTGTCGTACGCGAGCAGCAGGACGACGGCGAAGGCGACCGGAAGGAGCCCTGCCGCCCACCCGGACGCCCGCCGCAGGGCCTCGCCGCCGCGCGTCGCGGGCTCGCGCAGGTCGTTCGAGGCGTGGGTCGTGAGGGATGCCGGCACGGGCAGGATTTTAGACAAGGGCGCCCATCGGTCCCGGCAGGTTCCGTCTTCCGGAGCCGGTCGTCACCTGAGTCCCATCTGCCCCTCTATCACCTGATCGGACCGTTTTCCGACGATTCGCCGGACGTGTGACGAGTCGCTCACTACGTTGTCAGCACAGGAGCGTGTCGGATGTGGCTCGCGCAGGGATGGGCTCGCGGTGCGCTCCCTTCTGGGGAGAAACCATGGTGCGCAAGTCGATTCGTCGTGCCCTCGGAGCGGTCGTGGCCTCGCTCCTCGTCGTGGTGGGAGCTCTGGCCGGCCCCTCGCCCGCCTTCGCCGCCGACCCGGACCCCGGCGTCGACAGGGTGGTGGCGTTCCTCGGCGGGAGCGGCGGGACCGCGAACCTCGCGTCCTGGACGAGCGGTCTCGCGACGCTGGGCACCTTCGGCAAGCAGCTGCCGTTCGTCGCCGCCAGCCCCGGGGGCCTGGCCGGACTCGACGACCTCGTCAGGGAGGGCGTGACGAGTGCCCTGCCCGGCACGACGACGTGGGCCGACCTCGCGACCTCCGGGGAGGCCGTCAGCCTGCCCGGTGGCCGCGCCGGCACGCTCGACATCGCGGTCGACGACCTCGGCGAGGGCAAGCGCGTCCACGTGAACCTCGTCGTGACCCGCACGGCCACGCAGCAGTCGCTCGCGGTCAGCTCGGCCAGCCCGCGCGTCGAGCTGAGCTCGCCGAAGGGGGTCACCGCCACGGTCGAGGCGACGCTGTCACTGTGGGTGGTGTGGACCGGGCCCACGACGAACAAGGTCTACCTGGCGAGCGACGCAGCGCACGCGCCCCGTGTGGACGTCGACGTCACCGCGCACCTGTCGGCCGCCGCGAAGGCCGCCGTCGGCATCCTCGGCGTGACGCTGAGCAGCACCGACTTCGCGGTCACGGCGCACGCGTACGCGAGGATCGACGACCCGAACAACGACGGGGTCCTCGCCTTCGACGCCGCAGGCACCGGCGACGGCGAGCTGGCCGCCGACGGCTCGCTCGCAGGCCTCGTCACGGCCGCCCTCGACGCCAGCGGCTCACCCTCGCAGCCCGGCACGGCCGGCTCTGTCTCGGGCACCCTGCACGTCGCCGCCGACACGAGCGGCCTCGCCGGAGTGGCGTTCCCGACGAACGTCGCCGCAGACGTCACGGTCGCCTGGCCCAACATCGCCACGGGCTCGCCGACCGTCGCGGCCCCGACGCTCGCCGGCCTCGTCGGCAAGTTCCAGAACATGAGCTTGCGCGACCTCGCCGACGGCCTGGCCCAGGTCGCGACCGCGCTGACCGGCATCCAGGCCGCGAAGTTCGACCCCGACGGCGCCGGCCCGCTGCCGTCGACCGGCAACCTCGACCTGCCGTTCCTGCGGGGCACGGTGTCCGACGCCGTCAAGGCCAACCAGGTGCTCGTCGACTTCCTGAAGGCCAACGTGGTGCAGGCGC
This sequence comes from Terrabacter koreensis, assembly GCF_054783315.1. Lineage (NCBI taxonomy): Bacteria > Bacillati > Actinomycetota > Actinomycetes > Micrococcales > Intrasporangiaceae > Terrabacter > Terrabacter koreensis. The sequence continues at coordinate 85,022 of NZ_BAAGQU010000001.1, read as the reverse complement.
CGGACCCGAACCAGCCCTCGCCGCCCGGCTTCGACGCCTCGACGGTCGGCAACCCCACCTTCGACTCGCTCCAGGACCTCGTCGCCAAGCTCAAGGCGGCGGGCATCGGCCTCGACAACCTGTCGTGGGACGCGACCACGAGCAAGCTCGTGTTCCGGTTGCGGATGGTGAAGGCGGCGCCCTCCGCCGGCGTCGCCATGGACGCGGGAGCCGCGCGGACGTCGCGCCCGTCGGCGACGTACTCGGCCACCGGGCTCACGCTCGACGACGGCACCCAGCCGTGGACGGCGGACCAGTGGGTCGGCATGCGGGTCATGGCCGGCACGTCGGCCGGTGAGATCACGGCCAACACGAAGAACTCGCTCACGGTTTCCGGCACCTGGATCGGTGGGCAGCCCTCTGCCAGCACGCCGTTCGTCATCGTCGGCCCCGAGGCGCAGCTCGGTGCCGTTACCTTCGGCGACCAGCTGACCGACCAGCCGGGTGGCACGGGACCACGGCGCGGCATCCTTCGGGCCAACTCCGCGCAGACGTTCGCGACGGTCAAGCCGTCGTTCGCCGCCGACCTGACGCTGGTGCTCGACCTCCAGGACCCGAGGACGGGCAACGACTGCATCGGCTTCGAGGGCAACACGAAGGCCTGCCCGTTCGTCCAGTCGACCGGCGCGTTCTCGACCAACGTCACGTCGCTGCCACTCGGTCCCGACCGCATCATGGTGCGCACCGGCAGCCCCCTGCTCACGGCCGACTTCCCGGTCGACACCGCGGTCGACTTCACCGCCAACGCCGGCTTCTTCCAGGTGCGGCTCAAGGGCTCCCTGTCGGTGTGCAACAGCTCCGCGCCGGCCGACTGCTCGGCTGCGGGCTCGGGACACATGCTCTCCATCGGCCTCCGGCAGGCCGGCGACGCCCAGCACGACCTTCGGCTGCGCGACCTCTTCGCAACACTCGTCACCGACACCCCGACGGGCACGAGCCAGGCCGGCGACCTGCTCGACGTCGACCTGAACGTACGGGCCACCGCCGACCTCAAGGTCTCGGTGCCCGACGCAGCCGGTTTCCTGCCGGCCGGCACCGACGTCGGCGTCGCCGCCCATTGGAACGACCTGACCCAGGTCAGCGGCAGCGACGGCCCGCAGCTCGACCTCAGCCGGCTGAGCCGCATCTTCGCCCTCGACATCAAGCCGGGCTCCCAGGCCGAGCTGTTCGCCATCGTCCTGAAGACGCTCCAGACGATGGCGGCGCAGCTCGCCGACGCGCAGCCCGGCGGTGCGACCGGCATCTACAGCCGCGAGATCCCCGGCACGGGCACGTCGTTGCGCGACCTCATGCGGCGCGACGCGTCCGGGGTGGGCTCCGACGTCAACTACGGGACCAACACCCTCCAGCACGTGGGGCGCACGTTCGACGCGTCGTTCGTCGGGCGCACCGTCGTCGTCGGCACCCAGGTGGCGGTCGTGGCCGCTGCCTCCGGTGACACGGTGACGCTCACGCAGGACTGGGCGCAGAAACCCGCCGACGACACGGCATACGCCTTCCGCTCCCCGCTCGACGACGCCCTCGACGTCATCTCGCTGCACCCGCCGCAGAACATGCAGGACCTCGTCAAGGTCCTGGACGACCGGCTCGGCACCGGCGCCCTCCACTTCCGGTACCTCGACAGCGGCGGCACCCCGAACGTCGTGCTCGACCTCGACTGGAAGCGCGACTACCGCACGAGCACCCCGCTGCGCCTCGACCTCGGCGGCGACAGGTCCCTCGTCACGGCCGCTGCCGCGGGGCAAGGGGCCGCCCACGTCACCGGCGGCGTCAAGGTCGGCCTCGTCGTGCCGCTCGCACCGGGCACGGGCCCGGACGACGCCACCTCGCTCAAGGTGCTCGCCGACTCCAAGGTCAGCATCGGCGCCGACGCCGCCTTCACCGGCCGCGCCGCCGGGACGATCGGCCCGCTGACGGTCTCGGCAGGAGACCCGGGCGGCGACCCGGCCAGGCAGGCGAAGCTGCGGGCCAACCTCAGCCTCGAGCTGTCCGACACGGGCGCTGCGGCCGACACCCCGGTCAGCTTCTCGACCTTCCTGTCCGGGCTCGACGTCGGCTTCAACGCCTCGAACGCCCCGGTCGACTGCGGCGAGGGCCTGAGCACCCCGCTCATGGTCTGCGGGGTCATCCCGCTCTACGCGACCGTGTCGGGCGGTCCGACGACGTCGCTCGGCTCGGTCGCCCTGCGCCTGCAGGACTCGACCGACCCCGCGACCCTGCTCGACCTGACCGGCAACCTCCCGGCACCGGACGACGCGAAGAAGCGTTTCGAGCTGCCAGACCTCTCGGCCGCCTTCGCGAACGCGTTCGCCGACTTCACCCAGATCGGCCCCGGCCTCGACGGCTACCTCGAGAAGATCGAGCAGTCGATGCGCCTCGCGACGTTCGACGGCAAGCTGCCCTTCGTCGGCAAGGACCTCCAGCAGGGCGCCGACTCGATCGGGCGCCTACGCGCCGAGATCAAGGCCAAGCTCGGCAGCGTGCCGGCGAGCCCCAAGGAGGCCAAGGACTACGTCAACACCAAGCTCGCCGAGGCGATCACCGCGGCCGGGCTGCAGAAGACGAGCCTGACGGTCGACTACGAGTGCACCGCCAAGCTCGAGCCCACCGGCGCGCCGACGCTCGCCGCGACCCCGTCGACGACCGGCGCGACGAAGTGGCGCTACGAGATCGTCGCCAGCCAGGGCACCGGCGCGGGCACCGACGGCGACACCGTCGCCTCCCCGCCGAGCGCCGAGACGACGACCGCGTTCACGAGCACGAGCGGCGGCAACTCGATCAAGGTGTCGTGGACGAAGTCCGACGGCGCGACGAAGTACAAGGTGCTGCGCAGCAAGGACGGTGGCCCGTTCGAGCTCGTCAAGGTCGTCGACGCGGCCTCGGGCAGCGCGCAGACCTTCACCGACGACGGCAGCACCACGGCAACGACCTACACGCCCGTCACGACGAAGCCCATGCTCATCGACTGCCCGACGACGAGCATCAACGGGGTCAACCTCGCCTTCGACGTCAAGGCCGGCACGGTGACGCCCGACGACGGCTGCGTGCCCGGCTCGGGCTGCCTCGGCGACGGCAGGACGCTGCCGCTCGACATCGGCATCCCCGGTCTCGCGCTCAAGGCCGGCGACGACGACGCCATCACCTACGGCCTCGGCATCCAGCTGCACGTCAAGGCAGGCGTCAACACCGACGACGGCTTCGTCATCTACACCCACGACAGCTGGCAGGACGGCGCCCCCGCACCCGAGTTCGGTCTCGGCGCGCGCTTCGACATGCCCGCGACGATGAAGGCCCAGCTCGCCTTCCTCGACATCGACGTCAAGAAGAACGGCTCCGCGCCGCTCTTCGCCGGCGCCTTCCTCGTCGACCTCAGGTCCCGCGACACGACGGAGACGGCCGGCAGCGTGCTGACGATCTCCGACATCGCCCGCGGCGACGCGTCCTCGCTCTTCGGCATCTCGCTGACCGCGAAGATCAAGGCCGACTGGCTCGTCAAGGCCTCGGTCGACTCGGTGCTGCCGGGAGTGCAGGCGAACTTCGTTCTCGGGTGGGAGTTCTCGAACAAGGACCTCAAGAACCTCGGCGTCCCGACGATCGAGTTCAAGGACGTCGCGATCGACGCCGGCGGGTTCCTCTCGAACCTCCTCGGCCCGGTGCTCAAGAAGGTCAAGTCGGTCACCGGACCGCTCCAGCCGGTCATCGACACCCTCTACGCCCCGATCCCGGTGCTGTCCGACCTCAGCAAGATGGCCGGCGGAGGCGACGTCAGCCTCATCACCCTCGCCAAGACGTTCAACACCCTCGCCGGCGGACCGAAGCTCGACTTCGTCGACAGGATCGCGGCCCTCACCACGCTCATCAACAACCTGCCCGACTGCGGTGGCGGACCCGGCGACCCGACGTGCCTCATCCCGATCGGCAAGTTCCTGGTCGACGGCGGCAAGGCCCTGACGACGAGCGTCTCGCCGACGAGCAGCCTCGCGCCGAACTCGCCGACCTCCCTGATCAAGGGCGCCTCGGCGGCGAGCAAGGACGACGTGAAGAACGCCCTCAACAGCAAGGGAGGCAAGGGCAACGTGTTCGGCTCGGGTGGCACGGCCGGCAGCGCGAACAAGTCCGGCTTCACCTTCCCGATCCTCGACGACCCCGCGTCGGTCTTCAGCCTGCTCATGGGCAGCGACGTCTCGCTCGTCGAGTTCGACAGCGGCCCGCTGACGCTCGGCTTCACGTGGCGCCAGGCCTTCGGCCCGGTCTACGCGCCGCCGCCCGTCATGGTGACCCTCTCCGGCTCGGCGTCGGTGACGCTGCGCTTCATGGCCGGCCTCGACACCGCCGGCATCCGGTATGCCGTGGAGGCGGCCCAGGCGGGCACGTCCGTCGACGCCGTGAAGCTGCTCGACGGCCTCTACTTCAAGACGACCGACGGGAGCGGGGTGCCCGTGCCGGTCGTGCGGCTCGACGGTGAGATCGCCGCCGGCGCAGCGGTGACGGCCGTCATCATCACCGTCGGCATCGAGGGCGGTCTGCACCTGACCATCGGCTTCCACTGGAACGACCCCAACAACGACGGCAAGTTCCGGGTCAGCGAGTTCCTCCACGCGGCGGCCAACAACCCGCTCTGCCTCTTCACGACCACCGGGCGCCTCAGTCTCTTCCTACGGCTCTACGTGACGCTCGGGTTCTCGCCGTTCAGCGTGTCGTTCTCCATCAACATCGCCGACATCACCCTGCTCGACTTCACGGCCAAACCGAACTGTGAGCCACCACCGCCACGGCTCGGGGGCACCAGCGGTGACACGCTCGTCGTCTTCGCCGGGCGCTTCGGCACCGACGCGGCCCGCGGCACCCCGTGGGGCAACACCGCCGACACCGAGTCCGACACCGTCAAGGTGACCGCGCTCTACTTCGCGCAGAAGACCGGCGACGACGACGGCACGAACCCCGACTTCGACGGGTTCAAGGTGCAGATGCTCGGTGAGACGCGCGAGTACCTCGACGCGGGCCTCAAGCGGGTCGTCGTCGACGGCCGTGGCTCGGCCACGCCGCTCGTCGTCAGCTTCGTCGGCGACGGCAAGAAGGACGCGAACCCGTCGTCGCCGACCACGCAGGCCGACCTGTCGGTCTTCGACAAGGACGCGATCGTCTTCGGGACCCCCGGCAAGGACCAGGTCCAGACCGGCACGGGCAACGCCTGGGTCGACGGCGGCGCGGGCGACGACCGAATCGTCACGGCTGACGTCGCGGGCAAGGTGGCCCGTGTCGCAGGCGGGGCCGGAGCCGACGCCATCACGACCGGGCTGGGCGCCGACCTCGTCTCCGGCGACGGCGCGCTGCCGCAGCAGACGCTGGCAGTCACGGCCGCGCTCAACCCGGTCGACGTCGAGAACGCGAAGGGCTCGATCACCTCGGTGAAGCTCGACGACGTCGTGGACTGGACGAAGCTCGACGCCGACCCGACGCAGGGGGCCCAGGGCGCCGGCGGTGCCGACGTCATCAGCGTCGGCCTCGGCAAGAACCGCGTCAACGGGGGCCCGGGCGACGACAAGATCGGTGTCGTCTCCGACCGGCCCGGGGCGACGGCGGGCACGACGACCCGCTCAGAGGGCAACGTCCTCATCGGTGGGCTCGGCAGCGACTCGCTCACCGGTGGCTCCGGTCCCGACACGGTCTACGCGTCCACCGAGGGCTCCTTCGGTGTCGACGACCCGGGCACCGCCGACACGCTGACGACCCCGTCGGGCAAGCCGTCGATCCCGAACATCATCGAGACGGGTTCCGGCGACGACAAGGTCTGGGGCAGCGCCGTCGAGGACGTCGTGACCAGCCACTCCACGAGCGGCGAGCACGCCCGAGTCATCGGTGGCGGCGGCCCCGACGCGCTCGTCGGTGGCTACGGCACCGACGCGCTCTTCGGCGGACCGGGCGACGACTACGTCGTCGCCGAGCCGAGCCAGGTGGGGGTCCGGGGTCTCGACGCGGCCGGCAACGCCCGCGGTCCCGACGTCGTCGAGGGCGTCGACTTCGGTGCCTACCGCGTCGTGTCGCACCTGCCGGTCCCGGCGGGGGAGACCTCGTCGCGCAAGACGCTCGTCGGCGGCCTGGGCAACGACCACGTCATCGGTGGCGACGGACCGGCGACCGTCTTCGGCGACACCCTGCGTGATGCAGCCACCCTCGACGCCGCGAAGGACGAGACGTGCCGACCCGGCAGCCCCGTCACGAGCGACCCCGTCCCCGAGGGCACCTCGGGCGCGGGTGGTGACGGCAACGACCTGGTCCTCGGCGGCGCCGGCGTCGACACCATCTCGGCGGGCGGCGCGAGCGACCGCGTCCTCGCCGGTGGTGGAACCGACCTCGTCTGCGGGCAGGAGGGCACGGACGTGCTGCTCGGCGGCGACGACGCCGACCACGTCTGGGGGGGCAGCGGCGACGACCGCGGCTACGGCGACGCCGGGGCCGACCTCGTCTTCGGCAACGGCGGCCAGGACCAGCTCTACGGCCAGGCCGGCACCGACGTCGTCGAGGGCGACGACGGTTCCGACCGCATCAGCGGTGGCGAGGGCCGCGACGTCCTCTACGGCGGCACCCGAGCCGCCGGCCGCACCGACGTCGGACCGGCCGACGCCGGGGACACGATCTCCGGTGACACCGGCGACGACGTCATCGTCGGTGACAACGGCACGGTCGACGACCCGACGAGCGCCGCTGACGCACAGGCGATCCCGTTCGACCTCGACGGTCTGACACCGTCGGCCGGCCGCGGCGACGTCGTCTACGGAGGCAGCGGCGACGACACGGCATACGGCGGCCTGGGCGGCGACGCGGTCAACGGCGGCGACGACGCCGACCACCTCGAGGGCAACAACGGCTCCGACGTCGTCCACGGCGACGCGGGCGAGGACGAGGTCGTGGGCGGGTCGTTCCAGCAGGCGGGCGCCGGCACCGGCCGGCCGGACGCCGGGGACGTCCTCCACGGCGACGCCGGCCCCGACCTCGTCGCCGGCGACAACGCGGTCGTCTCGGGCGTCCCCGCGGACGACACCACCCCGGTCACGAGGATGCGCGGCTTCTCGCGCACCCACCGGGTGACGCTGCTCGACCTCGGCACGAGCCCGGTCCTCGCCAACTCCGGCGCCGACCAGGTCTTCGGCGGCGACGGCCAGGACGTGATCCTCGGTCAGAGCGGCACCGACCGGCTCAAGGGCGAGAGCGACGGCGACTACGTCGAGGGCGGGCCCGACGTCGACTGGGTCGAGGGCGGCCTCGGCGACGACGACCTCGTCGGCGGCAGCTCGACACCGTCCGCAGGCGGGGCCTCCTCCGGCGCGACGTCGGTCGGCCAGCCCGACACCGACGACGCCGTCTTCGGCGGCCCCGGCGACGACGTCGTGCTCGGCGACAACGGCCAGGTGCTGCGCCCGGCCGCCGGTCAGGCACCCAGCTCGGTCACCGTGCGGCTCGGCAGCGCCGCCGGCACGGCCATGACGCCGCGCGTCATCCAGCCGTGGGACCTCGGCGCCAACCCGCTGACGACACCCTCGGCCGTGCTCTACGGCTTCGACCGGCTCTCGGGCGGCGACGGTGTCGACGTGCTCCTCGGCCAGGACGGCAACGACGCGGTCACCGGTGACGCCGGGCCAGACCACGTCGAGGGCAACGGCGGCGCCGACCAGCTCTTCGGTGACCTGCCGTTCGGCCAGTCTTCGGCGCACGGCACGACCGTCGCGGCGGTCACGGCCGCCTGGCCCGGCTCGGCGAGCCCCACCGCACTGCTGCGCGGCACGAGCTCGGTGCCGGGACAGGACGACGTCATCGGCGGATCGGCGGCCCCCGGCTTCCGTGACGGCTCGGACGTCGTCGAGGGCAACGGCGGCGACGACGTCGTCCTCGGTGACAACGGCTCGCTCCTGCGCACCCTGCAGGGCGGCGGGGGCGCCCGCACCGAGAAGGTCTACGCCGACCGCTACCCGGACGGGGCCGTGTCGTCGGACGCCACGGCATCGCGCACCCACGACCCGGCGCTGCCCGGCCCGAGCACGCGCTTCTGCACGACCGCGCAGTCGACGTGCGAGGTGGCGGGTGCGTTCGGTGCCGACACGTTGTGGGGTGACGACGGCAACGACGGCATCTGGGGTCAGGACGGCGGCGACGCCATCTCCGGCGGCTACGGCGACGACGACCTGTACGGCGAGCTCGGCGACGACCGCATCGACGGCGACAGCGGCGGCGACGCGATCGTCGGCGACCGGGGCGGCATCGTGAACCAGTACCTGAGCCCGGGGGACACCCCGGCCCAGGCGTCGGTGACGCTCAACAGCCCGCCCAAGGAGACGTTCACCGCGTTCCCGCGCGGCGCGTACGACCGGCGCGTCGACCTGCTGCACGACGTCGACGGCGACCAGTGGATCGGGACCTCGACGGACCCGGCGATGCCGCACAACGGCATGGACGAGGGTGGGCGAGACCTCATCCGGGGTGGCTCCGGCGACGACGCGATCCACGCGGGCTTCGGCGACGACGTCGCGAACGGCGACAGCGGCGGCGACGACCTCTTCGGCGGCGACGGCGAGGACGTCCTCTGGGGCGGCCAGGGCTGCGACGCCGGGCTCGACGCCGCGACGCCCGACTGCCTCGTGGGCGGGGTGTTCACGCCGAGCTCGCGCGGCACGGACGACCGGTTCGTCGACCACCTCTTCGGTGGCGCGGGCGAGTCCGACGTGTCGAAGCAGGACGTCCTCGGCTCCGACCTGCTCGATGTCCGGCCCCGCGGCTCCTACACCCCGGGCGGCGGCTGCACGCTCGGCGCCTGGCCGCTGACGACGGGCACCGGCAGGAACGCGGTCACGGTCGACCCGTGCCTGTGGTTCGAGATGGCGGGCGTGGCCGACGCCGACCCGTCGAACGACAACCACCACCAGGGCACCGACTGGATCTACGGCGGCTGGGACCGCGACGTGCTCCAGGGCGACGTCTCGGCCAACGGGCCCAACCCGGGCGACCGGCTCATCGACTGGAACGGCGCGTACAACCTGTTCACGCACTGCAACAGCGCGTACGGCGGCTTCAACGACGTGCGGCAGCACTCGCCGGCGATGCAGGACTTCCTGCAGCAGCTGGCGTGGACCTCGAGCGCCGGTCGTCCCGGCACCGACGTGACCACCGCGGGCTCCTCGGCCTTCCGCGAGCTGGCCATGGTCCACCCGGGCGAGACGGCGCACGGTGCCGGCTCGGCCTACCCGGGCACGCCCGGCCACTTCGACGAGACGGCCTGCACTCCCTGACCGATCCCCTCCGCACGGACGCCCCCACCCGACCCGGGTGGGGGCGTCCTCGTGCAGGCGCCGGGAGCCGGCTGGAGCCGGCGGCTCCGGCTACGGGCGTCAGGCGGGCGGGGCGATGTCCTGCTGCGACGGCAGCTGGTCCTGGCGCACGATGCCGACCGGGCAGGTCATGCCGTTGGGCCCGTGGTTGCAGTAGCCGCCGGGGTTCTTGTGCAGGTAGCCCTGGTGGTAGTCCTCGGCGAGGTAGAACGGCCCGGCGTCCTCCGCGGAGCGGATCTCGGTCGTGATCTGCCCGAACCCGTTGTCGTCGAGGACCTTCTGGAAGGCCTCGCGCGTGGCCTCCGCGGCGAGCCGCTGGCCCTCGGTGGTCCAGTAGATGGCGGAGCGGTAGGCGGTGCCGATGTCGTTGCCCTGACGGTTGGCGGTCGTCGGGTCGTGGTTCTCCCAGAACGCCTTGAGCAGCAGCTCGGGCGACGTCCTCTCGGGGTCGTAGACGACGCGGACCGTCTCGGCGTGGCCGGTGCGTCCCGTGCACGTCTCCTCGTAGGTGGGGTTGGGCGTGTAGCCGCCCATGTAGCCGGCGGCGGTCGAGACGACGCCGTCCTGCTTCCAGAAGATGCGCTCGACGCCCCAGAAGCAGCCCATCGCCACGTAGAGCACCTCCGACTCCTCCGGCCACGGCCCCTCGAGCGGGGTGCCGAGCACGACGTGGGTCGGGCTCACCTGGAACGGGCGCTCCGCACGGCCGGGGAGGGCCTCCTCGCGAGCGGGCATCTGGGTCTTCCTACCGAGTCCGAACACCATTCCAGTGTCACATCCTTCGTGTGGCGTGAGTGGTACGCCTCTGCAACGCCCGAGACCCCTCCCGTATGCCGGACCGGGTCAGGCCCAGTCGACCTGCCCGCACCGTCCGTCACGCGCCGCCACGACGCGATCGACCAGGCGGTCGACCGCGACGACGTCCCGGAAGCCCGCCGCCACGTCGGTGACCTGCGCCGATGCGTCAGCCGCCTCCCGTGCCCCCACGACGGCCACCACCGCGACCCGCCGGCGCCGGGCCTCACGGATGCGCGAGCCCAGGGAGTCGTCGCAGACGAGCTCCACGCGTACGCCCTCGGCGCGCAGCGCGTCGACGAGCGCTCGGGCCGCGTCGTCCTGTTCGGCCGACACCGGCAGCACCGCGACCTGGACGGGCGCGAGCCACAGCGGCAGGCGCCCCTCGTAGCGTTCGAGCAGGGCCGCGGTGACGCGCTCCATCGAGCCCACGGTGCCGCGGTGCACCATGACGACGCGGTGCCGCTCGCCGTCCTCGCCGTGGTAGGTCAGGTCGAAGCGCTCGGGCTGGTTGAAGTCGACCTGGACGGTGGCGATGGTCTCCTCGTGGCCCCGGGAGTCGAAGACCTGCAGGTCGACCTTCGGGCCGTAGAACGCCGCCTCGCCGGCCGCCTCGACGAGCGGCAGGTCGTAGCCCTCGAGCACCTCGCGCGCCGACTCGCGCAGGGAGCCCTGCACGACGTCCCACTGCTCCCGGCTGCCGAGCCACGCGTCGGAGTCGTCGCGCAGCGACAGCCGCACGTGGTGCACCGGCAGGCCCAGGATGCGCTGGGCCTCGAGCGCGGTGCGCAGCCCCCTCGCGACCTCCGCCCCGGTCTGGTCGGGCCGGCAGAAGACGTGGGTGTCGTCGAGGCTGATCTGGCGCACCCGGGTCAGCCCCGAGAGCACGCCGGACCGTTCGGCCCGGAACATCGGGGCGAGCTCGTTGAACCGGACCGGGAGCTCGCGGTAGGAGTGGCTGCGCGCCTTGTAGACGAGGGCGTGGTGCGGGCAGTTCGCCGGTCGCAGCACCACCTCCTCCTCGCCGAGCTGCATGGCGGGGAACATGTCGTCCTCGAACTTGGCCCAGTGACCGGACCGCTCGAAGAGGGCACGCTTGCCGAGCACCGGGGTGTGCACGTCGACGCAGCCGTCGGCGTGCGCGAGGTCCTTGGCGAGGCGTTCGAGCTCGCTGCGGATGACGGACCCGGCGGGCCGCCAGAGCGGCAGCCCGGCGCCCGCGAGCGCGTCGGTGGCGTAGACGTCGAGGTCGTGGTTGAGGTCGCGGTGGTCGGACATGGCGTTCTCCTGGGGCCGGGGTGCCCGGGTCGGCCGGAGACGACGAACGCCCCGGAGTCGACTCCGGGGCGTGGGTTGCGGTGGGTGTTAGAGCAGCAACAGTGCGCCGGAGGGGTCCGGCGTCGTCGTCTGCTGGGAGCGCTGCATGTTTCGAGGGTAGGGCGGGCGCGTCGCTGCCGCAACGCGATTGCGTGGCACGCGTCACCGATGACGTATGCCGTGCGTCCGCGTCGGCGGAAAGTCGCTGGCCCGCGCAGGGGTGAGGTCGACAGACTCGGGGCCGTGAACGAGGACCCCGACATCAGGCCCATCGACCTGCTCGACCCCGTGCAGGAGCCGGCGGCACGCGACTGGATCGAGGTCCACGCCGCCGTGCAGCGCGAGCTCTTCGGAGACCGGGGGAGCGCGTGGACGCTCGAGGAGATCCGCGGCTTCCACCGTTCGCCCACCGGACGCCGGTTCGCCCTGGCCGCCTGGTCGGCGGACCGCATCGTCGGCGCCCTCGAGGTGCGGATGCCGACGACCGACAACCTCGACCTCGCTCTCGTGTGGCTGTCCGTACACCCGGACCACCGGAAGCGCGGCCTCGGTGCCGCCCTGCTGCGCGAGGGCGAGTCGATCGCCGCGGCCCACGGCCGCGGCACGCTCATGGGCGAGACGGAGTGGGCCGAGGGTGACACTGACGAAGCGGAGGCCTTCGCGGCGCGCCACGGCTACGCCATCGGCCAGACGATGATCCGCAGCGCCATGGGGCTGCCCGCCGACCGCGCACACCTCGAGGCGCTCGCCCGGTCCGACGACGACTACGCCGTCGAGTCGTTCGTCGACCACATCCCGGAGGAGTGGCTCGACGACCGGGCCGTGCTGCAGCAGCGGATGAGCACGGACGCGCCGCTCGACGACCTCGCGCTGGAGGAGGAGGCCTGGGACGCGGAGCGGGTGCGCGAGTCCTTCGCGCGGGCCCTGGAGTCGGGTCGTCGCTTCGTCGAGTCCGCGGCCCGGCACCTGCCGACCGGGCGTCTCGTCGGCTTCACGACGATCGCCGTCTCCGCCGGCAGCCCCGACCTCGGGTACCAGCAGGACACTCTCGTGCTCCGTGAGCACCGTGGCCACGGGCTCGGTCTGCGGCTCAAGGCCGCCAACGCCCTGCGTGTCATGGACGAGCTTCCTCAGGTCACCTCGGTGCGCACGTGGAACGCCGCCAGCAACGCCCACATGCTCGCCGTCAACCGGCGGCTCGGCTACGCCGTCGAAGGGTACAGCCGGGAGTGGCAGAAGCAGACGGGGGGAAACGAATGAGCCTTCAGGTCAAGGAGATCGAGCTGCGGGTGGGAGACCCGGCCAGCGGGGCCTGGCTAGCAGTCCACCACGCCGCCAACCGCGCCGTCTGGGGAGAAGGCGCCGAGCGCATCTCGGTCGACGAGATCCTCGACATCGCCCCACGCCGTCACGAGGTGCGGCGCACCTTCGTCGTCGTCGCTGCCGGATCGGACGCACCAGTGGCTTCGGCACAGACCATCCGGCGCACCCGCGAGAACGTCGAGACCGGGGGCGTCTGGCTGTCCGTGCACCCCGACCACCAGAGGCACAGCATCGGCACGCTCCTCCTCGCGCACTGCGAGCAGTCACTGCGTGACGACGGGTGCACGCGCATCCACGAGCACAGCGGGTCGCCGGTCGAGAACGGCGACGGCGCAACGCAGTTCGCGCTCGCCAACGGCTACCGGCAAACCCTGGCCGACCTGCGGCAGGACCTGCCGCTGCCGGTGACCGAGGGGACGCTCACGGAGCTCGACCCGGGACTCGACGAGACGGCATACGTGGTCGAGACCGCTGTCGACGCGCTGCCGGAGGAGTGGCTGGAGGACCGCGCACTCCTCGCGAGACGCATGAGCACCGACGCGCCGACGGGCGACATCGACCTCGACGAGGAGGACTGGGACGCCGACCGGGTGCGCCAGCAGTGGAACACGCCGAGCCCGATCTGGGCCGTCGAGACGGTGGCCCGGCACGTGCCGTCCGGGCAGCTCGTCGCCTTCACCGACCTGCTCGTCAGACCCGCCCAGCCCGACCTCGCCGTCCAGTCCGACACGCTCGTGCTCCGCGAGCACCGCGGTCACGCCCTCGGCCTCGCGGTCAAGCTGGCCAACCTCCGCGCGCTTCAGCGCGAGCGGCCCGACGTGACGACCGTGCGCACGTGGAACGCCGACACCAACACCCACATGGTCGCCATCAACGAGCGGATGGGCTTCTCGGTCACCGGCTGGACCCGGGAGTGGGCCAAGGACCTCTGAGACGCGGGACGAAAGCGACGGAAGCGGACGGGCCGCCGAGGTACTAGGACCAAAGCCCGATGGCGCCCGACCGAGCGCAGGCCGCACCGTGGGATCAGAGCATCCGCACACCAACCCGAACGCGGGAAAGGTGCCTCGCAGAGGAGATCCCGATGAGACGACTCACCGTTGCAGCGGTGGCTGTTGCCGCCCTCGTTCCCGCGGCGCTGGGCCTGATCGGCAACAGCTCGTTCGCCCAGAGCATCCCCACCCACGTCCCCCCGTCCGCCCAGGTCGTCACCGAGCCCGGGGACGACAACCCGCACACCGCCCCGGTCAGCACCCCCAGCGTGACGCGGACCGCCGAGGCCGGCGACGACAAGGGTGGGCAGCGCCCTCGCGGGTCACGCACCGAGGCGGGTGACGACCGTGGCTCGCACGCCGAGCCCGGCGACGACCGTGGCGGCTCGTCGAACCGTGGCTCCGGCTCGTCGACGTCCGGCAGGTCCGGGTCGTCCGGGTCGTCCGGGTCGTCCGGGTCGTCGGGGTCGTCGGGGTCGTCGGGGTCGTCGAGCTCGTCGAGCACGTCAGGATCGTCGTCGTCCGGTTCACGTGTCCCCGGGACGTCGACCACCCGTACGTCCGACGACAGCGGCGGCCGGTCCGGCACGTCCTCCTCGGGCTCTTCCGGCTCGTCCGGCTCTTCCGGTTCCTCCGGCTCGTCGGGCCGCAACGGCGCGGACGACTCCGGGGCCGACGACCACTGACCATGAAGGCGACCGAACGCTCGGGCACCGGGAGCACGCTCCCGTTGCCTGGGGCGGCGCTCCGACCGGTGGATCCCCCACCACCGATCGCGCCGCAAGCCGTCGGCGAGCGAACCCACCAGAACCTCCCCCTCTGGTGGACGCTCGCCGACGGCGTCGCCCCGCCTCGGGTCCCGCCGCTCCCGAGCCGCCGGCGGATGCTGGTGCAGCTCTCGCTCGCCGCCCTCGCGGTGTTCGGCCTCGTGGTGGTCGGGACCTCGTTCGCGGCGAGCCGTCTCGCCGAGCGGCAGGTGCTCAACGACGTGGCGCACCGCACCAACCTGCTGGCGCTCGCCGTCATCCAGCCGACCCTCGAGGACGGTCTGCTCAAGGGCGACAAAGCGGCCTTCCAGTCACTCGACACCGTGGTCAAGGAACGAGTTCGGCCGAACGGCATCAAGCGCGTCAAGCTCTGGACCACCGACGGCACGATCGTCTACTCCGACGAGGCGAGCCTCGTCGGCAAGCGCTTCGAGCTCGACGAGGAGCAGCAGAACACCCTGGCCCACCCCCGCACCCAGGCCGAGGCCACCGACCTCGACCGCTCGGAGAACGAGTTCGAACGAGGCGACGGCAAGCTGCTCGAGGTCTACCAGCCCGTGTGGGCGCCCAACGGCACAGAGCTGCTCTTCGAGGTCTACGGCGACTACCAGCCGGTCCAGGAGCGGGCCTTCGACCTCTGGCGGGGACTCGCCGGCGTGCTCGCCACGAGCCTGATGCTGCTGCTCGTGCTGATGCTTCCCGTCATGTGGCGGTTGCTGGAGCGCCTCGAGGCCGCCCAGCACCACCGAGAGTCCTTGCTGCGCCGCGCCGTCGACGCCTCCGCGCGAGAACGCCGCCGCATCGCCGCCGACCTGCACGACGGACCGGTGCAGGACCTCGTGGCGAGCTCCCTCGCCGTCAGCGGCGCCGCCGAGGCCGAACGCGCGGCGGGACACACGGGCCTCGCGGCCACGATCAGCGAGGCCGCCGGCACCCTCCGGGCCAGCGTCGCGAGCCTGCGCTCCCTCCTCGTCGACATCTACCCCGAGCGCCTCGCCGACGCCGGGCTGTCCACGACGCTGGCCGACCTCGCCCGACCGCTGTCAGGTCGCGGGGTCGAGGTCCACGTCGACGTGGACGAGCCGGCGGCGGCCCGCCTCACCGAGGTCGCCCAGCAGCTGACCCACCGCGTGGCACGGGAGTGCCTGCGCAACGTCGTGCGCCACGCGGACGCCTGCCACGTCTCCATCAGGCTCGGCCCGAACGACGAGGACCCGGCCCACCCGGTCATGCTCACGGTGGAGGACAACGGGATCGGCTTCGATCCCGACATTCTGCCGCGACTTGAGGGACACTTCGGAATACGAGTACTCGCCGACCTCGCCACCGAGGTCGGGGCGGTGCTCCGTGTGAGCTCGTTCCGCGGCAGAGGCACGACGTGGCAGCTCGCCCTACCCATGGAGGAGGTTCGATGACCACCGTCGTCGTCGTCGATGACCACCGGCTCGTCCGCGCCGGCCTGCGCACCATCATCGACGCCAGCGACGACCTCGACGTGGTCGGCGAGGCGGCCGACGGCGCCGAGGCCCTCGGGGTCGTCAGGGCGGTCGAGCCCGACGTGGTCCTGATGGACCTCTCCATGCCCGGTGTCGACGGCGTCGAGGCCATCCGACGGCTCAAGGCAGCAGGCATCCCTGCGCCGGTCGTCGTGCTGACCTCCTTCGCCGAGGCCGAGCGGGTGCGGGCGGCACTCGAGGCAGGAGCCGTGGGCTACCTGCTCAAGGACAGCGAGCCGCGCGACGTCCTCGACGCGGTACGAGCCGCCTCCGCCGGCCACGCCCCCCTCGACCCCCGCGTCACGAGGGCGCTGCTGCCGTCCACGAGCCAGCACGCGGCCGGCGGGCCCGCCCTCAGCGGCCGCGAGCGCGAGGTGCTCGCCCAGGTGGCGCAGGGCCTGGCCAACAAGCAGATCGCCCGCAGCCTCGGCATCAGCGAGCGCACCGTCAAGGTGCACCTCGGCAACGTCTTCCGCCAGATCGGTGTCGGCGACCGCACGTCCGCCGCCCTCTGGGCCCGCGACCACGGCGTCGCCTGAGGCCTCGCAGGCTCACGGCCCGAGCGCCTCACCACACTTCACAGACCGAGCAGCCCGGCCCGGTCCACGGAGCGCTCGACGACCGTCGCCATGTCGGCGTAGCCGGCCTCGTTGGGGTGGAAGCGGTCCGAGGCCAGACGCCCCCACCAGGACCGCGGCCCCTCGCGCCGCATGTCGACGAGGACGACCCGGCCGGCCTCGGCGCGCTCGCGGAGCAGCCGGTCGACGGCACGTGCCTCGCGGTGCGGGTTGGGCAGGTTCGACACCACGGCGCCGTCGGGCAACCGGTCGAGCAGCGCGGCGAACCGGTCGAAGAGCAGCCGACGGTGGCGGCGCAGCACCACGTCGTTGGACCCGGCGACCACCGTGACGAGGGCTGCCGGCCGGTCGACGGTCAGGGCGGCCAGCGCTGGCAGCTGTCGCTCGAGGACGTCCTCGACGCGGGCCCCGTTGACGCCGAGGTTGACGAGCCGGTGCTGCCAGCCGCGATCCTCGAAGCGCCGGCTCAGCTGCCCCACCCACCCACGGTCGGGCGCCCCGGCCCCGATGCCGAGCGTCATGGAGTCGCCGAGTGCCACCCAGAGCGGGCCGGCCGCCCGCGCAGCCGCGCGGTTGTGCGCACGCCACCAGGCGGCATACGGCTCCACCTGCTCCTGCACGGTGCGGATGCCGGGGAACGCCGCCGAGAGGGCCGAGAGCACCGGCCCGCGGGGGCGCACCCCGTGGTTGGCGTAGTCGAAGTCGTCGCCCACGCCCGCAGCATCGCAGACCGAGCCGTGGGCATAGGCTCGTCACCATGTCTGACGAGCACGGCTTCTCCACGCGCGCCATCCACGCCGGCCAGGAGGCCGACCCGCTGACCGGTGCGGTGGTCACCCCGATCTACCAGGTGTCGACCTACAAGCAGGACGGCATCGGCGGGTTCCGCAACGGCTACGAGTACAGCCGGTCGGCCAACCCCACCCGCACGGCGCTCGAGGAGTGCATCGCGGCCCTGGAGGGCGGCAGCCGCGGCTTCGCCTTCGCGTCGGGCCTCGCCGGGCAGGACACCGTCGCACGGGCCCTGCTCGTGCCCGGCGACCACGTCGTCGTGCCCAACGACGCGTACGGCGGCACCTACCGCTACTTCAACAAGGTCGCGGGGCCCCAGGGCATCGAGCACTCCATCGCCGACATGGGCGACCTCGAGTCCGTGCGGGCCGCGATCCGGCCCGGGCAGACGAAGATGGTCTGGGTCGAGACGCCGACCAACCCGCTCCTCGGCATCGCCGACATCGCGGCCATCGCCGAGATCGCCCACGCGGCCGGCGCGATCCTCGTCGTCGACAACACGTTCGCGACCGCCTACCTGCAGAGCCCGCTCGCCCTCGGCGCCGACATCGTCACGCACTCGACGACGAAGTACTCCGGCGGCCACAGCGACGTCGTCGGCGGTGCGGTCGTCACCGCGAAGAGCATCACGGTGCCCGGCCTCGAGGACGCCGAGGAGCGGATCGCCTTCCACCAGAACAGCATCGGCGGCGTCGCCGGCCCGTTCGACTCATGGCTCACGCTGCGCGGTCTCAAGACGCTCGGTGTCCGCATGGACCGTCACAGCGACAACGCCGAGAAGGTCGTCGAGTTCCTCGAGGGGCACGACGGCGTCTCGCAGGTGCTCTACCCGGGGCTGCCCGGGCACCGCAACCACGACGTTGCGGCGCGGCAGATGAAGCGGTTCGGCGGCATGGTCAGCTTCCGCATGAAGCGCGGCGAGGACGCCGCCGTCAAGACGTGCGCCGCCGTGAGCCTCTGGACGCTGGGCGAGTCGCTCGGCGGTGTCGAGTCGCTCATCGAGCACCCGGGGCGCATGACGCACGCCAGCGTCGCGGGCACGGAGCTCGAGGTGCCGGGCGACCTCATCCGCCTCTCGGTCGGCATCGAGGACGTCGACGACCTCATCGCCGACCTGCGCGAGGCGCTCGACATCCACGGCTGATCCGGCGCCGGCTCCCTCCTCACGCATGACGATCCTCGCTGTCGACTTCGGGTCGACGTTCACCAAGGGCGCCCTGCTCGCCGACGACGGCACGGTGCTGGGCACCGCGTCGACACCGACGACCGGGACCCAGCGCCGCGGCGACATCCTCGACGGCTACCGCGACCTGCGGGAGCGCCTGGGCGTGCGCGGCGACGCGGTCGTGCGGGCCTGCTCGAGCGCCGGGGGAGGCCTTCGGCTCGCCGTCGTCGGCTACGAGCGCACCGTCACCGCCCAGGCGGGTCACCGGGTCGGGCTCTCGGCCGGTGCGAAGGTCGTGCACGTCGCGGCCGGTGAGCTGACCACCGCCGACGTCGCGGGTGTGCGCGCCTCGCGCCCCGACATGATCCTGCTCGTCGGCGGCACCGACGGCGGCAACAGCAACGTGCTGCTGCACAACGCCGCGCGCCTCGCCAAGGGGGCGGTCGGCGGGCACGGAGCGCACGCGGTGCCCGTCGTCGTCGCCGGCAACGTCGAGGCACGCGACGAGGCGGCCGGCGTGCTCGCGACGACCGACCGGCCGACGGTCCTGGCCGACAACGTGCTGCCGCAGATCGGCGTCATCGCGCCCGAGTCGGCGCGCGCAGCGATCCGTGAGGCGTTCCTGCACCACGTCATCGGCGGCAAGGGTCTCTCGCGCGATCCGGCGTTCGCGGCGATGGTGGAGGCCGCCACGCCCGACGCCGTGCTGCGCGGGGTCGAGGTGCTCGCCTCCGTCGCCGGTGGCGGAGACGTGCTCGTCGTCGACATCGGGGGCGCGACCACCGACGTCTACTCGTGCCTGACTCCCGAGGGCGAGGACGCCGGGCTGCGCAAGGACGTCGTCGCGCCCCTCTGGCACGCGCGCACCGTCGAGGGCGACCTCGGCATGCGGTGGAACGCCCAGCACGTCGTCGAGGCCGCGGCCGCCGAGCACCTGCTCGAGGGGGTCCGTGACGCCGACGCGCTGAGGGCGTATGCCGCCCGCGTCCACGAGCAGCCCGGCTCGCTCCCCGCCGACGACGTCGAGCGCGACCTCGATCTCGAGCTGGCCCGGCTCGCGGCGCTCGTGGCCGTGCGCCGGCACGCCCGCCCCGCGCAGCCCACCGAGGCGCCGCGACCGCTCGCGAACGTCACCGCCCTGGTCGGCTCCGGCGGCGTGCTGCGCCACACCGACGAGGCCGGGCGTCAGCGCGTGCTCGGCGCGGTGCTCGCCGACCACGCGGGCGGCTGGAAGGTGCCCCGCGCGGCGAGCGCGACGGTCGACACGGCATACCTGCTCTTCGCGGCCGGCCTGCTCGCGACCGACGCCCCCGACGTCGCCCGCGCCGTCGCCGCCCAGATCCTGCGCTGACGCCGGCCTCGCTCAGCGACGCCGCCCTCGCTCAGCCGCGCCGCAGCGCTGCCCCGTCAGCGGGACAGACCGGCGTCACTGAGCCGGACCGGGCTCGGACGCCAGAACGGGGCCGGGCTCCCGTGGGAACCCGGCCCCGTTCGAGGCGGTCTGGGGCTCGGCTCAGCCGGTGTAGGGCTTGGCCGCGACGATCTTGACGTCGATCGTCTTGCCGTTGGGGGCCTCGTAGCTCGTGCTGTCGCCGACGCTCTTGCCGTTGATGGCGGCGCCCATGGCGGACTTCTCGGAGAACACCTGCAGGTCGGAGCCGTCGGCGATCTCGCGATTGCCGAGCAGGAACGTCTCCTCGTCGCCGAAGATCTCGACCGTCACGAGCATGCCGGGCTCGACGACGCCGTCGTCGGGGGGCGTCTCGCCGATCGTCGCGTTGTGGAGCAGCTCGGTGAGCTGGCGGATGCGGGCCTCCATCTTGCCCTGCTCCTCGCGGGCGGCGTGGTAGCCGCCGTTCTCCTTGAGGTCGCCCTCCTCGCGGGCCTCTTCGATCTTGCGGGCGATCTCGATGCGACCTTCGCCCGTCAGCTGGTCGAGCTCCG
This sequence comes from Terrabacter koreensis, assembly GCF_054783315.1. Taxonomy (NCBI): domain Bacteria; kingdom Bacillati; phylum Actinomycetota; class Actinomycetes; order Micrococcales; family Intrasporangiaceae; genus Terrabacter; species Terrabacter koreensis. Next base: position 64,494 of record NZ_BAAGQU010000001.1, on the reverse strand, counting down.
CCTTGAGGCGGTCATAGGCCTCCTGGGTCAGGAAGCCAGCGGCAGTGTCGGTCACTGTTGTCACTCCTCGATTGAAGAGCGCCCACGCGGTGCTCGCGTGGGCGCCTCACAAAAATAAAAGGGACCGAACCGTGGTGTCACCGACTCGACGTGCCGGTCGGCGACGGGTCCGGACCCTTGGATGAAGCAACAAGGATAACAAAGCGAACGGCAAAAGCGCAGTTCACGACACGTTCGTGGCCACTGGGTGGACGGCCGGCGTCGGTCAGGAGCAGGTCTTGACCTGCCCGGTGACGGCTCGCGAGGTGGTGCGCAGCGTCGCCGACATCCGCGTGGTCTCGTCGGCGCTCGCGGGCACCCGGACCTTGCTCGTGCCGACGGGCGAGAAGTCGCGGGCCAGCGCCTCGACCGTGCAGGTCAGGGCGGTGCCGCCCGGGCGGTAGACCTCGAAGTCGACGCGCACCTGCTGGTCGCTGAGGACCTTGTAGCCGAGCGTCTGCCAGCTCGGCTGTCCGAGCGTGGCCGAGAGCCCGAACCAGATGGCGAGCGCGACGCCGGCGAGGATGCCGACCGCGCCGATGACCCACCACTTGAGCTGGCCGGGGGCGGGGCGGGGCAGGGTCTTGCGGGACGGCATACGAAGTCCTGGCGGTCGGAGCCCGGGCGTCGGTGGCCGCGGGTGGGAGTGAGAGGATGACAGGCGGGTCCAGTCTCTCGTATGCCGGCAGGGCACGACGCGCGGGCCCGAGCGCAGAGCGGCCACGAGCCGTCTGCGCCCATCCCACCGACGATCGACGAACAGGGAGCCACGTGGCCGAGGGCATGCGGTTGATGGCGGTGCACGCGCACCCCGACGACGAGTCGAGCAAGGGCGCGGCGACGACGGCCAAGTACGTCGCGGCCGGCGCGTCCGTCATGGTCGTCTCGTGCACGGGCGGCGAGCGCGGCGACATCCTCAACGAGAAGCTCAAGGACGACCCACACATCCTGCGCGACATCGCCCAGGTGCGCCGCGACGAGATGAAGGCGGCGCAGGAGGTGCTCGGCTGCGAGCACACCTGGCTCGGCTTCGTCGACTCCGGCCTGCCGGAGGGCGACCCCCTGCCGCCGCTGCCCGACGGCTGCTTCGGGCTGGAGGACATCGACGTGACGACCGAGGCGCTGGTGCGGGTCATCCGTGCGTGGCGCCCGCACGTCATGACGACGTACGACGAGAAGGGTGGCTACCCGCACCCCGACCACATCATGTGCCACACGGTGTCGATGGCGGCCTTCGAGGCGGCCGGTGACCCGAGCCGCTACCCGCACGCGGGCGAGCCGTGGCAGCCGCTCAAGATCTACTACAACGGCGGCTGGTCCAAGCCGCGCCTCGAGGCGATCCACGAGGCGATGCTCGCCGAGGGTCTCGAGAGCCCGTATGCCGAGTGGCTGGCCAACTGGAAGCCGCGCCGTTCGGGGCGCCCCACGACGACGATCGCGTGCGGTGACTTCTTCGAGACGCGTGACCGTGCGCTCATGGCCCACGCGACCCAGGTCGACCCCGACGGCTTCTGGTTCCAGGTGCCGCTCGAGATCCAGAAGCGGGTCTGGGGGGTCGAGGAGTTCGAGGCGGCGCTGTCGTACGTGCCGGTGGCCGAGGGCGAGGACGACCTCTTCGCCGGCCTCGGCACGCCGGCCGAGGCCGACGCCCTCGCCACCCGCGGTGATCTCGAGCTCGTCCACGACGGGCGGGTCACCGAGGAGCCAGAGCCCGAGGAGGGTGCCGAGGAGGCTCGGCACCGGCACGGCGACAGCTCGGACACGCACACCGACGACCACGACGACGACCACGACGACGACAAGGCGGACGTCTGATGGGCAGCGGCGGCAACCTCCCGGTCGGCCCCGGCATCTGGGGCTTCATCGCGTTCTTCGTGCTCGCGATCTCGCTGTGGCTGCTCGTGCGCAACATGAACAGCCGGCTGCGCCGGATGGCCTACCGCGACCGCGACGAGGCGGCGGCCCGGGCCGAGACCGAGGGCACGGCGGAGGGGCCCGAGCCGGACCCTACACGGGACGCGCCGCTCGAGGGCGGCACGGCGGGTGGCACGGCGGGCGATGCGCCGGTCGACGGGCCGGACGACCGTCCGGTTCCCCGCAACGACTGAAACGCCCTGATCGAGAGAACGCTCCGTCACGCGATGCGCGTGACGGAGCGTTCTCTCGATCAGTGAGGGGGTGCTCGTCAGGTGGCGGCCTGGTAGCCGATCACGGCGAGGGCGACGGCCGCGAAGTGAGTCGCGAAGCCGCCGAGCGTGAAGGCGTGGAACACCTCGTGGAAGCCGAACCACTTGGGCCACGGGTTCGGGCGCTTGGTGCCGTAGACGATGCCGCCGGCGGTGTAGAGCAGCCCGCCGAGCCCGATGAGCGTGCCGATGAGGGGTCCGCCCTCGCGCCAGAACGGCACGACGTAGAACACCGCGGTCCAGCCGAGCGCGATGTAGAGCGCCGTGTAGAGCCAGCGCGGTGCGCTGACCCAGAAGATGCGGAAGAGCACGCCGCCGATCGCCGCGCCCCAGATGACGGTGAGGAGCAGCCGCGCCTGGTCGGCCGACAGCAGCGTCACCGCGAAGGGCGTGTAGGTGCCGGCGATGATGAGGTAGATGTTCGAGTGGTCGAAGCGCTTGAGCAGGCCCGCCATCCTCGGCCCCCACGTGCCACGGTGGTAGACGGCCGACACCCCGAAGAGCAGGGCGGCGCTGGTCGTGAAGACGATCGAGGCGGTGCGCACGGCGCCGGGGTCGGACAGCAGGACGAGCACGAGCCCGCCGAGCAGGGCGACGGGGAACATGCCGAGGTGCAGCCAGCCGCGCAGGCGTGGCTTGACGATGGCGACGAGGTCGGCGACAGGCCCGTTGGGGGACTCGTCGCGGGGCTGCTCGGTCGTGGTGCTCATGGGCCGAGTGTAACCTACGGAACCGTAGGTTACGGGTGCGTAGGTTGGCGGATGTTCACCAAGCCACCCGACGTCACACAACCTCCACACACGCCTCACAGGACCCGTCGACGGCTGCCGCCCGACCGCTGAGATCGCGTCGATCCCGGAGGGTACGGTGGGACCGCGGCCCACGCGGGCTGCGACCGAGGGCGAGGACGATCGAGGCGACGAGGAGGCCCCTGTGGGGTGGCGCGATGTGGTCTACGGCGCGTACGAACGCCGGGTCCTCAAGGATCTTCCCAAGGAGTCCCTCCCTCGCCACGTGGCGGTCATGCTCGACGGCAACCGGCGCTGGGCCCGCGCCCGCGGCGCCGGCACGGCCAGCGGCCACCAGGCCGGCGCCGACAAGATCGAGGAGCTGCTCGAGTGGTGCCGCGAGGCGGGCGTCGAGTACGTCACCCTCTGGCTGCTCTCGACCGACAACCTGCGTCGGCCGCAGGAGGAGCTGGCCCCGCTCCTCAAGATCATCGAGACGGCCGTGGCCGACCTCGCCGACACCGGCAACTGGCACCTGAAGATCGTCGGGGCCCGCGACCTGCTGCCGCGCGAGACCGCCGACAGCCTCAGCGACTCGGCGCGGCGCACCAAGGACGTCGACGGCATGACGGTCAACGTCGCCGTCGGCTACGGCGGCCGCCGCGAGATCGCCGACGCGGTGCGCGACCTGCTCCTCGAGCGTGCGGCCGCCGGAGAGTCCATCGAGCAGATCGCCGCAGGCCTTACCGCCGACGACATCGCCGGGCACCTCTACACCAAGGGCCAGCCCGACCCCGACCTCGTCATCCGCACGTCCGGCGAGCAGCGCCTCGGCGGCTTCCTGCTCTGGCAGAGCGCCACGTCCGAGTTCTACTTCTGCGAGGCGTACTGGCCCGACTTCCGCCACGTCGACTTCCTGCGCGCGCTGCGGGCGTATGCCGGCCGGCACCGTCGGTTCGGCAGCTGACCGACCGCAGGGGGGCAGGGGGTGGGGAGTGCTCCCCATTGTCCGCCTTCGCCCCCGCCCCGTAGGTTTCGGGGAGCCGGCTGGAAGACTCGCCGGTGGCACACGGCATACGGCCGGGGTGGCGAGCACACCGGAGCCACACGAGACGTCAGGGGAGCAGCGGAGCATGGCGATCTACAAGAAGGGCGCCGACCCGGTGGCGCTGCGTGCGTCGGCCGAGCGGATCACGGGCCACGCGCGCGAGTGCGAGACGGTCAAGGGTGAAGCCAGCCGCGCCGTCCACGCCCTCAAGGGGCAGTGGGGCGGCGGCGACCTCGACCACCTGATGAACCGCTGGCCCCCGATCGAGGCCCAGCTGACCCAGTTCGGCACCGACCTCGGCACGCTGGCCGAGGCGCTGCGCCGCAACGCCGGCGCCCAGGACACGACGAGCGGTCAGGGGTCCGGCGGTGTCGGCCCGATGGGGGCACCCGGATCGGGCCTGCCGTTCGGGCCCGGATCGCCGACCGGCCCCGGCGGGTCGGGGTCGGGCGACGGCGGCACCTCGCCCCTCGACGGCATCGCGAACGCCATGACGATCTTCGGCATGCCGAGCCTGCTCGCCCAGACGGCCGCCTTCGGCTCGGTCTTCTCCCGGTCGCAGGGCGCCCTCATGAGCGGCCGCTACCTGTCCAACATCACCGAGATGATGCGCGTCGGTGACAGCATGCTCGACGTCTTCCCGGGGGCGTCACGCTTCGCCGCCGGAGCGAACCTCTTCGCGGACGCCTGGGACATGAAGGGCCTCTCCGGACTCTTCGCCGAGGGCAGCGCGGCGGGCAACGCCGTCGGCAAGTTCGGTGTGCTCGGGCCGGTGGGCATCGGCCTCAGTGCCGCCCAGCTCGGCGTCTCCATCGCCGAGGGTGACACCGAGGGCATCATCACCAACGGCCTCAGCACGGGGCTCGCGGCCGGCGCCGTGTTCGCGCCGCCGCCCATCAACATCGCGTGCGGCGTGGCCGGTCTCGGTGTCGCGGCCTACCAGAACATCCCGGCCGTGCACGACGCCGTCAACGCCGTCGGCGAGGGCGTCGCGGACGTCGCGGGCGACATCGGCGACGCGGCCTCCGACGCCTGGGACTCGGTGACGAGCATCTTCTGACCGGCACCGCGCCCGGGACCAGGTGGCGGCCCGTGACGAGGCTCGACGACACGGGCCGACACCGGTCACCGCGGGGCTGGCCGAGCACGACGAGAGGCGGCACGACAAGATGGGTGCCGTGCCACAGGGACCGATGAAGGAGCACACCAATGTCCACAGCCACTGACCCGCTGGCCGGTTCAGAGCTCGCCCGCGTGCCGCTGCCCGACGACGTCTACGGCTTCGGCTGGGCCGAGATCCGCTACCTGCTCGGGCGGCACTCGACCGCGAGCAGCCGCATGACGGTGGCCTCGCTCGGCTTCGACGCAGCGCCGACCGACGAGCTCGTCGGCGCTGCCGGTGTGGCGTCGCTGCTCGCTCGCGGTCTGGCCGAGCCCGACGGCGACCGCGCCGTCAGCCGCGGCGAGGCGGCCGTGCTCGAGACGGTCTTCGCCCGCGCCAAGCGCTGGAGCGGCATCAGCGTCCGGGACGGCGAGCAGGGCGACCTCATGGTCGTGCTCGAGGACGGCGACATCATCGCCCTGTTGCAGCCGCGCAGCCTCGGCACGTGGTTCGTCGGGCTCACCGACGCCGTCGACCGGCCCGCCGAGGTGCTGGCCCGCGCCGTCGAGCAGCTTCGTGGCGGTGCTTCGTCGGCTCGCTTCGCGATCGAGACGCGCACCCTCGAGGGCAGCGTCGGCACCCGCTACTTCCGCCCCGACGGGGCAGGCTGGACCGTGTCCGACTCGGCCGACGGCGAGCCGCGCCCGGTGACGACCGGGCTCGCGAGCGAGCTCGAGCAGCTCCTGCCGGGAGCCCCTGCATGAGTGCGCCGACCCCGCCGACGCCCGGCGGCCGGGTGGGCGACCCGCCGCCGTACGCGTGGCTCGACGACCCTGCGCAGCCCTTCGGTCCGGTCGGGATCCGCACGACCATCGTGCTCGGCTCCGCCCTCGGCGCGATCGGGGTGTTCGGGCTGGCCTTCGGCCTGTTCGGCGGCGACCAGGCGCGCGGTGCCCGCCTCGGCGTCGGCATCGTCTTCGTGCTCATCGGCGCGATGGTGGTCCGGATGGGCACCGCCCGCCGCGCCTGGCGCGAGCGCAACCCCGGTGTCGACCCGCTCGCGGCCGCGGTCGAGTCCGGCGCGAACGTGGGCAGCGCCTTCGGCAACGACTCCCGCGTCGCGCGCTTCGGCCGCTGGCTGCTGGTGGCCGTGTGCGCAGCCGTGACGCTCGTGATGGTCTTCGCCCTGCGCCGCGCGCTGACCGGCGAGACGCCGACGAGCGCCGGGGGAGTGGTCGTCATCGTCCTGCTCGGCCTCTTCGCCGCCGTCATCGGCGTCATGGCCGCCATGCGCACCCGCCCGCGAGGCCGGTGACGGGCATGGGCGACACGTCGCCCGTTCCGGCGTGTCCACGGCCCTCCGGTCGCGGTCGCGTTCGCGGTCGCTCGAGCGGGCCCGGGTCGCCGGCCGCGCGGTCCTGAGCCCGGACGTCGGAGGGGGAACGCCGTGGCCATCTACCGCAAGGGGGCCGACCCGGTCGCACAGTGGCGACACCCGCGACGTCGCGGAGGTGCCGTACTACGCCGAGGGCATCAACGTCATCGGCGACGACGTCTACGTCACGCACGAGAGCGGTGCCTCCGCGTACCAGCGTGAGGACGGCGAGACCCGGATCCGGCAGCACGACCTCGACGACCTCGCCCTCGACCGCTGACCTGTCCGGCACGAACCGCCGCGCGGCTGCCTCGCCGGGCCGCCCCACGGAGGTCCTCGGCCGTATGCCGTCGGCGACGTCAAGGCGGTCGTGCGGACGTCTGGTGGGCGGCTGTGTTGCCGACAGGTGAACTCTCCGGCGACACGACGCCGCAACGGCTCTCAATCCGCGTCCCCGTCGGATCCGGGTCGTACCGTCGTCCCAACGGCCGACACCCGTCGGACGTTGCCAGGAGGCCCACCCATGGAGCGCTCGCTCAGGACGGAGGGCCGGGCACGACGCCACCCTCTGGTGGCCGCCCGGCATCTCGGGAGCGATCAGGCGCGCTGAGCGCGCCGCGTAGGGAGTGGCACATGGCACGTACGACCCGTCAGGTCACGTCGGACGCCAGCACGACAGCCAGCAGCACCACCACCAAGCCGGCCGCGGCCTCCACACGCGCCACCACAGCAGCGACGGCACGCGACCGCGTGCCCGAGCACAAGACGTACGTCCTCGACACGTCGGTGCTCCTGTCCGACCCGCGGGCCATGCTCCGCTTCGCCGAGCACGAGGTCGTGCTGCCGGTCGTCGTGGTCACCGAGCTCGAGGGCAAGCGGCACCACCCCGAGCTGGGCTACTTCGCCCGCCAGGCCCTGCGGCTGCTCGACGACCTGCGCGTCAGCGAGGGGCGCCTCGACAAGCCGGTCGGTGTCGGCGACGACGGCGGCACGCTCCGCGTCGAGCTCAACCACACCGACCCGTCCTCGCTGCCGGCGGGCTTCCGCCTCGGTGACAACGACACCCGCATCCTGGCCGTCGCCAAGAACCTCGCGAACGAGGGCTGCGACGTGACCATCGTGTCCAAGGACCTCCCGATGCGCGTCAAGGCGTCCGCCTGCGGGCTCGAGGCCGAGGAGTACCGCCACGAGCAGGGGGTCGACACGGGCTGGACCGGCCTGCAGGAGCTCGAGGTCACGACCGACGAGCTCGACCAGCTCTACGACCGCGGCCGCGTCGAGCACGCGGGCGCGGCCGAGCTGCCGTGCCACACCGGTCTCGTCCTGCTCTCGCCGCGGGGAAGCGGTCTGGGGCGGGTCGGCGCCGACAAGCAGATCCGGCTTGTGCGCGGCGACCGCGACGCGTTCGGCCTGCACGGCCGCAGCGCCGAGCAGCGCATCGCCCTCGACCTGCTGCTCGACCCCGACGTCGGCATCGTCAGCCTCGGCGGCAGGGCCGGCACCGGCAAGTCGGCGCTCGCACTCTGTGCGGGCCTCGAGTCGGTGATGGAGCGCCGCATCCAGCGCAAGGTCCTCGTCTTCCGGCCGCTCTTCGCGGTGGGTGGCCAGGAGCTCGGCTACCTGCCCGGCACCGAGGCCGAGAAGATGAACCCGTGGGGGCAGGCGGTCTTCGACACCCTGAGCGCGCTGGTCTCGACCGAGGTGGTCGAGGAGGTGATGGACCGGGGGCTGCTCGAGGTGCTGCCGCTCACGCACATCCGCGGCCGGTCGCTCCACGACGCCTTCGTCATCGTCGACGAGGCGCAGTCGCTCGAGCGCAACGTGCTGCTCACGGTGCTCTCGCGCATCGGCCAGAACTCGAAGGTCGTCCTCACCCACGACGTCGCCCAGCGCGACAACCTCCGCGTCGGTCGCCACGACGGCGTGGCCGCCGTCATCGAGAAGCTCAAGGGCCACCCGCTCTTCGCGCACGTCACCCTGACCCGGAGCGAGCGCAGCCCGATCGCGGCCCTCGTGACCGACATGTTGGAGGGTCTGGACGTGTGACCTGAGTCACGTCACGCACGGCGCCCCCTGAGCACGACTTCGGGGGGCGCCGTGTTGTGGCACACAGGCGCAAAACACCCCAACCACCCATTACGGTTGGGCTCGAACTTGCTCTCGGGTGCCGCGCGCTGGCACCGTTGCTCATCGAAGGTCTCGGAACGATAACGCTCGCCGTGGGGTGCGATCGCTGTCGCAGCCTGGACCTCCCTCCCACACGACCAGTCTCCGGGACGGCCAGCTGCCGTCCCGCACCTGCGTCGAGCACTGACCCCGAACCCAGGAAGGCGTGACGTACGTTCATGGCACGGTATGAAGGCCGGCACCGCAACGCCCCGGCTCCCTCGACCGCCCCGCACGAGAAGCGCCCCACCCCGCCGGCGCGCGCGAGCGAGGCCGCGGCCACCCGCCGCAGCCGCCACGAGGCGACCCCGCAGCGCAAGCGCCACCTCGGCCGCCCGGTCCTCGCCGGCGCCCTGGCCCTCGGCCTCGGCGCGTCCGGCCTGGCGTACGCCAAGGCCACGAACATCATCGGCGCGGACTCCGCCGCCTTCGTCGTCGGCTCGGGCGTCGCCGCCCAGACCGACGAGCTGGCCCGCGCGACCACCGTCGACACGACCTACCGTGCCGCCGCCTCGGTCTCGCGCAACGAGCGCCGCACCGCGATCGCCGCCACCGGGCTGCGCACGGCCAAGGAGCTCGAGGCGAAGAAGAAGAAGGAGGCGGCCAAGCAGGCCGAGAAGGCCCGCGAGGCCGCCGAGAAGGCCGAGCGCGAGCGTGAGCGACAGCGCGCCATCGCGAACGCCAAGGAGGACCCGAAGGCCGCCGCCCGCGTGCTCATGGTCGACCAGGGCTGGACGAGCGACTCGCAGTACAACTGCCTCGTCAACCTCTGGACGGGTGAGAGCGACTGGCGCTGGTGGGCCGAGAACCCCAGCTCGGGCGCCTACGGCATCGTCCAGGCGCTGCCCGGCCGCAAGATGGCGACCATGGGCTCCGACTGGCGCACCAACCCCATCACGCAGATGAAGTGGGGCATGTGGTACATCAAGATGTCCTACGGCAACCCCTGCAACGCGTGGTCCACGTGGCAGGCGCGTTCGCCGCACTGGTACTGAGCAGCCGCGGTCGACAGGCCGCCGACGTATGCCGTGTGGCCGGTTCCCAGCGGGAGCCGGCCACACGGCATACCTGCGTCTGCACCCGCTCGCGTGCGGGGCGCGCAGGGCGGCGGGTGGCGCTCAGATCTTGCGGAGCCGGACCCGGCGCACCTCGTGGTTGTCGCCCTTGGACAGCACCAGGCTGGCCCGCGACCGGGTGGGCAGGATGTTCTCGACGAGGTTCGGGCCGTTGATCTCGCGCCAGATGCGGTTGGCGGTGGCGACCGCCTCCTCGTCGGACAGCACGGCATACCGGTGGAAGTACGAGTCGGGGTCGGAGAACGCGGTCTCGCGCAGGCGCAGGAAGCGCTCGACGTACCACTTGCGCACGTCGTCGACCCACGCGTCGACGTAGACGGAGAAGTCGAAGAAGTCGCTGACGGCGAGGCCGGTGCCGCGCACCGGGTGCACCTCGGGCGCCTGGAGCACGTTGAGGCCCTCGACGATGAGCACGTCGGGCTGGCGCACGACGATGCGCTCGCCGGGGACGATGTCGTAGGTGAGGTGCGAGTAGACCGGGGCGGTGACCTCGGCGCGTCCCGACTTGATCTCGGCGACGAAGCGCAGCAGGGCCCGGCGGTCGTAGGACTCGGGGAAGCCCTTGCGCTGGAGCAGCCCGCGGCGCTCGAGCTCGGCGTTGGGCCAGAGGAAGCCGTCGGTGGTGACGAGGGCGACGCGTGGGGTGTCGGGCCAGCGGGCGAGCATCTCGCGCAGGATGCGCGCCGTCGTCGACTTGCCGACGGCGACCGACCCGGCCACCCCGATGACGAAGGGGGTCTTGGCCGGGCGCTCGCCGAGGAAGTCGCTCGTGACCTGGTGCAGCTGCCGGGTCGCGCCGACGTAGAAGTTGAGCAGGCGCGACAGCGGCAGGTAGACCTCCTCGACCTCGTTGAGGTCGACCCGGTCGCCGAGGCCGCGCAGGCGCGCGAGGTCCGCGTCGTCGAGGTTGAGCGGCTGGTTCTCGCGCAGCCGTGACCACGCCGCCCGGTCGAACTCCACGTAGGGGGAGGGGATCGACCCGTTGCCGCCGTTGCTGCCGCTCGGCGTCTCCCTGGATGAGTCCGACACGGTGGCCATTGTGTCGGACGGGTGTCGGACGCGCGCCCGGAGGGTGGCGTCGGGCCCGTGGGCGGTCCCCTAGGCTGGACCTCATGTGTGGAATCGTGGGATACGTCGGCCGGACGAACGACGGCACGGCGCTCGATGTCGTCATGGAGGGCCTGGCCCGCCTCGAGTACCGCGGCTACGACTCCGCCGGTGTCGCCCTGCTCGACGGCGACCACGTCGAGACCCGCAAGAAGTCCGGCAAGCTCGCCAACCTCACCGCCGAGCTCGAGGCCGACCCGCTGCCCGCGTCCACCACCGGCATCGGGCACACGCGTTGGGCCACGCACGGCGGCCCCACCGACGAGAACGCACACCCGCACCGCGGTGGCGGGGACGGCAAGCTCGCCCTCATCCACAACGGCATCATCGAGAACTTCCACAGCCTCAAGAAGGGCCTGCTGGCGGACGGCGTCCAGTTCACGAGCGAGACCGACACCGAGGTCGTCGCCCACCTGCTCGCCGCCGCCTACGAGCGCGAGCACGACCTGACGGTCGCGATGCGTGCCGTCGTCGCCGACCTCGAGGGCGCCTTCACGCTGCTCGCGATCCACGCCGACCAGCCCGACGTCGTCGTCGGCGCCCGCCGCAACAGCCCCCTCGTCGTCGGTCTCGGCGACGACGCCAACTACCTCGGCTCCGACGTCGCCGCCTTCATCGGCCACACCCGTCACGCCCTCGAGCTCGCCCAGGACCAGATCGTCACGATCACGCCCGACGGCGCCACCGTCATCAACTTCGACGGCACGCCCGCCGAGGGCAAGGCGTACGAGGTGACGTGGGACGCCGCGGCCGCCGAGAAGGGCGGCTACGCGACCTTCATGGAGAAGGAGATCCACGACCAGCCGCACGCGGTGGCCGACACGCTGCTCGGGCGTACCGACGCCGAGGGCCGGCTCGTGCTCGACGAGATGAGCATCTCCGAGGAGCAGCTGAAGAACGTCGACCGCATCACGATCGTCGCCTGCGGCACCGCCGCGTACGCCGGCATGACCGCCAAGTACGCCATCGAGCACTGGACCCGTATCCCGGTGGAGGTCGCGCTCGCCCACGAGTTCCGCTACTGCGACCCCATCGTCAACGAGCGCACGCTCGTCGTCTCCATCAGCCAGTCGGGCGAGACGATGGACACCCTCATGGCCGTCAAGCACGCCCGCGAGCTGGGCGCGCTCACCGTCTCGGTGTGCAACACGCACGGATCGACGATCCCGCGCGAGTCCGACGCGGTGCTCTACACGCACGCCGGTCCCGAGATCGCCGTCGCCTCGACGAAGGCGTTCCTCGCGCAGATCACCGCCTGCTACGTGCTCGGCCTCTACCTCGCGCAGCTGCGCGGCGGATCCTTCGCCGACGACGCGGCCGCGGTGATGAAGGAGCTCGGGCAGGTCCCGGCCAAGATCGAGACCCTGCTCGGCCAGATGGGCCGCGTCAAGGAGATCGCGAAGTTCATGGCCGACACCCGCTCGGTCCTCTTCCTCGGCCGCCACGTCGGCTACCCGATCGCGATGGAGGGCGCGCTCAAGCTCAAGGAGCTCGCCTACATCCACGCCGAGGGCTTCGCCGCCGGCGAGCTCAAGCACGGCCCGATCGCGCTCATCGAGCCGGGCCAGCCGGTCTTCGTCGTCGTGCCCTCGCCGACGAGTGAGCACGGCCTGCACGGCAAGGTCGTCTCCAACATCCAGGAGATCCGCGCCCGCGGCGCCCGCACGCTCGTGATCGCCGAGGAGGGCGACGAGGCCGTCGAGCCCTTCGCCGACGAGGTCATCCGCGTGCCCGCGACCTCGCCGCTGCTGGCGCCGCTGCTCACCGTCGTGCCGCTCCAGGTCTTCGCGCTCTGGCTCTCCACCGCCAAGGGCCTCGACGTCGACCAGCCGCGCAACCTCGCCAAGTCGGTCACGGTCGAGTGACGTGATCGTCGGGGTCGGCATCGACGTCGTCGACATCGCGCGCTTCGAGGAGACGCTGCAGCGCACGCCGGCGCTGCGCGAGCGACTCTTCACGCCGGAGGAGCGCGGGCTCGGCATCGCCTCCCTCGCCGCGCGGTTCGCCGCGAAGGAGGCGCTGGCCAAGTCGCTCGGGGCCCCGGGCGGCATGGAGTGGACCGACGCCCGCGTCGTCACCAACGACGACGGCCGCCCCTCGCTCGAGATCGGCGGCACGGTGCGCGCCCGCGCCAACACGCTCGGGGTCGACTCGTTCCACCTGTCCATGTCGCACGACGCGGGTATCGCGTCGGCCGTCGTCGTCGCGGAGGGCTGATGATCAGCGCCCACTCCATCGAGGCCGTGCGGGCCGCCGAGCAGGCCGCCATGGCAGACCTGCCCGAAGGCACGCTCATGGCGCGCGCCGCGCTCGGTCTGGCCGAGGTCGCCGCTGCGCGGCTGTCGGACACCGAAGGCACGACGGTCGTCGGGCTCGTCGGTGGCGGCGACAACGGCGGGGACACCCTGTATGCCGTCGCCCACCTCGCCGAGGCGGGCTACGCCGCCGCCGTGGTGCTGCTCGCGTCGTCCGGCCGCGAGGGGGTCCACGCGGGCGGTCTGGCGGCCGCCGAAGCCGCCGGGGTCATGGTCCACCTCGCGTCCGGCGGACCCGGGGAGGCCGCGGGCCCCGACGCGCTGGGTGATGCCGCCGACGTCGTCGCCGAGGCGGACCTCGTGCTCGACGGCATCGTCGGCATCGGCGGACGCCCCGGCCTGCGTCCCGAGGCAGCCCGGCTCGTCGACGCCATCGACGACGACGCGTGGGTCATTGCCGTCGACGTCGCCAGCGGGCTCGACCCCGCAGGCGGCGCGGGCGAGGACGACGCCGTCTGGGCCGACGAGACGGTGACGTTCGGCACCCCGAAGCCGGCGCACCTGCTGCCTGCGGGCGAAGGTGCCACCGGCGTGCTCACCGTCGTCGACATCGGCGTCCCCTTCGGCGACGTGCCGGCCGCCGTGGAGCGGCTCACCTGGGACGACGTCGCCGCTCTCTGGCCGGTGCCGCACGCGTCCGACGACAAGTACTCCCGCGGCGTGCTCGGCGTCGTCGCCGGCAGCGAGGCCTACCCGGGTGCTGCCGTGCTGTGCACGACGGCCGCGGCCGAGGCCGGCGTCGGGATGATCCGCTACGTCGGCACGCCGACCCCGGTCGGCCTCGTGCACCACGCCGTCCCGGAGGCGGTCGTCGGCGCCGGACGGGTCCAGGCGTGGGTCGTCGGCCCGGGCCTCGACGCGCAGGCCGACGACGACTCGGCCACGGCGCAGCTCGACGCGGCCCGCGATGCCCTGGCCTCCGACCTGCCCGTGGTCGTCGACGCCGGCGGCCTCGACCTCGTCTCGGGCGACCCCCGCGACGCCCCCACCGTGCTGACGCCACACGCCGGTGAGCTGGCCCGCCTGCTGACCCGCCTCGACGGGTCGACCGGCCGGAACGAACCCGCCGAAGGCGACGCCGCAGGCTCGGGGCACTCCGACGATCCGGCCGACCGGCCCGCTGTCACCGCCGACGACGTCAAGGCCGACCCGCTCGGCCACGCCCGGCGCCTCGCCGAGCTCACCGGGGCGACCGTCCTGCTCAAGGGCTCCACGACGCTCGTGGTGACCGAGGACCACGCCGTGCGCGCCCAGGCCGATGCCCCGACGTGGCTGGCCACCGCGGGCGCGGGCGACGTCCTGTCCGGCGTCGTGGGGACGCTGCTCGCGGCGGGCCTCCAGCCGCACGACGCCGCCTCCCTCGGCGCGCTCGTGCACGGCGTTGCCGCCGACCGAGCCTCGGGCGGGGGCCCGCTGCGGGCCCTCGCGGTGGCCCACGGCATCCGGCCCGCCGTGCGCGACCTGCTCGCACGGGGACGGTCAGCACCGGGGTGACCGGCAGGGCCGCCGCCGCCCTGCCCCGCTCAGCGACCCACACCACGAACTGCGAGACTGCACCCATGAGCACCATCGACGCCGCCGAGGCCGCCGACGCCGGGAGTGCGGCCGTGCCCCCCGAGCGCCTCGTGCCCGACACCCGCGGCCTCACGGTGTGGGCCGAGATCGACCTGACGGCCCTTGAGGCCAACGTGCGCACCCTCCGCGCCCTCGCGCCGGCGTCGGAGTTCATGGCCGTCGTCAAGGCCGACGCCTACGGCCACGGCCTGCTGCCGGTGGCGCGGGCCGCCCTGCGCGGCGGCGCGACCTGGCTCGGGGCGGCCCAGTTCGCCGAGGCCTTCGCCCTTCGTGACGCCGGGATCACGACCCGGCTGCTGACCTGGCTGAGCGTGCCGGGCTCCGACTTCGCCGGTGCCGTCGGCCGCGACATCGACCTGTCCGCCTCCGCCCCGTGGGTGCTCGACGAGATCGCCGCCGCAGCTGCCGCCCTCGGTCGCACCGCCCGCGTGCACCTCAAGGTCGACACCGGTCTGGGGCGCGGCGGCGCCTACGGCGCAGACTGGGGCACCCTGGTGGCGCACGCCCGGCGCCTCGAGGCCGAGGGCACCGTCCGCGTCGTCGGCATCTGGACCCACTTCGCCCACGCCGACTCGCCCGAGCACCCCACCGTGCTCGCCCAGCAGGAGCGCTTCTTCGAGGCGGTCGCCGAGGCCGAGCAGGCCGGCATACGCCCGGAGGTGCGGCACCTCGCCAACTCTGCCGCGACCCTCGTGCACCCCTCGGCGCACGCCGACCTCGTGCGGCCCGGCATCGCCATGTACGGCCTCACGCCCGTGCCACAGGTCGACGACGACTTCGGGCTGCGCCCGGTCATGACGCTGCGGGCCCGGCTCGCCCTCGTCAAGCAGCTGCCCGCGGGGCAGGGGATCAGCTACGGCCACGCCTACGTGCCCGACGTCGACACCGTGGTCGGCCTCGTGCCCGCCGGCTACGCCGACGGCATCCCGCGCAACGCCACGAACGTCGGGCCGCTGCTCGTCGACGGGCGCCGCACCACGATCGCCGGCCGGGTCTGCATGGACCAGCTCGTCGTCGACCTCGGGCCGGGTTCCACGGCCCGGGCCGGCGACGTCGTCACGCTCTTCGGCGGGGCACCCGGCGAGCCCACCGCCCAGGACTGGGCCGACGCCACCGACACCATCAGCTACGAGATCGTCACCCGGCTCGGGGCGCGGGTGCCGC
This sequence comes from Terrabacter koreensis, assembly GCF_054783315.1. NCBI lineage: Bacteria > Bacillati > Actinomycetota > Actinomycetes > Micrococcales > Intrasporangiaceae > Terrabacter > Terrabacter koreensis. Next base: position 48,613 of record NZ_BAAGQU010000001.1, on the reverse strand, counting down.
GACTGCTCATCGGCGACGAGGGCGCGCCCGCCACGCACGCCGACGGCTCGGATGTCACCACGGCCGGCGCCACCACGGCCGGCGCCGCCACGGCCGACGCCGCCACAGCCGGCGCCGCCGTCGAAGCGGGGCTCGCATGAGCCCCCGCCGCAACCCCGTCATCGGCATCGCCGCCGCCACCCTGGGCGTGGCCGCCGGCGTCGCCGCCGGCATCGCCGCCGACCGCGCCGGCAAGCACCGCGCCGCGATGGCGGCCCTCGAGACCCCCGAGCTGCTCGACATCGAGCCCGACGAGCAGCACGTCGTCCTCACCGACGACGGCGTGGCGCTGCACGTCGAGATCGACCTGCCGACCCCCGAGGCGGCAGCAGCGGCGGCGGACGGCTCGACCCGCCACGGCCGCGCCGACGAGCTGCCCACGGTCGTGCTCACCCACGGCTACTGCCTCAGCCTGCGCTGCTGGGTCTACCAGCGCCGCGCCCTCAAGGAGGCCGGCTACCGCGTCGTCTCGTGGGACCAGCGCGGTCACGGCCGCTCCGGGCGCGGCGAGAAGGAGAGCTACACGATCGACCGCATCGGGCAGGACCTGCGCACCGTCCTGGCCGAGATGGCGCCGGAGGGCGACCTCGTGCTGGTCGGGCACTCGATGGGCGGCATGACGATGCTGGCGCTCGGCGAGCACGACCCGAAGCTGGTGCTCGACCGCGTCGTCGGGGCGGGCTTCGTCGCGACCAGCCCGGGCGGCCTCATGCTCGCCAACGGTGGCCGCGTCGCCACCCTGGGCCGGCTCATGCTGGAGCGGCTGGGGCCCGGCGTGCTCGGCTCGCTCGCGCGTCGCCCCGAGGTGTTCACCAAGATGCGGCGCGCGGCCCGCGACCTCGAGCACTTCATGGTCGAGCAGAACTCGTTCGCGTCGCCGGTGCCCCGCTCGGTCGTGCGTTACACCGCCGACATCCTGCTCGGCACCCCGCTCGACGTCGTCAACGACTACCTCCAGACGTTCGACGGCTTCGACAAGCGACCGGCCCTCGGCGAGTTCCGCAACGCGGTGGTGCTCGTCTTCAACGGGCGCGAGGACATCCTCACCCCGCCGTCGCACAGCGAGCTCATCGTCGAGGGCATCCCCGGCGCCGAGCACATCGTCGTCAACGACGCCGGGCACGTCATCATGCTCGAGCACCCCGACCTGCTGAACGCCCACCTCATCCAGCTCGTCGACCAGGCCACCCGTGCCCGCGCCGAGCAGATCGAGGTCTCGAAGCAGCCGCGCGTGCGCCGCGTCGTCACCGACGTCGCGAAGAACCGGCGCCAGCGCCGGCTCGAGAAGGAGGCGGCCGACCTCGTGCGGACGGGCCGCAGCAAGGCGGCCCGCGCGAAGACGCCGCGTTCCTCGACCCCCCGCGCCAAGGGGGCCTGAGCACGATGGGCGAACGAGCGGGCAACCGGCGCGAGGTGCGCTGGTCATCCCTCGCGCAGACCCAGGACTTCGGGCGTCGGCTCGGGGCGCTGCTCCGCGGCGGCGACGTGCTCGTGCTGACCGGAGACCTCGGGGCGGGCAAGACCACCCTGACCCAGGCCGTCGCCGAAGGTCTCGGCGTGCGCGGGCCGATCACGTCACCAACCTTCGTCATCGCCCGGGTGCATCCCTCGCTCGTCGGCGGCCCCGAGCTCGTGCACGTCGACGCCTACCGCCTCGGCAGCGCCCTCGAGCTCGACGACCTCGGCCTCGACGCCGACCTCGACGCCAGCGTCACCGTCGTCGAGTGGGGTGCGGGTCTCGCCGAGCAGCTCAGCGACACGCGGCTCGAGCTCACCATCACGGGGGACGACGAGCGCACCGTCGAGCTCACCGGCGTCGGCTCCCGCTGGGACGCCGTGCTCGACGAGCTGGCCCCGCGCTCCTGACGCGCTGCCCGACCGCGCCGTCCAGCGCGACGGTGGGCCTCGGATAGCCTGACGACCGTGCTCCTGCTCGCGATCGACACGTCCACGACGGCCATCACCGTCGGGCTGCACGACGGCACGTCGGTGGTGGCCGAGGAGACGACCCTCGACGCCCGTGCCCATGCCGAGCACCTCGCGCCCGGCATCAGCGCCGCCCTCCGCGCCGCGGGTGCCGCGCCCGGTGACGTGACGGACGTCGTCGTCGGCATCGGGCCCGGCCCGTTCACCGGCCTGCGCGTCGGCATCGTCACCGGCCGCACCTTCGCGTTCGCGCTCGGACTGCCGGTGCGGGGGCTCACGAGCCTCGACGCGCTCGCCCACGAGGCCTGGATGGACGGCCACCGCGGAGACCTCCTCGTCGCGACCGACGCCCGCCGCAAGGAGGTGTATGCCGCCGGGTACGCCCTGGGTGACGACGGAGCCGCCCGCACCAGTGCGCCGACGGTCGCTCGCGCAGCGGACCTGCCGGCCGAGCTGCGTGCCCTGCCGTGCGCAGGGCGGGGCCCCTCGCTCTACCCCGAGGCCCTGCCGCACGCGGCGGGACCCCTCGACGTCAGCGGGGGAGCGCTGGCCGACCTCGCCGTGCGCCGACTCACTCGAGACACCGGCGACACCCCGGCCGAGGCGCTCCAGTGGGTCGACCCGGGAGACGGCTTCGACGGGCTCGAGCCGCTCTACCTCCGCCGCCCCGACGCCGCGCCGGCACCGCCGTCGAAGAAGTCGACGCTCGGATGACCGTGGCGACCACAGAGCCGACGGCCCCGACCGGGGGCCCCGAACCCTCCGACGGTGCCGGCATGTCGCCCGACGTGAGGCTCCGCGACCTCGAGTGGACCGACCTCGCCCGTCTCGTCGAGCTCGAGCAGGAGCTCTTCGCCGACGACGCGTGGTCCGAGGCGACGTGGTGGAGCGAGCTGGCCGGGCGTCCGCGCCGTGACTACGTCGTCGCAGTGAGCGCCGACGGGAGCACCGCCGGGTATGCCGGCCTCGACGTCTCGGGTGACGTCGCCGACGTCATGACGGTGGCCACCGCGCCGGCCGCGCAGGGCCGGGGCATCGGTCGGCTGCTGCTCGACGAGCTCGTTCGGCGGGCCGTCGCCCGTGGCGTCGAGGCGGTGCTCCTCGAGGTGCGTGCCGACAACGACGCCGCACGCCGGCTCTACGACCGCGCTGGCTTCGAGGTCATCTCGGTCCGCCGCCGCTACTACCAGCCGGGGGACGTCGACGCGCTCGTCATGCGTCTCCTCGTCCCGAAGGGAGACGCATGAGCGACGAGCCCCTCGTCCTCGGCATCGAGACGTCCTGCGACGAGACCGGGGTCGGGATCGTGCGCGGACAGACGCTGCTCGTCGACACGGTCGCGAGCAGCGTCGACGAGCACGCACGCTTCGGCGGCGTCGTCCCCGAGGTCGCGAGCCGGGCCCACCTCGAGGCCATGATCCCGACCATCGAGCGTGCCTGCCGCGACGCCGGGGTGCAGCTGCGCGACCTCGACGCCATCTCCGTGACGTCCGGTCCCGGTCTCGCCGGCGCGCTGCTCGTCGGCGTCGCCTCGGCCAAGGCCCTCGCGCTCGCCCTCGGCAAGCCCCTCTACGGCGTCAACCACCTCGCGTCGCACGTCGCCGTCGACATCGTCGAGCACGGCCCGCTGCCCGAGCCGACGATGGCGATGCTCGTCTCCGGCGGGCACTCCTCGCTGCTGCTCGTCCCCGACGTCACCAACGACGTGCGCTCGCTCGGCTCGACGATGGACGACGCCGCCGGAGAGGCCTTCGACAAGGTCGCCCGCGTGCTCGGCCTTCCCTTCCCCGGCGGCCCGCACGTCGACCGGGCCGCCCGCGACGGCAACCGGATCGCCATCGACTTCCCGCGAGGGTTGACGACCGGGCGCGACATGGAGCGGCACCGCTTCGACTTCTCGTTCTCGGGGCTCAAGACGGCCGTCGCGCGCTGGGTCGAGACCCGGCACCGTGCGGGGGAGTCGGTGCCCGTCGCCGACGTCGCAGCCAGCTTCCAGGAGGCCGTCGTCGACGTGCTGACCCGCAAGGCCCTGCTCGCCTGCAAGGAGCACGACGTCGACCACCTGCTCATCGGCGGCGGCGTCGCAGCGAACTCCCGCCTGCGGGCACTCGCCGAGGAGCGGTGCGCCAAGGCCGGAGTGACCCTGCGCGTGCCGCATCCCGGGCTGTGCACCGACAACGGCGCGATGGTGGCAGCACTCGGCGCCCAGATGGTGTCGAAGGGGCGCGAGCCGAGCGACCTCGGTCTGCCGACGGACTCGTCGATGCCGGTCACCCTCGTCCAGGCATAGCCCGGCTCACACGCTCGGCGGTCACCCGGCTCGGCAAGTCCGCCGGGCTGAGCCCGTCGGGCACGCGGGGACACTCGCGGCGTGGAGCGCCGGCGGCCGTATGCCGGTACGTCGGCTCCCAGCGTCCGCCGGCCGCCGCCGATGCCGCTCGCGTCCCCGCCCGCCCCCTGCGGGAAGGGGCCCGTGGTCAGCTGCAGGTGGCGAGGCCGCGGCGCAGCTTGAGGTCGACGACGCGGGTGGTCGCGGCCTGGACGAGCGTGGCGAAGGCGGGGTCGGCGGCCATCGTGCGGGTGATCGCGTCGTGCATCGCGGGGATCGTCGAGGGCCGGGCGGTCAGGGTGATGTCGCCCCCGGCCTGGATGAAGCGCGTCGCGCGCTGGGCCACCGGCACGGCGGCGAGGGCCTTGGCCGCCCCGACGTCGTCGGTGATGACGACCCCGTCGTAGGAGAGCCGGCCGCGCAGCAGGTCGGTGACGACCGCCTTGGAGAAGGTGGCGTTGGTGCCGGGGTCGATGCGGCTGTAGATGGCCGAGCCGACCATGACGAGCTCGACCCCGTCCTGGATGCCGGTGCGGAACGGCTCGAGGAACGGGTCGTCGACGGTCGTGGTGCGGTCGGTGATGCCGCTGGACGTGAAGTCGGTGTTGCCGGTGATGCGGCCGATGCCGGGGAAGTGCTTGACGGTCGAGGCCACGCCGCCGGCGCGCATGCCGGCGATGAAGGAGCCCACCATCCGCGACACCCGCTCGGGGTCGCTCGAGAACTGCCGGTCGTGCTGCCCGATGGGACCGTTCGCGCGGCCGACCGACGTCGGCACGGTGTCGGCGACCGGGGCCAGGTTGACGTTGATGCCGGCAGCGCGCAGCTGGTCGGCCCAGCGGGTGGCGTCGGCGGTGAGCTCGCCCGGCGAGCCCTGGTTCTGGACGCGGGCCGACGGCATACGCGTGAAGCCGTCGCCGCGCAGCTGCTGCACCTGGCCGCCCTCCTGGTCGGCGGCGAGGAAGAGACCGAGGCCGGCCGTGGCGCGGTCGGAGGCCAGGCTCGCGAGGTGTCGCGTCGTCGCTCGGACGCGGTCGGCGCCGTTGAACCAGCCGCCGAGGAGGACCACGCCGCCGAGGTGGCGCTTGGCGACCAGCGCATCGAGGCTCGTGCGGCGCGCCCCCGTGTCGAGGCCGACCATGAGCAGCTGACCGGCGCGCTCGCCGGCGTCCATGCGGGCGACGATGCTCGGGGCACAGGAGGTGGAGCCGCCCACCGTCGCAGTGGGGGAGGGCGTCGGCGTGGTGGTCGTCGCGCGGCTCGACGTGGTCGACGGCGTCGGGCTCGTGGTGCTGCTGGGCGAGGTGGCGGAGGAGCCGGCCGCACTGCTCGACGTGCTGGTCGACGTGCTGGTCGACGTGGGCGCGGACGAGCAGGCGGCGACCGTCGACACGACGGCGGCGAGCGTGGCGAGCCTCCGGACGGTCGTCGGGAGGCGGCGTCGGCTGGGGCTCTGGCGCATCATCCGACCCTATCTCGCCCCGCCTCGAGCTTCGTGGGGCCGTGGGTGCGGTGCGACGCTCCGTGCGCCCCGCCGCGACCACGGTGGCCCGGCGACGGGGCACGGCACCACCCGGTACGTTGCCGCTGTGACGACCGAACCCACTCCCGTCGTGCTCGACGTCGACACCGGCGTCGACGACGCGTGCGCCCTGCTGCTCGCAGCGCTGCACCCGGCTCTCGACCTCCGCGCGGTGTCGTGCGTGGGCGGCAACGCCCCCGTGGACGACGTCGTGCGCAACACGCTCACGGTGCTCGAGACGGCGGGCCGCGCCGACGTGCCCGTCGCGCGTGGCGCCGAGCGGCCGCTCCTCGAGCCGCCGCTGCACGCCCGACACGTCCACGGCGAGGACGGCATGGGCGACCTCGGGTGGCCCGCACCCTCGCTCGCGCCCGACCCTCGCCATGCCGTGGAGCTGCTCCGGGACGTATGCCGTGAGGCCGCCGTCGCCGGCCGCCCCGTCACCCTCGTGCCCCTCGCCCCCCTGACGAACATCGCCCTGCTGCTGCGCACCTACCCCGACGTGGCGGCGGGCATCTCGGAGATCGTCTTCATGGGCGGAGCGGCCAACGTCGGCAACGCCACGGCGTCGGCCGAGTTCAACGTCTTCCACGACCCCGAGGCCGCTGCGGTCACGCTCGATGTCGCGGCCGACCTCGGCATCCGCGTCACGATGTACGGCCTCGACGTGTTCTACGACCCGGTCATCTCGACCGAGGCGGCGGCCGAGCTCGTCGCCGTCGGCGGGCGCGGGCCGGCCGAGCTGGGCGGCCGGTTGATGGACTTCCAGCGCGAGCGGCTGGGCGGCCAGGACGCGACGATCGGCGACGCCGGTGCCGTCTGCGCGGTCATCGACCGCGAGGCCCTGCGCACCCAGGTGCTGCCGATCCGCGTCGAGCTCGCGGGCCACTGGTCGCGGGGGCGCACCATCGTCGACCGCCGCGACTGGAGCGGGGCGATCAAGCACGACCCGCACGGTGAGGCCCCGGTCCGCGTGGACGTGGCCCTCGGCGTCGACGGTGGCCGCTACGCCCGGCTGTGGGCCGACACCCTGCTCGGCCGCGTGGGGCAGCGCTGATGGGTCGCGTGGTGGTGCTCGGCTCGCTCAACGTCGACGTCGTGACCCGCGTGGAGCGGCACCCCCTGCCCGGCGAGACCCTGCTCGGCGAGGCGGACGGACGGTTCGCCGGCGGCAAGGGCGGCAACCAGGCCATGGGGGCCCGCCGCGCGGGGGCAGACGTCGTCATGGTCGGCGCCGTCGGCGCCGACGAGGCCGGAGACGCCTACCTGGCTCGGCTGCACGCCGCCGGCATCGGGACGGCCGTGACGCGTGACCCTGAGGCGCCGACGGGCACCGCGTACATCGCCGTCGACGACGCGGGCGAGAACACCATCATCGTCGTGCCGGGCGCCAACGGCCTCGTGCGGGACGAGGCGGTGGCATCGGTCGGGATCGGCCCGGGTGACGTGCTGCTGTGCTCCCTCGAGGTGCCGCTCGACACCGTCGCCCGGACGGCGCTCGCAGCGCGCCGGGCGGGTGCCCGGGTCGTGCTCAACATGGCCCCGTACGCGCCCCTGCTCTGGGACGCCGTCGCCGTGTGCGACCCCGTCGTCGTCAACGAGTCGGAGATGCGGCAGCTCGCCGACTCCGACCTCGTGCCCGGCTCGCTGCTCGTCACGTTCGGTGAGGCGGGGGCCCGCTGGGGTGAGCACCAGGTCGACGGCATACCTGTGGGTGCGGGCGACGTGGTGGACACGGTCGGCGCGGGCGACGCGTTCTGCGGGGCGCTGGCCGCCGCCCTGGCGGCAGGAGCCGACGACGCGGCGGCGCTCGAGGCGGCCAACCGCGCCGGCGCCGAGGCGGTGCGCTGGGCCGGGGCCCAGCCCGACGCCGCCCTCTGACTCGACCAGAGCCGTGTGTATCTTGACGGTTACGTAACCGACAAGTTACGTTTGGGGCGTGAGTGGGACCTTCGAGGCACTGAGCGACCCGACGCGTCGCGCGATCGTCGAGCACCTCGCGCGTGAGGAGCTGACGGCGGGCGACGTCGCGGCGCTCTTCGACACGGCCCGGCCCGGCATCTCGAGGCACCTGCGGGTGCTGCGCGACGCCGGCGTGGTCGAGGCCGAGGCGGTCGCCCAGCGGCGGGTCTACCGCCTGGTGCCCGGCGCGCTCGACGAGGTCGAGCAGTGGTGCCGCGAGGTCCGCTCGTTCTGGGGGCAGCGACTCGACGCACTCGACACCGAGATCGCCCGCGGCGCGCGGGCCAGACGACAGGATGAGGGATGAATGAGCTGCTGCAGGTGCTGGGCCGGATAGAGCGCAGCGACGACGCCGTGGCCGTCGTCTTCGAGCGGCACTACGCGACGACGGTCGACGACCTCTGGCAGGCCTGCACCGACCCCGACCGGCTTGCGCGGTGGTTCGCCCCGGTGTCGGGCGACCTGCGCGAGGGTGGCGCCTTCACCATCCACTTCGACGACGCCGACACCCCGGTGTGCCGGGTCGTCGAGTGCGCAGCCCCCGGTCGGCTCGTCTGGGAGTGGCCGGTGGGGGAGGCTGCCAGCCTCGTCACGGTCGGCATCGCCGGCGACGGCGACGGGGCGCGTCTCACGCTGCGGCACGAGCGACTCTCACCCGGTCAGGCGGCCGGGTACGCCGCCGGCTGGGACACCTACGTGCGTCGGCTCGACGCCGACCTGTCCGGTGCTGCGATGCCGGACTGGGAGGCCACGTGGAGCGCCCTGCACCCGCTGTACGCCGCCTCGTCGGGCCTCGGCCGTCAGTGAGGCCCGTGAGCCGACCCCGTGGGTCGAGTGCCCAGTTCCTCGCCCAGGAGACAGCCGCGCAGCCACCACCCATTGGTCGAGTGCTCATTTCCCGACGCCCCTCCGTCACGAAACTGAGCACTCGACCGGGGCCTGGCGTTGGGAACTGAGCACTCGACCGGGGCCGGGGGTTGGGAACTGAGCACTCGACTGGGGCTTGGGGTTGGGAACTGAGCACTCGAGGGGGGTCGGTGAGGTCGGTCAGGCGGGGGTGACGACGACGGCGGCCTGGGCGCCGCCGACGCGCGTCAGCACGAGGATCGCCTCCGACCCGCCCTTGCCGCGGCCGGTCATCTTCAGCTGCCGCCGCAGCACGTCGGCGTCGAGGGTGACGCCGCGCTTCTTGATGGTGACGCGGTCGTGGCCCTGGTCGCGCAGCCAGCGGGCCAGTCGCTTCGTCGACAGCGGCATCGCCTCGACCACGCGGAACCGGCGCGCCCACGGCAGGTCGCGCGCCACCGCGCTCGTCACGTAGCCCACGCCGGTGGCCAGCTCGGTCCCCTCGACGGCCGACACGAGGGCCCCGGTGAGGCCGGCGCGGATCACGGCGCGGTCGGGCTCGTAGAGCCACTCGCCCATCTCGTTGACCGAGCCCAGGACGGGGCGGTGCGCGCCGTCGCCCGCGTCGTCCTCGGTGACGACGGACGTCGACGTCTCGGTGCACACCGCGGCGGTGCGCCCGGTCGTCGACACGAGCGGGCCCCACCAGACGGCGCACTCGAGCACCTCGCCGTGCCAGGAGGTCCACTGGGCCTCCGCCCCCCGCGGCACGGACCCGTGGGGGAAGGCGGGGGAGAGCTTCGCGCCGGTCGCGGGCACGGCATCGGCGAAGGCCAGCACCTGCGACCACGACGGCGAGATGGCATCGAGCGAGAAGACTCGCTTGGTGCGGCCCTGCACGTCGGCCACTCCGCGAACGCGGCGGGCGGGGTCGAGCCACACGCCGACGTGGCGGTGGGCGTCACCCGGCGGCAGGCGTACGTCCTCGGCGAGCCCGTGGGTGACCCGGGCCGACGGCCAGTGCCGCAGGTTGACGGCGGCGACGCGGGCCGTGGCGTCGTCCGCGTCCACGGCGTGCACCGTGAGGTCGAGGCCGGCGAAGGCCATCGCGTCGGCGCCGAGCCCGCACCCGAGGTCGTGCACCTCGCGGACCCCTGCGCTGACGTAGCGGTGCGCGTGCCGGGCGGCGATCGCGAGCCGGGTCGCCTGCTCGAGACCGTCGGCCGTGAAGAGCATGCCGGCCGCGAAGTCGCCGAACTTCTCGGTGCCGCGGGACCGCAGCCGCGACTGCGTCATCGCGGCGGCGACGAGGTCGGCCGCGAAGCCCGCCTCGCGGAGGCGGTCCTGCAGGTGGAGCGACCCGGCTTCGTCGTAGGGCGGCAGCGACTGGAGCAGCGCCCAGCCCTCACCCGTCGCGAGGCGATCGACCATGGCGGCGTCCATGCGCACATCCTGCCAGCGAGGACGGTCCGACCCGCTCGGGGCGACGCGCGACGGATTCTGGCACTCGACTTGACCGAGTGCTAACCGAAACCTAGATTTCTTCCTGTTGGCACTCTCCACCCGGAAGTGCCAGCGTCCTCCTCGAGGGAGGTCGACCCCCGCGACGGCGACCAGTCTCGAGAGCCCACAGTCCGCAATCCAGTTTTCGACTGTCCCGAAGGGAAGGTCACCACCGTGTCGGTTTCCATCACGCCGCTCGAAGACCGCATCGTCGTCAAGTCCCTCGAGGCCGAGCAGACCACCGCGTCCGGCCTCGTCATCCCGGACACCGCCAAGGAGAAGCCGCAGGAGGGCGAGGTCCTCGCCGTCGGCCCCGGCCGCTTCAACGACAACGGCACCGAGCGCGTGCCGCTCGACGTCAAGGTCGGCGACAAGGTCATCTTCAGCAAGTACGGCGGCACCGAGGTCAAGTACGGCGGCGAGGAGTACCTCATCCTCTCCGCGCGCGACGTCCTCGCGATCGTCGGCTGACCCGACGCCGTATGCCGTGACGCACCCCGGTGAGCCCCGCTGGGGTCTCCCCGGGGTGCGCCTCGTTCGGCCCTCGCCTGACCGGGCACGATCGCATCCGCCCGGAATCCCCAAGAACCGCAAAGCAACCCGAGCCAAAGGAACACCATGGCCAAGCAGCTGGAGTTCGACGACTCCGCCCGCAAGTCGCTCGAGCGCGGCGTCAACGCGCTCGCCAACGCCGTCAAGGTGACGCTCGGCCCGAAGGGCCGCAACGTCGTCATCGACAAGAAGTGGGGTGCCCCCACGATCACGAACGACGGCGTGACCATCGCCCGCGAGATCGAGCTCGAGGACCCCTACGAGAACCTCGGCGCCCAGCTCGCCAAGGAGGTCGCGACCAAGACGAACGACGTCGCCGGTGACGGCACGACGACCGCGACCGTGCTCGCCCAGGCCATGGTCAAGGAGGGCCTGCGCAACGTGGCCGCCGGCGCCGCCCCGGCCGCGCTCAAGCGCGGCATGGACAAAGCCGTCACCGCGGTCAACGACCGCCTCCTCGAGAACGCCCGCGAGGTCGACGGCAAGGACGAGATCGCCTCCGTCGCGACCCTCTCCGCCCAGGACGCCACCCTCGGCGGCCTCATCGGCGAGGCGTTCGACAAGGTCGGCAAGGACGGCGTCATCACCGTCGAGGAGTCCTCGACGACCGCCACCGAGCTCGAGTTCACCGAGGGCATGCAGTTCGACAAGGGCTACCTCTCGGCCTACTTCGTCACCGACACGGAGCGCATGGAGACCGTCCTCGAGGACGCCTACGTGCTCATCAACCAGGGCAAGATCTCCGCGGTCGCGGAGATCCTCCCGGTGCTCGAGAAGGTCGTGCAGTCGGGCAAGCCGCTGCTCATCATCGCCGAGGACGTCGACGGCGAGGCCCTCTCGACGCTCGTGGTCAACAAGATCCGCGGCACGTTCAACGTGGCGGCCGTCAAGGCCCCCGGCTTCGGCGACCGCCGCAAGGCCATGCTCCAGGACATCGCGATCCTCACCGGTGGCCAGGTCATCGCCGAGGAGGTCGGCCTCAAGCTCGACCAGGCCGACCTGACCGTGCTCGGCCAGGCCCGCCGCATCGTCCTCACCAAGGACAACACGACGATCATCGACGGCAACGGCGACGAGTCCGAGGTGGCCGGCCGCGTGCACCAGATCAAGGCCGAGATCGAGCGCACCGACTCCGACTGGGACAAGGAGAAGCTCCAGGAGCGTCTCGCCAAGCTCGCCGGCGGCGTCTGCGTCATCAAGGTCGGCGCGCACACCGAGGTCGAGCTCAAGGAGAAGAAGCACCGCATCGAGGACGCGATCTCCGCGACGCGCGCCGCGATCGAGGAGGGCATCGTCGCCGGTGGCGGCACCGCCCTCATCCACGCCGCCTCGGCCATCGACAGCCTCGAGCTCACGGGCGACGAGGCCACCGGTGCCAGCATCGTGCGCAAGGCCGTCGCCGAGCCGCTGCGCTGGATCGCCGAGAACGCGGGCCACCAGGGCTACGTCGTCACCTCCAAGGTGGCTGCGCTGCCGATCGGCCAGGGCCTCAACGCGGCGACCGGCGAGTACGGCGACCTCATCGCCGCCGGCGTCATCGACCCGGTCAAGGTGACCCGCTCGGCGCTGCGCAACGCCGAGTCGATCGCGTCGATGATCCTCACGACGGACACGCTCGTCGTCGACAAGCCCGAGGACGAGCCCGAGGCCGGCGGCCACGGTCACGGCCACGGCCACTGACCGACGTCTGACGCGTACGTCCGGCGTGCACGCCTGACGCACGACGAGGGCCGCTCCCCCGGGGAGCGGCCCTCAGTCGTGTCGGGCTCGTGTCGGGCTCGTGTCGTCGAAGGGCCCGTGTCGTCCAACGGGCCCGTCAGGGCTGCGTCAGGACGCTTCCTGGATGCCGTCGTAGAGCAGCTCGCGCTCGGACTCGGTGAGCCCGCCCCAGACGCCGTACGGCTCGCGGACCTCGAGGGCGTGCGAGCGGCAGGCGGCCACGACGGGGCAGGCGGCGCAGACGGCCTTGGCCTGGGCGTCGCGGTTGCGGCGGCGTGGGCCGCGCTCTCCCTCGGGGTGGAAGAAGACCTCGGGGCTGGTGCCTCGGCAGGCGCCCTCCAGCTGCCAGTCCCAGAGGTCGGCGACTGGTCCGGGCAGGCGGGTGATCTCGGCCATGAACTCGTCTCTCAGGTCGGGCGGGATAGCCGCCAGGTCGAACCGGTCCGCTCGGTGCATGTGGGGGCGCGAACCGCGAAATCGACGCTAACCGGGCACGCGATCACGGATAAAGGTTGGAATCTTAAGGACTTGTTCAAGAATTGCCATTCGGATGGCATGCTCGTCGGAGACGTGCTGGGGGCCTCCCCAGGGTCGTCGGGGAGCGCAGGTCGGGCTAGCATGGGCGCGCTCCGGGCAGGCCGACGAGCAGCGCACCGTGGCGCTGGAACTACGAGACGACAGTTCGGGGGACGACGACTCACATGGGTCCTGGATGGTCGAGGCGCGCCCGCGTAACACCGGGCGGGGCAGCAGCGATGGAGCGGATGGACGCTCCATCGCTTCGTGAGCTGGCTGCCGATGCTGTGCGCGACCCGCATGCGCGGGACCTGCTGCTGGCCCGCGTCAGGGACATGGCCCTGCGGTACTCCCGCGTCCGACTCGGTCGTTTCGGCGCCGAGGACATTGCCCAGGACGTCGCCCAGGAGGTGTGCATGGCCATCGTGACGGCCCTGCCGACCTACGAGGAGCGCGGCCTGCCCTTCGAGGCGTTCGTCTACACGATCACCTCTCGCAAGCTCGCGGACGCCCAGCGTGCCGCCATGCGGGGCCCGGCGCCCGTCGCCGAGATCCCCGACGGCCCGGCCGACGGGCCCTCGCCCGAGTCGGTCGCCATCATGCGCGACGACGCCGCGACCGCGATGAGCCTCATGCGCCAGCTGCCGCCGCAGCAACGCGAGATCCTGACCCTGCGCGTCGCGGTCGGGATGTCGACCGAGGAGACCGCGGCAGCGCTCGGCATGTCGGCCGGCGCCGTCCGCGTGGCCCAGCACCGAGCCCTGGGCAAGCTGCGCGGCCTCATCGCCGACGCCGAGGCGGGTGACGTCGCGTGAACGACATCTCTCCCTTCAGCAGCGCGGGCGACGTGCTCGCCGACGACCTGCTCCTCGACCGCCTCGCGGGCCGTGCCGACGTCGGCAGTGAGCCTGTGGCCGGGCTCCTCGCCGCCCTCGCCGCGCACGCCGACACCCCGCTGCCCGCACGCACGGGTCGGCGGCGCATCGCCAACAAGCACCGCTACCTGGGCGCGTTCGCCGCGCTCGCCGTGGCGGCCAGTGGCGCCGGCGTGGCGGCTGCGGTGTCCCGCCCCCACGTGGGCTCCCTGCTGGCCGACCGGGCACGCATCGAGCAGCGCATGGAGCAGAGTGCCCGAAGCGGCGCCCCCAGCGCGCTGCTGTCGCGCCTCGGGCTCCCCGCCACCGACGGCACCACGACCGCGCGCGGTCTGGTGCTCGCGCGCGGAACGGACGGCACCTTCGTGCTGCTCCCCGCGGCCGTGGCGCAGGTCAGGACGCCGGCCGCTGCGGCGGCTGCGGCGGGTGCGGCCGCAGGTGGGGGCGCAGCCCACGCAGGCACTGCCGGCGCCGTCGGGGCTCCCGGCAGCGGCTCCGCCGCGGGGCCGTCGGCGTCGGGCCGTTCTGTCGCCGCCCCGGCGGCGGGCCGGGACAAGACCCCGAAGGACAAGCCCGCAAAGCCGGCCAGGACCCGTCCGGGCGGCGCCACCAGCAACGGCCAGGGAGCCGACGCCCAGACCGGCGGCCCCGCGGGTCAGACCGGCGGCGACCCGATCTGGGTGGTCGACCCCTCCACAGGGACCACGGGCACGACCAGCGACCAGACGACGCCACCCACCGACACCACCGTCGCGGGGCCCGCCCCCGTCGTCGGCCGTCTGGCCGACCCGGCGAACCAGCAGTCCCTCGTGGGGCCGCCGACGAGCCCGCAGCCGGGCCAGCGAGCCGCCGCGCCCGAGGTCCTTCCACCGGCGGGACCGGGCGCTGCGCACCCCGTGGGTGCCGCCCCGGCCGCCCCGGCCGCCCCGGCCACCCCGGCCACCCCGGCGGACCCGGCCCACCCGGCGGCGTCGACGCCCGCGACGGCTGCGACCCCGGCGACGCCTGCGACACCTGGTGCGCGCACGTCCGGCGCCGCTGCCTCGTCGGCGGCTCCCGCCTCCTGAGGCGTGTTCGGGGGAGCTCCTGCGAGCCCGTAGAATCGGCGAATGAGCCTCGGATCGTCTGACGTGCCCGCTGCTTTCGCCACGATGGGACTGACGTACGACGACGTCCTGCTCCTGCCCGGCTACAGCGACCTCGCCCCGAACGACATCGACACCACGACGCGCCTCACCCGTGAGCTGTCGATCACGTCGCCGCTCATCTCCGCAGCGATGGACACCGTCACCGAGGCTCGCATGGCGATCGCCATGGCCCGCCAGGGGGGCCTTGGTGTGCTGCACCGCAACCTGTCGATCCAGGACCAGGCCTACCAGGTCGACCTCGTCAAGCGGACCCAGACCGGGATGATCTCCAACCCGATCACCATCGGCCCCGACCGCACCCTCGAGGAGCTCGACGCCATCTGCGGCGAGTACCGCGTCTCGGGGCTGCCGGTCATCGGCGAGGACAAGAAGCTCATCGGCATGGTCACCAACCGCGACCTGCGCTTCACGCCGGTGGCCGAGTGGGCCACGACCCTCGTGCGCGACGTCATGACGCCGATGCCGCTCATCACCGGCCACGTCGGCATCAGCCGCGACGAGGCGACCGCGCTGCTGCGACAGCACAAGCGCGAGCGGCTGCCGCTCGTCGACGACGAGGGCCACCTCACCGGCCTCATCACCGTCAAGGACTTCGTCAAGAGCGAGCAGTTCCCCAACGCCAGCAACGACGCCGACGGCCGCCTCATGGTCGGTGCGGCGATCGGCTACTTCGGCGACGCGTGGGAGCGCGCGACGACGCTCATCGAGGCGGGCGTCGACGTCCTCGTGGCCGACACCGCCCACGGGCACGTGCGGCTGCTCATCGAGATGGTCGAGCGTCTGAAGAAGGACCCCGCCACCCGGCACGTGCAGGTCATCGGCGGCAACGTCGCGACGACTGCCGGCGCGCAGGCGTTCGTCGACGCGGGCGCCGACGCGGTGAAGGTCGGCGTCGGTCCGGGCTCGATCTGCACGACCCGCATCGTCACCGGCGTCGGCGCCCCGCAGATCACCGCGGTCCACGCGGCGGCCCAAGCCTGCAAGCCGGCCGGCGTCCCGGTCATCGCCGACGGCGGCCTCCAGTACTCCGGTGACATCGCGAAGGCCATCGTCGCCGGCGCCGACTCCGTCATGGTCGGGTCGCTCCTCGCCGGCTGCGAGGAGAGCCCGGGCGAGCTGATCTTCGTCAACGGCAAGCAGTTCAAGAGCTACCGCGGCATGGGCTCGCTCGGTGCCATGAGCAGCCGCGGCAAGAAGTCCTACTCCAAGGACCGCTACTTCCAGGCCGAGGTCGAGTCCGACGACAAGATCGTGCCCGAGGGCATCGAGGGGCGTGTCGCCTACCGCGGCCCCCTCTCGGCGGTCGCCCACCAGATGCTCGGCGGCCTGCGCCAGTCGATGTTCTACGTCGGTGCGCGCACCGTGCCCGAGCTGCAGGAGAAGGGCCAGTTCGTGCGCATCACGCAGGCCTCGCTCAAGGAGAGCCACCCGCACGACATCCAAGGCATGGTCGAGGCCCCCAACTACGCCGGCTGAGCCGACCACCCCGACCACGTATGCCGTCCCGCGGAGCCCGCGGGACGGCATACGTCGTCGGCGGGGCCGGTCGGTAGGATCGGCCGGTGACCGAGATCGAGATTGGCCGAGGCAAGCGCGGACGGCGCGCCTACTCCTTCGACGACATCGCCGTCGTGCCCTCGCGGCGCACGCGCGACCCCGAGGAGGTCTCGGTGTCGTGGCAGATCGACGCATACCACTTCGACATCCCGGTCATGGCCGCCCCGATGGACTCCGTCGTCTCGCCCGAGACGGCCATCGCCCTCGGCAAGCTCGGTGCCCTGCCGGTGCTCGACCTCGAGGGCCTGTGGACCCGCTACGAGGACCCGACCACCCAGCTGCGCGAGATCGCCGACATCGAGCCGGGCACCGCGACCGCCCGCATGCAGCAGATCTACGCCGAGCCGATCAAGCCCGAGCTCATCACCGAGCGGCTGCGCCAGCTGCGTGACGCCGGTGTCCCGGTCGCGGGCGCCCTGTCGCCCCAGCGCACCCAGCAGCACTGGAAGACCGTGGTCGACGCGGGCGTCGACCTCTTCGTCATCCGCGGCACCACCGTCTCGGCAGAGCACGTGAGCGGCCGCGCCGAGCCGCTCAACCTCAAGCGGTTCATCTACGAGCTCGACGTGCCCGTCATCGTCGGCGGCGCGGCGTCCTACACGGCGGCCCTGCACCTCATGCGCACCGGCGCGGCGGGCGTCCTCGTCGGCTTCGGTGGCGGGGCGGCGCACACGACGCGCACCGCGCTCGGCATCCACGCCCCGATGGCCTCGGCGGTGGCCGACGTCGCGGCCGCCCGCCGTGACTACCTCGACGAGTCGGGCGGCCGCTACGTCCACGTCATCGCCGACGGCGGCGTCGGCACGTCGGGCGACATCGTCAAGGCGATCGCCTGCGGCGCCGACGCGGTCATGCTCGGCGCGGCCCTCGCGCGCGGCACCGACGCCCCCGGCGGCGGCTACCACTGGGGTCCCGAGGCGCACCACCAGCAGCTGCCGCGCGGCGAGCGGATCGCCCTGGGCAGCCAGGCGTCGATCGAGGAGATCCTCTTCGGCCCGGGTCGGCACGCCGACGGCACGACGAACGTCATCGGAGCCCTCAAGCGCGCCATGGCCACGACCGGCTACTCCGACGTCAAGGAGTTCCAGCGCGTCGAGGTCGTCGTCTCCCCGTACCTCGGCAACTGAGCGCGCCGGCGCGGGTTGGCGACCCGCGCTGGACACCTCAGTGGCCCGTGCGCGCGAGCGCCACGAGGTCGCGCACGCCGGCGTCGGGCAGGTAGGCGCGGCTGAGCGCCAGCCCGATCCGTGGCAGCGCCGCCTCGTCGGGGAAGACGAGGTAGAGCGGGTGGTGCACGGGCTGGAACTTGGCCTTGAAGGCGAGCAGCGAGCGGAAGCCGTAGTAGGGCTCGAGCGTCTCGCCGAGCCGGTCGAGGAACGCGTCGACCGTGCCGCGGTCGAGCCCGTCGTCGTTCGCCGCGCTGCGGGCCAGGGGTGCGCCCGACAGTGACACGACCGACGAGCCCTCGTCGCGGAAGCTGAGGCAGGCCGAGGCGATGAGGAACTCCATCGAGTAGCGGAAGCCGCCGGGGAGCCTCCGCATGACGTCGAGCGTCCAGCCGACGGCCGCGCCGCCGACGTCGTGGATCGGCATCCACGACGTGACGCCGTGCACCGTGGACTCGCCGTCGACGGCCAGGCCCACGCGCACTGCCGGGTCCATCGCCTCGTCGACGCCGCCGAGGGTGAAGCCCATCTCGGGCAGACCCTTGTCCTCGACCCACTCCGACGAGATGGCCTTGACCTGCATCTGCAGCCCGCGTGGCAGCTGGGCGAGCGGCTGGAGGCTGAGGTGGATGCCGAGCTTGGCTGCCTGGTTGAGCGCGGTGCGCACGTCCTGCCAGGCCTTCCCGACGAAGTCGAGGGTGGGCAGCTCGATGACGGCCTCCTCGGCGACCTGGAGGCTGTGCCACCCCAGCTCGCGCGCGTGGCGGCACGCCTCGGCGCTGACCGTGAAGAGGCACGGCACGAGCCCCTGGGCGTGGACGCGGTCGGAGAACTCGACGAGCAGGGCCGCCCGGTCCTCCTCGTCGGCGGCGACCGGGTCGCAGAGGCCGACGGCCACGCCCGCGTGCACGCGGTAGGCGACGTAGCCGGCGCGGTCGGGGCTGGTGAACCACCGGTTCTCCGGCCAGGTCGTCATCCAGGCGAGCCGGTTGACGGTGCCCTCCTCGCGCAGCAGGGCCGTGGCCTGCGCGCGCTGGTCGTCGTCGGCGGGTGCCACGAGGCTTCCGCGGGTGCGGCGCGCGCGACGCGGTGACGGGTTGCGGAAGGCATGCCGCCCGACGATGAGCACGACGAGACCAGCGCCGTTGCCGACCGTCTCCCAGCCGGCGGCGAGGAGCCCGGGCTCCCCGGTCGCGACCATCCAGCCGTAGTTGGCCAGCTGGATCCCGAGCACGACCACGAGCAGCGCGACCGCCCAGCGCCAGGCGCGCCGCCGGCCCTTGTAGAGCGACCGGGCGAGCCACAGCCACAGCACGATCTGCAGCACCCCGAACGCGAGGTCGGGGTTGGAGAGCTCCTGGGCGCGCGCGTCGGGCGACAGGGTGACCATGAACGGTCCGTCGCCGGTGGTGAAGGGGCGCAGCGACACCTCGGCCGCCGCGACGACGAAGAAGCCGGAGGCGAGCAGCCGGAAGTCCCGCCGGGTGAGCTGCCGCCGCGTGAGGGCCGGGCGACGACCGACGAGGAACGGCCCGAGGGCCAGCCCCAACCCGACGCTGAGCAGGTGCTCGAGGTCGGCGAGGGCGCCCATGTGGATGAGGAAGAGCACGACGTACGCGACGAGCAGCGTCCGCGCGCGCCCCCGCCAGGGCGGCGCGACCGTCACCGTCGCCGCGGCCGCCGCCCCGAGGAACGCGGCCGAGGGGCCGGCGTCGCGGGCGTGTGCGAGCGTGGTCGTCCAGACGTAGCCGTGGTCGCGGGTGAGCCACAGGAGACCCGCGGCGCCGACGACCCCGGCGACGTGGCACGCGACGAGCGCGACGGCATACCTCCTCGTGCCCAGGCGCCATTCGGCGAACCCGCCGAACACGGCGAGGCCCACGACGATGGGCACGTACTGGAGGGGCCTTGCCGCGAAGAAGGCGCCGGCGGCGAGAGTCCACCAGCCGCCGGACTCGAAGGCCGGCAGCCCGTAGCCGAGGCTCGTGTGGAGGGACCGGTCGAGCAGCGGGTCCCACAGGGTCCGGGTGACGACCGAGAGGGCGATGATGGCGGCGAGGAGGGCGCTCGTGAGTGGCAGGCGTCGCATCACCGTCCGGGGACGGGGCATGCCCCCATGCTGCCCCTCGCAGCGCTGCCGCGTCAGGGGTCCCGGTCAGGTGACGCAAGTTACTCTCGGTAGCCCCAGGCCCTCGGCCACCCTAGGCTGTGCCCATGGAGCACGACCACGACGTCGTCGTCATCGGGTCCGGCTTCGGCGGCTCCGTCGCGGCCCTGCGTCTCGCCGAGAAGGGCTACCGGGTCCACGTCTACGAGGCGGGTCGGCGCTACGAGGACGACGACTTCGCCGAGAGCAGCTGGAACCTGCCGAAGTACTTCTGGATGCCGTGGATCGGCTGCTACGGCATCCAACGCGTCCATCGCCTGCCCGACTGCCTCGTGCTCGCCGGCGCGGGGGTCGGCGGCGGCTCGCTCAACTACGCCAACACCCTGTACGTCCCCCCGACTCCGTTCTTCCGCGACCGGCAGTGGGCGCACATCACCGACTGGGAGGCCGAGCTCGCGCCGCACTACGCGACGGCGCAGCGGATGCTCGGTGTCGTCACCAACACGTGCGACGGCCCCGTCGAGCAGATGATGCGCGACACCGCCGACGACCTGGGGGTCGGCGACACCTTCCGCCGCACCCCGGTCGGCGTCTTCTTCGGCGAGCCGGGCAAGCGCGTGCCCGACCCCTACTTCGGCGGCGACGGTCCCGAGCGCACCGGGTGCACCCAGTGCGGCAACTGCATGGTCGGCTGCCGCGTGGGCGCCAAGAACACCCTGATGAAGAACTACCTCGCCCTCGCCGAACGCCGCGGCGTCACCATCGAGCCGATGCGCACGGTCCGTTCGGTGCGCCCCCTCGACCCCGACTCACCCGAGAGCGGGTATGCCGTCACGACGGCGCACACGGGTCCGTGGGGCCGCCGCCGGTGGTCGACGGTGACGACCGGGCAGGTTGTCGTGGCAGCCGGTGCGTGGGGCAGCGCGAAGCTGCTCCACGCCCTGAAGGACGGACCGCTGCCACGGATCTCCGACCAGCTGGGGGTGCTGACCAGGACGAACTCCGAGTCCCTCTCGGGTGTCGTGCTCGACCGGGTCCCGGCCGGTCAGGACCTGACCCGCGGCATCGCCATCACGACGAGCTTCAACATCGACGACTCGACGCACATCGAGAACTGCCGCTACGGCAGGGGCAGCAACGCGTCCGGCCTGATGGACGTCATGGCGGTGCCGTCCGAGGGAAAGGGACCACGCTGGGTGCGTTTCGTCGTCGCCGCCGCCCGGCACCCGCTCGAACTGGCGCGGTCGGTGTCGAAGCGCCGGTGGAGCGAGCGGACGATCATCGCGCTCGTCATGCAGACCCACGACAACTCGATCACCGTGCGGCGCCGCAAGTGGCCGGTCGGCTCGACGCTCACCTCGACGCAGGGCACGGGCGAGCCCAACCCGACCCACATCCCCGAGGCGATCCCTGCCGTGACCGGCCTGGCTCGTCGGCTCGAGGCGCTGACCGGGGGCCGGGCCCGCCTGCGGAGCAGCATCGGCGAGGTGCTCGACATCCCGATGACGGCGCACTTCCTCGGCGGCGCGGTCATCTCGGACACGCCCGAGACCGGTGTCGTCGACCCCTATCACCGGCTCTGGGGCTATCCGGGCATCCATGTCGTCGACGGATCCGCGGTGTCGGCGAACCTCGGCGTCAACCCGAGCCTCACGATCACGGCCCAGGCCGAGCGAGCCTTCTCGCTCTGGCCGGCCCGGGGAGAGGTGGATCGGCGCCCGACGCAAGGGGACGCGTACGTCCGCCTCGACGCCGACCCCCCTTCTCGATCGAGAGAACGCTCCGTCACCCCGGCCACGTGACGCACCGTTCTTTCGATCGGTCAGAGCTGGGTGTTGAGGTAGGCCTGCAGCTGGCGGACGGTGCGCGCGTTCCACGTGGTGGCGCCGTCGTGCGAGAGGCCGAGGTAGGACTGCAGGGCGGCCATCGACCGGCTGCCCCAGACGCCGGTGGCGGGCACGTTGACCCGGACCTGCAACGCGCGGACCGTCACGCTGCCGAGCGTTCCCGTACGCGTGACGCCGAGCCAGCGTTGGAGCGACGAGATCGTCGACGTGGACAGCGATCCGGTCACCGCGATCCTCGTGCCGAGCATGCCGTTGGCCGCCTTGACGGTGAGCACCCGCAGCGCAGCCGCGTTGACCCGGGCACGCAGGGTGGCGTCGGTGGCGACCCTCGCGCTGACGGCGTTGACCATCGCCGGGATCACCGTGGGGTCGACGGTGAGCACGACGTCGCCACCGGCGTCGAGGAACCTGATCGCACGGGTGCCGGGTGACCAGGCCTGCACGGCTCGGGCCGCGCCGAGGTCGTCGCTGATGACGACGCCCGTGAAGTGCAGGTCGCCGCGGATCATCCCCGTGATGACGGTGGGGGAGAAGACCGCGGGTCGGGCGGCGTCGATGCGGCTGTAGACGGCCGAGGAGACCATGAGCAGCTGGGCCCCGGCTCCGAGCGCGGACCGGAACGGGCCGATGTCGGGCGACGTGCGGGTGGTGACCCGGTCGGTGACGCCCGCTGTCGTGTCGGTGTTGCCCGTGACGCGGCCGAGGCCGGGGAAGTGCTTGGCCGCCAGGGCGAGTCCGGTCGACCGCATGCCGCGCGTGAAGGCCGATCCCTTCTCGGCGACGAGGGCCGGCGTGTGGCCGAACTCGCGCTGGAGGGCGCCGATGGGCGCGTTCAGCGGGGCGAACGACGCCGAGACGGTGTCCATGACGGGGGCGAGGTTGACGTTGACCCCGGCGCGCAGCACCTGGCTGCCCCACAGCGTGGCGCTCCGGGTGAGCCCGGCGTCGGTGTAGGTGCCCTGCGTCAGTGCCGTGGGCATCCTCGAGAACCACGGGCCCTGCAGCACCTGGACGAGGCCGCCCTCCTGGTCGGAGGCGACGAGCAGGGGCACCGCCGAGGTGGCCGCGTTGGTGGTCGCCAGCTGCGCGGCCGCGGTCAGGGCCCGCACCGGCGCGGCGCCGGTGGTCGTGCGGCCCGTGAGGATGAGGTTGCCGACGTGGTAGCGGCTGATCGCGGTGCGAGTCGCCGCCGACAGGCCCTTGACCGAGCCGCCGACCATGAAGAGCTGCCCGATGCGCTGGGCCGTCGTCAGCCGGTTCAGCACCGCCTGCGCTGTCGCCGCGGGGGAGACGACGGCGGGCACGGCTGCCACGCTCGCGGTCGGGGCCGCAGCGACCACCGCTGTGGCGGGCGCGGGGGCGGACAGCACGGCCGCCCCGGCAGTCGCAGCCACCCATGACAGGACGAGGCGTCGCCAGCTGCTCATTTCCAGCCTCCAGCTCGGCCCTGTCGAGCGAACCGCTCGCCCCCACCTCTGATTCTAGGTCGCATCGCCCCACGTGGCGGTGAGGACGGCGGCCGACGTGGCGACGGGTCGGGCGAACGATGAAGGGGTGAGGCCGTCACCCCTCAGAGACGGCCCCACCCCGCGGCGCACGAGCCTTCAACCGGTCGAGAATCGGCCCGGCACCGCGCTGACAACGACGTGCACGGGTGGGGGTTACGGGGGTTGTCATTTCTTTGCGAAAGTATTTTCCGGCGCCCCGGGGCGCCCGCGCTCAGACGGCCGGCTGCGGCTCGTCGCGCCACGAGCGCCACAGCGCGGCATACGCCCCGTCGGCCGCGAGCAGCTCCTCGTGCGAGCCGATCTCGCTGATGCGCCCGTCCTCGACCACGCAGACGCGGTCGGCGTCGTGCGCGGTCATGAGCCGGTGCGCGATGGCGACCACGGTGCGGCCCTGGACGACGGCCGCGAGGGACCGCTCGAGGTGGCGGGCCGCGCGCGGGTCGAGCAGCGACGTCGCCTCGTCGAGCACCAGGGTGTGCGGGTCGGCGAGAACGAGCCGGGCGAGGGCGAGCTGCTGCGCCTGGGGCTCGGACAGCCGGTGGCCGCCGGAGCCGACGACGGTGTCGAGACCGTCGGGCAGCCCGAGGGCCCAGGCCTCGGCGTCGACGGCCTCGAGCGCCTCGAGCAGCTGCTCGCGCGAGGCCTCCGGCCGCGCCAGGCGCAGGTTGTCCTCGAGCGAGCCGACGAAGACGTGGTGCTCCTGCGTCACGAGCGCCACCTGCCCGCGCAGCTGGGCGAGCTCGAGGTCGACGAGGCGCACCCCGCCGACGTCGACGCGTCCCTGGCGGGGCCCGTCGATCCCGGCCATGAGCCGGCCGAGCGTCGACTTGCCGGCGCCGGAGGGTCCGACGATGGCGAGCCGCTCGCCGGGCTGCAGGTCGAGCGAGACGCCGCGCAGCACGTCGCGACCGGCACGGTACGAGTAGTGGACGTCGTCGACGTCGAGCCGGTCGTCGGCCGGCTGCTCGCCGGTCGCGGACCGGTCCGGGGGCACGTCCGCGATGCCGATGACACGGGCGAGCGAGGTCGCCCCGACCTGGATCTCGTCGAGCCACGAGATCAGCTCGTCGAGGGGGCCGGCCATCTGCTGCACGTAGAGCGCGACCGCGGTGACCGTGCCGGCCGTGGCGAGGTCGCGCGAGATGAGCCAGCCGCCCCAGAGCAGGGTGACGGCCACGGGCGCGAAGAACGCGAACTCGACCGACGGAAACCAGCGCATGCGCAGCCGCAGCGTGTAGCGCTCGGCGTCGTAGCAGTCGCGCAGCGCGTCGTCCATGCGGCGACGGCGACGGTCGCGCAGCCCGAGGGCGTCGACGGTGCGGCCGCCGTCGGCGGACTCGGTGACGACGCCGTTGAGGACGGCGTACGTCGCCCGCTCGCGCAGGTAGCCGTCGGGTGCGAGACGCAGGTAGCGGCGCGTCGACAGCACCAGCACGGGCACCCCGACGAGGACCGCGAGCGCCACCTGCCAGCCGGTGAGGAAAGCAGCCACGAGCGTGATCGCGGTCGTGACCGCGCCGACGAAGATCGCGGGCACGCCGAACCGGATGACGTGCGAGAGCGCCTCGACGTCGTTCGTCGTGCGCGACACGAGGTCGCCGGTGCCGGCGCGCTCGACGGTCGACAGCGGCAGCTCGACGACCCGGCCCATGAACTGCTCGCGCAGCTCGGCGAACACGGTCTCGCCCATGACGAACGACGCACGACGGGCGAACCACGTGACGACGGTCTGCAGGACGACGGCGCCGGCGATCCACAGCGCGAGGGAGTTGACGACGTCGAGCGACCGGCCGTGGCTGATCTCGTCGACGAGCAGGCCGATGACGCGTGGTGCGACGAGGCCGGCGACGGCCGCGACGGCGTGCAGCCCCACGACCGTGGCGAGGCTGGCCCGGTGTCGGCGCAGCAGGCTGCGGGTGTGGGCGCGCACCGACGCGGTGTCGGCGACGGGAAGCGTGCGCGTGGACGGCGCTGGTGTCAGCGACATCAGTCCTCCTCTCCTCGGACGACGGTGCGTCGGTAGTCGGGGTGCTCGGCCATGAGCCGGTCGTGGGTGCCGGCCGCTGCGACGGTGCCGTCGCGGAGGAAGACGACGTGGTCGGCCTTGTCGAGGATGAGCGGGCTGGCCGACATCACGACGGTGGTGCGGCCCCGGCGGGCGGCGGTGAGGCGTTCGGCGATCCGGGCCTCGGTGTGGGCGTCGACGGCGCTCGTCGGTTCGACGAGCACGAGGGTCTCGGCGCCGGTGAGCAGGGCGCGGGTCAGGGCCAGTCGCTGGCGCTGGCCACCGGAGAAGGCGCGGCCGCGCTCCTCGACCTCGTTGTCGAGACCGCCGGGCAGCGCCTCGAGCACGTCGTCGCCGCTCGCGACCGCCAGCGCCTCGAGGATCGTGGCGTCGTCGTGGTCGCCCCACGGGTCGAGCTCGTCGCGCAGCGTTCCCGTGAAGAGGCGAGGGTCGTTCTCGGACACGACGATCCGTCGCCGCACGTCGGCGAGGGGCGCGTCGGCCAGCCGGGTGCCGTCGAGGCGCACGTCGGTCTCGGCGGCGCCGAAACGGCCCAGCCGGTCGGCGAGCGCGGCGGAGTCCTCGGGGCGTGCCGAGACCACGACCGTGAACCGGCCCGGCTCGATCGAGACGTGGCTCGTGGGGTCGTGCAGCCGGGCGGGCCCGGGCGGCAGCGGCTGGGTCTGCGCGGCCTCGGTCTGGTCGGGCTGCACCGCGAGGATGCGGGTCAGCTTGCGCGCGCCGATGTGGGCACGGGTCGCGCGGTCGACCATCTCGGTCGCGGTGCGCAGCGGGATGACGAGGAAGGCGGTGTAGCCGTAGAACGCGACGAGCTGGCCGGCCGTGATCTGCCCCTCGATGGCGAAGCGGGCCCCGAGCCACACGACGACGAGCACGAAGATGCCGGGCAGCAGCACCTGGCCCGCGTCGAGCGCGGCCTGGTAGCCGGCGACCCGGTTGCCCACCTCGCGCACGGACTGCGACTGGACGGCATACCTGCGCAGGAAGGTCTGCTCGCCGCCGATGCCGCGCAGCACGCGCAGACCTGCGACGGTGTCGGCGCCGAGGCCGATGAGCTTGCCGGACTCCTCGCGCTGCGCGAGCTGGCGGGCCTGCAGCGGTCGCACGATGAACGTGAGGGCAGCGACGAGCACCGGCACGCCGATGAGCACGACGAGCCCGAGCGGGGCCGAGGCGCCGAGCAGGATGAGCGCGACGACCACGTAGGAGACGACCGAGCCGGCGAAGCGGGCGAGCACGTCGTAGAGCCCACCGATGCGCATCGAGTCCGAGCTGACCGTGGCGACGACGTCGCCGGTCGGGACCGCGCGCGTCAGCGCCTCACCGGTGTCGGCGGCCTTGTGGCCGACGAGCTGGGCGGAGCGGAACGCACCCTGCATCCAGTTGACGACGGCGTACCGGTGACGCATCATCCCCGACAGCGCGCTCACGGTGACGAGCCCGACGAGGATCGCGCACCACCGCAGCAGAGCGCCGGAGTCGCGGCCGATGATGCCCTCGTCGATCGCCTTGCCCATGGCCGCAGGGAAGAGCGCCTGGCTCACGAGCCACACGATGCCGAAGCAGATCGCGACGGTGAGGGTGCGCCACTGGCCCCTGCCGACCCAGCGCAGGTATGCCGTCGGGCTGGAGATGACGGGGGTGCCGGGGTCGGCGTGGGGCAGTGAGATCACTTGGTTCATTTTACGTTCGGCGAGAACGCGACTCATGCCATTTTCCGTCGGGGTCACGGCCCGACCGTAAGAGTTCGAGTGGACGTGAGGTCAAACCCCGATGGGGTATGCCGTCGGGCCGCTCACCGGGAGGGCGCGGTCAGCGCGTGGGGTCCCACCCCGAGCGCTCGAGCGCGTCGGAGAGCTCGTCGACCTCGAGGGTGCCGGAGTCGACGCGGCGGTTGCGGTATGCGGCGCGCCCGACGAGGTGGGCCGAGACGGGCGAGGTGAAGAACTGGGTCGCCGCGAGCAGCACCAGGGTGGTCAGGGCCGCCCAGGTGCGCAGCGTCAGCGCGAGCCCGGCGAGGATGAGGATGAGCCCGAGCGTCTGCGGCTTGGTGGCGGCGTGCAGCCGGGAGAGCGTGTCGGGGAAGCGGATCAGCCCGACGGCTCCGGCCAGGCAGAGGAACGAACCGAGGAGCAGGCACACGCCCCCGCCGGCGTCGAGCACGTCCGTCCAGGTCATGGCTGCTCCTTCGTCTCGCGTCGCACGTCGGTGGGCTCGTCGGAGTCGCGCGACAGGAAGCGCGTCACGGCGACCCCGCCGACGAAGCCGACGAGGCCGAGCACCATGAGCAGCGGCAGGTAGGTCGAGGTGCCCTGGCGCGCCGACTCGATGGCGACGCCCGCGACGACGATGACGAGCAGGATCTCGGCCGCGACGATGCGGTCGAGGTTGCTCGGGCCGCGGAACAGTCGCACCAGCACGAGGGCGGCCGCCCCGCCGAGCATCGCGAGCGAGAGGGCGAGCACGATCGTCATGGCTGTTCCTCCTCGTCGGGGCGCTCCGGAGCAGGGCCGGGGTCTCGGGGGCCCTCGACGGCCTCGATCTCCTCACGCGAGCCGAACGCGCGCACCACGCGGCGCTCGACCTCGAGCACGTGGGCGCGCTGGGCGGCGATGCCCGCCTCGTCGTGCACGTCGAGCAGGTGCAGGTAGAGCACCGAGGTCGACCGCCGTGCGTCGACGACGACCGAGCCCGGAACGAGCGCGACGAGCTCGGCGGTGATCGTGAGGTAGAAGTCGGAGCGTGAGCGCAGCTGCACCTCGATCACGGCGTTGCGCGGCCGGTGGCTGCCGAGGGCCAGGCGCATGACCTGCCACGACGCGACGACGAGGTCGGCCAGGAACCGCACGATGAGCCACACGAGCCGGTGCGGCCGCAGTCGCCCCTGGAACTCGATCGACGGCAGCGGGAACGCGTAGGTGACGACGAGCCCGACGAGGATGCCGTTGACGACGTTGCCCCACGTGACGCGGTCCCACAGCAGCACCCAGGCGAGGGCGATGGTGGCCACGGCGCGGGGCTGCAGCACGCGGCGCCGACGGCGCGGCGCGTCGGGCTCGGGCGACGGGGGTGGCACGGCCGGCCGGGTGGTCACGCTCATCGCCGCACGTCCTGGGGTAGCACCGTGGTGATGTACGGGTCACGGGCCGCGAGGTCGCTCGCGGCCCGCTGGGTGTAGGCGAAGAGCGGGCCGGCGACGAGGGTGATGGCGAGGCCGACCGCCGTCATCGCCGCGGTGGCGCCCAGCATCGTGCGGGGCAGGGTGCGCGGAGCGGTGTCGACGACGACGGCCGTGGCCGGGTCGGCGGCCGGGTCGACGTCGAGGGTGCCGGCACCGAGGGCCGCGACGGTCTCGGTCGAGTGTGGGGCGTCGGCCAGGGTGCGCCAGAACGCCTGGCTCCACACCTTGGCCAGGGCGTAGAGGGTGAGCAGGCTCGTGACGATGCCGCCGACGACGAGGAGCCAGGCGAGCGGTGTGCCGACCTCGATGCCGGCGTGCAGCAGCCCGATCTTCGCCAGGAACCCGGACATCGGCGGGATGCCGGACAGGTTCATGGCCGAGACGAAGAAGAGCGTCGCCAGAACCGGCGACGCGACCGCGAGCCCACCGAGCCGGTCGAGCGAGGTGGTGCCGCCGAGCCGCTCGACGAGGCCCGTGATGAGGAAGAGCGCCGTCTGGATCGTGATGTGGTGGGCGACGTAGAAGATCGCGCCGGCCGTGCCGTGGGGCGTGGCGAGGGCGATGCCGAAGATCATGTAGCCGATGTGGCTGACGAGCGTGAACGACAGGATCCTCTTCAGGCCCGACTGCGACACCGCGCCGAGGATGCCGATGACCATCGTCAGCAGGGCCGCCCACATGAGCAGCCCCTGCAGCGGCGAGTCGGGGAAGAGCAGGGTCTGCACGCGGATGATCGCGTAGACGCCGACCTTCGTCAGCAGGCCCGCGAAGACGGCCGTGACCGGTGCCGGGGCCGTGGGGTAGCTGTCGGGCAGCCAGGCCGACATCGGGAAGATCGCCGCCTTGATCGCGAACGCGGTGAGCAGGCAGAGCTGGAGCACGAGGGCGACGCCGGGGGCGAGGTCGCCGATGCGGATCGCGAGCTGCGCGAGGTTGACGGTGCCGGTGGCCGCGTAGACGGCGGCGATGCCGACGAGGAAGAGCGCCGAGCTGAGCAGGCTGACGACGACGTACGTCGTGCCGGCGTGGATGCGCGACGCCGCACCGCCCACGGTGATGAGCACGTAGGAGCTGAAGAGCAGGATCTCGAAGCCGACGAAGAGGTTGAACAGGTCACCGGCGAGGAAGGCGTTGGAGACGCCCGCCGAGAGCACGAGGTAGGTGGGGTGGAAGATCGTGAGCGGCGTCTCGCTCTCGTTCTCCTCGTCGCTGTCGGCCTGTCCCTGGCCGATGGCGAAGACGAGCACGAGCAGGGTCACGATGCCGGAGACGAGCAGCATGAGGGCGCTCAGCCGGTCGGCGACCAGCGAGATGCCGAGGGGCTCCTGCCACGCGCCGAGCCACAGCACCTGCGGTCCGCGCGCGTCGGTCTGCCACACGAGCACCGCGGCGACCGTGACGACCGCCGCCAGCACGACGATGCTCACGCTGCGCTGCAGGCGCGGGGAGCGGCGGAAGGCGAGCGTCAGGGCTGCGCCGAGCAACGGCAGCAGCACCGGCAGGGGCACGAGGTTCGGCACCGGGAAGTCGGTCATCTCGGATCGCCCCCCGCGCGGGCGGTCATGGTCCCGGACGGCTCGGTGCCGGACGGCTCGGTGGCGGACGGCTCGGTGCCCGAGGACCCGGCGCCGGAGACGACGCCCTCCTCGGCCAGCTCGTCCGAGGTGGTCGTCGACGCCTCGGAGGGGTCGTAGGTCGACGACGTCTGGTCCTCGAGGGCGAGGCGCTGGATGCGGGCGTCCTCGGCGTCGTCGGGCACGTCGTCGGTGCCGGAGACCTGCCACAGCCGGTAGGAGAGCGCGAGGAGGAAGCCGATCGTGGCGAGCGAGATGACGATGGCGGTGAGCACCATCGCCTGGGGGAGCGGGTCGCTGATCGCCGCGGGGTCCTCGCCGACGAAGGGCGCCCGACCTGCTCGCCCGCTGATGACGAGGTAGAGCACGGCCACGCCGTTGCCGATGAGCACCATGCCGAGCAGCACGCGCACGAGGCTGCGGTCGAGCGCCAGGGCGGTGCCCGTCGCGACGAGGAAGACGGTCACGAGCACGAGGGTGAGGTTGGGCTGGAGCGTCGACTCGATGAGGGTGGGGGCCACGGTGGTCACGTGCGGGCCACCTCCCGCTCCTGCTCGGACTCCTCGTCGGCGATCTGCCGGTCGATGCCCGTGCCGAGGCTGCGCACGATGTCGAGCATCATCCCGACGACGATGAGGTAGACGCCGATGTCGAAGAAGAGCGAGGTGACGAGGTGCACCTCGCCCCAGGGCGGCAGCGTGAAGTCGACGGCGGTCGTCTCGAGGATCGTGCCGCCGAAGGCGAGCGGCGCCAGGGCCGAGCCGACCGCGACGAGCAGCCCCAGCCCGACGAGCAGGCCGGCGTCGAAGGGCGCCGCCTCGTCGAGCTCGTAGCGGCCGCCCGCGAGGTAGCGCACGACGAGCGCGAGCCCGGCGACGAGGCCGCCCGCGAAGCCGCCACCGGGCTGGTTGTGCCCGGCGAAGAGGAGGAAGAGCGAGGCGGCCAGCATGACGTGGAACACCAGTCGCGTGACGACCTCGAAGATGACCGAGCGCTTCTCCTTGCGCATGGTGCGACCGCCGTGCAGCCACGTGCCCCGTGCCGGGTTGCTCGAGGGCAGCGCCTTGGCCGTCGCCCGCGAGAGCCGCGTGTTGCGGGTGCGCACGAAGATGAGGCTCGCGATGCCGGTGGCGGCCGCGACGAGGACCGAGACCTCACCGAGGGTGTCCCACGCGCGGATGTCGACGAGGGTGACGTTGACGATGTTCTTGCCGTGGCCGAATGCGTAGGCCTCCGTGGGGAACTCGGCTGAGACCGGGTCGGCGGTGCGCCCGCCCGACGCGACGAGGGCGATGAGTCCGACCGAGGCGCCGACGGCGACGCCCAGGGCGATGCGCCACGTGCGCGACGGCGAGTGCGGGTGGCGCGTGAACTTCGTCGGAAGTCGCCGAAGGGCCAGCACGAAGACGACGAGCGACACGGTCTCGACGAGCATCTGGGTGATCGCGAGGTCGGGGGCGCCGTGCAGGACGAAGAGGAGCGAGACGCCGTAGCCGGTGGCGCCGACGAGCATGACCGCCGTGAGCCGGCGTCGCGTGACGAGCACCAGCACGGCGGCGGCCACCATGAAGACCCCGACGACGGCCTGGCCGACGTTGTCCCACAAGCGGATCGACGGCAGCGTGCCCCGGGTGAGGGCCGCGGCCCCGGGCAGGGCGACGAAGACGATGAGGATGGCGGCGAGGTAGATGGGCAGTGAGCCGCGCTGGGTCACGGCCGTCGTCTCGACGGCGCCTCGGTCGACCCATCGCATGGTGCGCGAGAACCCGCGCTCGCCGTCGACGAGGGCTGGCACCCTCGCCTGCGCCCGCCCGACGACGTCGCGGCGGACGAAGAGCAGCAGTCCGACGGCCACCGAGACGAGCGAGAGCCCGAGCGGCACGGTCAGGCCGTGCCACAGCGCGAGCGAGGGCGGGGTGTCGCCGAGCGGGGACGAGACGGCATACGGCATGAGCCACGGGGACTCGAGCGGCGAGAGCAGCCCGAGGAGCAGGCAGCCGACGCCGAGCAGCAGCGGCGAGAGCACGAAGCCCGGGTGGGCTGCCTTGACCGGGGTCGGGTCGACGCCCGGCTTCGTCGCGAAGGCGCCCCAGAGGAAGCGGGCCGTGTAGGCGACGGTGAGGGCAGACCCCGCGACGACCCCTGTGACGGCCAGCCAGCTCCAGGGGCCGGGAAGTGGCGTCGAGGTCTGGACGTCCTGCCACAGCGCCTCGAGCGCGCTCTCCTTGGAGACGAACCCGGCGAGCGGGATGATGCCTGCCATCGACAGGGCAGCGAGCGTGGCCGGGACCGACACCGGCAACAGCCGTCGGCCGACACTAGAGAGCTCACGCAGGTCGCGCGTGCCGGTGCACTTGTCGACGACTCCGACGGTGAGGAAGAGCGTCGACTTGAAGAGGCCGTGCGCGATGACGAGGGCCAGCGCCGACAGTGCGGAGGTCTTGGTTCCGAGACCCGCGATGGCGACGATGAAGCCGAGCTGGCTCACCGTGCCGTAGGCGAGGAGCAGCTTGATGTCGTGCTGCCGCAGCGCCCGCCACCCACCGACGAGCATCGTGAGGAGCCCGAGCCCGACGGTCAGCGCGTGCCAGGCCGGAGCCCCGGCGAACGCGGGCGCGAGCAGGGCCACGAGGTAGATGCCGGCCTTCACCATCGCCGCGGCGTGGAGGTAGGCGCTCACGGGCGTCGGCGCGGCCATGGCGCCGGGCAGCCAGAAGTGGAACGGCACGAGCGCCGACTTCGACAGGGCGCCCACGAGGAGCAGCACGAGCGCGGTCACGGTGACGGCGTCGAGCGGCGGCGGGTCGGCGAGGAGCTCGCTGATGGAGTAGGTGTGGTGGACACCGACGGCGATGATGCCGATGAGCATCGCCAGGCCGCCGAACGTCGTGACGATGAGCGCCTGCATCGCCGCACGACGGTTCGTCGAGCTCGCCGGGTTGTGGCCGATGAGCAGGTAGGAGAAGACGGTCGTCAGCTCCCAGAAGACGTAGAGCACGAGCAGGTTGTCGGTGAGGACCAGCCCGAGCATCGCGCCGGCGAAAGCGGTGAAGACGGACGTGAAGCGCCAGAGCGTGGGGTCGCGCTCCGCGAAGTACCAGGTGCAGTAGAGCAGCACGAGCGCACCGACCCCGGTGACGAGGAGGGCGAGCACCCACGACAGCGTGGTGAGCCGGAAGTCGAGGTCGATCCCGAGCCCCGGGACCCACGAGATGCGTTGTGTCGGAAGGTTGCCCGCGCGAACGTCACTCGAGACGGAGACGAGCCAGCCGAACGAGACAGCGGGGGCGACGGCGAGGACCGGGAAGGCCTTCCTACGAAGCACTTTCGCGAGCCATGGCGCGACGACGGCGGCAAGCAGGTGCAGGAGCAACAGTTGCGCCACGGCGGCCCCTCGGTCGTCGGGTGTGCGCGGATCGGTCCACGTCAGGTCGTGGCCGCAATCCTACGTGCTCGAAGCGGCCGCCCCGACCTCGGGCCTGCCCGCTAGAACGTGACGAAGGTGCTGCGCGCGACGAAGAAGCCGTGCCGCGACCCGCTGTCGACGCACGTGACACCGGCCTCCTCGCTGAGGCAGGCGACCGGGTCGAGCGAGGCGGTGCGCGAGCCGTAGGGCAGCTTCGGCTCGCCACCCTCACGGATCGTGTCGGAGTTGCAGACGGGGAAGGCCCCGGTGCGCTCGAGCTCGAGTCGTCCGATGTCCTTCGGCCCGTCAGGTGGGCAGATCGAGGGCAGCGGCGGGGTGACCCGACCTGACCGGACCTCGCACGCGGCAACGGGCATCGGGGCGCCCCCGAGGTTGCACACGATGTTGCCGCTGGGGGTCACGAAGCGGTCGGTGACCGACGCGGCGCTCGGGGCCGCGACGATGCGGGCGCGCGCCTCGGCGTAGGAGTGCGGTGCGCCCCGCTGTCGTCCGGCGGCGAGCTGGGTCGGGACGCCGCTCGGGGAGGGTTGGGGGTTCACGGTGCGCGCCGACGTCGCGGTCGGAGCCGGTGCCGACGGTCTCGTGCCGGCAGGCGCGTCGACGAAGACCGTCACGGTCGGCCGGGTCGACGGGATGTCCGTGCCGCACGCCGCCACGGGGGAGACGCACGCGAGCAGGACTGCCGGCGCGACGAGAACGGCGCGTGACGGCATACGGCCTCGACGGTGGCGCAAGGGTGGCATGGCGCAGGAGTCTGGCACGGATGGGTGCCCGGGGCAGGTCGGAGACGAGGGGGTGACCTACCCTTGGGACGTGTTCCGGCAGCTGCTCACCCCCCGCTGGGTCGGCATGATCGCCGGCCTGCTGGTCGTCGTCGCCGCCTGCGTCTGGCTCGGCCTGTGGCAGCTCGGGGTCGCCCGCGACTCGGGCCGGCAGGAGGCGGTCGCCGCCGCCTCGACCCAGCGGCGGGCGCCGCTCCAGCAGGTCACGGCCGCCCACAGCGACTTCCGTCCGGAGCTGTCCAACCGTCCCGTCACCGTCACGGGCACGTATGCCGCCGAGCGCAGCCTGCTCGTCGTCGACCGTCGGCTGGGCGGCCGGGTCGGCTCGTGGGTGGTGACGCCCCTGGTCACCGACGGTGGCACCGTGCCGGTGCTCCGAGGGTTCGTCGAGGGCACCCCGTCCGCGGTGCCGGCGCCGCCGGTCGGTGTCGTCACGGTCAGCGGCACGCTCGGGCCGGGGGAGTCGCCCCGTCCCGGGACTCCGCTGCCGGCGCCGCAGGTGCGCTCCATCGACCTCGCGGTCCTCGTCAACGAATGGCCGGGTGACCTCTACAACGCCGTCGTCCTCGCCTCCGCGGAGACGGCCGGCCCCACCGCGGGCGCCGACGTCGCGCAGCCCGGCCTGACCCGCGTGCCGCCCCCACCGCTCGACGCCCCCCTGAACCTGCGCAACGCGGCATACGCCGTGCAGTGGTGGGTCTTCGGGATCTTCGCGATCTGGATGTGGTGGAAGATGTTCCGAGCAGAGCAGCAGGCGGAGGACCCCGTCGCTGCACCGAGAGACGCACCGAGAGAAGGCGCGACGACGTGAGCACGTACCCCCAGACCCTGGCCAAGCCGCAGCAGATCCGGTCGGCCCTGTCGATCTACCGCGTCCTCGCGACCGTGGCCGGCATCGCGCTGTTCGTGCTGATCCTCGAGATGGTCATGAAGTACGCCTTCAAGCAGACCAACGTGCTCACCGAGTACTGGAGCCCGATCCACGGCGTCATCTACATGGCGTATGCCGCGTCGGTCGCGAACCTCGGCATCAAGTCCGCGTGGGGCATGGGTCGCATCGTCAAGAACCTGCTCGCCGGCTTCGTCCCCGTCGTGCCGTGGATCGCCGAGCGGCGCAACACGGTCGCCACCGAGGCGCTGCTCTCGCGGGCCTACGCGGTGGGCGGGTCAGAGTCCGTCTAGTCCGTGGGTCCGGACCCAAGCGGGCTGGGGACCCGAATCCGCAGATGTCGTTCTATCTCCGAATTCCGTTGCGCTGCAGGCCGTCTTAGACATATGGGATTCACCTGCGGACGTCTCGACGCCTGCCTAGATTTGAGGTACTGAGCACGACGGCCTCCAGCAAGGGGGGCGCAATGACCTTCATCGGCACGGCAGACGTTGACCTTCGGGACGCGCAGGAGGCATCCCGCGGCAGCAGCAGCCGCGACGGACCCCCGCGGCCCGACCGGGGCGGCAGGACGCCCGGGGCGGGCGGGCCCGGCCCCGTGGCGGCGCAGCGACACGGCCGCTCCGTGCTCGCGGTGGGTGCGTGCCTCGTGGTGCTCGCCGGATCCGCCCTGGCCGAGGCCCGCACCGACGTCCTGACGTCGCCCTCGGCCACGACCTCGGCGCAGGGGCAGGCGCAGGCTCAGGTGCCGGCAGAGCGTGCCCGCACCCCTCGGTCGCTCACGCCCGACCGGCTGTTCGGGGCGCTCCCCTTCATGGCCGGGCTCGGCGCGATCCTGGTCGGACCGGCACAGCGCGCCGCTGCAGCGGTGCCCCCGACGGCGGTCCTCACACCGGTGTCGGCCCTCGTGAGGCCCGGCGCCCCCGGCTTCACGCACCCCCTCGGCGGGACCGCGACGTACTTCCCCCTCGTTGCCGGCACGCGCTACACGTACGAGGGCACCGTCACCGACGCCGACGGCACCCACCGGCACCAGCTGGTCTTCGTCGTCACCGACCTCGTCAAGAGGGTCGACGGGATGGATGCCCGCGTCATCCTCGACCGGGACTACAGCGACGGCGTGCTCACCGAGTCCGAGCTCGCGTTCTTCGCCCAGGACGACGCCGGCAACGTGTGGACCCGGGGGGAGTACCCCGAGGAGTACGAGGACGGCGCCTTCGTCGGCGCCCCCAGCACGTGGGTCACCGGCGTGCGTGGCGCACGCGCCGGGATTCTCGTCCCGGGCACGGCCGCGCCGGGGACACCGCCGTTCGTCCAGGGACGCGCTCCCGCCGTGGGCTTCTACGACGTCGGGTAGGTCGTGGCGACGGGGCTGCGCGTCTGCGTGCCCACGGGCTGCTACTCCGGCGTCGTGGAGGTCAAGGAGTCGGCCCCCGACGCTCCGGACGACGGCATCCAGCTGAAGTACTACGCGCCCCGGGTCGGGGGGGTCCGCATCGCGGCGCAGGGCGGCGACTCGCGGGAGGTCATGGTGCTGAGGTCGCTCGCACGTCTCGGCGCCCGTGACCTGCAGGTGGCGCGCACCGAGGCGCTGCGCCTCGACCGTCGGGGCTACACGGTCTCGAAGGACTACCGGGCGACCGGGAGGGCGCACCTGGCCGGCTGAGCCGCCCATCGGGCGGCGGTCCGGGCCGCACCTGCCGGGCAGATAGGCTGGCGCCCGTGAGCGAAGCGCAACCGACCGACCTGCAGAGCCACCCCGTCCTCGTCGTCGACTTCGGCGCACAGTACGCCCAGCTGATCGCCCGACGGGTGCGCGAGGCGCAGGTCTACAGCGAGGTCGTCCCTCACTCGATGAGCGTCGCCGACATGCTCGCCAAGGAGCCCGCGGCGATCATCCTCTCCGGCGGCCCGAGCTCGGTCTACGAGGACGGCGCCCCCCGCCTCGACCCGGCGTTGCTCGAGGCCGGCGTCCCGGTCTTCGGCATGTGCTACGGCTTCCAGTCGATGGCCCAGGCCCTCGGCGGCACCGTGGCGCGCACCGGAGCCCGCGAGTACGGCAAGACCGACGCAGCCATCAGCGACGTCGAGTCGACCCTCTTCGACGGGCAGCCGCCGAGCCAGGTCGTGTGGATGTCGCACGGCGACTCCGTCAGCGCCGCCCCCGACGGCTTCGCCGTCACCGCCACCACGGCAGGTACGCCGGTGGCCGCGTTCGAGGACGACGAGCGGCGCCTCTACGGCGTGCAGTGGCACCCCGAGGTGCTGCACTCCGAGCACGGCCAGCGGGTCCTCGAGAACTTCCTCTGGAAGGGCGCGCGCATCACGCCCGACTGGACCCCCGGCCACGTCGTCGACGACCTCGTCACGACGATCCGCGAGCAGGTCGGCGAGGACCGCGTGCTCTGTGCCCTGTCGGGTGGCGTCGACTCCTCCGTCGCGGCGGCCCTGGTGCAGAAGGCCGTCGGCGACCAGCTGACGTGCGTGTTCGTCGACCACGGCCTGCTCCGCGAGGGCGAGGCCGAGCAGGTCGAGAAGGACTTCGTCGAGGCCACGGGCGTCGACCTCGTCGTCGTCGACGCCCGCGAGCGCTTCCTCGAGGCGCTCGCCGGCGTCACCGACCCCGAGACGAAGCGCAAGATCATCGGCGAGCAGTTCATCCGCGTCTTCGAGCAGGCTGCGCGTGACGTCGTCCACGACCGCGGCGACGAGGAGCACCCCGTCAAGTGGCTCGTCCAGGGCACGCTCTACCCTGACGTCGTCGAGTCGGGCGGCGGCGAGGGCGCGGCCAACATCAAGAGCCACCACAACGTCGGCGGCCTGCCCGACGACCTGCAGTTCAAGCTCATCGAGCCGCTGCGCACGCTCTTCAAGGACGAGGTGCGCCAGGTCGGCCTCGAGCTCGGCGTGCCCGAGGTCATCGTCTGGCGCCAGCCGTTCCCGGGCCCGGGCCTCGGCATCCGCATCATCGGCGCCGTCGACGCCGAGCGCCTCGCAGTGCTGCGTCGCGCCGACGCGATCGCGCGCGAGGAGCTGACGAAGGCCGGGCTCGACCGCGACATCTGGCAGTGCCCCGTCGTGCTGCTCGCCGACGTCCGTTCGGTCGGCGTCCAGGGCGACGGCCGCACCTACGGCCACCCGGTCGTGCTGCGGCCCGTCGCCTCCGAGGACGCGATGACGGCCGACTGGGCCCGCGTGCCCTACGACGTCCTGGCGACCATCTCGACGCGCATCACCAACGAGGTCGAAGAGGTCAACCGGGTCGTGCTCGACGTCACGAGCAAGCCGCCGGGCACCATCGAGTGGGAGTGACGTCGGCGCCCTCGTCCCGGCGCCGCGGCCCCGTACGGAACTGAGCACTCGACGCTGAGCTTGCGTCGAGTGCTCACTTCTCGACGTGACGGTGTGACCGCCTGAGCCGAACCGCGCCTCGGTTTCGTCCTCTTTTGTCACGGGGGTAACACGTCGGCGGTGCCGTCCGAGGCCGAAAAGGCACCCAATTTTCGGCGCGGCCGGCCACCGATGCTGGCGCGTGCCGCCCCGCGGACCCGCTCCCATCATGGACTCACGTCCTTGAGGGGGGATCGTGATGAAGCGACACGGGGAACGTCTGAGCATCAGGCTCTGTGGGGGTCTGGCGCTGAGCGGTGGAGGTGCCACGCTCGGCCCGCGCCAGCTCGGCGGCGCCAAGGCGCGGCAGGTGCTGCTGGCGCTCTGCCTGCACCGGAGCGGTGTCTCCAAGGCGCGGCTCATCGAGCTGCTGTGGGGCTCGGCCGCTCCGCACGGGGCGACCGCGACGCTCGAGTCGTACGTGAGCCTCCTGCGCCACCGTCTCGAGCCTCTGCTCGGCACCGGCGAGAGCCCCGTGCGCACGATGGCCGGCGGCTACCGGATCGACGTCGACGGCATGGAGCTCGACGTCGACCGCTTCGAGCGGCTCCTCGTCCTCGCGCGTGAGGCCGGCACCGACGCCGCCGCGGCGCTGAGCCGCTACGCCTCGGCCCTCTCAGCCGTCCAGGCGCCGCTGCTGCCCGAGGAGGACGCGGTCTGGGTCACCGAGGCGCGAGAGACCCACGACGCCGAGGTCCTGCGCGCCACCCTCGAGGCAGCCGAGCTGGCACTCTCCGCAGGAGCCCACGGGCAGGCCGAACGCTGGGCCGCCCAGGCACTGCAGCGCGACCAGTTCTCCGAGTCGGCGTGGCTCGTGCTGCTCCGGTCGTTCGAGCTGCGCGGCCAGCACGCCGACGGGCTGCGCGCGTACGCGTCCTGCCGGTCGCTCTTCGCGGCCGAGCTCGGCTGCCCACCCGGCGTGCGGGTGCGGGAGGTCTTCCCGCGGCTGCTCGGCGCCGACGCGGACCACCACGACGACGAGCTCGACGAGCTGGTCGACGCCGTCTTCCGGCTCCACCTCGCCCTTGCCGCCGATCCCGCCAGGGACGCCGTCGGTATGCCGCGTGGTCCCGCCGTCGGCGACGCCGGCCTGCTGACGCGGGCGTTCGAGGACGACTCGTCCCGGCTCAAGCAGCTGCTCGACGACGTGACGAGGCAGCTCTCCGTGACACCGGTGTCGGCATGACCGCCCGGAGGCTCACCACCCGAGCCGAAACACCCAGCACCACCACGAGGAAAGAACGCAGGAGGAGGACGGCAATGTTCAGTCAACTGGAAGGTGCGCTCACCGGGCGCACCGCCGGCGGATCGGGTGAGGGGGGTGGCTCGCCTCGTCGACGCCGACTCCTCTCGGCCGTAGCCGCCATCGCTCTCGCCGGAGGCCTGGCACCGGTGGCGAGCAACGCCGCGAACGGTGCGGTCGCACCGCTCGTCGCCCCCGCGATCAACCCCGTGGTGGCCTCGAGCACGCAGTTCGACATCACCGGTTTCATCCAGACCGCAACGGTCGACACGCCTGCCGACGTGCACTCCGGAGGCGTGCTCACCGTCAACGGGCACACGATCATCATCCCGAAGGAGACCGTCGTCATCCTCCCGGCGAGCGCTCTCACCTGGCAGGAGCTCTTCACCCACGCGCCGGCCCCGTGGGGACCGACCCAGACGGGCATGGCCCTGGCCGACTCGCCCAAGCCGCTGACGACGTACGAGGTGCACGTCGTCGGCAACCGCGTCGTCAACGCGTCCGGTGACCGCTACATCGCGGGCATGGTCGACATCTCGCAGCAGGACCTCAACAACGGGGCCGGCTACGTCAACTTCATCGACTACACCACGGGCGAGCTCGAGGTCGGCGGCAAGACCGGCGTGGCCGGCACCGGCACCCGCGTCCGCATCAACGATCCTGCGGTCGGCACGACCGGCACGGGGCGCTACGGGCGCGCCGCGTCGCCCGACGACCGCTTCCAGGTCGACCAGGACAACCCGACGATCCTCGCCGAGACCGGCTTCCCGATGTGCATCCCGCGCTCGGCGCCGACGACGACGGACGACGACGCACTGTGCCCCCAGGCGAACCGCCCGGTCTACGACGGCACGGACAGGTCGGGGATCACCCCGCAGCCGGCGCTCCCCGTGCTGGGTGCGGCCTACACCATGTTCCGCATGGACTCGCCGGCCGACGTGACCGCGGGTACCTGCCTTCGCAACCCCTGCGCCGACCCGCGCAAGCAGGCCCCCTTCGAGATCGGTGACTACGTCACGTTCGCCGGCAACCTCGTGGAGGAGTCCGCCAGCGTCAAGTACGTCTCGGCCCACACGATCGTCGCGAGCCTCGGCATCTACACCCAGCCCGGTGTCGACCCGGCCTACGTGTCCGTGGACGTGTCGCTCATCGGCACCGGTGGCCTGACGGTCTTCGGCGCGGGTGAGGCAGCCGTGCGCACCCGCTTCGAGGGCATGAGCACCGACGAGACACGTCTCGTCCGCCTCTACGGCGTGGACATCAACCCGGTCACCGGCGCCACCAGCGACCGCGAGTGGGGCACGATCATGCCCGATCCCGGCCCTCCCGGCGGTGCGGTGCGCGGACGCTGGCGGTTCCGTCCGCCATGCACCGCGACGGTC
Organism: Terrabacter koreensis; assembly: GCF_054783315.1. Classification (NCBI taxonomy): domain Bacteria; kingdom Bacillati; phylum Actinomycetota; class Actinomycetes; order Micrococcales; family Intrasporangiaceae; genus Terrabacter; species Terrabacter koreensis. The sequence goes on along the minus strand of NZ_BAAGQU010000001.1, from coordinate 7,597 downwards.
GCGACGCAGAAGGCCTGCACGCCCCCTGCCGGCGGTCAGTTCATCCCGCCCACCCGTGAGGTGCGAGCCGTCATCGACGGTGGCTCGCAGTTCAAGCCGGGCACGATCGAGGCGAACCCGAACAGCCAGGTCCCCGGAACGCCGGGCTCCCAGACGGCCGCCAACGGCATCTACTACGGGCAGTACCACGCCCCCATCGGCGAGTACATCTTCCCGGAGAACGTCCCTGGCACCGCCGTGCCCGAGAACAACTTCAACACGATCCCGTTCCTCGCCTACGGCGGCTACCAGTCGCTGACCGGCACGCAGGCCGGCGTGCTCGACCCGTGGCCGAGCGACGTCACCCCGCCCGCAGTGGTGTGCGCGACGCCGACGCTCAACGGCGCGCCCTACTCGGTGGCCAACGGTGGCAGCGTCCAGCTCTCAGGCAGCATCCCGGCAGGAGCCTCCAGCCCGGTCACGCTCCAGTGGACGGCGGGAACCGCAGCCGGCGGCACCAACCTGAACGGTGCGCTCACCGGTGCCAGCACCACCACGCCGACGTTCAACGCGTCCGGTCTGGCAGCCGGGACGTACCACCTGACGTTCACCGCGTCGAACCCCTGTGGTGTGGCCTCGGTCGCCACGACCATCACGGTCGCGGCAGCACCCCCGCCCACCATCGCGCCGATCCAGAACCAGACGGTGACGGCCGGCAACCTGGTGACCCTCACGGCCACGAGCAGCTCGCTGCCCACGCCGACGTGGGCCTGGACCCAGAGCGGCGGCACGGCGGTCACGACCTCGCAGACACCGTCTGCGGCCACCGCGACCGGCTCGTCGCAGCTGAAGTTCACGCCTACTGTCGCAGGCACCTACACGTTCGACGTCGTGGCGACCAACAGCCAGGGCTCGTCGCCGGCGACCACCGTCACCGTGACCGTGACGGCGGCCGTGCCGACGAACATCACCCTGACGCCGGTGGAGTACCGCACCAGCAAGCAGCGGCTGATCGTCACGGCGACGTCGACCGACACGACCGTGAGCTCGATGCGGCTGCTGCCCTACCTGACGGAGTCGGGCACGACGTTCGACCCGGCGACGCTGGGAGCGGCGAACCTCACCGTGTCCCTCGTGGCACCCGGTTCGTTCACGGTGACCGCGGTCGGCGCCCCGCCGCCCGCCTGCAACCTCGGCGGCACGTACGCCACGCCGTGTGCGCAGTCGCCGATCACGGTCAAGGCGCTCAACGCGGCCGGAACGGTGATCGGGACGAGCCCGCCGTCGAAGCTCGACAAGATCAGGCAGTAACCAGCCTGACCGACGGTGGCTGCCGGGGTCGCTCGACCCCGGCAGTCACCGGAGCGCCCGCTCTCGTGGCGCGGGGGGAGCCGCCACCGCCTCGAGAGCACCCCAGGACGTTGTCGTCGGGGTCACCTCCCCCCGGACCCCGACGGCAACCCTGTCCATGTACCCGACGTGCATCACACCCGGCCCGCCCAGAAGCGCGCCGGGTCCAGCGGCTCTCGAGGAGGTCCTGCAATGTCCCTTCCCCACCTGGCACGGCGTGGACTCCTTGCCTCGACGGTGGCCGTGCTCGCCGGTGGCTTCCTGTCGGCCTGCGGGGCCCAGACTCCCGCACCAGCGTCGCCGGCCACGCTCGTGCCTGCTTCGGCAGCTCCCGGGCCCGCGCAGCCGACGGCCGCGGCGTCGGCTGCGCTGGCCGTGGCGCCGCCGCCCGGACCCTCAGTGGGGCAGCCGGTGCAGCCGGTGCAGCCGGTGGGAGCCGACCGCGTCGACGTCGACAAGTGCTGGACGAACGCCACCGCCACCTCGGGCGGGCAGCTGCTCGTCAGCGCGCGGAGCTCGGACCGGGCAGCGCGCCTGTTCGCCTACCGGGCCGACGGCCGGCTCATCGGCGAGGTCCAGAACGGTCATGGCCAGCGTTACGGCGGCACCGTGTTCGCCTGGCAGGCAAACGACCCGGGCACCGTGACCGTCCGGAGCAGCTCCGGTGGCAGCGCCACCGTGCACACTGCCCCGTGGCGTGCGGAGAACTGAGGCCATCGCACGCGGACGAACGTATGCCGCCTGGGGGGCCAGGCGGCATACGCAGTCTCTGGGTCGACGGGTCAGAGGCCCGTGGCGGCGATGTAGGCGCCCGGGTTGCCGTTCGGGTTCACCAGCACCCGCGGCATGTGGCAGTACTTCGGCAGCCAGACCTTGCCGTCGAGGCGGGCGTCGCCGTCGGTGTCGAGGGGGACGCTCTTGGTCGTGCCGACGACCATGTTGTTGCACACCACGCTCGCGCTGATCGTCTTCACCGCCCCGGTGCCGGTGCCGGGGATGACGAGGCCCTCGACACGTACGCGGACCCGCCCGTCCGAGCGGACGCGAGCCATGCCCTCGTCGATGACCCACGGCCTGCCGCCGGGTCCCACCATGGCGATGACCGGGCCGTCAGGCATGCTGCCCTCGAGGTGGGCGCGGAGGATGGTGTGGCCGGACCGGTGGTGGCCGGACGAGCTGTCGCTCGCGGAGGCGGTGGGGGCCACGAGGGTGGTGAGGCCGAGGACGGCTCCTGCCACGAGTGCGGCACTGCGGGTCGGTCGGTGCATGACGTGCTCCTTCTCCGTTGAGGGTGCTCCCCAATGGACGACGCTCATCCGCGGCAGCCCGGTTCACGTTCTCGCGAGTTTTGTGCGGCGCCGGTGCGGGGCACGGCGGGGGTGGGGCGGCCCGGGTCGCCGCCCGTCTAGGGTTGACCCCATGTGCGGAATCGCCGGACACCTGGGTGTCCACGCCGACGAGGCCCTGCTCGACCGACTGCTCGCGACGCATCCGGGCGCGGGCCCTGCGTCGACGGCGCGCGACGGCGACGCCGGGCTGGCTGCTCGCCCGGCGCACGACGCGACGGGGCTGGACCGGCTCTCGACCGGCCGCGGCGGTCGTTTCACGCTCGCCTTCGACGGCGAGCTCTACAACCGGTCCGAGCTGCGTGCCGACCTCGAGACGCTCGGCCACGACTTCGGTGTGGGCAGCGACGCCGAGGTCGTGCTCACCGCGTTCACCGAGTGGGGCACCGACGGCCTCGACCGGCTCGACGGCGCGTTCGCCCTGGCCGTGTGGGACCGCGACACCCGCACCATGACGCTGGCGCGCGACCACTTCGGCGTGCGTCCGCTCTACGTCGCCGCCGCCGGGTCGGGATGGCTCGTGGCGAGCGAGATCCGGGGCATCCTCGACAGCGGCCACCACGAGCGCCGCCCCGACGACCGCACCATCTACCGCTACCTGCGCTTCCGGGTCCACGACGACGGCCCGGCGACCTTCTTCGCCGGCATCGAGCGCGTCGGCGCAGGCGAGGTCGTGACGCTCGGACCCCAGGGCATCGAGCGCCGGCGCTACACCCGGCTGCGTGAGGAGCTCGCCGAGCTCGCCCGCTCGCCGCGTGCCTACACGCCGGCTGCGGCGGACGAGTTCCGCTCGTTGCTCACCGCGGCCGTACGCCGTCGGTCGGCCTCCCCGGGGCGCGTGGGCACCGCGCTGTCCGGCGGCATCGACTCCGCGGCCATCGCCGCGCTCGTCGACGCGGTCGAGCGGGAGGCGGGCGGGTCGGACGTGCAGGACACGTGGTCCGCGGTCTACCCGGGCTCGCGCATCGACGAGCAGGCGCAGGTCGACGCCGTCACGGCGTCGCTCGGGTCGCGGGTCGACGCGCACCGCTTCGAGCCGACCCCGTCGGAGTTCAAGAAGGACATGCGCGACCTCGTGCGCACCCAGGAGGAGCCGCTCGGTTCGACGGGTCCCTACACGCAGTACCGCGTGCTGCAGGAGGCCGCGCAGCGCGACGCCGTCGTGCTCGACGGACACGGCGGCGACGAGCTGCTCGGCGGCTTCGGGGCGCACCACCTGATCCACCTGCGCGGGCTCAAGGGCCGCAGCGCGGCGCTCGCCGCCTCCGAGCTGGGCCGCTCCCTCGACGTGCTCGTGCGCCGCGGGCGTCCCCACGTCGGCGACCGGCTGCGCGGCCGCAAGGCCGTCGCCGTCACCTCGCTCCTGGGCGCCGAATTCGCCCGCGCGCACGCCGGTGAGACCCACGAGACCGAGCGCACCGACCTGCGCAAGCGCCTCGTCGACGACCTCTTCGTCGACTCGCTGCCGTCGCGGCTGCGCGCCACCGACAAGAACGCCCGCCGGTTCGGGGTGTCGGTAAGGCTGCCGTTCGTCGACCGCGAGCTGGCGCGCTTCGTCTTCGGCCTCGACGACGCCGCCCTCATCAAGGACGGTCTCGGCAAGCGCGTGCTCCGCGACGCGATGCGCGGCCTGCTGCCCGACCCGGTCGTGGAGCGCCGCGACAAGGTGGGTGCGAGCACACCGCAGGCCGACTGGTTCATGCGCCTCAAGAACCACATCTACGGCGAGTTCCTCTCCGAGTCGTTCGCCAACCGGCACTACTTCGACCAGACGGCGGTGCTGCACGCCTTCGAGGGCTGGATCAAGGGCACCAACTCCGTCGACTCGATGACGATCTGGCGCATCCTCAACGTCGAGCTGTGGCTGCAGGAGTTCTTCGACGAGCGCGCGCCCGAGGCCGAGACCGGCGACGCCGCCGCCCCGGTCAAGACCGACTACGAGCCCAACGCCCGCAAGCAGCTCGACCTCGTGACGGCCGACGGCACCACGGTTCGCCGCTACCCGCTGCGCACCGACCTCTACGCCCGCGAGGACGACCTCGAGGCCAAGACGATGGCCTACATCGACCGGTTCTTCTCGGGCCTGCTCGAGGCCGGCGACGAGCACGTCGCGGCGACGACGGGCCGTTGGTACTTCTTCATCTCCGAGAAGATCGTCGCCATCACGCAGGGCCGGTCGTTCTTCATCTGGGACATCAAGGTCGGTCGCCCGGCGCGCCTGCTGAGCCGCTACGTCACGCGCACGCCGGCGGGCATCGGGCTCGGGTCGCCGTTCACGATGCAGCTGGCCATCGAGGAGGCCGGCCTGCCGCGCGTCCTCTTCGCGTCGGCCGGCGGCGCCATCGGCAAGGTGCTCGGCAAGCGAGGGCTCTTCTACGACCTGGTGGGCGGCGACATCCGCGCCATCGACGGCCCCACCGAGTACTCCGTCTACCCGGCCAACGTGTCGGCCAAGCTCGGCCCGAAGGACCCCGACGAGGTCGCTGCGCGCCTGTCGGCGGCGATCCGCGAGCGGGTGCCGGCGGCATACCGGGACTCGTTCGGCGGCACCGTCGTCATGGACGCCAACGACATCGGCCGCAACGTGCTCGGCAAGGACGCGCCCGGGTCGAAGGAGCACTACGAGCTGATGTTCGCCGACAACCCGCTCGGCCAGGGCTCGGAGCAGACCCCCATGGCCATCGTCTTCGAGCAGCCCGCCGCGACCGGGTGACCCCTGGCTGGTCGGGAGTCCACGTCGGGCCGCCCTTCAGCCCTCGATGAGGCCGTCTCGCACCTGCTTGCGCAGGACCTTCCCGATCTGGGAGCGCGGCAGCTCGTCGACGACCACGACCCAGCGGGGAACCTTGTACGCGGCGAGCCGGGACCGACACAGCGCGCGCACGTCGTCGACCTCGAGCTCCACCCCCGGCTCGACGGTCACGACCGCCACGACCTCTTCGCTGCCGTCCGTCCTGGGCAGGCCGACGACGGCGGCATCGGTGACGCCGGGGATGCTGCGCACGACGGCCTCGACCTCCGACGGCATCACGTTGAAGCCGCCCGTGATGATGAGCTCCTTGATGCGGTCCACCACCGAGACGAAGCCGTCCTCATCGACGACGACGATGTCGCCGGTGCGGAACCAGCCGTCGGCGAGCAGCGCCTTTGCCGTCTCCTCGGGCTTGCCCCAGTACCCGCCGAAGACCTGCGGCCCACGGATGAGCAGCTCGCCACGCTCGCCGACGGGACGGTCGTGGGTCGGGTCGTCCGGATCGACGACGCGGATGTCGGTGCTCGGGAAGGGCACGCCCACGGCTCCCGGTCGCCGCTCACGGCCGATGGGGTTGCCGATCGCGACGGGCGAGGTCTCGGTGAGCCCGTAGCCCTCGACGAGGAGGCCGCCGGTCACCTCCTCCCACAGCTCCAGGGCCTCGCGGGGCAGCGCCATGGCGCCTGAGATCGCGAATCTCGCTGCGGTCAGGTCGATCCCGCGCTCGCGAGCCGCCGTGGCGAGCCGCTGGTAGATGGGCGGCACTGCCGGCAGGAAGGTCGGCGGATGCTTCTGGGCCGCGGCGAGCACGAGGTCGACGTCGAACCTCGGGAAGAGGACGAGCCGTGCGCCCACACTCATCGCGAAGGTGAGGCAGAGGGTCATGCCGTACGCGTGGAACATCGGCAGCACGGCGTACACGACCTCCTGTCCCGGTCGCAGGCCAGGCACCCAGGCGCGGCCCTGTGCGGCGTTGGCCACGAGGTTGCGGTGGCTGAGCATGGCGCCCTTGGGCACGCCGGTCGTGCCGCTCGTGTACTGGATCGCCGCGAGGTCGTCCACGCCCGGTCGGCGCACGGACGGCGCGAGCGGGCCGTGCCGCAGCAGGTCGGACCACGGCCTCGTGCCGGTCGACGGCCCCGTGAGCTGGGCCTGCAGCTCCCGAGCCCGACGAACCGGCAGCCGCAGCGCCATCCGCTTCGTCCACGGCATCGAGGCCGTGATGTCGACGGCGACGACGTGCTCGACCCCCGGGAGGTCTGCGACGGCACCGGCGACCTTGTCCCACACGACAGCGACGGTCGCCCCGTGGTCCGCGAACTGGTGGGCCATCTCCGTCGGTGTGTAGAGCGGGTTGTGCTCCACGACGACCGCCCCGAGCCGGAGCACCGCGTAGAACGCGACGATGTGCTCGGGACAGTTCGGCAGCACGAGCGCGACGCGGTCGCCCTGCAGCACACCGAGCCGGCGCAGCCCCTCGGCCGCCAGGTCGACGCGCCGTCCCAGCTCCGTGTAGGTGAGCTCGGCGCCGAAGAACTCGAGAGCCGGACGCGGCCCGTACGCGGCAACGGCCGCGGTCAGCAGGTCGACAAGTGAGTCCGTGGGAGCGTCGATCCCGGCCGGCACCCCCTCGGCGTAGTGGGCCACCCAGGTGTGGTCGAGTCCCGCGGTCGTCATGCCAGCCTCCGTTGCCGGTCTCCTGCCGCGCCGTACGGCAGGCTCAGTATGGCGGTCGCGCACACGTGCGTATGCCGTCCGCCCCGTCGTCGCTCGACGTCGCCGCCGCGTCGCCGGCGCCCCGGCGGCCACCCGGCATACGCAGTCCGCGTCTCAGCCCGGCGCACGATGGCGACCTGGCCGTCGCGCCGGGGCGGGCCCGGAGGGGACGAGAGCGAAGGCGCCCTCCTCCTCCTGGCTGTTGTGGAGGCGGCACACGGCGTAGAGCCCGTAGAGCAGCCGGCGCAGCTCGGTGACGTCCTCGGGGGTGACCTGGCCCGGGACGATGCCGGTGAGCAGGCGCCGCAGCCGCGAGACCTGGTGCTCGATCTCGGCGTGGGTGCGGCGCATCGTCGCCGTGGCCGAACCGCCGAGCGCTCGGGCGACTAGGTGTACCCGGCCATCAGGTTGGTAGCAGCCGGCTGGTTGGTGGTTTGCCTCCGAGGGCGCTGTG